>NZ_JBEYXC010000001.1:0-987304 GCF_040644695.1 Streptomyces sp. NPDC046909 | reverse complement strand
GCGTCGGGGGGCGGGCAGCCCGGCTGGGCGGTGCGGTGCGCGCCCGGCGGGCCCAACGACTACGTGTATGTGATCGTCCAGCCCGTCGGCTGGCCCCCGCTGACCGAGCTGATCGGCCGCCCGGAACTCGCCGAGGACCCCGAATGGGCCACCCCCGAGGCCCGGTTGCCGAAACTGGCCAAGATGTTCCAGCTGATCGAGGAGTGGACCTCGACCCTGCCCAAGTGGCAGGTCCTGGAACAGCTGAACGGCCACAACATTCCGTGCGGGCCGATCCTGTCCACCCGGGAGATCATCGAGGACGCGTCGCTGGCGGCGAACGAGATCGTCGTCGAGGTCGAGCATCCGCAGCGGGGGCGGTTCACGACCGTCGGCAATCCCCTCAAGCTCTCCGACTCCCCCACCCGTATCACCACCGCACCCCTGCTGGGCCAGCACACCGAAGAAATCCTCATCGGCGAACTCGGCCTGGGAGATGAAGAGTTGCGGTTGCTCAGGGCGAGTGGGGTGATCGGATGACGTGACCGAGCACGGGGCCTGGTCGACGGTGCGCGTCGGTCGGCTCCGGGATCCGTGCGCGCACGAAAGGAATTTGGACAGGGGGCGCTGGCCAGATCTTTCGACGCAAGGAGTGTTCGACCAGATGACAACCATCGATTACTCGACGTCCGTCCCCTACAGGGAGGTGACGGACCGCAACGGCCGCGTGTACCGAGTCGGCGAGACCGACAAGGACATCATGGGGCGGCCGCGATGGACCATGGTGCTCTTCCCCTGGATGGGCATGCTGGGCATCAGTTCCTCGGAGTACGCGTTCACCTCGGCCGAGGACACCCTGCACGAGGCGCATCTGTGGAGCAGCGGGCACATCTTCTGGCTGATGGGTGTCTGGGTGTTCTTCCAGGCGGCCGTGGCCTTCCCCGCCGGACAGCTGCGTGAGAGCGGAAAGCTTCCCGCGCGGTACGCGATGATGCTCGGCGCGCTGGGCACGGTCCTGGGCTATCTCTCCCTGGCCTTCGCGCCGAATGTGATCGTGGCCTATCTGGGCTTCGGTGTGTGCAGCGGTATCGGTGCCGGTCTCGTCTACGCGACCTGCGTGAACATGGTCGGCAAGTGGTATCCGGAGCGCAAGGGCGGCAAGACCGGCATGGTCAACGGCGGTTTCGCCTATGGCTCGGTGCCCTTCGTGTTCCTGTTCACCTCGTACATGGATCTGAGCAACTACAAGAGCGTCCTGGTGATGGTCGGCCTGATCTGCTGCTCGGTCGTGGCGTTCGCGGGATGGTTCTTCAAGGACCCGCCGAAGAACTGGTGGCCCGCGCACGTCGACCCGCTCAAGATGACCGACGACCCGAAGATCCGGCGGGCGCTGGAGAAGAACCCGCCGGCGACCAAGCAGTACACCCCGAAGGAGGCCGCGCGTCAGCCCGTCCTCTGGATGATGTGGTTCTGTCTGCTCTGCACGGCCGGCATCAACATCTTCGGTATCGCCTTCCAGGTGCCGTTCGGCAAGGACATGGGCTTCGCGGGCGGGATCGTGGCCACGGCGATGTCCCTGAAGGCGATCGTCAACGGCACGGGGCGTGGCGTCATCGGCTGGATCTCCGACAAGTTCGGCCGCCGCAACACGCTGATCATCGTGTGCCTGGTGCTGGGCACCGCCCAGTTCGGTGTGCTGGTCTCCGGCCAGATGGGCAGCATGCCGTTCTTCCTCTTCTGCTCCATGGTCTCCGGCTTCGGCGGCGGCGCGATCTTCCCGCTGTTCGCCGCCATGACCGCGGACTACTTCGGTGAGAACAACAACGCCTCCAACTACGGCATGGTCTACAGCTCGAAGCTCATCTCCGGCCTCGTCGGCTCCGGAGTCGGCTCGATCGTGGTCGGCGCCTGGGACTACGAGGGCGCGTTCGTGCTGGCCGGCTCGATCGGTCTGTGCTCCGCGGTACTGGCCGTGTTCCTGAAGGCGCCCGGCACACCGAGGACCACGCGCGGTATCGCCCCCAACCCCCAGCCGCTCGGCGAGGAAATGGCCTGACCGGCACGCCCGGTCCGACACTCATGGCCTGACACGGAGGAATTGCCCTGCAATGACGGCAGATCCCATCGCGAAGAACAGTTCGACCACCTCCCCCGACGCCGCACATCGTCCCTACCGAGAAGTGACCGACGCGCACGGCCGCGTGTACCGCGTCGGCGAGACCGACCGGGACATCCTCGGTCACTCGCGCAAGCTCATGGTGTATCTGCCATGGATCGCCATGATGGCCATCAGTGTCTTCGAATACGCGTACGGCTCGGCGGAGGACACCCTGTCCCACGCCCATGGCTGGACGCAGAGCAACACCTTCTGGATCCTCAGTGTCTGGGTCTTCTTCCAGGCCGGCATCGCCTTCCCGGCGGGCTGGCTGCGGGAGAGAGGCGTACTGACGGCCCGCAAGGCCATGTACATCGGCTCGGGCCTGTGTGCGATCGGGTTCCTCGCCCTGTCGCATCTGAGCAATGTCTGGCTGGCGATCCTGGGCTTCGGCGTCGTCGGGGGCATCGGCGCCGGGCTCGTCTACGCGACCTGCATCAACATGGTCGGCAAGTGGTTCCCCGAACGCCGGGGAGCGCGGACCGGGTTCGTCAACGGCGGATTCGCGTACGGGTCGCTGCCGTTCATCTTCATCTTCAACTACGGCTTCGACACCGCGAACTACCACCGGGTCCTGGACCTGATCGGCTGCTACATCATGATCGTGGTCCTGGCCTCCGCGTTCTTCTTCAAGGACCCGCCGAAGAACTGGTGGCCCGCGGACATCGATCCGCTGACGTTCTCCGGCGACGCGAAGAACGCGACGAGCCTCGCCAAGAACCCTCCCGCGGCACGGCAGTACACGCCCAAGGAGGCCATCAGGACCGGCATGCTCCCCCTGATGTGGGTGTCCATCGTGCTGACCGCGGGGGTGTCGATCTTCGGGATCTCCTTCCAGGTCGACTACGCGAAGGAGGTGGGTTTCGGCCCGCTGGTGGCGGCCTCGTCGATGGGTGTCATGGCGGTCATCAACGGCATCGGGCGGGGTGTCGTGGGCTGGCTGTCCGACAAGTGGGGCCGCAAGTCCACCCTGGTGTTCGTCATCGTCGTCCTGGGCCTGGCCCAGTTCGGGGTGATCTGGGCGGGCGACGTCAAGAGCGAGGCGCTGTTCCTGTTCTTCGCCTTCCTCTCCGGCTTCGGCGGCGGCGCGTTCTACCCGCTGTTCGCGGCGCTCACCCCGGACTACTTCGGGGAGAACTACAACGCCTCCAACTACGGGCTGGTGTACAGCGGCAAGCTGATCAGCGGCCTGCTCGGCGGCGGTCTCGGCTCCATGGTGGTCGCCGCCTGGGGGTACGACGGGGCGTACGCCCTGGCCGGTGCCGTGTCCATGGTGGCCGCGGTGATCGCTCTGCTGCTGCGGCAGCCGGGGCGGACGCCGGTGTCCCAGCCGGCCGGCTGACGGCACGCGCGCGTGAGGAGGCCCTCCCGGGATTCCGGGAGGGCCTCCTCACGTCCACGGACAGGTCAGCACTTCTCGCGCAGCGAATGGAGGTACGCGCTGGAGCGGCGCGCGAACGTGAACGACTCGGTGGGCTGGTCGTGTTCGGCCTGCCAGTGGTGGGCGAACCGCTCCCCGCGCAGTCGTGTCACGGCGGAGATGAACCGCTGGTAGTCGATGTCTCCGTCGCCGACGTCGGTCATCCGGTAGCCGTAGGTGTTCGCGGGGTCGCTGACGCCGTCCTTCACATGGAACAGCGGATAGCGGTGGGGCTGCCTGAGGACGTAGTCGAGCGGCTCGAACGGGGCCGCCGTGCCGTCGGGCCGCTTGGAGAAGCGGAACTGGCCCGAGTACGCCCAGAAGATGTCCATCTCCAGGAACACCAGGTCGGGGTCGGTCTCGGCGAGCAGCACGTCGTAGAGGCGGACCTTGGGGTTGTCGGTGGCGAAGGAGAACTCCTCGGAGTGGTTGTGCTGGTAGAACTTCATGCCGCGCGCCTTGGCCGCCGCGCCGTAGGTGTTGAACTCCTCGGCCGCCTGCTTCCAGGCGTCGACGGTGGAGCCGTAGCGGAAGGGTCCCGAGGCGGTGCCGATGTGCTTGAGGCCGAGGGCCTGGGCGTCGTCGAGGACCTTGGTGAGGTTCTGGGCGAAGGTGTAGGCGTTCGGGTCGTCGGAGTAGTAGCCGACGTGGCTGCCGATGGGGTTCAGGCCGTGGTTCCTGGCCAGCCGCTTGAGCTGGGCGAGGGTGATCGGCCCGGCCGAGCCCTGGGTGTATCCGGCGAACTCGACCTCGTCGTAGCCGTACTTCTCCAGCTCGGCGAAGACGGGGGCGAAGCCGAGGGTGGAGACCTTGTCGCGCAGGCTGTAGAGCTGGATGCCGAGCCGACCCGGAGGCAGGACGGGACGGCCGCGACCGGCGGCGCCGGGGGCGGGGGCGGCACCGGCGGGCGTGGCCGCGGCACCCACGAGCGCGGCGGCGGTGGCGCCCGCGGCCACGCCGAGCATGCCTCGTCTGCTGAGGCGGTGGGTGAGTTCGGGGTCGGGCTGGGAGATGCGGCTCATGCCTGGGACTCCTCGGTGTCGGAGGGCGTTGTCAGTGGCGGGTGCTTCACTGGGGACCAGTCAGGAGAGGCCGGCCAGTCGCAGCAGGAGCGACTTCACGTCGGTGGCCGCGACGCGGTCGCCGACAGCACGGGGGGTGGAGCAGATGAGGAGCGGACCTTCGTCGTCGCTCGCGGGGAGGCGGCCGTGGCTGCCCCGAATAGGTGAGGGATCCAGCGGCACGACCGCCATGCGGTAGCGCAGCCCGAGTTTCTTGCGGGCCAGCGCGCCGGCCGCCTTGACCTTGACGTAGGGGTCGAGGGGATCCATGAAGAGTTCGACCGGGTCGTAGCCGGGTTTGCGGTGGATCTCGACGAGTCGCGCGAAGTCGGGCGCGCGGGCGTCGTCGAGCCAGTAGTAGTAGGTGAACCAGGCGTCCGGCTCCGCGACGGCGACCAGCTCGCCGGAGCGCGGATGGTCGAGGTGGTGGGTCTTCTTGCCCTCGTCGTCCAGGAGTTGCTCGATGCCGGGCAGGCCGTCGAGCGCGGCCCGGGTCGCGTCCAGATCCTCGGGGCGCCGCACATAGACGTGGGCGATCTGGTGGTCGGCGACCGCGAAGGCACGGGAGGCCATCGGGTCGAGGTATTCCATGCCGTCCTGGGTGTGCACTTCGAGCAGTCCCGCGCGGCGCAGGGCCCGGTTGATGTCGACGGGACGGCTGACCCGGGTGATGCCGTACTCGGACAGCGCGACGACGGTACGGCCTTCCGCGCGGGCGTCGTCGAGGAGCGGGGCCATGACCCGGTCCAGGTCGGCGGCCGCCTTCAGGGAGCGCGGGTCGTCGGGGCCGAAGCGCTGCAGGTCGTAGTCGAGATGCGGGAGGTAGCACAGGGTCAGGTCGGGGTGCCGGGTGCGCATGATGTGGCGGGTCGCGTCGATGATCCAGCGGCTGGAGACGAGGTCGGCGCCGGGTCCCCAGAAGTGGAAGAGGGGGAAGGTGCCGAGTTTCTCGGTGAGTTCGTCGTGCAGGGCCGGGGGCCGGGTGTAGCAGTCGGGTTCCTTGCGGCCGTCGGAGTAGTAGATGGGACGGGGGGTGACGGTGATGTCGGTGTCGGCGCCCATGGCGTACCACCAGCAGATGTTGGCGACGGTGTAGCCGGGGTGGGCGCGGCGGGCGGCGTCCCAGAGTCTGTCGCCGGTGACCAGGCCGTTGTGCTGACGCCACAGGAGTACGTCGCCGAGGTCGCGGAAGTACCAGCCGTTGCCGACGATGCCGTGCTCGGCCGGGTGGGTGCCGGTGAGGAAGGTGGACTGGGCGGCGCAGGTGACGGCGGGCAGGACGGTGCCGAGGGGGGCCTGCGAGCCGGATCGGGCGAGGGTCTTGAGGTGGGGCATGTGGTCGAGGAGACGGGGGGTGAGGCCGACGACGTCGAGGACGAGGAGCGGGGTGGGGCCGGGGGCGGCGGCGGGCCGGTCGGGGTTCGTCGCGGCTTCGGGGGTGCTCATGGCAACTCTTTCAGGCCGAGGTCGGTCAACAGGTCGCGGGCGAGGGTGAGTTCGGCGGCGATGCCGTCGGCGAGCTGGGTCCGGGCGCGGGGGCGCAGCTCGGGCGGGAGGGCCTGCCAGGTGTAGGTCTCGACCTCCAGGTGGCGGGTGAGCGGGTGCGGGCCGCCGACCAGCCGGGTCAGCGCGGTCTTGAGGACGGGGAGGGTGGAGGTGAGGGGTGCGGCGGGGGCCGCGTGCAGGGGGACGTGGAAGTGGGCGCGCCAGGGGCTCGCGTCGGGCAGGGTGTCGCCGCCGAGGGCCTCGCCGAGGTCGTCGGTGCCGCGCAGGCCGACGGCGGTGGCCGTGCGGGTCTGGTGCAGGAAGCGGGGTTCGTCGAAGGCGGCGAGGGCCGCGCGGACCTCGGGGAGGTGGGGGTGTTCGGCGTGCAGGGCCGCCGAGAGCTGGGATTTGACGACGGGGACGCCGGCTTCGGTGAGGGCGTCGACGGCGGTGTGCGGATCTTCGAAGGAGGTGGCGAGGTGGCAGGTGTCGACGCAGACGCCGATCCGGGGGTGGGCGATCGCGGCGAGTGGGGCGAGGGCGTCCCGGGTGGTCTCCACCACGCAGCCGGGTTCCGGTTCGAGGCCGATGCGGACGGAGCGCCCGGTCAGCTCCTCCAGGGCGTCGAGGCGTTCGGCGAGCGTGCGCAGGGCCTTCTCGTGGCGTCCGGTGTCACGGGCGGCGGTGCGCCAGGCGAGCGGCAGGGTGGAGATGCTGCCGTCGGTTACGTCGTCGGGGAGGAGTCCGGCCAGGACGCGGGCCAGGGCGGTGGTGTGTTCGAGGCGTTCGGGGTCGGCCCAGTCCGGTTTGTAGACGCGGTACTTGACCTCTTCGGCGCCGAATCCCTCGTAGGGGAAGCCGTTGAGGGTGACGACCTCCAGGCCGCGCCGGTCGAGTTCGGCGCGCAGGGTGCGCAGGGCGGACGGGTCGGCGTCGAGGGTGCGGGCGGCGTCCGCGGCCAGCCACAGTCCGATGCCGAGGCGGTCGCGGCCGAGACGGCGGCGGACGGGTTCGCAGTGGTCGCGGAGCTGGGTGAGGACGCCGTCGAGGGTTTCGGCGGGGTGGACGTTGGTGCAGTAGGCGAGGTGGACGGTGGTGCCGTCGGGGTGGCGGAAGCGCATGCCCTACTCGCCCCCGCGCAGGATGGAGTTGCCCTCGTGGGTGGCGCCGGGTGCCGGGGCGGTCCCGGAGCCTTCGGGGTCGAGGACGAGGCGGCCGCTGAGTCCGTAGAAGGCGACGGGGTTGCGCCACAGCACCAGGTCGACGTCGTCCTCGGTGAAGCCGCTCGCGAGCATGGTGTCGGCGACCCGGCGGGTCTTGAGGGGGTCGCTCCTGCCCCAGTCCGCGGCGGAGTTCACGAGCACGTTCTGTGGGCCGTACTCCTTGAGGATCGCGACCATCCGCTCCTCGTCCATCTTGGTGTCGGGATAGACGGAGAAGCCGAGCCAGCAGCCGCCGTCCTTGGCCTCCTTGACGGTGGTCTCGTTGAGGTGGTCGACGAGGACGTGGTCCGGGGGCAGCGCGGACTCCCGGACGACGTCGAGGGTGCGGCGCAGCCCGGCGAGTTTGTCGCGGTGCGGGGTGTGGACGAGGGCGGGCAGCGCGTGGTCGGCGGCGAGCTGGAGCTGGGCGGCGAGGGCGGTGTCCTCGGCGGGGGTCATGGAGTCGTAGCCGATCTCGCCGACGGCGACGACCTGGTCCTTGACGAGATACCGGGGCAGTTCGTCGAGGACGGGCACACAGCGCGGGTCGTTCGCCTCCTTCGGATTGAGGGCGAGCGTGCAGTGGTGGGCGATGCCGTACTGGGCGGCGCGGAAGGGCTCCCAGCCGAGGAGGGCGTCGAAGTAGTCGAGGAAGGAGGAGGGCGAGGTGCGGGGCTGGCCGAGCCAGAAGGAGGGTTCGACGACGGCACGGACACCTGCGGCGTACATGGCCTCGTAGTCGTCGGTGGTGCGGGAGGTCATGTGGATGTGGGGGTCGAAGAGGCGCATCAGGACTGCTCCTTGGACTCGGGCGGCCCCGCCTGGGTCAGGGCAAGCGCGCGGTGGAGGTCTTCGGGCACGTCACGCCCCGCGGCGGTGCGTTCGGCGGCGTAGTCGCCGAGCATGCGGGCGAGTTCGGCATCGGCGCGGGCGCGGTCGGCCAGGCCGGCGACGGCGTCGACGGGCACACCGGTGAAGAGGCACTTCAGGACGGCGTGCCGCCACTGGTGGGGGTCGAGATGGCGGGCCGCGTAGGGGCCGACGGCGGCGGCGAGGAGCCGGGTGTCGTTGGTGCGCAGGGCGTCCTCGACGAGCGGGAGCGCGTCCGGACCCGGCACCAGGTGGGGCAGGGCGTGCAGGACGGCTCGGCGTTCGGCGGCTGTGCCCTGCTGGTAGACGCGGGTGAGGGCGGCCGTATCGGCGCGGGCCGCGTGCAGGATCAGGACACGGACGGCGTCGGCGTGCTCGGGACCGCAACGGCGTCCGGCCTCGGCGAGGCGCAGCTCCCACACGGAGATCGGGCCGTGGGTGCCGGGGTGGGCGGTGGCCTCGGCGAGGGCCTGGTCGAGCCAGGCGCGGGCGGCCCCGGTGAGCCGGCTGTCGAGCCGGTCGTGGAGGGCGGTGGGAGGGGTGTGGGCGGGTATCTCGGTGTCCGACGTGGTGTGGGCGCGGGTCATGTGCTGCTCCCTTCAGAGGTGGCGGAGGGATCGCCGAGGGGTGGGACAGATGGGGCCGCCGCTCGGTGGAGGAACGGGAGGGACTGCGCGGCGAAGTGCGGGCCCGCGTGGGAGTGGCGGGGCAGTTCGACGACGGTGAGTCCCTGGTAGCCGGTGTCGGCCAGGGCGGCGAGGACGGGCGGGAAGTCGATCTCCCCGTCGCCGAACGGGAGGTGCTCGTGGACACCGCGGCGCATGTCCTCGATCTGCACGTGCCGGATCCACGGGGCGGCGGCGCGTACGCAGGCGGCGGGCGGCAGCGGTTCGAGGCACTGGCAGTGGCCGATGTCGAGGGTGAGCCCGAGGTGCTCGGGGTCACCGAGCTCGCGCCGGAGGCGGTGGAAGTCGGCGAGGGTGGCGAGGAGGTGGCCCGGCTCCGGCTCGACGGCGAGGGGCACGTCGGCGGTGGCGGCGGCCTCCAGCACGGGCGTGAGCGCCTCGGCGAGCCGCCGCCATGCCGTGCCCGGGTCGGTGTCCGTCGGGGTGATGCCGCTGAAGCAGTGCACGGCGTGCGCACCGAGGTCGGCGGCGACCCGCACGGCACGGATCAGCAGGTCGACACGGCGGGCACGGTCGTCCGGGTCGGCGTCGAGGAGGGAGGGGCCGTGCTTGCGGCGCGGGTCGAGGACATAGCGGGCACCCGTCTCCACGGTGACGTCCAGACCGAGCGCGTCCAGCCGTCGGGCGAGGCGGTGGGTGCGAGCGGGGAGGTCGGGGGCGAGCGGGTCGAGGTGCATGTGGTCGAGGGTCAGACCGACGCCGTCGTAGCCGAGGTCGGCGAGGAGTCCGAGGGCGTCGTCGAGGCGGAGGTCGGCGAGGCCGTTGGTTCCGTAGCCGAAGCGGAGGGGGGTGGTGGTGCCGCGGGATCGGGCTTCGGCGGGGGCGGGAGTGGTGGAGGTGCTGTTGGAGATGGCGGTGGTCGCGTCGAGGGTCATGTGATGCTCACCGTCCTCGCGAACTTCCGTCCGAGTGGGGCGAGTCCGGCGATGAGCAGGCCGGTGAGGCGGCTGCCGGAGCGGGTGGCGAGCGCGGCCTGGAGGGGGATCGTGGCGCGGATGCCGCTGCCGACGGCTCGTTGGGTGAGCGGGGGTGAGGGGTTGAGGGCCGCGTGGAAGTAGGGGCGGGCGGCGGTCGCGGCGTAGACGACGGCGAGAGCGGTGCGGAGGGTGTCCGAGGTGGTCGAGGTGGTCGAGGAGGCTGTCGGCAGGCCGGGAACGGCTGCTGCCCGTCGGCCTGCCGGCGGTCTCCGGCTGAGCAGGTGGGTCAGGGTGGCGGTCGTGGCGAGCGCCGCGAGAGGTGGGACGGGGTTGCCGCCCCGGGTTTCCTGGCGGGAGACGGTGGTGACCGCGAGGGTGTGGGTGCCGAGCAGCGCGGCCGAGGGGAGCGCTTCCCGGGTACGGCCCGTGGTGGCCGCGGCGCCCAGGAGCAGGTCGAGGCCGCGGGCTGCCGCCATGGCGACGGGGCCCGCGGCGGTGTGTTTGAGGGCGAGGTCGTACGCCCAGACGGTGGCCGCCAGAGGTACGGCGACCGTGAGAGCGGGGCGCCCCGCGCGGGCGGCGAGGGTCAGGCCGCCCGCGGTGAGGGCACAGGCCGCCGTCAGGGCCGCCGCCGGTCGGACACGGCCGGACGGGAGGGGACGGTGGGGGCGTTCGGCGGCGTCCTCGACACGGTCCGCCCAGTCGTTGAGAGCCATACCGGCCTCGTAGAGGCAGAGCGAGGAGCCGATGGCCAGCAGGGTGCGGGGTCCGGGTCGCATGCCGGTCACCGCCGCGCCGGCCAGGGCGTCGCCGGGGACGGTGAACAGGGCGGGCAGCCGCAGGAGTTCAACCCAGGCTCGTGCGCGGCTGGGGCGCACGGCGCCACCCGTGTCCGGACTCAACCCCGGTTCGGCCCCGGCGCGTCCGCGGCTCCGGCGCACAGGCCGACCCGAGTCCGGGCTCCACCCCGGTTCGCTCCCGGCACGTACGCGGCTCCGGCGCACCAGGCGCCCCGCGTCCAGGCTCACCCCCGCCGCACCGGCCCACCCCGCCACGCGCACCCCCGGTATCCGCCTCACCGCGCCTCCCCCAGAACCCCCGCGAACCCCCCGAGCACCGCGTACTGCTCCGCGAGCGCCGCCGCCCCCTCCCCCACCGGATCCTTGAAGGAGAAGCCGAGTTCGGCGAGCGGCCCGGACAGGCCCGCGGTCGTGGCGGCGTGTCCGGCGACGACGGTGGTGGCGAACGAGCCGCGCGCCCCGGTCAGCCGGACGCCGACCCGGTCGGAGGAAACGGACGCGGACATGGGCAGCCTCCTTGTGGAACGCGTCGTGCGTGAACCCCGTGCGAGGGGCAGCCGGTTGAAGCGGAAACCCGGTTCGGGGGCCGTCCTTGAGGCGCGAACCCCCTCAGGGGACCGCCTGTTGAGGAAAGACGGCGGGCGGAGGTCCGGCGTCCCCCGCCTGCCGCCGCTCAGCCGCCCTTGACGGGCAGTTCCTTGATCCGGACGTTCCGGAAGGACACCTGGTCGTCGGCTCCGTGGTTCTGGATGCCGATATGACCGTCGGTGAGGCTCCGGGCCGGGTCGGTATTGGTGAAATCGTTGATCTTCACGCCGTTGAGACAGACGCGGAGCCGTTCGCCCTCCACGCGGATCTCGTACGTGTTCCACTCGCCCGGCGGGTTCAGCGCGCGGTCGCGCTTCTTCAGGTCGGCGGAGCGGAAGCCGTAGACGGACCCGGTGGTCTTCTCCGGGACATCCGTGGCGTCGATCTGGATCTCATAGCCGTTGTTCACGGCCGACCACGGGTCGTCCGAGGGTGGGAAGCCCACGAACACGCCGGAGTTGTCGTCGCCGGCCTGCTTCCAGTCGAGCTTCAGCGAGTAGGCGCCGAAGCCGGAGACGGCGTACCAGAGCATCCCCATACCGCCGGTTGACATGATCGTGCCATTGCCGTCCAGGGCGAAGGAACCGGGGCCCGCCTGCCGCCAGCCGTCGAGCGAGGCCGCCGTACCGTCGAACAGTGGACGGTATCCGTTCTCCGGTCGACAGTCGGCCTGTGTCTCGCCGACCGCATACAGGATTCCGCCGACGAGGTGCTGACGGAATACAGGATCCGCGTACGACTCCTTCGTATGGCCGCCGCCCGTGTAGAAGGCGCGGCCGCCCTGGTAGTTCTGGCACCAGGCGATCGGGTGGTCGCCGTTCATCGTGCCGCCCGTGTACGACGTCTCGTCGAGCGAGGCGAGGACATGGGCCCGTTCCCGGGGGTTGGAGCGGTAGTTGTACCACTCGTCGGTCCGGTTCCAGGTCTGCCCCAGTGCCGAGGTCGCCGGGTGGGCGCGGTCCTCGACGACGACCGTCGCGGGCTGGATCGCCGGGTGCGACTGGAAGTATGCGCCGGCGAGGCCACCGTAGAACGCCCAGTCGTACTCGGTGTCGGCGGCGGCGTGGATGCCGACGTAGCCGCCGCCGTGCCGGATGTAGCCCTCGAACGCCGTCTGCTGGGCGGCGTCCAGGACGTCGCCCGTCGTCGACAGGAAGACGACCGCGTCGTAGCGGCGGAGGTTGCCGGAGGTGAAGGCGCCGGCGTCCTCCGTGGCGTCGACCGTGAAGCCGTTCGTCTCACCGAGCTGCTTCAGCGCGGCGACACCGTCGGGGATGGAGTCGTGCCGGAAGCCGGCCGTCTTGGAGAAGACCAGCACTCGTTGTCCGTCACCCCCGTCATGGACGTCGAGCTTGCCGGCGAGTTCGGTGTTGTCCGCCGCGTCGGCCTGGGGGGCGGTGAGGGTGAGCGACGCGCCCGCGAGGAGGGCGCCGCTCAGCAGGGCCGCCGCCTTGCGGAACGTGAGGCGGCGTCTGTGGGTCTCGATTCTGTCGGTGCCGGTGGTGCTGTCTTTCCCGTGCACGAGTGCCTCCGGAGTGGGGCCGGTTGTACGGGCGGGTGCGGGTGCGCCGGGATGCGCCGTCATCCCGGGGTGAATTGACGGCCGGTCAGTTTCCGAACGCCGCGTCGAAGGAGGCCGACGGCGGCTCGAAGTCGTAGGCCTTCAGGCTCTTCAGGGCCTCCGGGGCGCCCTGAAGGCGGTCCATGCCGGCGTCCTCCCACTCGACCGAGATCGGGCCCTGGTAGTCGATGGAGCGCAGCATCCGGAAGACGTCCTCCCAGGGGACGTCGCCGTGTCCGGCGGAGACGAAGTCCCAGCCGCGGCGCGGATCGCCCCAGGGCAGGTGGGAGCCGAGGCGGCCGTTGCGGCCGTCGAGGCGTTTGCGGGCTTCCTTGCAGTCGACGTGGTAGATCCGGTCGCGGAAGTCGTAGAGGAAGCCGACCGGGTCGAGGTCCTGCCAGACGAAGTGGCTGGGGTCGAAGTTGAGGCCGAAAGCCCGTCGACGGTCGACCGCATCCAGTGCGCGTACGGTCGTCCAGTAGTCGTAGGCGATCTCGCTGGGGTGGACCTCGTGCGCGAAGCGGACGCCCTCCGCGTCGAAGACGTCGAGGATCGGGTTCCAGCGGGTCGCGAAGTCCTCGTAGCCGCGCTCGATCATCGCCTCGGTGGCGGGCGGGAACATGGCGACCAGGTGCCAGATCGAGGAGCCGGTGAAGCCGATGACGGTGTCGACGCCGAAGGCGGCCGCCGCCCGCGCGGTGTCCTTGATCCGGGCGGCCGCCCGCTGCCGTACGCCTTCGGGCTCGCCGTCGCCCCACACCTCGCTCGGCAGGATCGCCGCATGGCGTTCGTCGATGATGGCGTCGCAGACGGCCTGGCCCACCAGGTGGTTGGAGATGGCCCAGCACTTCAGGCCGTACTTCTCCAGGAGTTGGTGGCGGGAGGCGATGTACGTCGGGTCGGCGAGGGCCTTGTCGACCTCGAAGTGGTCGCCCCAGCAGGCGAGTTCGAGTCCGTCGTAGCCGAAGTCGCGGGCCAGACGGCAGACCTCCTCCAGAGGGAGATCCGCCCACTGGCCGGTGAAGAGCGTGAACGTGCGCGGCATGTCTCTTCCGCCTCCTCAGAGGGCTATGGGCGTGTAGACGGAGTTCTTCTCGGCGCTCTCCTCGACGGCCGCGAGGACGCGCTGGACCTGGAGTCCGTCGGCGAAGGAGGGCTCGGGGCGGCGGCCTTCGGCGATGGCGTGGACGAGGTCGCGGGCCTGGTGGACGAAGCTGTGCTCGTAGCCGAGTCCGTGGCCGGGCGGCCACCAGGCGTCCAGGTAGGGGTGGTCGGGCTCGGTGACGAGGATGCGGCGGAAGCCGGCGTGGGTGCCGGGCTCGGTGGCGTCGTGGTACGAGAGCTCGTTGAGGCGCTCCAGGTCGAAGGCCAACGAGCCGCGCTCGCCGTTGAGTTCGATGCGCAGGGCGTTCTTGCGGCCGGTCGCGAAACGGGTCGCCTCGAAGGAGGCGAGGGCGCCGGAGGTCAAGCGGCCGGTGAAGAGGGCGGCGTCGTCGACGGTGACCGGGCCGGTGCCGGCGGACGCCCCGGCGGAGAGGCCGCTGGTGGCGCCGATGGGCAGGGGGCGTTCCCGTACGAAGGTCTCCAGCAGGGCGGACACCCCCGCGAGCCGCTCCCCCGCCAGATACTGGACGAGGTCGATGATGTGCGCCCCGAGGTCGCCGAGCGAGCCCGAGCCCGCCAGTTCCTTGCGCAGCCGCCAGGTGAGGGGGAACTCCGGGTCCACGAGCCAGTCCTGAAGGTACGTCGCCCGGACGTGGCGCAGCTTTCCGAGCCGGTCCTCGGCGACCATCCTCCGGGCGAGCGCGGTGGCGGGCACCCGGCGGTAGTTGAAGCCGACCATGGACAACTGCCCGCGCCCGTACGCCCCTTCGGCGGCCTCCGCCATCGCGGCGGCCTCCTCGACGGTGTTGGCGAGGGGCTTCTCGCACAGCACGTGCTTGCCCGCGGCGAGGGCGGCGAGGGCGATCTCGGCGTGGCTGTCGCCGGGGGTGCAGATGTCGACGAGGTCGACGTCGTCCCGGGCGATCAGCGCACGCCAGTCGGTCTCGGCCGCCGCCCAGCCGTGCCGGTCGGCGGCGGCCCGCACGGCGGCGGGGTCGCGTCCGCAGATCGCGGCCAGCACCGGCTGCCTGGGCAGGTCGAAGACGCGTCCCACGGTCCGCCAGCCCTGGGAGTGGGCGGCGCCCATGAAGGCGTAGCCGACCATGCCGACCCGGAGTGGCGGCTTCTCGGCCCCTTCTGACTGCTGCGGCTGTGCCATGCGGAATGTCCTCCTCGTCGTCGTGGCGCGGTGGGGGGTGCCTCCCGCCCGACGGACCTGACCGGCACATCGGGCGGAACGCCTCACTTGAAGCCGGTGGACATGTACTGGTCGACGTTGGTCTTGTCGACGACGGCCGAGTACAGCGTGAGCGAGGCCGGGATCTCGAACTCGGCGAGCCCGCCGATGCCCTTGCCCTGACCGAGGGCGCGAGCGAGGTCGATCGCGGAGGCGGCCATGGTCGGCGGGTACAGGACGGTCGCCTTGAGGACGCCGTCGTCCTTCTTGATGGCCTGGAACGCGGAGAGCGCGCCCGCGCCGCCGACCATCAGGAAGTCGTCCCGCCCGGCCTGCTCGATGGCCCGCAGCGCGCCGACACCCTGGTCGTCGTCGTGGTTCCACAGCGCGTCGAACTTCGACTGCGCTTGCAGGAGTTGGGCCATCTTGGCCTGACCTGACTCGACCGTGAACTCGGCCGCCTGACGTGCCACCTTCTTGACGTTCGGGTAGTTCTTCAGCGCGTCGTCGAAGCCCTTGGTGCGCTGCTGGGTGAGCTCCAGGTTGTCCAGGCCCGCGAGTTCGATGACCCGGGCGTCCGACTTCCCCTTGAGCTTCTCGCCGATGTAGTGGCCGGCGTTCAGGCCCATTCCGTAGTTGTCGCCACCGATCCAACACCGGTACGCCTGCGGGGAGTTGAAGATCCGGTCGAGGTTCACGACCGGGATGCCCGCGCGCATCGCCTTCAGGCCGACCTGGGTGAGCGCCTTGCCGTCGGCGGGCAGGATCACCAGGACATCGACCTTCTTGTTGATCAGGGTCTCGATCTGGCCGATCTGCGCGGCCGTGTCGTTGGAGCCCTCGGTGATCTCCAGTGTGACGTCGGAGTACTTCTTCGCCCGGTTCTTGGCGTTGTCGTTGATGGCGTTGAGCCAGCCGTGGTCGGCCTGCGGTCCGGCGAAGCCGATGGTGACCTGCTTGCCGGGCTTGTCGTCGGCGGCCGGCTGGTCGTTCGCGGCGGGCTCGTCGTCGGACTCGTTACTCGTGCAACCTGCGAGGACGGCACCCGCGGACACGGCGGCGGCCCCGAAAAGAAGTCCTCTGCGGGTGGGGAGTCGGCTTTCGAGTGGCTGCATGGCGGTGAACCCTTTCCTCAGGTCGTGCTTGCGGTACGGCGCTGGACCAGCACGGCGGCGACGATGATCGCGCCCTTGGCGATCTGCTGGACGTCGCTCTGCAGGTTGTTCAGGGCGAAGATGTTGGTGATCGTGGTGAAGATCAGGACTCCGAGCACGGAGCCGGTGATGGTGCCTCGGCCACCGCTGAGCAGCGTGCCGCCGATGATCGCGGCGGCGATCGCGTCGAGTTCGTAGAGGTTGCCGTTGGTGTTCTGGCCGGAGCCGGACAGGATGATCAGCAGGAAGGCGGCGATGCCGCAGCACAGCCCCGACAGCAGGTAGAGGTAGAGGCGTTGGCGGCGGACGTCGATGCCGGCGAGCCGGGCGGCCTCCGCGTTGCCGCCGACCGCGACGGTGCGGCGGCCGAAGGTGGTGCGGTTGAGGACGAGCCAGCCGATGATCGTGACGACGGCGAACACCATGACGAGCGGCGGGATCCCGAGCACGTACGCGTCGCGCAGACCGAGGTCGAGGACGCTGTCGACGGTGACGATCTGCGTCTTGCCGTCGGTGATCTGGAGGGCGAGGCCGCGCGCCGAGGCGAGCATGGCGAGCGTCGCGATGAACGGGACCATTCCGCCGTACGCGATGAGCAGTCCGTTGACCAGGCCGCAGCCGAGGCCGACGAGTACGGCGGTGAGGAGGATGCCGCCGAAGCCGTACTCCTGGGTGGCGACGGTGGTCGCCCAGACGGAGGCGAGGGCGACGATCGCGCCGACGGAGAGGTCGATGCCGCCCGACATGATCACGAAGGTCATGCCGACGGTGACGACACCGATCACCGAGGCCTGGGTGAGGACGAGTTGGAGGTTGCGGGTGTCGAGGAACTCGTCCGGCTTGGTGATGCCGCCGACCAGGATCAGTGCGGCGAGGACCCCGAGCAGGGAGAGGGTGCGGACGTCGGCCCGGGCCAGTACCAGGCGCCAGGAGGGTTGTCGGGCCACGGGGGCGGTCTTTCCGGTGCCGCCCCGGGGCGGTGAGACGTGCTGCGTCATGACGCCGGGCTTCCTTCCATGACGAGGTCGAGTACGCGGGGTTCGTCGAGTTCGCGGGCGGGGGCGGTGTGGACGACGCGGCCCTCGCGCAGGACCAGGACGCGGTCGGCGAGGCCGAGCACTTCGGGCACCTCGCTGGAGACGAGCAGGACGGCGAGGCCCTCGTCCGCCAGTCGACGGACGACTGCATACAGTTCACTGCGGGCACCGACATCGACCCCGCGCGTCGGCTCGTCGAGGAGCAGCACCCGGCAGCCGCGCAGAAGCCAGCGGGCGAGGACGGCTTTCTGCTGGTTGCCGCCGGACAAGGTGCGCACCGGGACGGACGGGTTGTCGGGCCGCAGGGACAGCTCGCGGGTCGCCGCCCGTGCCGCGCCCCGTTCGGCGCCGCGGTCGATCCAGCCGCCGCGCGAGAAGCGGGACATGGAGGAGACCGAAACATTGCGGGTGACGGACTCCAGCATCAGCAGGGCCTGCGCCTTGCGTTCCTCGGGGGCGAGGCCGAGGCCGGCGCGGACGGCGGCGCGGACACTGCCCGGCTTGAGCGGACGGCCGTCGACCAGCACCTGCCCGGATGTCGGCTTCCGCGCACCGTATACGGTCTCCAGTATTTCGGATCGCCCGGACCCGACGAGCCCGGCCAGTCCGACGATCTCCCCCGGGTGCAGGGTGAGATCGAGCGCCTCGAACTCGCCCTCCCGGGCGAGCCCCCGGACCTCCAGCACCGGCGTGCCCGTCGGGGCGGAGACGGGCCGGTCCGGGAAGACGTACTCCACGTTCCGTCCCGTCATCAGCGCCACGACCTCCCGGGTCGGCGTCGACTTGGCGGGCAGCCCGCCCGCGACGGCCCGCCCGTCCTTCAGCACGGTCACCCGGTCGCCGATCCGCCGGATCTCCTCAAGGCGGTGCGAGATGTAGACGACGGCGACCCCTTCGGCGGTGAGGTCGCCGACGATCCGGAAGAGGTTGTCGACCTCGTCCGGGTCGAGGGCGGCGGACGGTTCGTCCATCACGATGAGCCGTACGTCGTGGGAGAGCGCCCGCGCCATGGAGACGATCTGCTGCTGGGCCGCCGACAACTCGCCCACCAGCCGCGCCGGATCGATCTCCGGATGCCCGAGTCGCTTGAGCAGAGCGGCGGTTGACGACTTGGCCGCCTTGCCGCGTACGACGAATCCGGCCGCCGTGGGTTCATGGCCGAGGTGGACGTTCTCGGCGACCGACAGGTGCTCCACCAGGTCGAGTTCCTGGTAGATGGTGGCGATGCCGAGGCGCATCGCGGCGATCGGCGAACGGAGGGTGACCTCCTCGCCGCGCCAGCGGATGGTGCCGGTGTCGGGCTGGTGGGCGCCGGCGAGGACCTTGATGAGGGTGGACTTGCCGGCCCCGTTCTGGCCGAGCAGACAGTGCACTTCACCGGCCTGGACGTCGAGGTCGACGCCGTCGAGGGCCCGGACTCCGGGGAACGACTTGGTGATGCCGGACATGCTGAGCAGCGGTGGTTCTGGTGCCATGAGGTCCCCTTGGCGGGCGTGCGGGCCGGTTTCAGGGCAGGGCGAGGCGTTTTCGGGCAGGGCGGGGCAGGGCGCCGTACGGGTGTGGGTGTCGAAGCGGGTGCTTACGCGGGTGAGGACAGCGGGTGCTTACGCGGGTGAGAACAGGTGGTCGCTGATCAGCCGGGCCGCGCCGATGACTCCGGCGGTGGGTCCCAACTCCCCCAGGACGATGGGCAGGTTGCCGGTCGCCAGCGGCAGCGACTGGCGGTAGACCTGGGTGCGGATCGCGGCGAGCAGGGTGTGGCCGAGGCCGGTCACCCCGCCGCCGATCACCACCAGGCCGGGGTTGAAGAAGGAGACCAGGCCGGCGATGACCTGGCCGGTGTGGTTGCCGCCCTCGCGGATCAGGTCGAGGGCGGTGGCGTCACCGGCGGCGGCCGCGGCGGCCACGTCGATGGCGGTCAGGGTGCCGTTCGTCTCCAGCCGGGAGGCGAGTTCGGCGGAGTGCCCCTGCTGGGCGGCCTCGACGGCGTCCCGGGCGAGGGCCGCCCCGCTGAAGTGGGCTTCCAGGCAGCCCCGGTTGCCGCAGGCGCACGGCCGGCCGTCGGGCACGGCCCGGATGTGCCCGATGTCTCCGGCACTGCCCGTCGCCCCGCGGTGGACCTCACCGCCGACGACGATGCCGCACCCGATACCGGTGCCGATCTTGACGCAGAGGAAGTCGCCCACGGAGCGCGCCACTCCCGCGTGCTGCTCCCCCATGGCCATCAGGTTCACGTCGTTGTCGACCATCACCGGACAGCCCAGTTCCTGGCTGAGCGCCTCCCGCACCGGGAAACCGTCCCAGCCCGGCATGATCGGCGGCGCGACCGGCACCCCCTCGGGGAAACGGACCGGCCCCGGGACACCGATGCCGGCGCCGTCGAAGCCCTCCGCCAGCCCTGTCGCCTTCAACTTGGCGGCCATGGACAGGACTTGCTCGAAGACCGCGACCGGGCCCTCACGGACGTCCATCGGCTGGTTGAGATGCCCGAGGATCTCCAACTCGGCGTTGGTGACCGCGACATCGACCGAGGTCGCGCCGATGTCCACGCCGAGGAAACGCAGCTTGGGGGCGAGCCGGATGTTGTGGGATCGGCGGCCACCGCGCGAGGCGGCGAGTCCGTCGGCCACGATCAGGCCCGTCTCCAGCAGCCGGTCCACCTCCACGGCCAGCTTGGACCGTGACAGGTCGACCTCATCACCCAGCTGTGCGCGGGAGTTGGGTCCTCCGTCGCGCAACAGCTTGAGCAGCCGGGCCTGATGAGCGTTCGCGGGTCGTGCCGTCATGCGTCTCACTAGCCCCTCCCCGCCTGGACCGGCCGCCAACTGTCTGGCTTTCGAGGGGAACGTAGCAGTGGCTGCCGAACCTGGGAAGAAGCTGTGCACGAATTACCCGCGACTTTCTCCACTCACAGGACAAAGGAAAGTGTCGAGCCCCATTCCCGATCACGCCCATACGATCTGGTCAGCATCGCTCCAAGGGGAACGCATCCAGGGGGAACGCATGAACTCCGCAGTGGAGGCACCGGGGCACGTGGCGGATCCGGGCCGCCGCGTCACGACACTCGAGCTCTTCTTCGATCTCGTCTTCGTCTTCGTCCTCACCCAGCTCACCGTGCTGCTCACGGCCGACCTGTCCTTCGCCACGGCCGGACGGGTCGCGCTGGTCTTCGTCGTGCTGTTCTGGATGTACGCGGCCTACGCGTATCTCACCAACCAGGTCCCGCCGGACCGCCCTTCACGACGGCTGCTGCTGATGCTCGGCATGGCCGGGTTCATGGTGTGCGCGCTGGCGATCCCGCGCGTCTTCGACGACACCGGTGTGGTCTTCGGCCTCGGCTTCCTGCTGGTGGTCGTCGTGCACACCGCCCTGTACACCCGCAGTCACGGCTACGACTCGATCTGGTACGGCGTGCCGAACGCGCTGGCCGCCCTGTCGGTGACGGCGGCCGGAACGGTCGACGGCCTCGCCGCGGACGGGCTGTGGCTGCTGGCGCTGGTGCTGCAGTTCGTGACCCCGTTCATAGCCGAGCGCGGTCCCGGCCGCGCCGACGGCCGCACACCCGACGCCCTTCGGGCCCAGCTCGGCAGCCTGGATCCGGCGCACTTCGTGGAACGCCACGGACTGCTGCTGATCGTCGCGTTCGGCGAGTCCGTCATCGCGATCGGCATCGGCATCGGCGATCTCCCGCTCACCGCGGGGCTGTTCGGCGGGGCGTTCCTCGCGCTCGCCGTGGTGACGGCCCTGTGGTGGACGTACTTCGTGCGCGACGAGCGGCTCGCCGAGGCGGCGTTCGCCGCGACGCCCCCGCCGGCCCGCTTCCGGCTGGCGATGAACGCGTACTACTACGCCTTCCTGCCGATGCTGCTCGGCATCGCCTTTCTGGCCGCGGGCGTGAAGAAGACCCTCGGTCATCTCACCCAACACCCGCACACCGCACCGGCGTTGGCGCTCGCCGGCGGTGTCGCGCTCTTCCTCGCCGGCGATGTGGCGTTCCGTGCGGTGCTGCGGCTGCGCCCCGTGCGCTTCCGCCTCGCGGCCGTACCCGTCGCACTGGCGGCCGCGCTGCTCGGCGTACGCACCTCCGCGGCCGTCGAACTCCTCGCGCTGGTGGCCGTGTTGGTGGGGATGCTCGCGGTGGAGGCCCGCTGGGGCAGCCGGGTTCAGGCCTTGGCGCGGGCGTGATACGAGCGCCGCGTGTGCTCCGTGTGCTCGCGCATGACATGCGTGGCCCGTGCCTCGTCACGGTCCAGGATCGCGTCGATCAGATCGCGGTGCTCGGCCCAGGACTGTGCTCCGCGCTGCCGGGCGATCGGCGCGTAGTACCAGCGGACCCGCCGGTCGACCTGTGCGGCCAGTTCGGCCAGGACGGCGTTGCCGGCCAGCTCCATGATCTTGGCGTGGAAACGGGCGTTGAGCAGGACCGCGGCCTCCACGTCGTCCGAGGCGACGGCCCCCAGTCCCTGCCCGTGGATGTCGATCAGCGCGTCGATGCCCGCCTTGGAGGCGTTCGCCGCCGCGAGGCGGGCCGCCTCGGCCTCCAACAGGGTGCGGACCGTGAGGAGTTGGTCGGCCTCCTCCTCGGTGGGCTCGTGCACGAACGCGCCCTGGGCGGGCCGCAGATCGACCCACCCCTCGGTGTTCAGCCGCTGGAGCGCCTCACGCACCGGCTGCCGTGACACCCCGAGATGGCCCGCCAGTTCACTCTCCACGAGGTGCTGGCCGGGTTGCAGGGCACGGGTCGTGATGAGTTCCAGCAGCGCCTCGTAGACCCGGTCACGCAGCGGTCCGGGGCGTTCGAGCTTGGGCACCGCGCCCTGCGGCAGTCCTGGCGTCGACAACATCGGTCGGTCCCCCTCCTGGGCAGCGCGAGAAGACTGCGGTCGGAAAGTCGTTCTGAATTGTCTTTCGTCTACAGCCTACGGCGCACCGTAGCCAGTCCGTCACGGAGTCGACCGCGTCACACTCTGCCGTACCGCCCCGTCACGGGCAGCGGACGACCTGACCGGCGTACGACAGGTTCCCGCCGAACCCGAAGAGCAGCACCGGATCACCGGTGGAGAGCGCGCCCTGTTCCACGAGCTTGGAGAAGGCGAGCGGGACGCTGGCCGCGGAGGTGTTACCCGATTCGGCGACGTCGCGGGCGACGACGGCGTTGACGGCGCCGATCCGCTCGGCGAGCGGTTCGATGATCCGCAGGTTGGCCTGGTGCAGCACGACCCCGGCGAGTTCCTCGGGCGCGAGCCCGGCCCGCTCGCAGGCCTTGCGGGCCAGCGGCGGCAGCTGGGTGGTCGCCCAGCGGTACACGCTCTGCCCCTCCTGCGCGAACCGCGCGGGCTGCCCCTCGATGCGCACCGCGTGCCCCATCTCGGGCACCGAACCCCACAGCACCGGCCCGATGCCGGGCTCCTCGCCGGGCGGGCAGGCCTCCACGACGGCGGCCCCCGCCCCGTCGCCGACGAGCACGCAGGTCGTGCGGTCGGACCAGTCGGTCACGTCGGTCATCTTGTCGGCGCCGATGACCAGCGCCCGGGTCGCGGCACCGGCGCGCACGGTGTGGTCGGCGGTGGCCAGCGCGTGGGTGAAGCCCGCGCACACCACGTTGACGTCCATCGCGGCGGGCGAGGGGATGCCCAGCCGTTTGGCGACCCGCGCGGCCATGTTCGGGGAGCGGTCGACGGCGGTCGAGGTGGCCACCAGGACCAGGTCGATGTCGCCGGGAACGAGGCCCGCGGCGGCGAGAGCCTTGGCGGCGGCGTGCGCGGCGAGCTCGTCGACCGGCTCGTCGGGCCCGGCGACATGACGTGTGCGGATGCCCACCCGGCTCCTGATCCACTCGTCACTGGTGTCGACCATGCCCGCCAGGTCCTCGTTGGTGAGTACCTTGGCGGGCTGGTAGTGGCCGACGGCGGTGATGCGCGAGCCGTTCATGGGTGGTCCCCCTCGTTGCCTTGGGTAGCGGGATCCACCAGTCTGATCAGTGACTCGCGGGTACGGCGGCAGGTGTTGGCACAGGAATCGGGCGCCCGGGTTGTGGGCTTCTGTCAGACCCTCGGACGCCCGAACACTTCCCGAACACTCACTTGGTGAACAGCTGCGTCGCCTTCTGTACGAGCTCGTACAGGCCGTAGGCGAGCGGTGTGCCCACCCACAGCCAGGCGAAGGCGATCAGCGGGCGCCGGTCAGGCGGACTCTGACTGCTGTCGGACTGCGACATCGGCGGCCTCCCTCGGTGCGGGGATGTGGTGGCGGGCATGGACGGGCCGGACCAGTTCGTTGGCGACGAAACCGATCGCGAGCAGCCCGATCATGATGAACAGGGACATCGTGTAGAGGGAGGAACCGTCCTTGCCGGCCTCCTCCTGCCGGTCGGCGATCCAGTTCACGATCAGCGGCCCGAGGACACCGGCCGTGGACCAGGCGGTGAGCAGCCGCCCGTGGATGGCACCGACCTGGTGGGTGCCGAACAGGTCCTTCAGATAGGCGGGGATCGTGGCGAAGCCGCCGCCGTAGAAGGAGAGGATCACCAGCGCGCAGAGGATGAACACCGGCTTGGACGAGTCGCCGACCAGCGCGATGAGCAGGTACATCAGCGCGCCCACGCCCAGGTAGACGCGGTAGATGTTCTTGCGGCCGATCAGGTCCGAGGTGGACGACCAGCCGATCCGGCCCGCCATGTTGGCCGCCGACAGCAGCGCGACGAAACCGGCCGCGGCGGACGCCGACACCGTTGTCGAGGTGTTGGCGAAGAAGTCCGTGATCATCGGAGCGGCCTTCTCCAGGATGCCGATGCCCGCGGTCACGTTCATGCAGAGCACGACCCACAGACACCAGAACTGCGGGGTCCGCACGGCGCTGCGGGCGGACACCTGCGGCCCTTCGAGCACGCTCGGCCCGCTCTCGCCCGCGGGCTTCTCGGTACGCGGCACCCGTACGAGCAGCACGCCGAGGGTCATGAAGACGGCGTACGACAGTCCGTGCACGAGGAACGCCGCCGCGATCCCGGAGCTGTCGGAGCCGAAGGACTCCAGCATCTGCGCCGACCAGGGCGAGGCGATCAGCGCGCCGCCGCCGAAGCCCATGATGGCGATGCCGGTGGCCATGCCGGGGCGGTCCGGGAACCACTTGATCAGGGTCGACACCGGCGAGATGTAGCCGATGCCGAGGCCTATGCCGCCGACGAAGCCGTAGCCGAGGACGATCAGCCAGTACTGCTCGGTGTACGCGCCGAGCGCGGACAGCAGGAACCCGGAGGAGAAGCAGACCAGGGCGACGGTCATCGCCCAGCGCGGCCCGTTGCGCTCCACGAGCGTGCCGCCGAACGCGGCCGACAGCCCGAGCATGACGATGCCGAGCTGGAAGGGCAGGGCGCTCTGCGTACCGCTGAGGCCGAGCGAGGATTCCAGGGGCGGTTTGAACACGGACCAGGCGTAGGCCTGGCCGATGGAGAGGTGGACCGAGAGAGCGGCGGGGGGAACGAGCCAGCGGCTCCAGCCGGCCGGCGCGACAGGGGGACTCATGATCAGGGACGGTAGGGAGAACCGGGGGAGTTGAGAAGGCGGCGCGTCGAACGTATGCGATGAGCGGTATGCAGAACGCGCCGAACGGTCGGACGGTGATCGGGGCCTCGGCCGTCCGCTCGCCGGTTCCCTCTGCCGTCTCCCGCGCTGCGCGAACTCTTGTCGACCGGCTGACCATACTGTAGACAATATGGAGTCGACGGCATTCGGTATTGTGCAGCCGGTCGGCTTCGTGCATCTCTCCGCGGTACACCCTCGACCGAACGGAGCACCCTCACAGTGAAGGTCGCAGTCCTCGGCGCCGGAGCCATCGGCGCCTACGTCGGCGCCGCCCTGCATCACGCGGGCGCCGACGTCCACCTCATCGCCCGTGGACCGCATCTGGCGGCCATGAGGCAGCACGGCGTGCGCGTGATCAGCCCCCGCGGCGACTTCACCGCCCGCCCCCACGCCACCGACGACCCGACCGACATCGGCCCCGTCGACTTTGTGTTCCTCGGCCTGAAGGCCAACTCGTACGCGGCGTGCGGGCCGCTCATCGAGCCGCTCCTGCACGAGTCGACCGCGGTCATCGCCGCCCAGAACGGCATCCCCTGGTGGTACTTCCACCGGCACGGCGGCCCGTACGACGGGCAGCGCATCGAGAGCGTCGACCCGGGAGGCACCGTCAGCGCCGTACTGGCGCCCGAGCGCGCCATCGGCTGTGTGGTCTACGCCGCCACGGAACTCGAAGGCCCGGGCGTCGTACGCCACTTGGAGGGCACCCGCTTCTCCATCGGCGAACCCGACCGGTCGCTCTCCCCGCGCTGCAAGGACTTCAGCGACGCCATGCAGACCGGCGGCCTCAAATGCCCGGTCGAACCCGACCTGCGCAACGACATCTGGCTCAAGCTGCTGGGCAACATCAGCTTCAACCCGATCAGCGCGCTCGCCCGCGCGACCATGCGGCAGATGTGCCACCACGGCGGCACCCGCAAGGTCATCGAGACGATGATGGAGGAGACCCTGGCCGTCGCGGAGGCCCTCGGCTGCCGGGTCCCCATCTCCATCGAACGCCGTCTCGCGGGCGCCGAACGCGTCGGCGACCACCGCACCTCCACCCTCCAGGACCTGGAAGCCGGCAAGCCCCTGGAACTCGACGTCCTGCTCACCGCCGTCATCGAGCTGGCGGACATCACCGGCGTCGACGTCCCCACCCTCCACACCGTCCACGCCCTCAGCGACCTCCTCGCGCACCGGACCGCCGCGTGAGGCAGCCCCCGGCGACCGGCATCCGCGGGGTGGGCCTCGGGCCCGTTCCGCGGGTGCAGGACAATGGGACCGTGAAGGTCACCTCGCCGCACGACGACCCGGTGACCCACGGCGATCTCCGCATCAAGGGCCGTTTCGGCCACCCGCACGTACAGAACCGGGGCTGATCAGGACATGGGACGAGTCACGGAACGACGCAAGGTGCTCCGCATCCGGGACGGCGCGGTCTCCACCCGGCCGGACACCCTGGTCGCCGAGGAACCGCTGGAGATCCGGCTGAACGGAAAGCCGCTCGCGATCACCATGCGCACGCCGGGCGACGACTTCGCGCTGGCCGCCGGTTTCCTGGTCAGCGAGGGTGTCCTGGCGACCGGATCCGATCTCCAGAACATCGTCTACTGCGCGGGGGCGACCGTCGACGGCTCCAACACCTACAACGTGGTCGACGTGCGGACCACGCCCGGTGTGGTGATCCCCGACATCACCCTGGAGCGGAACGTCTACACCACCTCGTCCTGCGGCCTGTGCGGCAAGGCCAGCCTGGACGCGGTCCGTACGACGACCCGCTGGCCCATCTCCGACACTCCCCCGGTCCGAGTCGAAGCCGACCTGCTCGCAAGCCTCCCCGACCGGTTGCGCGCGGCACAGCGGGTCTTCGACCGGACCGGGGGTCTGCACGCGGCGGCCCTGTTCAGCGAGGACGGCGAACTCCTCGACATACGGGAGGACGTGGGCCGGCACAACGCCGTCGACAAGCTGGTCGGCCGCGCCCTCCAGAACGACGGCCTGCCGCTGTCCCGCACGATCCTCCTCGTCTCCGGCCGAGCCTCCTTCGAGCTCGCGCAGAAGGCCGTCATGGCCGGCATCCCGGTCCTGGCCGCGGTGTCCGCGCCGTCCTCCCTCGCCGTCGACCTCGCCGTCGAGACGGGGCTCACTCTCGTCGGCTTCCTGCGCGGCGCCTCCATGAACGTGTACGCGGGACAGGACCGCATCGCCCTCAGGGCCGCGGCCACCCAGGGCTGACCGGGTTCCCCGCTGCACGACGGCGGGGCCCCTCACGGCGGGGAGCGCCCCCTGCGCCGCGGGGCCCCGCCGCTGAGCGCTCCGCTGGATGTGCGGCGACATGTCGGCGTTCGTCTGCGGCGCCGTCGTGGCTGGTCGCGCCCACGCGGCGAAGCCGCACATCGATACAGTCCCGCGCCCCTTGACGGCGCTGCCGTACCGCAGCCGACTTCACCGGGTCCGCTTGCACCTGTCCGACGGCGTGCCGGCGTCGCGGGCCCTAGCCCTCCCGCGCGAAGGCCACCTCGGCCGCCCGCACCACCGACCCCAGCCGCGGGAAGTCCAGCCGTACGGACGCCTCGTGCTCGGCGGCGGTGAACGCGGCCATGGCGTCCTCGACGAAGACCAGGTCGTAGCCGAGGTCGGCGGCGGCGCGGGCGGTGGACTCCACGCCGAGGTTGGTGGCAATGCCGCCGAACACCAGGGTGGTGACGCCGAGTTCGCGGAGGCGGTCGTCGAGTCCGGTGCCCTGGAAGCCGCCGATCGTCCCCTTCACGATCTCCAGGTCGCCATCCTGCGCGAGCCCGGCCACAAGGTCGCTGCCGGGCGGCTGTTCGGCGACCCCGGGGCGCTCCACGCGGATGAGCACGACAAGGGCACCGGCCGCACGGAAGACGGCCGCCAACTCCTCGGCGACGGACAGGACTTCGGTGCCCTTACGGGGCTCCAGGGGCAGCGCGACGATCCGGTCCATCAGATCGACGAGAACGAGGGCGCTGCGCGCATCGAGGGCGAGGGGTGCGGTCATGACGGAACGTTATCCGTCATCAGCCCTCCGTACCGGAAATCCGGATCAACAAGCCGCTGAAAAGCTCGCGTTCGGCATTACGCGTACCTGACGTCAGCCCTGACGCCCTGCCACCACCCGTCCGGCGGAGTCGGCACCCGTGGCACACCCCGGCGGCAAGTGGCTCGTTGATGACGGTGAGTTCAACGGGCCGTGTCTTGTCGGAACCGGCCCGTAGTCCCGGTAGGAGGCAGTCACTTGGATGCCGGCACCACCCTGCTCGGCTCGTTACTGGCGGCCGCGGGCGTGCTGGGCGCAGCCGCCGTGGCCTATCTGGGCAAGCGCGGGGAGAACGCGCTGAGCGGCTACTCCAGCCTGACGGAGAAGCTCCAGACGGAACGCGACCGGCTCGAACGCCAGGTCGCCGAACGTGACTCGCGCATCGACGAGTTGACCTCGCTGCACACCGCCGACCAGTCGGAGATCGCGCGGCTCAGGCTCGACATCCACCGACTGGGAGGTACGTCGTGAGGACTCGCTTCGAGCGACTGCTCGCCCCGAGGTGGCGCAGCGTCTTCCTCGTCTGTGTGCTGGTCGCGCTGAGCGGGATCGCGGTGATCCTGTGGGCGCGTATCGACGCCGGGGACCGCCGCGCCGACGAGTTGCAGGCGGAGGCGGACGCGCGCGGCAAGGCCGTGTCCACACTGGCGCAGGACGTGCGGGAGCTGCGGGCCCAGGTCGAGGCAGGCGGCGGCACGCCGGCGGCGCCCGATCCGTCCGAGGCGGTCGACGACCTGATCGACCGGATCCGGGTGCCGGCATCGTTGCCGGGCGAGCGGGGCGCGAAGGGCGACCGCGGGGCGACCGGGGCCGGCGGCGCACCCGGCGCCCGGGGCCCGCGGGGCGAGCCCGGTCCGTCGGGGCCGCCGGGACCGGAGGGCTCCCCCGGCCCGTCAGGCCCGTCAGGCTCGCCCGGCGAGACCGGGGCGCCCGGGGATACCGGCGCTCCGGGCCCCGCGGGTGCCGAGGGTTCCGCCGGACCGGTGGGCCCCGCGGGCGTCGACGGCACCCAGGGGACCCCGGGGGTGCAGGGCCCCAAGGGCGACAAGGGCGACCCCGGCCCGCAGGGCGTTCCGGGCCCCGCCTGCCCCGACGGCTACACCCTCCAGGTCCCGGCGAGCGACCCGGACGCCTTGGTCTGCCGCAGAGCGGGCACGGGCACGACCACGCCCGCCACCGCCGCCGTTCTGCCGATCCTGCCCCTGGTGCCCCGCCGACGGGTGAACGCACGCGTCTTGTGGGGTGTCGGAGACCCCAACTAGCCTCTGTGACGTGCACGTTGGACGTGGGATGTCCAGATGTCCGGATGAATGAAGGGCAGGTCGCACCGTGCCGTCGAGGCTTCGCGCACGTCTGAGAACCGTCACCGTCACCCTTTTGGCGCTCCTCGTCTCCCCGCTCCCCGCACACGCCCGACCGACCGCCGCACCACCGCCCGTCACGTCGGCATCCGTCGCCCCGGGGTCGTCCGTCACCTCACCGCCGTTCGAGCAGCAGATCCTCTTCAAGGCCTCCCAGGACCCCGGGTACGCCTGTTTCCGTATCCCGGCGATCGTGCGGAGCACGGACGGCACCCTGCTCGCCTTCGCGGAGGGCCGGGTCCTCAACTGCGGTGACGCCGCCGACATCGACATCGTCCTCAAGCGCTCCACGGACGGCGGCCGCACGTGGGGTCCGCTCCGGGTGGTCAACGACGGCGGCGGCGACACCCACGGCAACCCGGCGCCGGTCGTGGACCGCGAGACCGGCCGCATCCTGCTGGCCGAGACGTACAACACGGGCCGTACGGACAGCGGGAGTTGCGACATTCCGTGCGACCGCACCCCGCGTCTCCAGTACAGCGACGACGACGGTCTGACCTGGTCCGCGCCGCGCGATCTGAGCGACGAGATCCTGCCGCCGGAGTGGAACTCCTGGTACGCCACCGGGCCCGTGCACGGCGTCCAGCTCACCCGCGGCCGGCACGCCGGGCGACTGGTGCTCGGCGTCAACACCGAGTCCTGGGACGGCAGTCGAGTCAGCGCCAACCACGCCGCGCTGATCGTGAGCGACGACGGCGGGGACCACTGGAGGGTGGGCGCGCGCGACTCCTGGCCGATCGCCGCCGACGGCACCTTCCGTCAGAAGCCGTCCGAACTGACCCTCGTCGAGCGCGCCGACGGCTCCCTCCTGGTCAGCGGCCGGGAGCAGGACGGCACCGACCTCGGGCACCGCGGCCAGACGGTCAGCCGCGACGGGGGCGACAGTTTCGTCTCGCCGTTCCGCGCGCTGCCGGACCTCTACACACCCCAGGTGCAGGGCTCGATGGTCCGCCTCGGCGGCCGTCTCCTGCTGGCCTGCCCGGCCGACCCGGACCGGCGCCGGACCATGATGGTCCGCTCCTCCTACGACGGCGGCCGGACCTGGGACAGTGTCGACCGCGGCACGGTCGTCACCGCGGACTGGTCGGGCTACTCCGACATGGCGCCCATCGGGCACGACACCGTCGGCCTGCTCTACGAGGGCGGCGCGGTCGACGCCCGGGACGAGATCCGCTTCGCCCGCTTCACCGAGGACTGGCTCGCCCGGCGCCGCGGCCCCGACCCCACCACCGCCGACCTGGCCCCGTATGCGCGGCGCGCCAGCGTGCTCGGCGGCGCGGAGGAGACGGCGGGCGTACACGGCGGCGCGCTGTCCTTCGACGGCGCCGACGACGCCGTACGCCTTCCCTATCGCGACGAACCGCCGCTCGGGACAAGGGACTTCACGGCGTCGCTGTGGTTCAGGTACTCCGCGACGGCCGGGGAGCAGCCCCTGTTGTGGATGGGCGGGATCGGGACTACGCAGCCTCAGGTGTGGCTGCGTGGCGAGCCCGCGAACGACCGCGTGCAGGGGCTGATCACGGTCCGGGACGGGGCCGCGGCGCCCCGGTCGGCCTCCGTGCGGACGAGCGGTGCCTACAACGACGGCGCGTGGCACCGGTTGGCGCTCCGGCGGGGCGGCGGGCGGCTGACCTTGTTCCTGGACGGTACGGCGGTCAGTACGGCGGACGTGCCGGGCTCGGTCAGCCGTAACTCGCCGTTCGGTGTGCACATCGGGCAGCGCATGGACGGCCGGGCGTTCTTCACCGGGGCGATCGACGACGTCCGGGTCTGGGACCGGGCGCTCGGCGACGAGGAACTGGCCGGCGGTGACACCCGGACGCGGAACACCGTCCTCTGGCTGCCCATGGACCAGGTGAGCGACAGCCACTAACGTCCCGTGGGTGCCCGACGACGTACGAGCACGACAGCGGACGGGAACGGGGCTCGGCCTGTTGCTGGCCCTGGTTCTCGGAGCCGTGCTGCTCACGGCTCTGCCGAAGGACGACGATCGACCGGATTCGGGCGACTGTATACCGTATTCGGTCGGCTCGTGGTCGACCGACGACCGCCTCACCTCCGAGTTCGCCCGCTACGGCGACGACGCCACCCGCGCCGACGACTGGACCGGCGGCGACGGCACCCACTCGGTGCGGCTGCCGGACGGCCGGGTGCTGTGGCTGTTCTCGGACACCTACCTCGGCCAGGTGTACGCCCCGCCGAACCCGGTCGGCGAGTCCTTCGCCTGGCGGGACACCACCGCCCCCCTGGTGCGGAACTCGGCGGTGCTGATGCGCGACGGCCGGCTGGAGTCCACTCTCCCCGCCCCGCTCTTCCCCGATCCGGGCCCGAACCAGTGGCGGTGGCCGGTCGCGGCGACGGTCGAGCCCCGTTCGCCCGGGTCGGACGAGCAGGTGGTGCGGGTGCTGCTGTGGGTGCGGACGGCGGGGGCGGCGCCGTGGATCTACGGGATGCCCACCGCCACCGAGGTCGCCACGCTCTCGCTGCCCGATCTGCGGGTCGAGTCCATCACCACGGTGTTCGACCAGCGGCTGGTTCCCGACGCCTCCCGGCGCGTCCAGTTCGGCACGACGATCGTCGAGGAGGGCGGTTGGACGTACGTCTTCGGCGGGGACGACGGGCAGGCGGCCTCGCGGCCGGTGTCGTCGGCGTATGTGGCCCGGGTGGCGGTGGGCAGGCTCCATGAGCCCGCCGCCTGGCAGTTCTGGAACGGCTCCGAGTGGACCTCCGCCGCCCACCCGGCGCGCGTGCTCGGCGATGAGCGCAAGCGCACCGGAGTGGGCAGCGCCTTCTCCGTGGTGCGCAAGGACGGGACGTACGTCCTGTTCACGATGGCGGCGGGCACCGCGGGCCTGACCACCGTCACCTCCTACTGGGCCTGCTCCCCCACCGGGCCGTGGCACGGGCCGACGAAGGACTTCGTCGCCGCGCTGCCGGACGGCGAGGTGGCGGCGTACAACCCGCAGATCCAGCTCGCCGTGTCCGGCGGCGCCTCGGGCGAGGGGAGCGGCGAAGGGCGGCTCGTGCTCAGCTACGACGTCAACTGGCTGGAGCCGAACGCCGCGGCCGCCCAGCTCAACCGGAACGTGTCCCTGTACCGACCGCGGTTCGTGACGCTGACCCTGAAGCGGACGGGCTGACCTCGGCTCCCGGCCCCTCACCCGCTCCCTCGCCCTCGCCCGCGGGGAGCGGGTCGTGGGAGCGGCGCTTGGCGATCACCGCGCAGACCATCAGCTGCATCTGGTGGAAGAGCATCAGCGGCAGCACGGCCAGCGAGGCGTGCGCGCCGAACAGGACGCTCGCCATGGGCAGTCCGGAGGCGAGGGACTTCTTCGAGCCCGCGAACTGGATCGCGATCCGGTCCTCGCGGTCGAAGCGCAGCGCCTTGGCGCCGTACCAGGTCAGCGCGAGCATCACGGCGAGCAGTACGGCCTCGACGACGAGGAGTCCGCCCAGCCGGAGCGGGCTGACCTGGTGCCAGATGCCCTGGACCATGCCCTCGCTGAACGCGGTGTAGACGACGAGGAGGATCGAGCCCCGGTCGACCAGTCCGAGGACCTTCTTGTGGCGCGTGATGAACCCGCCGATCCACCGGCGCAGCAGCTGCCCGGCCACGAACGGCACCAGCAGTTGCAGCACGATCTCGACGAGCGAGTCGGCCGAGAAGCCGCCCGCGCTGCTGCCCAGCAGGGCGGCCGCGAGCAGCGGGGTGATGACGATGCCGACCAGCGAGGAGAAGGAGCCGGCGCAGATCGCGGCGGGCACGTTGCCGCGGGCCATGGAGGTGAAGGCGATCGACGACTGGATGGTCGAGGGGACGAGGGTGAGGAAGAGCAGGCCCTGGTAGAGCGGCTGGGTCAGCAGGACCGGGACGAGTCCGCGGGCGGCCATCCCCAGCAGCGGGAAGACGAGGAACGTACAGGCCAGGACGGTGACATGGAGCCGCCAGTGCTTGAGTCCGTCCAGTGCCTCACGGGTGGACAGGCGGGCGCCGTAGAGGAAGAAGAGGAAGGCGATCGCGGCGGTGGAGGCGCCGGAGGCGACGTCCGCACCCGTCCCGCGCGCCGGGAGGAGGGCGGCGAGGCCCACCGTTCCCAGGAGCAGCAGGATGTACGGGTCGATCGGCATCCAACTCGGCCAACGCAGGCGTTTCACGGTGCTCCATCTAGCTGGTGTCTGTCGGGTGGTACCGGGGCCGCAGGACCCCCCTTCATCGTCCTCCTCCGGCTCGCGATCGGGAATCCGGCATACGGCTCTGACTGTCATCACGTTCCGCGATAAGCTGCGGGGCATGTACGACCCGTCCCAGTTGCGTACGTTTCTGGCGGTGGCCCAGACGCTGAGCTTCACGCAGGCCGCCCGGCGGCTCGGGCTGCGTCAGTCGACCGTCAGTCAGCATGTACGGCGTCTGGAGGACGCGGCCGGGCGGCAGTTGTTCACCCGGGACACGCATTCCGTGGAGCTCACGGAGGACGGCGAGGCGATGCTCGGCTTCGCGCGCCGGATCCTGGAGGTGCACGAACAGGCGTCGGCATTTTTCACGGGTACCCGGCTCCGCGGCCGCCTGCGCTTCGGGGCGTCGGAGGATTTCGTCCTCACCCGCCTGCCGGAGATCCTGGAGGGCTTCCGCTCCGACCACCCCGAGGTCGACCTGGAACTGACCGTCGAGCTCTCGGGCACCCTGCACGAGCAGTTGGCGGCCGGAAAGCTGGACCTGGTGCTGGCGAAGCGGCGGGCCGAGGATCCGCGCGGCGAGCTGGTCTGGCACGACAAGCTGGTCTGGATCGGCGCGGAACGCCTCCGCCTGGACCCCGAGCGCCCGGTCCCGCTGATCGTCTACCCCCCACCCGGCATCACCCGCGCCCTCGCCCTGGAGTCCCTGGAACGCCAGGGCCGCGAGTGGCGCATCGTCTGCACGAGCGGCAGCCTCAACGGCCTGATCGCGGCGGCAAGGGCGGGCCTGGGCGTGATGGCCCACTCACGGGGCCTGGTACCACCGGGCCTGGTCCGTATGCCGGACCGGGCGGGCCTGCCGGAACTGGGCCAGGTGGACTTCGTACTGGTGCACGGCCACAGGCGTACGGCGGCCCAGGAGGCGGCGGACGCGCTGGCGGCGGCGATCCTGGCGGGCGGCGACCGTTTGCACAGACGGTAAGTGCAACGCCGATAGGGGCGCGGGGCTGTATCACTATGCGGCTCCGCCGCGTGGGCGCGACTGGCCACAACGGCGCAGCGGACGACACTCAACGCACCGGCACCGGATACGTCAGCTGCTTGACCCGCCGCAGGAACACCGACGACTCCACGTGCCGCACCCCCTCCAGCCGCCCGAGCGGCCCGCTGAGGTAGGCGTAGAGATGCGCCGTGTTCCGCACGACCGCCGTTGCGACGATGCTGCACGGCCCGGCGGTCGCCGAGGCGTGCGCGATCTCGTCGTGGGCGGCGAGGGCCTCGCCGACGGACCGCAGGGCGGCCGGGGCGGTGGTGATCCACAGGACCGCGGCGAGGGGATAGCCGATCGTCTCGGAGTGGTACTCCACGTCGACGTACACGGCCCCCGAGGCGAGCAGCGCGGCGAGGCGGCGTTTGACGGCGGACTCGGAGCGCCCGGTGGCGCGTTGGAGCTCGGGATAGGTGGCCCGCCCGTCCCGTTCCAGCGCGGTCACCAGCGGTTCGTCCTCCGGGTCGATGCGCGCCGGGCCCTCCGTGGCGACGGGGCCGGGCCGCAGGGCCTCCTTCTGCTCCGCCGTCAGCACGGCGAACTTGCTCAGCCACCCCGTCGGCCCGCCGTAGAAGCGGTGCAGCATCTGGTGGGCGCGGATCTCCAGGACGCGCGGGGTGCGCGGCAGTTTGCCGAGCAGCAGGTCGTCGCGGTCGCCGGGGCTGCGCGGCCGGGTGCCGAAGATGACCTCGGTGCCGCCGGAGGCGATGCCGATCCAGTTGGTGTCGGGCCGTCTGGCGAGGGCGTCGGCGATCGCCTGGGCGCTGTCCGGGACACAGCGCAGCCGCATCGTCCACTGGTCCTGGCCGAGGCGTTCGGCGTCGCGCACGGCCACGATCCGCAGGCCCCCCTCCGCGCACAGCCGTCGGTAGCGGCGCGCGACGGTCTGGTCGGAGACGCCCAGCACTTCCCCGAGCCGGGCGAAGGAGGCGCGGGCGTTGACCTCCAGGGCGTCGAGCAGTTGCAGGTCGAGCCGGTCGAAGATGTCGGATTCCATCTCCATGACGCAGTCTCCTGTCGGATTCGGTCGCCTGGTCCGCTCGTTCGGTTGTGATCGGCCGCGAGGCGCCCATCGTACGCAGGCATACGCACTCCACTACAGAAGGAGTAGAGGACATGCGTACATGGGGGCCGCTCACAGCGGTGTGCTTGGGCACGTTCATGTTGTTGCTGGACGTGACGATCGCGGTCGTCGCGCTGCCGGGCATGGCGCGGTCGCTGAACGCGTCGCTGAGTGATCTGCAGTGGGTGATGGACGGGTACGCGCTGGCACTGGCCGCGCTGCTGCTCGGAATCGGGGCCGCCGGTGATGTGATCGGGCACCGGCGGGTGCATGTGACGGGCGTGGCGCTGTTCGCGGCGTCCTCACTGCTGTGCGGTGTCGCCTCGGGGCCGGGGACCCTGGTCGCCGCGCGGGTGTCGCAAGGGGTGGGCGCGGCGGCGACGCTCGCGACGACGCTGCCGTTGTTGGGCTCGGTCTATCAGGGCAGGCGGCGCTCGGTGGCGCTCGGTGTGTGGGGCGCGGTGAGCGGCGCGGCGGCCGCGGTCGGTCCGGTGCTGGGCGGGCTGCTGACCGAGGGGCCGGGCTGGCGGTGGATCTTCTACGTCAATCTGCCGGTGAGCGTGGTCGCGGTGTGGCTGACCCTGAAGGTGGTGCCGGAGTCGCGGGGTCCGCGCGGGCGCCGGGTCGACTGGGCGGGAACGGTGACGTTCGCGGGCTTCGCGGGCGGGGTGACGTACGGGGCGGTGCGGGCGGGTTCGCACGGCTGGGCCGCTTCCGGCACCCTCGCCGCCTTCGCGCTCGCGGCGCTGGCGCTGGTCTGCTTCGTGCTGGTGGAGCGGCGGGTGGCGGATCCGCTGATCGATCTGCGGCTGTTCCGGGTGCCGGCGTTCGCCGGGGTGATGGCGGGGGCGCTCGCTTTCACCGGGGCGGCGTTCGGCGTGATGGCGTACACGTCGATCTGGTTGCAGACCGTGCTGGGGATGAGTCCGGTGCGCGGCGGGCTGGTCTTCCTGTGGCTGTCGCTGGCGGCGTTCGTGGTGTCGGCGGTGGGCGGGCGGCTGCTGCACGGGGTGCCGTCCCGGATCACCGTCGGGGGCGGGCTGCTGCTGATCGGTTCCGGGCAGTTCTGCATGGCGGTGCTGGACGCCGGCTCGGGCGCGGGCGCGCTGGTGCCGGGGCTGCTGCTGGTGGGCTTCGGTACGGGTTTGGTGGCGCCCGGGATCGCGGGGGCCGCGCTGGCCGTCGTACCGCCCGAGCGGGCGGGGATGGCGGGCGGTGCGGTGAACACGTTCCGGCAGCTGGGGTACGCGCTCGGGATCGCCGTGTTCGGTACGGCGCTGACGTCGCGGATGCGGGACACGCTGCCGCGCGACGCGGCGCACGCGCTCGCGGGCGGCGGCGCCGGGGAGTTGAGCGGGGCGTTCCCGGAGCAGGTGCTGCGGTCGGCGTTCGCGTCGGGGCTCAACACCGCGGCGGTGGTCGCGGGGCTGGTGGCGACGGTGGGCGGGGTGCTGGTCCTCGCCCTGGTCCGGACGCCGAGGGCGGGCGGCCCGGGTGTGACGGATTCGGGCGCCGGGACGCTGACAGAGAGGACGGCAGCGCAGCGGAACTGATCATTCCACCAGCGGGCCCGGGCCGTAGTCGGGTCGTACAGATTCGGTGGAGATTACGGGACCGAAACTTACTCAACCGTCAGTTTTCTGTCCGACCCTTCCCCATGTGAGCGCATTTTCCTGCGCTGACCTGTGCCGACCCGAACATCGCCCGGAACCGGCCCCCCTCCCGCCCCGCCGCCGGGTGGGGTAGCTTTCACGGCGCTGAGCGGAGCGTGCGGAGCGTCACCGAAAGCGGGGACCAGGGAGCGGGGAGCGGGGTTTGCGCGAGTTCACCAACCCTCCGTTGGCGTTGCCGGCCCCTGTGGGCGGTCTGGCCGACGTCGTCTTCCAGCGTGCCCAGGAGGACCCGCACCACATCGCGCTCGGCCGCAAGGACGAGCAGGGCGAGTGGCGGGACGTCTCCTCCGCGGAGTTCCGGGACGAGGTGCTCGCCCTCGCCAAGGGGCTGCTCGCCCGGGGCATCCGGTTCGGCGACCGGGTCGCGATCATGTCCCGCACCCGCTACGAGTGGACCCTCTTCGACTACGCCCTGTGGACGATCGGCGCCCAGGTGGTGCCGATCTATCCCACCTCCTCGGCCGAGCAGTGTTTCTGGATGCTGTACGACGCCGAGTGCACGGCCGCGATCGTGGAGCACGAGGACCACGCGATGACGATCGCCACCGTCATCGACCGGCTGCCGCAGCTCCATCAGCTGTGGCAGCTGGACGCCGACGCCGTGCACGAGCTGTACGACGCGGGCGCCGCCCTCGACGACGAAGTCGTCCACCGGCACCGGCAGGCGGTCACTCCCGACTCGGTCGCCACGATCATCTACACCTCGGGCACCACGGGCCGCCCCAAGGGCTGTGTCATCACCCACGGCAGCTTCATGTGGGAGGCGGACACGGTCGCCGAGCACTGGGAGCCGGTGTTCCACTCCAAGAAGGGCGACGAGGCGGCGACCCTGCTCTTCCTGCCGCTCGCGCATGTCTTCGGGCGGATGGTGGAGGTCGCCGCGATCAGCCGCGGGGTCCGCTTCGGCCATCAGCCGAACCTGAACGCCGCCGCCCTGCTGCCGGACCTCGCCGCGTTTCGGCCGACGTTCATCCTCGCGGTGCCCTACATCTTCGAGAAGGTCTTCAACGCCGCCCGCCGCAAAGCGGAGAAGGAGGGCAAGGCCGGGCCCTTCGAGAAGGCCGTGGAGATCGCGGTCAAGTACGCGGAGGCCATCGAGGCCAAGGCCTGGGGCATCGGGCCCGGCCCTTCGGCGGGTCTACGCGTGCAGCACCAGCTCTTCGACAAGCTCGTCTACGCCAAGGTGCGGGCCGCGATGGGCGGCCGGATCCGCAACGCGATGTCGGGCGGCTCGGCGATGGACCGCCGGCTCGGCCTGTTCTTCGCGGGCGCGGGCGTACAGATCTACGAGGGATACGGGCTCACCGAGTCGACGGCGGCCGCGACCGCCAACCCGCCCGGCCGCACCCGCTACGGCTCGGTCGGACAGCCCATCCCGGGAGTCACCGTGCACATCGCGGACGACGGGGAGATCTGGCTGCACGGCCCCAACATCTTCCAGGGCTATCTCAACAACCAGAAGGCCACCGACGAGACCCTCCACGACGGCTGGCTCGCCACCGGCGACCTGGGCTCCCTCGACGAGGACGGCTTCCTCACCATCACCGGCCGCAAGAAGGAGATCCTGGTCACCTCCGGCGGCAAGAGCGTGGCGCCCGGCCTGCTGGAGGAGCGGGTCCGGGACCATCCGCTGGTCGCCCAGTGCATCGTCGTCGGCAACGACCGCCCCTACATCGCCGCCCTGGTCACCCTCGACCAGGAGGCCGTCGAGCACTGGCTCGCGATGCGCGCGAAGCCGCGGATGACGGCGGCCGAGCTGGTGCGGGACGCAGATCTGGAGACGGAGGTGCGGCGGGCGGTGGTCGCCGCCAACACCCTGGTCTCGCAGGCCGAGTCGATCCGGACGTTCCGCATACTCGCCCAGCCGTTCACCGAGGAGCACGGGCTGCTCACCCCGTCGCTGAAGCTGAAGCGCAAGGCGATCGAGACGACGTACTCGGGCGAGGTCGAGGCCCTGTACCGGGCGTAAGGCCGTTTGCAGCAGATTCCGGCAGATTCCAGCAGATCACGGCGGATTACGTGGGATCCAGGCGGATTCCGCGGTCAGGAATGCATGAAGGCTGTTGATCGTTGACGATGGGAGTACCACCTGTCGACAACCGTAAGGATCAAGAGCTCGTGAGCAGCAAGGTCCCCCCGATCATCCTCAACAACGGCGTGGAGATGCCCCAGCTGGGGTTCGGAGTCTGGCAGGTGCCGGACGACGAGGCCGAGCGGGCGGTCAGCACCGCTCTGGAGGCCGGGTACCGCAGCATCGACACAGCGGCGATCTACGGCAACGAAGAGGGCACCGGCAAGGCCATCGCCGCCTCCGGCCTGCCCCGCGAGGACATTTTCGTCACCACCAAGCTCTGGAACAGCGACCAGGGTTACGACTCCACGCTGCGCGCCTTCGACACCTCGTTGGAGAAGCTGGGCCTGGAGTACGTGGACCTGTACCTGATCCACTGGCCCACTCCTGAGCGTGACCTGTACGTCGATTCGTACAAGGCGTTCGAGAAGCTGCATGCCGACGGCCGTATCCGTGCCATCGGCGTGTCCAACTTCGAGCCCGCGCACCTCGAGCGGCTGATCGCCGAGACGTCCGTCATCCCGGCCGTCGACCAGATCGAGCTGCACCCGCACCTCCAGCAGCACGCGGCCCGCGAGTACCACGCGGAGCAGGGCATCGCCACCGAGGCCTGGTCGCCGCTCGGCTCCGGCAAGGGTCTCCTGGAGGTCCCCGCGGTCGTGGCCATCGCCCAGAAGCACGGGCGCACCCCGGCGCAGGTCGTCCTGCGCTGGCACCTCCAGCTCGGCAATGTCGTGATCCCCAAGTCCGTGACCCCGTCCCGGATCAAGGAGAACATCGAGGTCTTCGACTTCAGCCTGGACACCGAGGACCTGGCGGCGATCAGCGCGCTCAACGAGGACCGACGACTGGGCCCGGACCCGTCGACGTTCAACGCGGCCTGAGTTGGACATGGCCTGAGTCCAACTCGGTCTGACGGCACGGCTTTTCGGGGCCCGGGTGGCGGATGCGCCGCCCGGGCCTTCGTCATGTCCCCGTGTCGGGCTCGGGGAACAGGCGGGCGAGGGCGGCGGTACGGCTGGAGACGCCGAGCTTGCGGAAGGTGTTCTCCAGGTGTTTGCGGACGGTGCTGGGCGCCACCGTGAACTGCCGGGCGATCGCCTCGGTGCTGAGCCCGTCGGCGACGGCCCGCATGACGTCGAGTTCGCGGACGGTGAGCCGCACCGGGGCCTGTCGCCGCGAGGCTGCTTCCCGGTAGACGGCGTACAGGTGGGGGCGGAGCAACTCCAGTACGAGGCGGTCGCGTTCGCTGAAGCGGCGTGCGTCCTCACGGGAGAAGTTGTACGAGCGGACGCGGCCGGGCGCGCTGGGCAGCATCACGAAGATCGTGTTGACGACCGGCCTCAGATACTCGGTGTAGAAAGCCTGGTTCCGTATCTCCCTTGCGGACTGGTAGTCCAGGTTCTGGGCCACTTCGAGGCGACCGCAGCTCTGCTCGGCCAGTCGGCAGTGCGGGTGCTGGTGCCGCCAGCGCCAGTAGGCATCGGTGTTCGGATCTCCGTAGTCGCCCGCGTACAGCTCCTCCTGGGCGTACAGATAGCGGCGGGTGGGGATGTCGCACTCGTCGAACCCCGCCACGTCGCACGGAATCAGCCGCCCGAGCCCGCGCAGCAGGCTGCGGGGCGGGAACTCGTCGCCGTCGTCGTGCCGGGCCTCGTCGAGGACGTCGAACATCGCTCGCAGATCCCGTGCCGTGACCGAGTGACGGCCCATGACCGCCTCCTCTCGCCAACCTCCTTCGACGGTACCGCCGAGGGCCCCGGGGATTCGCCAAATGACGAATGGCCGCCTGCGCCGGGCGAGTTCATCGTGGTCGGCGAAGCATCCGAACCACGAACGGGGTACAGCGATGAGCACACGAACACGAACCCGGACCGTCACCGTGGCCTGCGCGGCCGTCGCGCTGCTCACCGGCTCGGTGATCGCGGCCCACGCGGAGACGGCGGCCGCGCCGCCACTGTGCATGGGCACCGTCTCCACGGTGTGGGGCGGCGCCGGGGCGGACACCGTCAACACCGGCGCGACGAAGGATGTCGTGAACGTGCTGGCCGGGAACGACCAGGTGGACACGGGCGGCAACGCGGACGTGATCTGCGGAGGCACCGGCAGGGACACCCTGCTCGCGGGCGAGGGCGACGACCTGGCAGCGGGCGGTATCGGAGCGGACGACGTCAGGGGGTACGGGGGCGCCGACCGGGTGCGGGGGAACGCGGGCAACGACTCCGTCCAGGGCAACGGGGGCAACGACACCGTGGACGGCGGCGACGGCAGCCGCTTCACGCTGAACTGGGGCAATGACGTCCTGAGGGGCGGCCCGGGCAAGGACCTCCTCAGGGGCAGCGCCGGGGACGACACCATCTACGCCCAGGACGGCGAGGCCGACATCGTCCGGGGCTACGCCGGTAACGACACCTGCTGGGTCGAGCGCAACGACGTGGTCACCGGCTGCGAAGTCGTGCACATCGGCTAGTCGCCCACATCGGCTAACGGTCGCGAGGGGCGCTCCGCAGCGGCGGGGCGTCCCTTCGGCCGGTCACCGTCGCGTACGCGCTGACCAGGATCAGCGCACAGCCCGCCCACTGCGCGAGGGTCGGCCGCTCCCCCAGCACCAGCGCGCCGAGGGCCAGCGCCCCGACCGGTGTGAGCAGCAGCAGGACCGCGCCGACGTGGCTGGGCAGGCGGGGCGAGTAGACGGCGACCATCAGCCAGCCGATGATCCCGCTGGTCAGCGCCGCGAGGGCGAGCCAGCCGAGGGCGGTCCGGGACGGCGTGGGGTCGAAGGCGTGCCAGGCCCAGCCGCCGAGGGCGGAGGCGAGGGTCGCCGCGAGGACCACGGCGGTGTACGTCGTACGGACATGGCCGTGGAAGCCGCCGCGGCGCAGCAGGAAGAGGAAGCCGGAGTAGCTGAGGGCCGCCAGGATCGCGTGGAGGGTGCCCGCGGCCGGGTCGCTGCCGCTCGCGCCCCGCTCGAACAGTCCGCCGGTGAGCACCACTCCGGCGCCGAGCACAGGCAGCCACAGCAGGAACCGGCGCGGCACATGCTCGCGGTCCACGGCCCAGGCCAGCAGCGGCACCAGCACGACCTGCACATTGACCAGCACGGTCGAAAGACCGGCGCCCACCTCGGTGATCGCCCTGGTCCACAGCAGCATGTCACCGGCGAAGAGCACCCCGCCCACCAGCCCATACACCAACTGCCGCCGGGGCGGCGGCCCTTCGCGCCGGTACTCCGGGACGACCAGCAGCACCAGCGCGGGCAGGGCGAGCAGACACCGGTACACCGAGGCCGTACCCGCGTCGGCGCCGGACAGCTCGATGCACACCGGCGACACGGCCAGCGTCACGGCCGCGACCGCCTGCCCGGCACGTGGACCACCGGGCAGCGTGGGCGTGCTCGGTGGTCTCGGGCGGTGTCGGTACGGGTCACTGAGCGGGGTCCTCGCGACGGGTGCGGGTGCGGCGATCGCCCGCGTACCCGCGCCCCGACGGTCCATGCATCACCCACACATCGGCGCCGGCCCCGCCCGTGCGTCCGGGGACGTCAGTTGGGCTGCCCGATCGGCCGTACGACGACGGTGTTGACGTCGACGCCCTCGGGCTGCCGGATGGCCCACACGATCGAGTCGGCGAGCTGGTCGGCGGTGAGGAGATGGCCGGGCGGGAGGCTGCCGTAGCTGTCCCAGAACGGGGTCTCGACCCGGCCGGGGGCGACGAGGGTGACCCCGATGCCCCACTCGGTGACCTGACGCCGGGTGTTCTCGGCGAGGCCGGTCACCGCCCACTTCGTGGCGCCGTAGATGTTGCCGGGCGTGGGCACGAACCCGGCGACGCTCCCGACCAGCACGATCCGGCCCCGGGACTCCTTGAGGGCGTCGACGGAGGCGCGGATGAGCAGCGCCGGGCCGAGGACGTTGGTCAGCACCATCTCGGTCCAGCCGGCGGGGTCGCCGTCGGCGACGGAGTCGTGGGTGGCGAAGCCAGCGTTGCTGACGACTGTATCCAGTCGACCGTATTCCTTGAGTGTACGGTCGACCGCCGACCGCACACTGTCGTACTCCGCCGCGTTGCCGACGAGCGTCAGCAGCCCGTCCGGATTCCCGAGCTCCTCGGCGAAGCCCCGCAGCCGCTCCTCCCCGCGCCCGGTGACGGCCACGCGGTGTCCGGCGGCGAGCAGTTGCCGGGCGACGGCGGCGCCGATGCCGCTGCCGCCGCCGGTGATGAGCGCGACCGGAGACTCGGTCATGGTTACCCCCTGTGGTCTGGTCCCGCCGCCGCGGCCATTGCGGTGCGGATGCCGGGGAGTAGATCAGTTGGAGCGCTCTCGAAGTCAAGTGCCGCCGACCGCACGGCACTTGGCCGAAGCTCGCCGCCGGGCGTCAGACGCCGCGTACCGCGGTGTGCACCGTGCGGGCCGCCAGGAAGAAGACGTCCGGGCGATGGTGGATGCTCGCCTTGTCGTCGGGGTCGAGGAGCCGGTCGAGGGTGGCGCGGTCCTCGGCGTCGAGGCGCTCGCCGACGGCGTCGCGGATCCGGGAGAGCGTGGCGACGGCGACGTGGCGGGCCCGGTCCGTGGTCGGGGCGGGCAGGTCGAGCAGGAAGCTGCGGGTGCCGGTGTGCCGCAGGCCGACGGAGGTGAGCAGCGCGGGCCAGTCCTCGACCACGTCCACGGTGCCGGGCAGCGCGGCCCGCATCTCGGTGAACCAGTCCTCGTGCAGCGCGTCGAGGCGGGCCTGGAGTCCCGGGCGGCCGATGCCGATGTCGCGGGGCAGGTACCGGGTGGGCAGGCTGCCCTCGAGGAGCGCCAGTGTGCCGCCGGGGGCGAGCCTGTCGGCGAACGCGGCGAGGGCCGCCTTCTGGTCGCCGAGGTGATGCAGGCTCCAGCTGGCCCAGAGCAGGTCGGCCGGGTAGTCCAAGTCGGCCAGTACGCCCGGGAGTTCACCGGCGAGGGTGCCGAACCGGTCCGCGACACCGAGCCGGCCGGCCCGGTCGCGGGCCCGCTCAAGGAGCGGCTCGGAGCCGTCGACGGCGACGACCCGGGCGCCGGGGAAGGTGTCGGCGAGCAGACAGGAGACCACCCCGGGTCCGCTGCCCGCGTCGACGACGAGCCCCGGCTCGGTCTGCCGCTTGGCGAGCCAGGCGGCCGCCCGCTCGTACAGCGGCGCGTACAGCTCGGCCTGCTCCTCCATCACCGGGGCCATCTCGGCCCAGTCGATGTCCGTGTGGTCGTGGTGGTGGCCGTGCCGCTTCTCGTGACCGTCCCGCTTGTCGTGGCCGTGCTGCTTGTCGTGACCGTGCTGGTCGTGGTGGCCGTGCTCGTCGTGGTGATCGTGCGCCATGGTGGTCAGCCTCTCGTCCGGGTGCTGCCAGCGTGCGCCGACGCACCGCGCGGAGGCCACCGCTGTTGCCGGTGCGGCAAAAAATGAGATGCGCATGATCCTCGGGTGAGCCCAGGATGGCCGCATGGACGACACGATGGTGGAGCAATTCCTCGAAGACGGGTTCGTGAAGATCGAGGGCGCCTTTCCGCCACGGGTCGCCGAACACTGCGGCCGGCTGCTGTGGCGGGAGACGGGGTACGACGCCGAGGACCCGGCCACCTGGAAGGACCCGGTGGTGTGGGTCGCCGACATGGCGCAGGGCCCGTTCGCGGCGGCCGTCAACTCCCCTGTGCTGCATGAGGCGTTCGACGTACTGACCGGCGAGGGCCGCTGGCAGTCGCGCTACTCCCTGGGCAGCTTCCCTCTGCGGTTCCCGCACGAGGAGGAACCGGACGACGCGGGCTGGCACATCGAGGGCAGCTACGTCCCCGAGGGCGCCCGACTGCCCCACACGAACCTGCGCTCCAGGGACCGCTCCCTGCTGATGCTGTTCCTCTTCAGCGAGGTCACCGAGGCGGACGCCCCGACCCGTATCCGGGTGGGCTCCCATCTCGACGTACCGCGCGTGCTGGAGCCGTACGGCGAAGAGGGCGCCTCCTTCCTGGAGCTGGGTCCGAAGGTCGCGGAGGCTTCAGCCCACCGCCCGGTCGCCCACGCCACCGGCCGCCCCGGCGACGTCTACCTCTGCCACCCCTTCCTGGTCCACGCGGCCCAGCCGCACCACGGCACGAGGCCCCGCTTCATGGCTCAGCCCCCGCTGATGTCAGCGGTCCCACATGAACTGGAACGGACAGACGCCAACTACTCACCGGTGGAATTCGCGATCCGCCGGGGCCTGTCAGAGGAGAACTGACAGACCCCGGCGGCGTTCCGCGCCCCGTCAGGGGCGCGGGGCACTGCGCGATCAACCACAGTCAACCGGCAGTCGCCATCACACCGTTACGACAACGGCGGGTACGCGTTGGTCATCAACTGCTGGAACTGCGCGGAGAACCAGTGCCCGGACAGCGGCGCATTGGCCAGCGCCCCGGACAGGTTGTTCCCGTTGCGGGGGTTACCCGTATACGTCGGGTCGCACATCCGGTCGAAGCCCTTGCCCTCGTCGTTCGGAATGGCGGAGCTAGCCCCATCGGACTCCCCCGGCGGCTTGATCCACACGTAGGCGTCGATCCCGGCCGCGGGGCTGGCCTGCGGCCGCTCACCGAGGCCCGCTCCGGACTGGTTGCACCAGTTGCCGACGTGGATACGGCGGTCATAGCGACCCCCGTCGACATAGGTGTCCACACTGGTCGTCGCACCCGGCCCGGTGGGCCGCGCGGTGCCGCCCCAGCCGTTGCGGGAGGTGTCGATCAGCATGCCGATGTTGGAGTTGAAGCCGGCCGAGACCAGCTGGTTCCGGAACGCCTGGGCGTACGACAGCTCGTCCGTGTACCGGTTCCAGTCGACCCACTTGGACTCGCGGACGGACTTGCCGGCGACGGTGTCGTTGATGGTGAAGTTGTTCTCCTTCAGGGCGCTGTAGTTGGCCGTGTTGGTGATGAAGCCGTGGACGTCGTTGACGGTGGCGCCCTCGGTGGTGGCCGCCTCCTTCATGATGGCCGCGCTGGGGGCGAAGTTGTCGTCCCAGCCGAGCCAGCCGTGGTGGCCGGCGTCGATGTAGTTGTAGACGTTGGCCACGTCACCGAGCTTGTTGAGGGCATAGCCCACGCCCTTCTGGTAGTTGCCGTTGGCCTTCATCACGTCGCACTGCGGGGTGGCCGTCGGACGGCTGCCGGTGTTGGTGACGAGGTTGGGCAGCGAGTCGATCTCGACGGTGGTGACGATGCGCAGCGAGGCGTACTTGGGGTCGGCGAAGATCGCTGCGATCGGGTCGATGTACTGCGTCTTGTACTTGTCGATCTCCGTCGGGCCGAGCTCGCCGTTGGAGGCGAGGGCGGAGCAGTCCCGGCCGGGCAGGTTGTAGATCACGAACTGGACGACGAGTTCGCCGGAGCCCTTCTGCCGCAGCGCCTCGTCGAGGTGGTCGCGCAGGCTCATGCCGCCGTTCACGCCGTTGATGGCGGCGATCCGGTCCAGCCAGACACCGGTCGGCTGGTTGGAGATCCGGCTGCCGCCGGTCTCGGCGGCAGCATGTGCGGACCACTCCGGGTTCACGTACACCTTGGCGCCGCTGTAGGGATTGTCGACGCGGGTGCCGGTTCCGGGATCGGTCGGGTCGGTGGGATCCGTGGGGTCGGTGCCGCCGTCGTCGACGTTGCAGGCCACCCCGTCGAGAGTGAAGCTCGTCGGGATCGCGTTGGTGCCGCTGTAGGTGCCCTGGAAGCCGAAGCTGGTCGAACCGCCGGTGGCGAGCGTGCCGTTGTAGCTCTCGTTGAGCGCGGTGACGGCCGTCCCGCTCTGGGTGATCTTGGCGTTCCAGCCGTTGGTCACCTTCTGGTTCCCGGCGTACGCCCACTTGACCGCCCAACTGGTCTTGGCGGCCCCGTTGTTGGTGATGGTCACGGCGGCGGTGAAGCCGGAGCCCCAGTCGTTCTGGATCTTGTAGTCCACGGTGCAGGGGATGGCGGCGATGCCGACGTCTCCCGGGACCACGGCGAGCGCCGTCCCGGAGGCCCCGGCGACCAGCGCCAGGGCAGCGAGGAGCGCGGTTCTCGTACGACTCATGAGTGCGGGTATCCCTCTCGGTTGCGGGTGTCAGCCGTTCAGGGCGCGCAGATGGTCACGCAGCCCGATGCCATACGACGTGGGGGTCCCGTCGTAGTTGGAGATGAGTGAGGGACCGGACGAGCAGTCCCAGGTGTTCCAGGTCCATCCCAGATAGGACAGACCACGGTCGTCGAACCACTTCATGACCTGGTCGACGAAGGAGTGACCACAGGTGTTCTCGCCGATCTCCCCGGCGACCAGCGGCACTTGGGCCGCCACCGGGGCGAGCGTCGAGTTCCAGCAGCTCTCGCTTGCACAGGTGTTGAAGTTGTACACATGCCAGGCGGCGGCGAGATTGCCCGCCGGGTCGGTCGGCTTGTACGTGAGCCACTGGCTCAGGTCGTTCGAGTACGCGATCCCGCCGGCCAGGATCAGGTTCCTCGCCCCGCTGCCGCGCACGGCGTCGACGAGATCCTGCATACCGGCGACCTCATAGCCGATGCCGGAGCAGGTGCCGCCGTCCCGCCAGCACTGCCACGCCTGGGTGGTCGTGGCGGTCGCGCGGTCCGGGTAGGGCTCGTTGAACAGGTCGAAGACGACGGTCGGATCGTCCTTGAAGGTGTTGGCCACCGACGTCCAGAAGGACGGGGTGTACTGCATGTCGGGCATCGGCTTCTGGCAACTGGCGTGCACGTCGGAGCAGCCCGCCGAGTTCCCGGTGTACTGCCCGTAGGTCCAGTGCAGTTCGACCAGCGGCGTCATGCCGTGCGCCTTCACCTTCGCCACCAGGTCCTTGACGGCGTTGATGTAATGGGCGCCCGAATAGGCCGAGTCGATGTTGGACAGACCGAGCCAGCACTCCTCGTTCAGCGGAATGCGGACCGTGTTGGCCTTCCAGTCGGCGATCGCCTTGACCGAGGCGTCGTCGACCGGACCGTCCCAGATGCCGCGGCCCTGCACGCACATGAACTCGCCGCCGGAACGGTTGACGCCGAGCAGACGACGGGTGGTGCCGTCGGCGTCCACGAGCTTGTTCCCGGAGACCTTGAGGGCCGGCGGCGCACCGTCGCCCGTACCCGGTGGATCGGTGGGCGTGGGCGTCGGTGTGGGTGTCGGCGTGGGCGAGGGGTCCGCGTCGACGTTGCACGTGGTGCCGTTGAGCTTGAACGAGGCCGGTACCGGGTTGCTCCCAGACCAGGTGCCGAGGAAGCCGGCGCTGACGCTCGCGCCGGTGGCGAGCGCGCCGTTGTAGCTCTCGTTGGCCGCCGTCACCGTCGTACCGGACTGGGACCACTTGGCGTTCCAGCCCTGGTTCAGTTTCTGGCCGCTCGCGAAGTCGAAGCTCAGGCTCCAACCGCTCATGGCCGCACTGTTGTTGGTGATCGTCACAGCACCCTGGAAGCCGGTGTCCCACTGGCTGGTGACGGAGTACGCCACTGCGCAGACGGGGGTGGCTCCCGACGCCGTGACCGCCGGCACCGTCACGGACCCGAGCAGGGTCACGGCGCCGGCGACGACTAAAAGTACTGAACGCGGGGGGTGTCGCATGAGCGACTCCTTGCAGATCAGCGCGTCGTGACGGACGCGTCGACTGATGGAATCGCTCCCACTGGTGCTCACGAAGCTAGCGCCAAGTGACGGCAAAGAACAGAGGAGTCACTTGACTTTCCCTCAACCACTTTCATCGAATCTTTTCGACTCTTCAAGCACCTTGACCCCTCACACCCTCCTCCCCACTATGGGAGCGCTCCCACTGGTTCAAGCCTTGACTTCTCCGAGCCGCAAGGAGGAACCAGCACATGGCACCGAGAAGGAGACGCCGGGCTGCCCGGCGCTTATGGACGGCTGTCGCGGCCGCCCTGGCCCTGCCGTTCGCGATGCTGAGCGCGGCTTCAACTCCCGCACAGGCAGCCGCAGTTCAGTGCAGCGTCGACTACAAGACGAACGACTGGGGCTCCGGCTTCACCACGGACGTGACGATCACCAACCGCGGTACGGACGCCATCAGCGGCTGGAACCTCACGTACGCCTACACGGGCAACCAGAAGCTGACCAACGGCTGGAACGGCACCTGGTCCCAGTCCGGTCAGGCGATCACGGTGAACAACGCGAGCTACAACGGGACCATCGCGGCCGGTGCCGCGGTCTCCACCGGCGCGCAGTTCACCTACAGCGGCACCAACGCCGCCCCGACGTCCTTCGCCGTCAACGGCACCACCTGCGTCGGCGCGCACCAGCCACCGATCACGGTGCTGACCAGCCCCGCGGCGGGCGCCGTCTACACCCAGGGCGACGCCGTCCCGCTCGCGGCGACCGCCGCGGCCGCCGACGGCGCGACGATCAGCAAGGTGGAGTTCTACGACAACACCACGCTGCTGGGCACCGATACGACATCGCCGTACTCGCTCTCGGTCTCTAGTTTGACCGTGGGCAGTCATTCGCTGCTCGCGAAGGCGTACGACAGTCTGGGCGCCGCAGCGGAGTCCACACCGGTCGGCATCACGGTCGCCTCGGGTCCCGCCGTGGTGGCCTCGGCCACTCAACTCGCCGTCCAGCAGGGCAAGACGGGCACGTACTCGGTGAAGCTGTCGACGCAGCCGTCCGCGAACGTGACCGTGACGACCGCTCGCGCGAGCGGCAACTCGGGTCTGTCCGTGACCGGCGGGGCTTCCCTGACCTTCACCCCGTCGAACTGGAACACGGCCCAGAACGTCACGATCACGGCCGACGCCTCCGGTACGGGCGCCGCGACCTTCGAGTCGACGGCGACCGGGCACGCCAAGGCGTCGGTGGCGGTCACCCAGATCGCCGCCGCGGGGCAGTACGACGCCCGTTTCCTGGAGTTGTACGGCAAGATCACCAACCCGGCGAACGGCTACTTCTCCCCCGAGGGCATCCCCTACCACTCGGTCGAGACGCTGATCGTCGAGGCGCCGGACCACGGCCATGAGACCACGTCGGAGGCGTACAGCTACCTTCTCTGGCTGCAGGCCATGTACGGCAAGGTGACCGGCGACTGGTCCAAGTTCAACGGCGCCTGGGACATCATGGAGAAGTACATGATCCCCACGCACGCCGACCAGCCGACGAACTCCTTCTACAACGCCTCGAAGCCGGCGACGTACGCGCCCGAGCTGGACACGCCCAACGAGTATCCGGCGAAGCTGGACACCGGGGTGTCGGTGGGATCGGATCCGATCGCCGGTGAACTGAAGACCGCATACGGTACGGACGATGTCTACGGTATGCACTGGCTCCAGGACGTCGACAACGTCTACGGCTACGGCAACTCGCCCGGCAAGTGCGAGGCGGGACCGACCGACACCGGACCGTCGTACATCAACACCTTCCAGCGCGGTGCGCAGGAGTCGGTGTGGGAGACGGTGCCGCAGCCGACCTGCGACTCCTTCAAGTACGGTGGAAAGAACGGGTACTTGGACCTGTTCACCGGTGACTCCTCGTACGCCAGGCAGTGGAAGTTCACCAACGCCCCGGACGCCGACGCGCGCGCCGTGCAGGCCGCGTACTGGGCGGACGTCTGGGCGAAGGAGCAGGGCAAGGGCGCCGACGTCTCCGCGACCATCGGCAAGGCCGCGAAGATGGGCGACTATCTGCGGTACGCGATGTACGACAAGTACTTCAAGAAGATAGGGAATTGTGTCGGGCCGTCGGCCTGCGCGGCGGGCAGCGGCAAGAACTCCTCGATGTACCTGCTGTCCTGGTACTACGCGTGGGGCGGCGCGACGGACACCAGCGCCGGCTGGGCCTGGCGCATCGGTTCCAGCCACGCGCACGGCGGCTACCAGAACCCCCTGGCCGCCTACGCGCTCAGCTCGTACGCCGACCTCAAGCCCAAGTCCTCGACGGGCGCGGCGGACTGGAACACCTCGCTCACCCGGCAGCTGGAGTTCTACCGCTGGCTCCAGTCCGACGAGGGCGCCATCGCGGGCGGTGCGACCAACAGCTGGGCGGGCCGGTACGCGACACCGCCGGCCGGTACATCGACCTTCTACGGCATGTACTACGACCAGCAGCCCGTCTATCACGACCCGCCGTCCAACCAGTGGTTCGGCTTCCAGGCATGGTCGATGGAGCGGGTGGCCGAGTACTACCAGCAGACGGGGAACGCGCAGGCCAAGACGGTCCTCGACAAGTGGGTCGACTGGGCGCTGTCCAAGACCACGATCAACCCGGACGGCACCTACCAGATCCCCGCGACGCTCCAGTGGTCCGGCCAGCCCGACACCTGGAACGCGTCAAGTCCCGGCGCCAACACCGGACTTCACGTCACCGTCGCCGACTACACCAACGACGTCGGCGTGACCGCCGCGTACGCCAAGACCCTGACCTACTACGCGGACCGCTCCGGTGACACCCAGGCCGCGACGACGGCCAAGGCGCTCCTCGACGGCATGTGGGCCAACTACCAGGACTCCCTGGGCGTCGCCGTCCCGGAGACCCGCACGGACTACAACCGGTTCGACGACGGGGTGTACATCCCGTCCGGCTGGACCGGGACGATGCCGAACGGGGACGCGATCAACTCGTCGTCGACCTTCGATTCGATCCGGTCGTTCTACGAGGACGATCCGGCCTGGTCGAAGATCGAGGCGTATCTCGCGGGCGGTGCGGCGCCGTCGTTCACGTATCACCGGTTCTGGGCTCAGGCGGACATCGCCTTGGCCATGGGTTCGTACGCGGAGCTTCTGGAATAGCCCCCGCCGGGCGCTCCGCCAAGAGGGCCGTACTTCGACTGCGGGTCCGTTGTGGCTGGTCGCGCAGTTCCCCGCGCCCCTGAAAGACAGGGGCGCGGCAGCCGGCCCCTTCTCCTGCGGTACCGCTCAAAAGCTCCCCGTACGAGGTCTCGCCACCTGACGGTGAGGCCGACTCGCCGGGCGGCCCCCTCCCGCACTGGGGGTCGCCCGGCACCTCTCGGGCTCTATGGAAAGCGCTTGCCGTTCGTACCTTCCCCCCTCCTCCCTCACGCCCCGGAAAGGAACTCCCGTGCGAAGAACACGCATCCTCACGGCCGTGCTGGCGCTCGCGGCCGGGCTGCTCGCGGGTACGCCGCCCGCGCTGGCCGCCGGTACCGCCTCGAAGGTGGCGATCGCCGCCGACACGTACACCTGGAAGAACGCCCGGATCGACGGGGGCGGCTTCGTCCCCGGGATCGTCTTCAATCGCGGTGAGAAGAATCTGGCGTATGCCCGGACCGACATCGGCGGGGCCTATCGCTGGGTGGAGTCGAGCAAGACCTGGACGCCGTTGCTGGACTCGGTCGGCTGGGACGACTGGGGGCACACGGGGGTGGCCAGCCTCGCCTCCGACTCCGTGGATCCCAACAAGGTGTACGCGGCGGTCGGGACGTACACGAACAGCTGGGATCCGGGGAACGGGGCGATCCTGCGCTCCACCGACCGGGGCACCAGCTGGCAGAAGACCGATCTGCCGTTCAAGCTGGGCGGCAACATGCCGGGGCGTGGCATGGGTGAGCGGCTGGCGATCGACCCGAACAAGAACAGCGTGCTGTATCTGGGCGCGCCCAGCGGCAAGGGCCTGTGGCGGTCGACGGACTCCGGGGTGACCTGGTCGCAGGTGACGAACTTCCCCAACGTCGGCAACTACGCGCAGGATCCGAGCGACACCTCCGGCTACGCCAGCGACAACCAGGGCATCGTCTGGGTCACCTTCGACGAGAAGACGGGTACGGCGGGCAGCGCGACGCAGACGATCTACGTCGGGGTCGCGGATCTGCAGAACTCGGTGTACCGGTCGACGGACGGGGGCGCGAGCTGGTCGCGGGTGGCCGGGCAGCCGACGGGATACCTCGCGCACAAGGGTGTACTGGATACCGTCAACGGCTATCTGTACATCGCATACAGCGACAAGGGCGGTCCGTACGACGGCGGCAAGGGCCAGCTGTGGCGGTACGCGACCGCGACCGGCACCTGGACGAACATCAGCCCGGTCGCCGAGGCCGACACCTACTACGGCTTCAGCGGACTGACCGTCGACCGGCAGCACCCCGGCACGCTGATGGCGACCGGCTACAGCTCCTGGTGGCCGGACACCCAGATCTTCCGTTCCACGGACAGCGGTGCCACCTGGACGCGGGCCTGGGACTACACGTCGTATCCCAACCGCTCGAACCGCTACACCATGGACGTCTCGTCCTCGCCCTGGCTGACCTGGGGCGCCAATCCCTCGCCGCCGGAGCAGACACCGAAGCTCGGGTGGATGACGGAGGCGCTGGAGATCGACCCGTTCGACTCGAACCGCATGATGTACGGGACGGGCGCGACGATCTACGGCACCGAGAACCTCGGGAACTGGGACAGCGGCAGCCAGTTCACCATCAAACCGATGGTGCAGGGCCTGGAGGAGACCGCGGTCAACGACCTCGCCGCGCCCCCGTCCGGCGGCGCCCAGCTCTTCAGCGCGCTCGGTGACATCGGCGGTTTCCGGCACACGGACCTCACCAAGGTGCCGTCGATGATGTACACCCAGCCGAACTTCACCACGACCACGAGTCTGGACTTCGCCGAGACCAACCCCAACACGGTCGTCCGGGTCGGCAACCTCGACTCGGGACCGCACATCGCGTTCTCGACGGACAACGGCGCCAACTGGTTCGCCGGGACCGACCCTTCGGGCGTGAGCGGCGGCGGTACGGTCGCGGCGGCCTCGGACGGCAGCCGGTTCGTGTGGAGCCCGGAGGGTGCGGGTGTGCAGTACACGACGGACTTCGGTTCGTCCTGGGCGGCGTCGAGCGGGATCCCGGCCGGGGCGATCGTCGAGTCCGACCGGGTCGACGCGAAGACCTTCTACGGCTTCAAGTCCGGGAAGTTCTACGTCAGTACGGACGGCGGCGCGACCTTCACGGCGAGCGCGGCGAGTGGTCTTCCGGCCGGGGACAGCGTGCGCTTCAAGGCGCTGCCCGGCACCAAGGGTGACGTGTGGCTGGCGGGTGGTGCGACGGACGGCGCGTACGGTCTGTGGCACTCGACGAACGGCGGTACGACGTTCACCAAGCTCTCCAACGTCGAGCAGGCCGACACGATCGGCTTCGGCAAGGCGGCGACGGGGGCGTCGTACCAAACCCTCTACACCAGCGCGAAGATCGGCGGCATACGCGGGATCTTCCGCTCCACGGACCAGGGTTCGACCTGGACCCGCATCAACGACGCGGCACACCAGTGGGGTTGGACAGGGGCGGCGATCACCGGCGACCCGCGCGTGTACGGCCGCGTCTATGTGTCGACCAACGGCCGCGGTGTCATCTACGGCGACAGCTCCGACACGGGCGGCGGTGACGGCGGCGGTGGCACCGACCCCACGCCGACACCCACGGGCGCCTGCGCGGTGACGTACAAGATCACCAATCAGTGGTCGGGCGGTTTCCAGGCCGACGTCCAGCTCAGCAACACGGGTTCAACCGCCTGGAGCGGCTGGTCACTTGGCTGGACCTTTCCCAACGGCCAGACGATCGGCCAGCTCTGGAACGCCGACTGGACCCAGTCGGGCTCGGCGGTGACGGCGAAGAACGTCAGCTGGAACGCCAATGTGGCGGCCGGCTCGTCCGTCGGCTTCGGCTTCACGGGGAGCTGGTCGGGGACGAACGGCAAACCGACGGCGTTCAAGCTGGGCGACCAGTCGTGCACTGTGAACTGACCTGATCCCACGGGAACCGACCGCACCTGACGAGGCCCCGTCCGGAATGCAGAGCCTGCCGGGCGGGGCCTCTTCGCGCTCTCCGTCAGGGGGTGTAGACCGTCGGCCTGGGTGCCGTGGCCATCCCGTTGCCGATGAAGAAGCTCGGGTGGGGAGGCTGGTTGTAGGCGGTATTCTGCCAGGCCAGGCCCGTGCGGTACATCGTGTCGTGCAGCAGGGTCGTGATCTTCGTTGTCGTCTCGTAGGGCGTCGAGTAGATCCTCAGCGCCGTGTTGTCCGACGTCGGCCAGACGACCTCCTCGCGCCAGTCGCCGAAGAGGTCGCCGGAGAGGGACGGGGTCGCCTTGGTGCTGTTGTTGGAGTGGACCGAGGCGCCGGTCAGGAGGCGGGTGTCGGCGGAGGTGCCGTATTTGTCGATGTGGGTGCCGTCGAGCAGTTCGCGGGTGGTGTCGCCGTCCCACCAGGAGAGGAAGTTGACGGAGGAGGGCTCGCGGCCCTTCGTCGCGCCGGCCTCGTCGCGGATGGAGGAGTCGGAGGCGGACCAGACCTCGGCGCCGTCGTTGCCGGCGTAGATGTCACCGGCGACGCCACGCCCGTTGTCGCAGCAGGCGGCCAGGCTCCAATTGACCGTGCCGTTGGCGGGGTTGATGTACAGCTCGGCGGGCTGCGACGACGACTCCGACACCTTGAAGTACTCCAGGCCCGCGTGGGAGGGGTCGAGGTCGCCCAGGTGCTGGGCGTCGCCATGTCCCGTCTTCGTGGTCCACAGGCCGTTCCCGTTGTCGTCCACGGCCATCGCGCCGTACACGATCTCGTCCTTGCCGTCGTTGTCGACGTCCCCCACGGACAGACTGTGCGAGCCCTGACCGTCGTACCCCTTGCCGGAGTTGGTGGAGGAGTTGGTGTCGAACGTCCAGCGGCGGGTGAAGGCGCCGCCCCGCCAGTCCCAGGCCGCGATCACCGTACGGGTGTAGTAGCCGCGGGCCATGATCAGCGACGGACGGGCGCCGTCGAGGTACGCCGTGCCCGCGAGGAAGCGGTCGACGCGGTTGCCGTACGAGTCGCCCCAGGAGCTCACCGTGCCGCGGGCCGGGACGTAGTCGACGCTCTGCATCGCCTTGCCGGTCTGGCCGTTGAACATGGTCAGGTACTCGGGTCCGGACAGGACGTAGCCGCTGGAGTTGCGGTAGTCGGCCGAGGAGCTGCCGATCACGGCGCCGGTGCCGTCGACCGTGCCGTCCGCCGTCTTCATGGCGACCTCGGCCTTGCCGTCGCCGTCGTAGTCGTACACCTGGAACTGCGTGTAGTGCGCGCCGGAGCGGATGTTGCGCCCCAGGTCGATGCGCCACAGCCGGGTGCCGTCGAGCTTGATGCCGTCGAGGACGGTGTTGCCGGTGTAGCCGGACTGGGAGTTGTCCTTCTGGTTGGTCGGCTGCCACTTCAGTACGAAGTCCAGGGCGCCGTCGCCGTCGAGGTCGGCGACCGAGGCGTCGTTGGCCTCGTAGGTGTAGGCGACGCCGTCCGGGGTCGTGCCGCCCGCCGGTGGGCTGATGGGCACGTCCTTGTAGCCGGTGCGGAACTGGATGGCGTGGACGGAGTCGGCCTGCTCCACTCCGCCGACGATCGCGCGGACCGTGTAGTCGGCCTGGGAAGGGGCGCCGGAGTGGAAGTAGTTGGTGGAGCCGGTGACCGGCGTCGAGTTGACCTTCGTACCGGCCCGGTAGACGTTGAACGAGACGTCGCCCGGGTCAGTACCCAGCCAGCGCCAGCTGACCAGGTTGCCCGCGTCGGTGTGGACGCTGACGACGCCCCGGTCAAGTGCCTCCACCTGGCGGGCGGTTGCGGCCTCCGCCGTACCGGTGGCCAGCTGGGTGAGCCCGGCGGCGACGAGTGCCGCGGTGGCGGTCAGCGCGGAGAGGACGGCCCTTCGTCTGCGGTGCTTGTGGGGGTGCGGGTGCGGGTGCTGCACGAGACGTACCTCCTGGGAGGGCGGACGGGTTCCACTACCCGGTCGCCACCGCGCGCGGGAAGGTTGCCGCTCATCCGGCGTACCACGCCGCCAACTCCCTTACAGTTCGGGCAAGTCGCTCGCGCAGCTCCGGCGGCTCCAGCACCTCGACGTCCGCACCCATGGACAGAAACTCCCCGAGAGCACGGTCGACGGACTCGATCGGCACCCGCGCCAAGGTCCAGCCGTCGGACTGCTCCGGCCCGTACGCGCTCGCTCTCGGGTGCGTCACCCCCGGCGCCAGCCGCACCACCGCCTCCTCCCGGTACAGGCGTTCATGGAAGTCGCGCTGGTACGCCGTCCAGTACGCGGCCAGGTCGAAGCCGTCCGGACGGCCGAACTCCTCGTCGGAGGTGGCGAGTTCGAGGATCTGGTCGACGCGGAACGTCCGGGGACCGAGACCGGGACCGGGACCGGCGACGACGTACCAGCGTCCGGCCTTGAGGACCAGCCCGTACGGCTCCAGGCGCCGCTCCACGTCCGTGGGCGCACGCCATCTACGGTATACGATATTCAGTACACGGTTGTTCCACACCGCGTCCGCGACCGCCGACAGATAAGGCGTCTCCTCCGCCTCCGCGTACCACCCGGGCGCGTCGAGATGGAACCGCCCGCTCACCCGGTCCGCATGGGCCCGCAGCTCCACCGGCAGCGCCGCCCGCACCTTGAGCTGCGCGGCCGCCAGCACCGCCCCCAGCCCCAGTTCCGCCGCGGGGCCGGGCACACCTGCCATGAAGAGCGCCTCGGCCTCGTCGGTGGTGAGGCCGGTCAGACGGGTGCGGTAGCCGTCGAGGAGCCGGTAGCCACCGGCGTGGCCCGCGTCGCCGTACAGCGGGACGCCCGCCGCGCCCAGCGCCTCCACGTCCCGGTAGACCGTACGCACCGACACCTCCAGCTCCTCGGCGAGCTGGGCGGCGGTCATCCGGCCCCTGGTCTGGAGCAGGAGCAGGATCGAGACGAGGCGACTGGACTTCACCGGCCCAGAATCCCAGACTTCACTGACAGAAGGTGTCAGTGAAGCCGCCATAGCGTCCCGCCATGAGCTTCACCGAGAAACTGCTGACCGTCCCACCCCCCATCGAGGTGGCGGGCCGGCACATCAAGCGCTACCACGTCACCGCCGACCCGGCCGGCATCGCGCCCGAGGTCGAGAAGGCGGCGTACGAGATCCTCCCGGAGCTGCTGCCGGAGCCGGACGGCACCCCGCCCGCGACGTTCGTCGTGCTGCACCGGGGAGGCGACGACGGCGCCTATCTCAACGCCTACAGCTGGGTGTGGGACAACGTCCTGCACTTCCGGGGCGCGTCCGCCGGCCAGCCCGTCCTCGGCTGTCCGGACAACGACCCCACCCACTTCATCAGGCCCGACCTTCCCTGGATCGGCTGCGTCTGGGAACTGCCGCCGATCCTGCACGAACGGGACGCCTGGGTACGGCACCTGCTGGCCCCCGAAGTCCCGGACCTGGCCGCCTACTTGGCCGACTCCCTGCCCGAAGGAACCACTGGAGACCGCGCATGAGCAGCCCGCACGACTTCGACTTCTTCCACGGCGAGTGGCAGGTCCAGCACCGCCGCCGCACCGACTTCCTCGACCCGGACAGCGACTGGGAGGAGTTCCCGGGCACCAGCCGCTGCTGGGCGCTGTTCGACGGCACCGCGAACCTCGACGAGATCGACATGCCGCACCTGGCCTCGAAGGGGGCGACCCTGCGGCTCTTCGACCCGGAGAAGAAGCAGTGGTCGCTCAACTGGGCGTCCAGCCGCACCGGGACCCTCTTCCCGCCCGTCTTCGGTCAATTCACGGGTGGCCGCGGGGAGTTCCACGGCGACGACACCCACGACGGCAAGGACGTACAGGTCCGCTTCGTCTGGTCGGACGTCTCCCCCACCGGCGCCCGCTGGGAGCAGGCCTTCTCGCTCGACGGCGGGGACACCTGGCTGACCAACTGGGTCATGGAGTTCACCCGGGCTTCCTGAAGGCGCGCAGTTCGAAGACGGGGTCGGGGCGCGGCCGGTCCTGGTCCGGCAGGGTCTCCAGGCGGGCGGCGAACGCCTCGGTGCGCGGGTCGCCCGGCGGCAGCAGGGTGAACCAGCCGCGCCGCAGGTCGGCGGCGGTCCGGCGGGGGCTGCGGCCCTGGCCCCGGCCGGGGAAGCGGGCCCGTCCGGCGTCGACCAGGCCCTGTGCGGCGGCGTACGCCTCGACGCGGGGCGCGGCGTCCGGGGCGGGCCGGCGCGGGCGCGGGGCGAGGACGTCGTCGATGTCGCTGCCGACGTCGTGCGCGGCGGCCTTGTCGACGGTGGTGACGTAGACCCCGCCGGGCCGCAGCACCCGGGCGCACTCGGCGACGATGCTGCGCACGTCGTCGGGGCGGTCGATGAGATGCAGCAGCCACACGCTGGTCACCGCGTCGAACGCCCCGTCGGCGAACGGCAGTCGGCGGCCGTCGCCGAGCACGATCGCGCCGGGCAGCCGTACGGCGGCCATGCGGGCCATGCCGTACGTCAGGTCGGCGCCCGTCACCCGCAGCGCGGGCCGGGCCCGGGCGAGCCGCCGGGTGACGATGCCGGTGCCGCAGGCCACGTCGAGGAGGTGTGCGGCACGGGCGGGGATCAGGCCGAGGACGGCGTCGGCGGCCGCGGCGGCCCGGGGTTCGCCGCCGCGGCTGGCGTCGTAGGCGTCGGCCTCCTTGTCGTAGTCCAGCACCTCACTGGGCCCCGTGGCCGGGGGCGAGCGCCTCCACCTTCTGCGCGAGCTCGAAGTCCTTCTCGGTGACCGCGCCGCCGACACTGTGCGTGTTCACGGTCAGGGACACCGTGTTGTAGCCGAGCGTGAGGTCGGAGTGGTGGTCGAGCCCTTCCTGGACCTGGGCGATGTGGACGACCATCGCGGTGGCCGCGAAGTGCGAGGGCAGCCGGTAGGAGCGGGCGAGGCGGTCTCCGTCGAGCGACCAGCCCGGGAGTTCCGCGAGCCGGTCCTCGATCTCCTTCTGCGACAGCGGTTCGACGGGCATGACGTCGCTCCTTCCAAGGCTGCGGGTTCTCCTTCAGCCTGCCACACCCGGCCCACCGAAGCCCTGGTCAGAAGGGTCCCTTCAGAGGCGTACCCCTTCGTCGACCGCGGTTTCGTCGTCTACGGTCCTCGTATGACCATCACTGCCGCCGACAAGGGCGTCGGCCCGCTGCTGCGGGCCTGGCGCGAGCAGCGCCGGGTCAGTCAGCTGGAACTGGCGCTGCGGGCCGACTCCTCCGCCCGGCACATCAGCTTCATCGAGACGGGCCGCTCCCGGCCGAGCGAGGAGATGGTGCTGCGGCTGGCCGAGCATCTGGAGGTCCCGGTGCGGGAGCGCAACGCGCTGCTGCTGGCGGCCGGTTACGCGCCGCGCTTCCCGGAGACCCCGCTGACCGACCCGGCCATGGGCGCCCTGCGCGAGGGCATCGAGCGGCTCATCCAGGGCTACGAACCGTATCCGGCGCTGGTGTTGGACGCGATGTACAACGTGGTCGCCGCCAACCGGGGCGTCCTCATGCTACTCGACGGCGTCCCGGAGTCCCTGCTCGAACCGCCGCTCAACGCGATGCGGCTGACCCTGCACCCGCAGGGCATGGCACCCCGGATCCGCAACCTAGGTGAGTGGCGCGGGCATCTGCTCGCGCAGATGGAGCGGCAGATCGCGCTGCACCGCTCACAGCCGTTGCGGGAGCTGTACGAGGAGGTGGCGGCCTATCCGGTGCCCGACACCGGGCCGGGCGAACCGCTGGAGGACGTACCGTACTTCGCGCTCCCGATGCGGATCGAGCACGAGGGCCGGGTGCTGTCGTTCATCTCCTCCATCTCCACCTTCAACACGCCCATGGACGTGACCGTCGCCGAGCTGGCCATCGAGACGTTCCTCCCGGCCGACCCGGCGACGGTCAAGTACCTTCAGACGCTGATGTCCTGACGGGCCTTCAGGGCGATGTGCTGGAGTGCGGCGAACCCGGCGACGGTCACGGCCTGGAGGACGGTCCACACCGCGCCCGCCGTCGACGGGGTCAGCCACAGGGCGAGGGCGACGCAACTCACCACCGCCCAGGCGAGGTTGGCCTCGACGACGGCTCGCACCGGCAGGGCGGCGGGGCGGGCCCGGGAGGCCAGCAGGCCGACGACCGCCGCGTACCCGGCCAGGAACACACCGAGTTCGAGCAGCAGCGTGGAGTCGACGCCCAACAGGGAGCCCAGCGGCCCGGAGAGGGCCAGGTAGGCGAGGGCGTTCGCGCCGGTCACGGCCGCGTCGAGGGCGAGGAAGCGGCGCAGGGCGGTGTGCGGGTCGGAGGTGCGGGCGAGGGCGGACAGCTGGGTGGCGGACATGACGAATCACCCTCCGGCGGGGTCGAGTTGGGGACAAGGGCCGGGTTCCGGACCGGAGTGCGCCGGCCCGGAACCCGATGTCTCCACGATCCCTCCCGCGCCCCGAAGGGTCGATTACCCCCGAGGTAATGACCGCACGTGGTGAGCGCCTCACCGCCGACCCTGTGAGGCCGGCACCTGGACATGACACACTGCCCTGCATACTTCGGCGCGTAGGGGAGGCGTGGCGTGAGTGAGCGGCGGCCTGCGCCCACAGTGGGCCAGGTGGTGCTCGGCAAGCGGCTCCAGGAGCTGCGGGAGGCGGCCGGGCTCAAGCGCGAGGAGGCCGCGAAGGTCCTGCGCGTGGCACCGGCGACCGTACGGCGCATGGAGATGGCCGAGGTCGCGCTGAAGATTCCGTATGTGCAGCTGCTGCTGTCGACGTACGGCGTCTCGGAGGAGGAGACGGACGCCTTCGTCGCGCTCGCCGAGGAGGCGAACCAGCCGGGCTGGTGGCAGCGGTTCCACGATGTGCTGCCGGACTGGTTCAGCCTGTATGTGAGCCTGGAGGGCGCCGCCCGCATCATCCGCTCCTACGAACCGCACTTCGTGCCGGGGCTGCTCCAGACCGAGGCGTACGCGCGGGGCGTCATGGAGGCGGGCACGATCGCCAAGCAGGGCTCGGAGACGATCGAGCGGCATGTGTCGCTGCGCATGGCCCGGCAGCGGCTCCTGGAGAAGCCGGACCCGCCTCATCTGTGGGTGATCATGGACGAGACGGTGCTGTGGCGGCCGGTCGGCGGCAGCGAGGTCATGGCCGAACAGCTGGAGAAACTCCTGGAGTTCGGCGAGCGCGACCGTGTCACCCTGCAGATCGCCGAGTTCGCGGCGGGCCCGCACCCGGGGACGTACGCGCCGTTCTCGCTGTTCCGTTTCGCCGAGCCGGAACTGCCCGACATGGCGTTCACCGAGTATCTGACCGGCGCCCTGTATCTGGACTCCCGCGCGGAGGTCTCCGCGCATCTGGAGACCCTGGACCACATGACGGCGCGTGCCGCGTCGGCCGAGCGCACCAAGAAGATCCTGCGGGAGCGCCGGGCGACGTATTGAGCCTCGCAGGGCTTGAGCCTCGTACCGCAACCTTCCGGCCCCCGACGACTCCCGAGGAGAAGACACCGCATGACCGGACCCGAAGGCGCGCCCACCACCGTCGACACCAGCCGGCCGCATCCCGCCCGGGTGTACGACTGGTGGCTGGGCGGCAAGGACAACTACCCGGTGGACGAGGAGCTGGCCCGCAGGATCCTCGCCTCGGACGCCACGGCGGTGCGCGGGGCACGCGCCAACCGCCGGTTCATGCACCGGGCGGTGCGCACGGCCGCCGAGGCCGGGGTCCGCCAGTTCCTGGACATCGGCACCGGCATCCCCACCGAGCCGAACCTCCACCAGGTGGCGCAGGAGGTCGCCCCGGACTCGAAGGTCGTGTACGCCGACAACGACCCGATCGTCCTGCGGCACGCCCAGGCGCTGCTGCACAGCACCCCGGAGGGCGCCACCACCTACGTACACGCGGATGTCCGGGACCCCGACACCATCCTGCGGCTGGCCGCGGAGACCCTGGACTTCGCGGAGCCCGTCGCGCTGTCCCTGGTGGCGCTCACCCATTACCTGAGCGCCGAGCCCGACGGCGACGACGTGTACGGCCTGCTCAAGCGGTACGTCGGCGAGCTCGCCCCGGGCAGCTACGTGATCCTGTCGCAGGTCACCCCCGATCTGAGCCCGGAGGCGATCGGGAAGGCCGCCGAGCACTTCCGCAGGAGCGGCACCCCGTTCTATCCGCGTTCGCTGCCCGAGTTCGCGCGCTTCTTCGACGGTCTGGATCTGCTGGGCCCGGGCGTGATCCCGGTGACCGGCTGGCGCCCCGAGCCCGTCGACGTCGAGGCGCAGACGGAGGGCATCGTCCCGGTGTACGCGGGGGTCGCCCGCAAGGCCTGACCTGACCCGAACGGGTGCCGCCGACAGGTGCGCTCCCCTGCTCAGCCCTAGCTTCGAAAGCACGGGCAAGCAAGGGAGCGCATGTGACGGACACCCAGACACCGCCCAGCGAGCCGGGTGCGGCGCTGTTGCGGGCCGGGAGGTTCTTCCGGCCGGGCAAGCCCGCGCCCGACCTGCACAGCATCGGGCTGACGGGCGGCCGCGAGGCGGACGCCTTCTACCGGGACCGCTGGAGCCACGACAAGGTCGTGAACTCCACGCACGGCGTGAACTGCACGGGTTCCTGCCGCTGGAAGGTGTACGTCAAGGACGGCATCATCACCTGGGAGACCCAGCAGACCGACTACCCGAGCGTCGGCCCCGACCGCCCCGAGTACGAGCCGCGCGGCTGCCCGCGCGGCGCCGCGTTCTCCTGGTACACGTACTCCCCCACCCGGGTCCGCTACCCGTACGTCCGCGGTGTCCTCCTTGAGCTGTACCGCGAGGCCCTGCAAAGGCTCGGCGACCCGGTCCTGGCCTGGGAGGACATCCAGAACGACCCCGAGCGCCGCCGCCGCTACCAGCAAGCGCGCGGGAAGGGCGGCCTGGTCCGTGCCACCTGGGACGAGGCGGTCGAGATCGTCGCCGCCGCCCACGTCCACACGATCAAGACGTACGGCCCCGACCGCATCGCCGGCTTCTCCCCGATCCCCGCGATGTCGATGGTGTCGCACGCGGCGGGCGCCCGCTTCCACTCCCTGATCGGCGCCCCGATGCTGTCGTTCTACGACTGGTACGCCGACCTTCCCGTGGCCTCCCCGCAGGTCTTCGGGGACCAGACGGACGTCCCCGAGTCCGGCGACTGGTGGGACGCCGCGTATTTGATGATGTGGGGCTCGAACGTCCCGGTGACCCGCACTCCGGACGCGCACTGGATGGCGGAGGCCCGCTACCGGGGCCAGAAGGTGGTCGTGGTCGCGCCCGACTACGCCGACAACGCCAAGTTCGCCGACGAGTGGCTGCACCCGCACCCCGGCACGGACGGCGCGCTGGCGCTGGCGATGGGCCACGTCATCCTCAAGGAGTTCTTCGTCGACCGCGAGACCCCGTTCTTCGCGGACTACGTACGGAAGTTCACCGATCTCCCTTTCCTGGTCACCCTCGACGAGAAGGACGGCGGCTACGTCCCGTCCAAGTTCCTGCGCGCCACCGACCTCGGCCAGTCCGGCGAGGGCGCGGAGTGGAAGACGGTCGTCCTGGACGCGGCGAGCGGCCGCGCGGTCGTCCCCAACGGCTCCCTCGGCTTCCGCTGGACCGACTCCGGCAAGGGCCGCTGGAACCTCGAACTCGGCCCGATCGAACCGACGTTGACCCTGCACGGCCAGAACATCGCGACCGGTGTGGAGGTGCTCCTCCCCCGCTTCGACACCGAGGGCGGCGAGCACGGCCAGGGCCGCGGTGACGTCGTACGGCGCGGCGTCCCGGCGACGCGGCTGGGAGGTGCGGACGGCCCCCTGGTGACGACTGTCTACGATCTACTGCTGGCGCAATACGGTGTTCAGCGCGCCGACCTCCCCGGCAGCTGGCCCGCCTCCTACGAGGACGCCGAGGCCCCCGGCACCCCCGCCTGGCAGGAGGTGCACACCTCCGTCCCGGCCGCCAAGTGCGTCAAGATCGCCCGGGAGTTCGCGCGCACCGCCGAGCGCTCCAAGGGCCGCTGCATGATCCTGATGGGCGCAGGCACCAACCACTGGTTCCACTCCGAGACGATCTACCGAGCCTTCCTCGCCCTCCTCCAGCTGACCGGCTGCCAGGGCCGCAACGGCGGCGGGTGGGCGCACTACGTCGGCCAGGAGAAGTGCCGCCCGGTCACCGGCTGGGCCACCCTCGCCGCCGCCTCCGACTGGTCGCGGCCGCCGCGCCAGATGATCGGTACGGCGTACTGGTTCCTCAACACCGACCAGTGGCGCTACGACAAGTTCACCGCCGACGTCCTGGCCTCGCCGCTCGGTGAGGGCCGGTTCAAGGGGATGACGGGCGCCGACTGTCTCGCCCTGTCGGCACGCGCGGGATGGATGCCGTCGTACCCGACCTTCGACCGCAACCCCCTGGAGCTGGGCGCCGCCTTCGGCGACCCGGTGGCGAAGGCGGTGGCCGAACTCCGGGCGGGCACACTGAACTTCGCCTGCGAGGACCCCGACGCCCCCGAGAACTGGCCGCGCGTGCTGACGCTGTGGCGGGCCAACCTGCTGGGCTCGTCCGCGAAGGGCGCCGAGTACTTCACGAAGCATCTGCTGGGCACGAACTCGTCGTTGAGCGCGACGGAGGCCGAACCCGCCGAGCGACCACGGGACGTGACCTGGCGGGACGAGGCCCCGGAGGGCAAGCTCGACCTGCTGCTGTCCCTGGACTTCCGGCAGACGTCGTCCACCCTGCTCTCGGACGTCGTCCTCCCGGCGGCAACCTGGTACGAGAAGAACGACCTCTCCAGCACGGACATGCACCCCTATGTGCACTCCTTCACCCCGGCCGTGGACCCGCCCTGGCAGGCCCGCACCGACTTCGACACCTTCAAGGCGCTGGCCGACCGGCTCAGCGAGATGGCCGTCCTGCACCTCGGCGTCCGCAAGGACCTGGTCGCGACCCCCATGCAGCACGACACCCCGGGCGAGATCGCCCAGCCCGGCGGGGTCGTCCTGGACTGGAAGAAGGGCGAGTGCGATCCGGTCCCCGGCAGCACCATGCCGAACCTGACGGTCGTCGAACGGGACTACACGGCGATCGGCGCGAAGTTCCGGGCGCTCGGCCCGCTGGTGGAGCAACTGGGCCTGCCCTGCAAGGGAATCGCCCTCAGACCGGACGAGGAGGTCGAGCACCTGCGGGAGCTCAACGGCGTGGTCCGCGAGGGCCCTGCGGCGGGGCGCCCGTCCCTGGATACGGCGGTGAAGGCGGCCAACACCATCCTGTCGTTGTCCGGCACCACCAACGGCCGGCTCGCCACCCAGGGCTTCCACACCCTGGAGGAGCGCACCGGCCAGGAGATGGCCCATCTGGCCGCCGAGCACGAGGGCAAGCGGATCACGTACGCCGACACCCAGGCAGCGCCCGTCCCGGTGATCACCTCGCCGGAGTGGTCAGGCAGCGAGGCCGGCGGTCGACGGTATACAGCCTTCACGCTGAACACCGAGCACCTCAAGCCGTGGCACACGCTCACCGGCCGCCAGCACTTCTTCGTCGACCACGACTGGATGCACGAGCTGGGCGAGGCGCTTCCCGTGTACCGGCCGCCGCTCGACATGAACAAGCTGTTCAACGAACCGAAGCTCGGCCCGGACGGGCAACGGGAAGTGACGGTCCGTTACCTCACTCCGCACAACAAGTGGTCCATCCACTCCGAGTACCAGGACAACCTGTTCATGCTCGCCCTCTCCCGGGGCGGCCAGTCCATCTGGATGTCCCCGCAGGACGCGGACGCGATCGGCGTGCGGGACGACGACTGGATCGAGGCGGTCAACCGCAACGGCGTGGTCGTGGCCCGCGCGGTCGTCTCGCACCGGATGCCGGCCGGCACGGTCTACATGCACCACGCGCAGGAACGCACGGTCAACGTCCCCAAGACGGAGGCGACGGGCAAGCGCGGCGGCATCCACAACTCGCTGACCCGGCTGATCCTCAAGCCGTCCCATCTCATCGGCGGCTACGCCCAGTTGAGCTGGGCGTTCAACTACCTGGGCCCGACGGGCAACCAGCGCGACGAGGTGACGGTCATCCGCCGCCGCAGCCAGGAGGTCGAGTACTGACATGCGAGTGATGGCTCAGATCGCGATGGTCATGAACCTCGACAAATGCATCGGCTGCCACACCTGCTCGGTGACCTGCAAGCAGGCGTGGACCAACCGGCAGGGCATGGAGTACGTCTGGTTCAACAACGTCGAGACCCGCCCGGGCCAGGGCTATCCGCGCCGCTACGAGGACCAGGAGAAGTGGCGCGGCGGCTGGGAGTTGAACAAGCGCGGCGCGCTGAAGCTCAAGGCGGGCGGCCGCTTCCACAAGCTCCTCGGCATCTTCTCCAACCCGAAGCTGCCGGAGATCAAGGACTACTACGAGCCCTGGACCTACGACTACAAGAACCTCACCGACGCCCCGCTCGGCGACGACTTCCCGGTGGCCCGCCCGGTGTCGCAGATCGACGGCAAGCCGATGAAGATCGAGTGGTCCTCGAACTGGGACGACAACCTCGCCGGCGCCCCCGCCTACGGCGACCTCGACCCGATGGTCGAGCGCACCCGTCAACAGGCGGCGGACAAGGTGAAGTTCGAGTTCGAGCAGACCTTCATGTTCTATCTGCCGCGCATCTGCGAGCACTGCCTCAACCCGTCCTGCGTGGCGTCCTGTCCCTCGGGCGCGATGTACAAGCGGGCGGAGGACGGCATCGTCCTGGTCGACCAGGACCAGTGCCGGGGCTGGCGGATGTGCGTGACGGGATGCCCGTACAAGAAGGTCTACTTCAACCACCGCACCGGCAAGGCCGAGAAGTGCACGATGTGCTACCCACGCGTCGAGGTCGGTCTGCCGACGGTCTGTTCGGAGACCTGCGTGGGCCGACTGCGCTACCTCGGCGTGATCCTCTACGACGCCGACAAGGTGACCGCCGCCGCCTCCACACCCGACGAAAAGGGCCTGTACGAGGCCCAGTTGGGTGTCTTCCTCGACCCGGAGGACCGTGCGGTGCAGCGGGCGGCGGAGGAGGCCGGGATCCCGTACGACTGGATGGAGGCTGCTCGCCGCTCCCCCGTGCACGTGCTGATCAACAAGTACAAGGTGGCGCTGCCGCTGCATCCGGAGTACCGCACCATGCCGATGGTCTGGTACATCCCGCCGCTCTCCCCGGTCGTGGACGCGCTCACGGAGACCGGGCACGACGGCGAGGACGCCCAGAACCTCTTCGGTGCCATCGACACGCTCCGCATCCCGCTGGAGTATCTGGCGGAGGTCTTCACGGCGGGCGACACCGCACCCGTACGCGCCTCCCTGGAGAAGCTGGCCGCGATGCGCGCCCACATGCGGGCGATCAACCTCGGCGAGGACCCCGACCCGGCGGTCACCGAGGCGGTCGGCATGAAGCCGGCGGAGATCGAGGAGATGTACCGGCTGCTGGCGATCGCCAAGTACGAGGACCGTTACGTGATTCCGACCGCGGCCGTCGGTGACGCGCGGCGCCTGGAGGAGTCGGCGCTGCCCGAGCAGTGCAGCCTGGAGTACGACGGCGGTCCCGGCATGGGCGGCGACGGGCCGTTCGGCCAGGACTCCGGGCGCAAGCTGCTGCCGGTGGTGTCCGTGGAGAACTTCCATGGCCTGCGCAAACGCCAGACCTCCGACGACCCTGCCGACGCCGAGGAGGTCTGATGCCCTCGTACGCCGTGCTGTACCAGGCAGCCGCGCTCTGTCTGACCTACCCCGACGACGACTTCCGGGCCCGGCTGCCACTCCTGCGTGAAGCGGCCCCGCAGCTACGGGAGTTCGTGGACCACGCGGCGGTCACCCCGGCGCAGGAGCTGGCCGCGCACTACGTCCAGGTCTTCGACTTCAAGAACCGGCACAGTCTGTATCTGAGCTGGTGGCAGGACGGGGACACCAGACGGCGCGGGATGTCCCTGGTCCGCTTCAAGGAGGTCTACCGGGCGGCAGGACTTGAGTTCACCGGCGAGGAACTGCCCGACTTCCTGCCCGCGGTCCTGGAGTTCGCGGCCCGCACCGGCGACACCGATCTGCTCACCGAACACCGGGAGGGCCTGGAGCAACTGCGCTCCCGGCTCACCGGCTTCGGTACACCGTACGCGTCCGTCCTGGATGCCGTATGCGCCACACTGCCGACCGCATACACCGGGGTGCGCTGATGACCACACTCCTCTGGGGCGTGCTGCCCTACGTCGCCTTCGCCCTGCTCGTCGCCGGACTGATCTGGCGCTACCGCTACGACAAGTTCGGCTGGACGACCCGCTCCTCCCAGGTCTACGAGTCCAAGCTGCTCAACATCGCCTCCCCGGCCTTCCACTACGGCATCCTCTTCGTGCTGGCCGGGCATCTCATGGGCCTGTTCGTGCCGATGTCGTGGACCGAGAAGCTCGGCGTCGACGAGCACACGTACCATCTGCTCTCGCTCTACGGCGGTACGGCGGCCGGAGTGCTCGCGGTCGGCGGGATCCTGTTGCTCGTATACCGTCGACGGACGAAGGCACCCGTCTTCCGGGCGACCACCGCCAACGACAAGCTCATGTACCTGGTCCTGCTCGCCGCGATCGCGATGGGCATGATCGCCAAGCTGGCCCACGCCTCCGGCGACGGCTACAACTACCGCCAGTCCATCGGCCCCTGGGCGCGCAGCCTCTTCACCCTCCAGCCGGACATCGACCGGATGGAAGGCGTACCGGTGCTGTACCAGGTGCACGCGGTGATCGGGATGGCGCTGATCGCGTTCGTGCCGTACAGCAGGCTGGTGCATATGTTCAGCGCGCCGGTGCAGTATCTGTTCCGGCCGTATGTGGTGTACCGCAGCCGCGACCCCGAGCAGTTGGGGCCGCGGCCGGAGCGGCGGGGGTGGGAGAAGACGGGCGCGTAGCCGGTCGGCGTCACACGCCGCCGTGCACCGGCGTGTCAGGCGGCGCCGCCCTTCTGGTCCTTGTCGTCGTCGACGATCTCCGCGTCCACCACACCGTCCTCCTCGGAAGGCTCGGTGTGCTGCTCGGTGCCGGTGCCTGCACCTGCACCTGTTCCTGTTCCTGAACCTGTGCCGGTGTCGGAGGCCTGGGCCTGGGCGTACATCGCCTGGCCCATCTTCTGGCTGACGGTGGCGAGTTTCTCGACGCCGGTGCGCAACTCGCCGGTGTCGGCGTTGCGTTCCAGGAGAGCCTTCAGGTCCGAGATCGCCGCCTCCACCTCGGACTTGGTGTCGGCCGGCACCCGTTCCTCGTTCTCTCGGATGAACTTCTCGGTCTGGTAGACGAGTTGCTCGGCCTGGTTCCTCGTCTCCGCGGCCTCCCGGCGCCCCCGGTCCTCCTCGGCGTACTGCTCGGCCTCCCGCATCATGCGGTCGATGTCGTCCTTGGGGAGCGCGGAGCCGCCGGTGACCGTCATCTTCTGCTCGCGGCCGGTCGCGAGGTCCTTCGCGGAGACGTGCATGATCCCGTTGGCGTCGATGTCGAAGGCGACCTCGATCTGCGGGACCCCGCGCGGGGCGGGCGGGAGTCCGGTCAGGTCGAAGACGCCCAGCTTCTTGTTGTAGGCGGCGATCTCGCGCTCGCCCTGATACACCTGGATGCCCACGGAGGGCTGGTTGTCGGTGGCCGTCGTGAAGATCTCCGAACGGCGGGTCGGGATCGTGGTGTTGCGCTCGATGAGCTTGGTCATGATGCCGCCCTTGGTCTCGATGCCCAGGGACAGCGGGGTGACGTCGAGCAGCAGGACGTCCTTGACGTCGCCGCGGATGACACCGGCCTGGAGGGCCGCGCCGACGGCGACGACCTCGTCGGGGTTGACGCCCTTGTGCGGGTCCTTGCCGGTGAGTTCCTTGACGAGATCGGTGACGGCGGGCATCCGGGTGGAGCCGCCGACGAGGATGACGTGGTCGACCGCGGCGAGCTTGATGCCGGCGTCCTTGACGGCCTGGTGGAAGGGGGTCTTGCAGCGGTCGAGCAAATCGGCGGTGAGCTCCTGGAACTGAGCGCGCGTCAGTTTCTCGTCGAGGTGCAGGGGGCCTTCGGCGGAGGCGGTGATGTAGGGGAGGTTGATCGTGGTCTCGGAGGAGCTGGACAGCTCGATCTTGGCCTTCTCGGCGCCCTCGCGCAGCCGTTGCAGCGCCATCTTGTCCTTGCCGAGGTCCACGCCGTACTGGCCCTGGAACTTCTTGACCAGATGCTCGACGACCCGCTGGTCCCAGTCGTCGCCGCCGAGATGGGTGTCGCCGTTGGTGGCCTTGACCTCGATGACGCCGTCGCCGATCTCCAGCAACGACACATCGAACGTGCCGCCGCCCAGGTCGAAGACGAGGACGGTCTGCTCCTCGCCCCGGTCCAGGCCGTAGGCGAGGGCGGCGGCGGTCGGTTCGTTGACGATCCGCAGCACCTTCAGGCCCGCGATCTCCCCGGCCTCCTTGGTGGCCTGCCGCTGGGCGTCGTCGAAGTACGCCGGGACGGTGATCACCGCGTCGGTGACGTCCTCGCCGAGATAGGCCTCGGCGTCCCGCTTCAGCTTCTGGAGCACCCGCGCGGACAGCTCCTGGGCCCGGTAACGGGTGCCGTCGATGTCACCCTGGTCGGGGAAGCGCCAGCCCCCGTCGCCCATGTGCCGTTTCACCGAGCGGGCCGTGCGCTCGACGTTCGTCACGGCCTGCCGTTTGGCGACCTCCCCGACGAGCACCTCACCGTTCTTGGCGAAGGCCACGACCGACGGTGTGGTCCTGGCCCCCTCCGCATTGGCGACGACCGTGGGGTCGCCGCCCTCCAGAACGGCCACCACGGAGTTCGTGGTCCCCAGATCGATCCCGACCGCGCGTCCCATCGCTGTCCCCTTCCGCCAGGGCACTTCCCGGACTCCAGCACAAAACTTGAGCGCGCTGTTGTCAATGCCGCGTACCCCGAAAGCCGGGTACCCCGGAACGCGCCGATGCCGCGCCCCCTGGAGCGGGGCGCGGCATCGGACGGTGCGCAGAGCGTCAGGCCAGCTTCGCCGACAGGGTGATCGGCACCGACTTGAGGGCCTGGCTGACGGGGCAGTTCACCTTGGCCTCCTCCGCCGCGGCGACGAAGGCGTCCTCGTCGATGCCGGGCACGGTGCCCTCGACGGTGAGGTGGATGCCGGTGATGCCCTCGCCCGGCTGGAAGGTGACGTCGGCCGAGGTGGTGAGCTTGGTGGGCGGGGTGCCGGCCCCCGCGAGGGCGTGCGAGAACGCCATGGAGAAGCAGCTGGAGTGGGCGGCCGCGATCAGCTCCTCGGGGCTGGTCCTGCCGTTCGCCTCCTGGGCGCGGGAAGCCCACGTCACCGGCTGCTGGGCGATGGCGCCGGAGCTGTCGAAGGAGACGACTCCGTTCCCCTCCAGCAGGTTGCCTTCCCAGACGGTGTGTGCGGAGCGCGTGGTAGCCACGGTCATTCCTTTCGTGCGGTCCCGGTTCCGGGTGGTGGACCCGACGGACCCATCCGATCACACTCAGGCCCTACTCACCCTGAAGACCGGTCCACGCGCGCTAAACGGCAGCCGCGCCCCTTCCGGGATCAGATAGGCGTGTTCGCGCCGCACCCGCAGCACATCGCACCAGCCGTCCGTGATCACCAGCACCGGCGCCCCCGGCGGGAAGTCGTCCGCGCGGTGCAGGAGATCGATCCCGGGCTGGAGCACCGTACCGCCGCGACCGCGCACGCGGACCCGGCCGGCGATCTCGGTGACCGGCAGATATCCGGCGTCGTGCGGGGCGGTGTCACAGAAGACGACCCGGGCGGCCGGTACGTCCCTGGATTCCGCGTACGAGGCGATGGCGCCGAGCGCCTTGCCGAGCAGCGTGCGGTCCATGGAACCGGAGGTGTCGAGGACCACGCCGAAGGTGCAGCGGGCGATCTCCTCGGGCGGGAACCAGCGGCCCGCGCGCGGGATGTCGGGGGTGGACGACTGACGGCGCGAGGGACGGGCGTACGACCGCATGGCCTCGGGGCGGGGGACGAACTCGTCGAACCAGCGGGCCAGTTGGGCGTCCCAGGGCAGCGGCGGATGGCTGAGCGCGCGGATCTCCTCGACCAGGCCGCCGGGCAGGAAGCCGCGCGTCTGCTCCTGGTGCAGGTCGAGGCCCATGCCGAGGCCGCGGCGGTAGAACTCGTCGAGGTCGACGTAGTCGCGGGGCGAGCCGAGCGGGCCGCCGAGGACGTCGCCGAGGCCCCTGCCGCGCAGGGTGCCGAGCCGTCTCATCCGGCGCAGGTCGCCGGCGATACGGTCGTAGACCTCCTCCGCGGAGAGGTCCTTGAGCTCGGGGTCGTACAGCAGCCCGTCGGGCATGGCGCCGACCTGCATCTCGGTCAGCCAGCCGTTGATGACGTAGTCGCAGGCGACGTTGAAGAGGTACGGGTCGCGGGGGCCGCAGCGGTCGCCGTGGCGCAGGGCGGCGTGCAGCATCTCGTGTGCGAGGACGAACCGCCATTCCTCGTCGTCGAGTTCGCGCAGCGGGTTGATGTAGATCTCGGCGAGTTCGGCGTTCACGGCGGCGACGGAGATGTCGTGGGCGCGGGCGAGTTCGGCGTCGGCGACGAGCGTGATGCCGGCCGCGATGCCGCCGAGCAGCGGGTAGGAGGAGACGAACCAGCTCAACGCCCGTTCCCAGGGCTGGAGTCGGGTGGAGCCGCCGCGCATCGACGTACGGCGGCCGCCGGCGACGTCCATGGCGGTGGCGACGGTACGGGTGAGGGCGTGCGCGAACTCCAGCTGCCAGTTCTTCGGGGCGCCGCCCCGCCAGACGTCCCACGGCACGAGGAGCTGGTCCGGTTCGTGGCCCGCAGTGCCGCAGTGTTCGTACGCGGGCGGGATGCCGTCGCGGCGCCAGCGTGCGGCGAGTTGGTCCTCGTCGCCGTCGGGGTAGGACGGCGGCAGGTCGTCGGGGGTGCGGCCGATGGGGAAGCCGAGCAGGAAGCGGTTGACGACGGCGCAGCGGGCGGCGAGCTCGAACCGGTCCGGCTGGATGCGGCGGCCCTCCTTCGCCGGTACGTGCCCGAAGCCGAGGTGGATGACGGCGTGGGCGACCGCCCAGGCCCACTCCTCGGGTTCGGCGGTGGGGGTCCCCCGCGCGAGTGTGTTCGAGCGTGGGGGAGGGTGGGGTGGACGTGCAGGATGCCGTCCGAGTCGACGCGGACGAGCCCGGAGCGCGGCGCGTGCGGGCAGTCGTCCTTGCGGCAGGTGCTGAACCCGATCGCGGCGAGCGCCCGGTTGCCCCGCACCAGCCGCATGCCCTCGGCGAAAGCCTCGGCGGCAAGGTCCTTCTTGGGCTGCTTGGACGGCTTGGGACCGCGGGTACGACTCACCGGCACTCCCCCGTCGTACGACCGCTCATTGGCGCGCCTCCACCAGCCGGGGCATGTCCCGTGCCGCCTCGACCAGGAACCAGGCCGGCAGCAGCGGGTTGCCGTCGGTGTCGGGGGCGATGACGCCCTGCGCGACCTCCACGGAGATCTCGGCGAGCTCCACGAGCAGCGACTTCGCGCGGTACGCCGTCTGCTGGCCGGCGGCGGAGAGGTGCTCCTTGCTGGCGGGCAGTTCCTTGATCAGGCGGCCGCGGAAGGACTCGGCGAGGTAGTAGAGGAGGTCGCGGTCCTCCATACGGTGCGGCCAGCGGGCGTCGCCCTTGACGATGGCCTCGATGCCGTACTGGCCGCGCACGATCTTGACGTAGCCGCAGAAGGCCACGGCGTGCGCGGGGGTCAGCGTGCCGTGCGCGATGACCCGCAGCGTCTCCTCGTCGAGGCCGCGGCCGAAGGAGTGCAGGGCGTCGGAGAGCATGTGCCAGGAGCGGGGGGTGGAGAAGGGTTCCTCGGTCTTGGGCGGCTTGGACCACAGGTGGTCGGGCCGGTCGGTGAGGTGGTCCAGGATCCACGGGTGGATGCCGTTGCCCGCGGCCCAGGCCAGCCAGTCCTTGGCGGAGGCCTCCAGGTGGACGTGGGCGAGCCGGTTGACCAGCGCGGAGGCGATGGGCCGGGCGAGGGCGTTGTCGGTGGCGCGGTTTCCGGCGCCGATGACGATCGAGCCGTCCGGGAGGTCGTAGTCGCCGATACGGCGGTCCAGGATCAGCGAGTAGAACGCCTTCTGGACGTCCGGGGTGGCCGCGTTCAGCTCGTCCAGGAACAGGCAGTACGGCTCGTCGCGGGCGATGGCCTCCGGCGGGCAGAACACCGAGCGTCCGTCACGGATCTGCGGGACGCCGATGAGGTCCTCGGGCGCGAGCTGGGTCCCCAGCAGGCTCACGCAGTCCAGCCTCAGGGACGCGGCGAACTCCCTTACCAGGGAGGACTTTCCGATGCCGGGGGCGCCCCAGATGAAGACCGGCCGCACGGTCGCGAGGCCGAGCAGCAGCTCGGGGAGGCGTGCGGGCGTGACGGTGACGGCTGCCTGCAAGAAGTGGCTCCAGGAGATGTTCGAGAAGGGCGCACCGGTGCGCGCGGTCCGATACGAACAGTGTGTGCGGGGCCTTTGCCGGGCGCACCCGATTTATCGGGCGGGCGGCGGAATCCGAGTCCTGTGCAGCGCGTCGCAGTCCTATGCCGCGCGCCGGCTCTCGTCCTGACGGGGCGTCAACGGCACCTGGGGGCCGTCGGATTCGCGCAGCCATCGGCGCAGGACACGGTGGACGTGCTCGGCGCCGACGAGTTCGTGTTCGTCGTCGACCGGTGCGGAGAGGACGACCGGCGACAGCAGGAACGGCCGCCCCTGCGCACCGCCGAGGCCGCCGTGCGAGCCGATCTGCTCCTCGAACGCGAGGACTTCCCCCTCGGCCGGGTCGTACCAGGAGTTGACCATGATGTCGGCGGTGTGCGCGAAACCGTGGGTACGGCGTACGGCGTCGGCGGCGCCCGGCCCGAAGGACGCCAACGGGCCCGGGTTCTCGTCGAGTTGATCGACGGGGATCTCGGCGCCGAACGGTCCGAGCACCACTCCCCCGTGCTCCTCGCTGCGCACGAGGAGGAAGCCGATGCCGGGGTGGTTGGCGAGCGTGGTCAGCAGGGCGGGGTGGCGGGCGTCGATCTCCTCCTTGGTCATCCGGTGGTGGACGTCCGGGAAGGAGACCAGGCCGAGGTTGCCGGAGGCGAGCACGAGCGGTTCGGAGCGGCGGCGTGGCGGCAGGTGCTGCTCACCGTTCTCCTCCACGGGCCGGCGGAGCGCGGCGCGCACGGACGCGCGGGCCTCGGCGCCGCTGTGGGTGCGCTGCGCCTTGCGCGGCACGGGCAGCCCGCAGCCCGCCCGGACCAGGTCGGCGAGGGAGAGACCGTAGCGGGTCAGGAAGGTCTCGCCGGGGCTCTGGCCGTGGTCGGACAGGACGACGATCCGGTACGGCCTCGGCGCGTGCTCGGCGACCTTCTCGATCAGCGCGAGGGAGCGGTCGAGGCGTTCGAGGACCTTCTCGGCGTCGCGGCTGTGCGGTCCGGAGTGGTGGGCGACCTCGTCGTAGGCCACGAGGTCGGCGTAGACGGCGGTGCGTCCGGCGAGCATGTCGCCCATCACCGCGGCGACGACGACGTCCCGTTCGACGACGGTCGCGAAGGCGCGGATGAAGGGGTAAAGGCCGCCGCGTTTGACGCGCGGGCGGACCCGGCAGGTGCGGGTCCGGGTGGACTGGCCGATCTCCCGGCCGACCTCGGCGAAGAAGGACAGGGCGGTGCGGACGGCGTTGGCGGGGTCGGAGAAGTAGGCGAAGTAGCCCGCGCGGGACCGGGTCTCACGGCTGCGGCGGCGGGTGGCGATGGACAGGACGAGGGCCTGCTCGTCGGCGCCGCCGCTGAAGAGGTTGCCGCGGCTGGCGCCGTCGGCGGTGAGCAGGCCGCCGTCACCGGTGCGTTCGACGGCCCGGCGCTGGAGTTCGGCGGCGCTGGTGGGGCGGTTGCAGACCATCACCTCCTGTCTGTCCTTCTCGTACCAGCGGAAAGCGGGCACGTCCTCGTTGCTGCCGTGCAGGATGCCGAGCTGGCTGGCGCCGGTCTGGCTGGACCAGTCGGTGCGCCACGGGGTGAGCCGGTGGGTGCCGTCCAGCCACTGGGCGACGGTGGGCATGAGGCCCTTCTTCACCGCCGCGACGAGGACGTCGTGGCCGACGCCGTCCAGCTGGAGGAAGACGGTTCCCGGGGTGGACGGGCCCGCCGGTCCTGCTCTGCGGCGGCGGTCGGCGAGCCGGTAGAGGCGGCGCCGGTAGGCGTCGTCGTCGCGCACGGCGAGGGCGGCGCCGGTGGCGGAGGCTACGGCGGACATCACGGCGGCGACCACGACCGCGGTCTCCCAGGCGGCGGCGCCGCGCTCGGTCGGGTTCAGCCGCAGGGCCAGGAGCAGCAGGAACCCGTTGAGGACGAAGACCAGCAGCCCCAGCACCAGCGCGGGCACCAGCAGCAGGAGCCGTACGAGCAGCGGCCAGACCAGCGCCGACAGCACACCGAAGGCGCCGGCGCCGAGGGCCGCGGTGACGGCGATGTCGGTCGCGCTGTCCCCGTCCGCCGACCTGAGCTGGAAGTCCGGCAGGATCCCGGCGAGCACGAGCATGGTGAGCGTCGAGACCGCCCACACCGCGACGCTCCGCCCCGCCTGACTGGCGACCCGCCGCCACCGCCCGCCTCGCACGCCCCGCACACCTCACGTCCCGGCCCGTCACCGACGCGGGCCTGTGCCCACCCTGTCACAACGGACGGAGGTACCCCGGTGTCCCCGGGACGGAGTCAGCGGCCGTCGTAGCCCGCCGTCGGCATCGAGAGGCGGCGGTGGATCCGGGCCTTCATCTGGGCGTCGTACGACGGTTCGGCGGACCCCACGGTCTCCACCCGCACCCCGCGCCGCGCGCACTCGGCGATGAACTCCTCGACGGAGGACAGGGCGCTCTCCAGGACGCGGCGGCTGGGGGCGACGAAGAGGTCGGTGCCGGGGCGGACGCCGTCCCACAGGACGCAGTGGTCGGCGCGCACACCCCGTACGAGGAGTTCCCGGCCGACGATGTAGCCCCGCTCGGCGGCCCAGCGGGCGCACATCGCGTGCTGGCTGCGGGAGTCCACCAGGAAGGGGTCGGCCTCCAGCTCCTCCAACGGCGTCAGACTCGCGATCGCCGTGACGCGCACCGGTCCCATGGCGTCCCCCTCACCTCCGGGTTTCGCCGCCGACCCTACTCCTGCCCGTAGGCTTCGGGGAGTCGCGCGAAGGAGGCAAAGAGGTGCCGGTGGAGATCACCTGGTGGGGTCACGCCACCTGCACGGTCGAGGACTCGAACGTGCGTGTCCTCACCGATCCCCTGTTCGCCCGCAGGCTCGCGCATCTGCGCCGCCGCCGGGGCGCGGTACCCCCGCCGACCGCCTGGCGCGCCGACGTGGCGCTCGTCTCCCATCTGCACGCCGACCATCTGCACATCCCCTCCCTGGAGCGGCTCGCGCCGGGCACGCGCCTGCTCGTGCCCCGGGGCGCGACGCGGGCCGTGCCGGGGCTGCGCCGGCTCGCCCATCTGCACGTCGGCGAGGTCGCGCCCGGCGACGAGACGGCGGTCGGCGACGTCGTCGTACGGGCCGTCCCCGCTCGGCACGACGGGCGGCGGCTGCCGGTCGGGCCGCATCGCGCCCCCGCGCTGGGGTATGTCGTCGAGGGTGAGGCGCGCACGTACTTCGCCGGGGACACCGGGCTGTTCGACGCGATGGCGAAGGAGGTCGGGCCGGTCGACGTGGCGTTGCTGCCGGTGGGCGGCTGGGGACCGTATCTCGGGGAGGGGCATCTGGACGCGGGGCGGGCGGCCGAGGCGCTGGCGCGTCTCGATCCGGTGAGCGCGGTGCCGGTGCACTACGGCACGTACTGGCCGATCGGGATGGACGCCGTGCGCCCCCATGAATTCCACGCGCCCGGTGCGGAGTTCGTGCGGCTCGCGGCGGAGCGCGCGCCGGGCGTGGCGGTGCATCTGCTCGGGCACGGGGAGAGCGTGCGGCCGGAGGTGGCGCGGTGACGTGGCCTCTGCTGGCGGCGGCTTCGACGTCGACCGTGGCGCCGGAGTCGACTCAGCAGGCGATCGGGTATCCGACGTTGTTCCTGCTGGTGCTGATCGGGGCGTTGGTGCCGGTGGTGCCGACGGGGGCGTTGGTGAGTTCGGCGGCGGTGGTGGCGTTCCATCAGACGGCGCCGTTCGCGCTGGCGCTGGTGTTCGTGACCGCCTCACTGGCCGCGTTCCTGGGGGACGCCGCGCTCTACTGGCTGGGGCGGCGCGGGATGGGGTCGAAGAACGGGTCCCGGTGGCTGGAGGCGATCCGGTCCCGGGCGCCCGAGGAGCGGCTCGCGCAGGCGCAGGAGCGGCTCGCCGATCACGGGGTGACCGTACTGGTGCTGTCCCGGCTCGTGCCGGCCGGCCGGATCCCGGTGATGCTGGCCTGCCTGATGGCGAAGTGGCCCCTGCGGAGGTTCGTCCGGGGCAACTTCCCGGCCTGTCTGGCCTGGGCGGTCACCTACCAGTTGATCGGGATCCTCGGGGGCTCGCTGTTCCGTGAACCCTGGGAGGGCGTGGTCGCGGCGGTCGCGCTGACCGTGGTGATCAGCGCGGCCCCCGGCGTGTGGCGACGCATCCGTAAGCCGGCCAAGGTCTAGCCCAGAACCTTCGATCCGCCGACCGGCAGGTCCCACAGGTCCTCCCGGTCCAGGCCCGCCTTCTCCCACGCGGCCCGCACCCGGGTCAGTGGCTCCAGGACCGGTTCCGCCGACAGCACGAACGTGCCCCAGTGCATCGGTGCCATCCTTCGCGCGCCCAGGTCCTGGGTGGCCCGCACGGCCTCCTCCGGGTCGCAGTGGACGTCGCTGAGCCACCAGCGGGGGTCGTAGGCGCCGATGGGGAGGAGGGCGAGGTCGATGCCGGGGTACCGCTGTCCGATGCGGGAGAACCAGTGGCCGTAGCCGGTGTCGCCGGCGAAGTACACGCGCTGTCCGTCGGGGGCCGTGAGGACCCAGCCGCCCCACAGGCTGCGGCAGGTGTCGGTGAGGCTGCGCTTGGACCAGTGGTGGGCGGGGACGAAGTCGAGGCGGACCCCGTTCAGTTCGGACGCCTCCCACCAGTCCAGCTCGGTGATGTGGGTGAAGCGCCGGCGACGGAACCAGGCGCCCAGGCCGGCGGGGACGAAGACCGGGGTGTCGCGCGGGAGGCGGCGCAGGGTGGGGGCGTCCAGGTGGTCGTAGTGGTTGTGGCTGATGACCACGGCGTCGACAGGGGGCAGCGCGCTCCAGGCGACGCCCACGGGGGTGATCCGGGCCGGGGTGCCGAGGATGCGGCGGGACCAGACGGGGTCGGTGAGGATCGTCAGGCCGCCGATGCGGACCACCCAACTGGCGTGTCCCGCCCAGGAGACGGCGACCGTGCGGGCGTCCACGCGGGGCAGCGGGCCCGGTTCGAAGGGCAGGCGCGGGATGTCGGCGAGGCCCTCGCGGCCGGGGCGGACCGAGCCCTCGCGGGCGAACCTGGCCATGGCCTTGAGGCCGGGGAGGGGGGCGGTCAGACGGTCGTGGAACGTACGCGGCCAGACCCGGCGTTCGCCCAGCGGGCGGGGTTCGGCGAGCGGCGGAAAGGGGGGCGCGAAAGGGGACGTGGCCGCCGGATGGTCGGCTTCCCGGGTGCTCGTACCGGTGCTGGTCGTACCGGGGCTGGTCGACTCGGACTGCTGCGTCATCGAGGAGGCTCCCATCGCTGAGCGTCGTCGCGGAGGTCGTCGAATACCGACTTCAGAGTGATCAACGCGCGTTGCACGTGTGGCAGTTCCAACGGTGAGGGTGAACTGAGGCATTCCTTGAGTTCCGCGTCCGTCCCGGTGAGCAGCGAGCCGGTGGACAGCCGCACCCGCAGGGCGCCGAGGTCGTCGCCGAAGCGATGACCGCCGGGGGCCGGCATGCCGAGGCGGGCCGCGAGGAACTCCTCCAGGTCCTGGGCGTCGCCGACGCCGTGCGCGCTCAGGGCGGTGCGCAGCGGGCCGAGGTCGGCGTAGAGGTGCCGGCCGGCCTGCGGGGGCCGGGCCAGGGCGCCGGCCGAGACGACGGCGGCGTGCGCGGCGGCGGCCACGCGCGCGTGGAGCCGTACGGTGGCCGCCACGCGCGCGGTGACCGGTTCGGGTTCGGTGAGCGCGTATCCGGCGGCGGTGGCGACGGGGGCGGCGACCCGGGCGCCCATCGCGGTCAGGATGTCCAGCACGCGCGCGCGGAGACCGTCGCCGAACCCGCCCGCCGGGAACCGGGCGACCGCCGCGGGCCAGCCCGGCGGCAGCAGGGCACCGGCCAGGTCGGTGACGACGGTGACGTTCTCGGGCAGCATCTCGGCGGGGCCGATCAGCACGGTCTGGTGCGGTGCGTGCAGGGTGTCCCGCCAGGTCTCGTCGCTGACCAGGTGCAGCCCTTCGCCGGCGGCGGCCTCCACGGTCTCGTGCAGCACCTCGGGCGGCGCCACGGTGGCGGTCGGGTCGTCGGCGACGGACAGCACCAGCAGCCGGGGGTCACCGCCCTCGTCACGGACCCGGCGCACGGTCTCCAGGAGGGCGTACGGGTCCGGGACACCGCCGCTCTCCGCCGGTGTCGCCACATGAAACACGGGTCTTCCCAACAGGCGCGCGTACGGCGCCCACCAGGCCGCGCAGGGCCGGGGCACCAGGACGTCGCCGCCGAGGGCGGCGGTCAGGGCGAGCAGCAGGGAGGGGGCACCCGGAGCGGCCACCACCCGCTCGGGCCCGGCGGACAGTCCACGCCGGTCCCAGTAGCCGCACGCGGCCTCCAGCAGGGCGGTGCCGCCGCCGACCGGTTCGCTTCCGCCGCGGGATGCCGCCGCGGCGAGCACGGCGGACAGTTCGGGCAGCACGGGCAGACCGTCGTCCGGCAGGGGCGGCCCATAGCGGACGGGGCCGTGGCCTTCGGGGTCCGTCCGCCGCATCCGTACCTCCGGGTGAGCTGCTGTGTCACGGTGCCGTCGGATGTGTTCCCCTCTCGCCCTTCCGTACGACGGGGCGGCGCCTCCCCCTTCCGCGTACCCACGGGCGCGCGCACCCATCGAGGTCCGTTCGGGTCGCGCCGGTCACACGCCCGCGCTCAGACCTCGGCGCGGGGCTGCCTGCGGCGCACCCGGTACACGGCACCTCCCAGCGCGCCCGCGATGAGAACACCACCGGCGACCAGGGCGGGCACGGAGTCGGTGAAGGCACCGCCCTCCCCGGCCCGCACCCCGCGCTGCACGGCGGCACCGGAACAGGCCGGCGTACGCGGCTCGGTGTGCGACTCCGTACACGAGTGCCCGCCGCCCCCACCGCGCACCACCGTGAAGGTCGCGCTCCACTGCTTGCCCTGCCCACCGGCCGCCCCCGGACACGTCCCGTCGACGGTCCAGGCGGAGTCCTTCCCGATCCCGGTCGCCGCACCGTCGAACTCGAGGTCGGCGGCGACCCGCGCGGTACCGCGATAGGCGGGCCCGGAAACGGCGTCGTCATTCCCGGCGACCAGCTGGAGCAGCACGGTCCCCTCGTCGAAGGCCTGCGAGGACGCCTCGATACTCGCGGGTGCCGTCCCGCTCAGGGGATCGCACGCCACGGACACGGTCACGCTGCCGCCCGCCTGAACGCTGCTCGGACTGACCTCCGCGGCCGGGTCCGCGTAGGCGACCGGCACGGCGACACCGGCCAGAACGACGACGGACAGGACACAGACGGTGCGACGCATGGGACGAGCTCCTCGGACCGACGGCTACGGGGTCACGCAGCCATCAGAGCCCGCAGGACGCGGGGCCGCGCGCGGCCGGGCCCCATTAGCGGGACGAAAGGGGCCGAGCGAGTGAACGCCCTATGGACCGAGGAACCTAGGGGCGCGGGGCTGTATCAATTTGCGGCTCCGCCGCGCGGGCGCGACCAGCCCCCACCGCCCCGCACCCGACTACGCAACGTCCCTCATCACCTGTTCCCGCACCCGCCCACAGCACCGGCTGATCAACCGGGACACATGCATCTGCGAGATCCCCAGCTGCTCAGCGATCCGGGACTGCGTCATGTCCCCGAAGAACCGCATGTAAAGAATCGCCCGCTCCCGCTCGGGCAACGCGGCCAGCCGGGGCTTGACCGCCTCCCGGTCCACCACCGTGTCCAACGCCGGATCCACGTCCCCCAGCGCGTCGCTCAAGGAGTACCCGTCCTCACTCCCGGGCAGCTCCGCGTCCAGTGACAACGCGGTGAAACTCTCCAACGCCTCAAGCCCGACCAGCACGTCCTCCTCGCTCATGCTCGCGTGCGAGGCGATCTCCGCGACGGTGGGCCGACGCCCCGACACGGTCTGCGACAGCTCCTGGTTGGCGAAGCGGACCCGGTTGCGCAGGTCCTGGACCCGCCGGGGCACGTGCAGCGTCCACATGTGATCGCGGAAGTGCCGCTTGATCTCACCGGTGATGGTGGGGACGGCGTAGCTCTCGAACGCGTTGCCGCGCTCGGGGTCGTACCGGTCGACGGCCTTGACTAGGCCGAGCGCGGCGACCTGGCGCAGATCCTCGAAGCTCTCGCCGCGGCTGCGGAAGCGTCCGGCGAGCCGGTCGGCCATGGGCAGCCACGCCTCGACGATCTGTCCGCGCAGGGTGTCGTGCGCGGGGCCGGGAGGCAGGGCGGCGAGCCTGCGGAAGGCTTCCGCGGTGTCGGGGGCGTCGTCGTGCGGGTGGTGCTTCGCGCTCATCCGGTTGGACATGATGCGTCGCAACTCCCTTGATGGTGCTCTGGGTTGGACGGTCACCGTGGGAGCGCGGCCGCGGCCTGCAGGACACGGCCGGGGCGGCCTTGTGACCTCTCCCACGGACGTGCCTCCGGTCCGAAGCACTGGGAATGCGCCTGCCCCCGGCCCCCGGCCGCAAACCGGGGCGAGGTTTTCGGCGGGCGCACACGGTCACTCGTAGGGCGCCCGTATGCCCCGATGTCCGGGAGGTCCCGTCCATGAGCACCAAGGTCTCCGACCACGTCCTGCAACGGCTGCGCGAGTGGGGTGTGGACCATGTCTTCGGCTATCCCGGCGACGGCATCAACGGTCTGCTCGCCGCGTGGGGCCGGGCCGAGAACCAGCCGCGGTTCGTGCAGTCGCGGCACGAGGAGATGTCGGCGTTCCAGGCGGTCGGCTACGCCAAGTTCAGCGGCCGTATCGGAGTGTGCGCGGCCACGTCCGGGCCCGGCGCGATCCATCTCCTCAACGGTCTGTACGACGCGAAGCTGGACCATGTGCCGGTGCTGGCGATCGTCGGCCAGACGCACCGCACCGCGATGGGCGGCTCGTACCAGCAGGAGGTGGATCTGCACACCCTGTTCAAGGACGTCGCCTCGGACTTCGTGGAGACGGTGACGGTCCCCGAGCAGCTGCCGAACGTCCTGGACCGGGCGATCCGCACCGCGTACGCGCGCCGCGCGCCGACGGCGGTCATCATTCCCGGCGATGTCCAGGAACTCGAATACGCCGCCCCCACCCACGAGTTCAAGATGGTGCCGTCCAGTCTGGACCGCAGTACCTGGACGGCGGTGCCGTCCGAGGAGTCGCTGCTGCGGGCGGCCGAGATCCTCAACTCCGGTGACAAGGTGGCCATTCTGATCGGCCAGGGCGCCTCCGGTGCCCGGACCGAGGTGGCGCGGCTCGCCGAACTGCTCGGCGCGGGCGTCGCGAAGGCGCTGCTGGGCAAGGACGCGCTGAGCGACGAACTCCCTTATGTCACCGGGTCGATCGGCCTGCTGGGAACCCGTCCGTCGTACGAGCTGATGCGGGACTGCGACACCCTGCTGACCATCGGATCGTCGTTCCCCTACACGCAGTTCCTGCCGGACTTCGGCAGCGCGCGCGGGGTGCAGATCGACATCGACCCGCACATGGTGGGGATGCGCTACCCGTACGAGGTGAACCTGGTCGGCGACGCGAAGGCGACGCTGGAGCGGCTGATCCCGCTGCTGAACGGGGAGGACCGGGGTCGCGAGTGGTACGACACGGTGTGCGACAACGTACGGCGCTGGCGTGAAGTGACCGAGCGGCGGGCCCTGTTGTCGGCCGATCCGATCAACCCGGAGTACGTGGCGCACGCCCTGGACCCGCTGCTGCCGGGCAACGCGATCATCAGCTCCGACTCCGGCTCGGCCGCCAACTGGTACGCCCGGCACCTGACATTGCGGGACGGCATGCGGTCCTCGCTCTCCGGGACGCTCGCGACGATGGGCTGCGGAGTGCCGTACGCCATCGGCGCGAAGTTCGCGCATCCGGACCGTCCGGCGATCGCGCTGGTCGGGGACGGGGCGATGCAGATGAACGGGCTGGCGGAGCTGGTCACGGCGGCCAAGTACAAGGATCAGTGGGAGGATCCGCGACTGGTCGTCGGCGTGTGGAACAACCACGATCTGAATCAGGTGACGTGGGAGATGCGCGCCATGGAGGGCGCCCCGTCCTTCCTGCCCTCGCAGGAGCTCCCGGACGTGCAGTACGCCGCGTTCGCCCGCTCGCTCGGTCTGACCGGCATCCGGGTGGAGAAGCCCGAGGACGTGGAGGCGGGCTGGCGTGCCGGTCTGGAGGCCGACGGGCCCGCGGTGATCGAGTTCCTCACCGACCCCGCCGTACCGCCCATCCCGCCGCATGCCACCTGGGAGCAGATGGAGGCCACGGCCGAGTCGATCCTCAAGGGCGACGCCGACCGCGGGTCCATGATCAAGCAGGGGTTCAAGGCGAAGATGCAGGAGTTCCTGCCGGGCCGGGAGAAGAAGTAGGCGGGAACGGAGCAGGCGGCAGGGGGGCCGGCTCCTTCCGCTCCTCGGGCAGCAGCAGCTCCTCATAGCGGCCCAGTGCCAGCACCACGCCGAGCATGAGGAGCGGGATGAGCACGGCCAGGACCGCCATGGTGTTTCCCTCCCCGGGATCGCGTGGGGGGCGTTCGGGCGGGTCTCCCCTCAAACGGAAGGCAAACCCCCGTGTCGGGGTCCGGTCCTCGGGTACGCGGAGGCCACTTCCGAAGATCTGGAGGGAGCACCATGCAGCGAGGCAGCGACCGGCTCAGCGTCCACCGGGACGACGAGATGAAGCACGAACTGCAAGGACTGCTGAGGTCCGGGCACCCCACCCGGACCGAGGAGTGGCACGATCCGGAGCCGACCGCCGACGACGACCCGGAGATCGCGGGCGGTCCCGTGGCACCGGGGCGCTCCGGGGCTCCGCTGGAGGCGGTCCGGCTCGAACTGTCCCGGCATCTGAGCCGCAGCGCCTTCCCGGCGAGCGCCCGGCACCTGGCCGGGGCGCTGCGCCGCGCGTACGCGCCGGACACCCTCGTCGAGGCGGTGGAGCGGCTGCCGCACAAGAACCAGTACGGCACGGTCCAGGAACTGGCCGAGGCCGTGACCCGGCCGGGGCCGGAATGAGCCGGGACCAGGCCGCCGAGGTCAGGGCGGTGAGCGGCACCAGCGTCGACGTCGGCGAGGTCACCACCCGGTATCTGCTGTACGGGCTGCTGCCGAGCTGGTTCGTGCCCGGGCTCGCCGACTGGGTGATGCACCGCCGGACCCGTATCGAGGAGACCTCGGGCACCAAGGAGTCGGTGATCCTCCCCCAGAGGGGGTACCCCCAGCTGATGATGGCGGAGGTCGGCGTCCCGATCGCCGCGACCCTGCGCTACGAGGTCAACCCGGCACTGCTCGCCGTGCAGTTGGGCGGCGCGGCCGTGCACGAGGCGACGGCGCTGTGGGATGTGAAGACGGCGGTGGACAGCGGGCGTGAGGTGCGGCCGATCGAGCAGCACATCCACAGTTTCCTGGAGTCGCTGCCGTTCGCCGCGCTGGCCTCCCTGATGTGTCTGCACTCCGACCAGGTGCGGTCCCTGCTGCGCGGGGGCCGCGGCGATCCGCAGGCCTGGCGCCTCGTACCGCGCCGGCGCCCGCTGTCCCCGGGCTATCTGGCCGGCGTCGCGGCCGCGATCGGCACCTGTGTGCTGCTGCCGTACGGCGAGGAACTGCTGCGCTGCCGGCGGGCGGCGCGGCGGGACAAGAAGCGCGCGACCAGCGACGAGGCTCACTGGCGTGCCACGAAAGGACGTTGAGGACTTATGCGTATCGCATTCCTGACCGCCCCCGAGGGCGTCGAGCAGATCGAGCTGACCGAGCCGTGGAAGGCCGCGGTGGAGGCGGGGCACGAGCCGGTGCTCGTGTCGACGAAGCCCGGGAAGATCCAGGCGTTCCGTCATCTCGACAAGGCGGACACGTTCCCCGTGCAGGAGGTGGTGGGCGAGACGACGGCGGACTCGTTCGACGGGCTGGTGCTGCCGGGCGGGGTCGCGAACCCGGACAGCCTGCGGACGGACGACCAGGCCGTCGCGTTCGTGCGGGACTTCTTCGAGCAGGGCCGGCCGGTGGCCGCGATCTGCCACGCGCCGTGGACGCTGGTCGAGGCGGACGTCGTCCGGGGCCGGGTGCTGACCTCCTGGCCGAGTCTGGCGACCGACATCCGCAACGCGGGCGGCACCTGGGTCGACGAGCGGGTGAACGTCTGCGACCACGGCTCCAACAAGCTGGTCACCAGCCGCAAGCCGGACGACCTGAAGGCGTTCGACGAGGCGTTCCTGGACGTGTTCGCGAAGGAGGCCGCCTGATGGACGCCGCGCGGAACACTCCCCGTGACCGCAAGCAGGAGCAGCGCGAGACCTTCCGCGCGGACGACCCCGCGGCGGGCCCGCTCACCACCGACCAGGGCGTGGCGGTCGACCACACCGACGACTCCCTCGCCGCCGGTGAACGCGGGCCGACGCTGATGGAGGACTTCCACTTCCGGGAGAAGCTCACCCGCTTCGACCACGAGCGCATCCCCGAGCGGGTGGTGCACGCGCGGGGCGCGGGCGCGTACGGCTACTTCGAACCGTACGAGTCCTGCGCGGAGTTCACCCGCGCCGCCTTCCTCCAGGACCCCGCGGTACGGACCCCCGTCTTCGTCCGGTTCTCCACCGTGCAGGGGCCGAAGGGCTCGGCGGACACCGTGCGGGACGTGCGTGGCTTCGCCACCAAGTTCTATACGTCGGAGGGCAATTACGACCTGGTCGGGAACAACTTCCCGGTCTTCTTCATCCAGGACGGCATCAAGTTCCCCGACTTCGTGCACGCGGTGAAGCCGGAACCGCACAACGACATCCCCACCGGCGCCTCCGCCCACGACACCCTGTGGGACTTCGTGTCCCTCCAGCCCGAGACCCTGCACGCCATCATGTGGCTGATGTCGGACCGGGCGATCCCCCGCAGCTACCGCATGATGCAGGGCTTCGGCGTGCACACCTTCCGGTTCGTGAACGCCGAAGGACGCGGCACGTTCGTGAAGTTCCACTGGAAGCCGCGGCTCGGCGTGCACTCGCTGGTGTGGGACGAGGCGCAGGAGTGCCAGGGCCGCGACCCGGACTTCAACCGGCGTGATCTGTGGGACGCGATCGAGGCCGGGGAGTACCCGGAGTGGGAGCTGGGCGTCCAACTGGTGCCGGAGGAGGACGAGTTCGCCTTCGACTTCGATCTGCTCGACGCCACGAAGCTCATCCCGGAGGAGCAGGTGCCGGTGCGGCCCATCGGCCGGATGGTCCTGGACCGCAACCCGGAGAATTTCTTCGCCGAGACCGAGCAGGTCGCCTTCCACACCGCCAATGTCGTCCCCGGCATCGACTTCACCAACGATCCGCTGCTCCAGGCCCGCAACTTCTCCTACCTGGACACCCAGTTGATCCGCCTGGGCGGCCCCAACTTCGCCCAGCTGCCGGTGAACCGGCCGGTGGCGCCGGTGCGGACCAACCAGCGCGACGGGTACGGCCAGAGCACGATCCACAGCGGCACGAACTACTTCCCGAACTCCCTGGGCGGCGGCTGCCCGGCCCACGCGGGCGCCGACGGCCACGCGTACACGCACTACGCCGAACGTGTCGACGGCGCCAAGATCCGGCGCCGCAGCCCGAGTTTCCAGGACCACTACAGCCAGCCGGCGCTCTTCTGGAAGAGCATGACCGACTGGGAGCGGCAGCACATCGTCGACGCGTTCCGGTTCGAGCTGGGCAAGGTCGGGGCGCTGACGATACGGTCCCGCACGGTCGAGCAACTGGCGCATGTGGACGGCGAGTTGGCGAGCCTGGTGGCCGGCGGCATCGGGGTTCCGGAACCGGCCGGGGCCGACGAGGAGGCACCGGACAAGCTGCTGTCCCCGGCGCTGAGTCTGGAGTCGCTGCGCGGCGACGGCTCGATCCGCACCCGGCAGATCGCGGTCCTGGTCACGGACGGCGTGGACGCCGAACAGGTCACGTCGGTTCGGGAGGCGCTGGCGGCCGAGGGCGCGATCGTGGAGGCGCTGGCGGCGACGGACGGCACGGTGTCGGGCGCGGACGGTGAACGGTATACGGTCGACCGCGCACTGCCGACCGTGGCCTCGGTGCTGTACGACGCGGTCCTGATCCCGGGCGGCCCCACCGGCACCCCGCCCCTCACCGTCGACCAGGACGCGATGCGCTTCGTCCGCGACACCTACCGGCACGGCAAGCCGGTGGGCGCCCTCGGCTCCGGCGTGGGCGTGCTCTCGGCCCTGGAACCGGAGGGGGTGCGGGTCTCCACGGAGTTCCACCGCGTGGTCACCGACCAGGGCGTGGTGACGGACACCTCGCCGGGAACGGCGAGCGCGGAGTTCGTACGGGCGTTCGTAGACGCGATCGCGGCACACCGCCACTGGGGTCGGCCGCCGACCCGCTGCTAGCGGGCCGGAGCCGAGGTGTCAGACGCGGGGAGTCGCCGACTCCCCGCGTCCGCGTTCGCGGGCGCCCTCGCGGGTGCGGCCGGAGGCGACCAGGCGCTGCGGGTTGCGGCGCAGATACTCGCCCTCCAGCTCGGCCATCCGGCCGTTGTGGGCGCGCAGCGCGTCGTTGGAGGCGTAGAGCAACGTGTCGTGGCGCGTGCGGTGGATGTTCTCCAGCTCTTTCATGAGCTGCTGGTCGTCCAGCCTGCTGGGGTCGACTCCGGTCATGGCGGATTCCCACTCGTCGTGTTCGTTCATGGGCTTCGGGTACCCGCCCGGTGAGCACTACCCCCGAGCGGCAACCGGGAGAGAACCATGGATCTCGCCTTTCTCCACCCACTGTACGAACATCCGGGCCCCTGGGCCTCCGTGTACGTCGACACCTCCCGGCACACGGAGGCGACGCCCCATGAGCGGGAGCTGACGGCCACGGCGATGGCCCGGGAGCTGGCCTCGCAGGGCGCCGACGAGGAGACGTGCCGGGCCGTCCGGCAGGCGCTGGACGAGCTGCGGCACTCCCCCGAGCCGCACGGCCGCGCCCTGTTCGCCCGGGCCGGAGAGGTGGTGCTGGATCCGCCGCTCACCCGTTCCCCGGACGGTGACCGGGCCCACTGGGCGCCTCTGCCGCACACCGCGCCGCTGCTGGAGCTGGCCGGGGAGGACCCGGTCTGTGTGGTGGCCTACATCGACCGCAAGGGCGCCGCCTTCGAGCTGCGGACCGGGCTCGGCCGGGAGGACGCCGGGTCGGTGACCGGGCGTACCTGGCCCCTGCACCGTACGAGCACGGCGGACTGGTCCGAGCGGCACTTCCAGCTGAAGGTGGAGAACACCTGGGAGCACAACGCGGCCGAGATCGCCGACGCGCTCACCGTCTGCCAGGAGGAGACCCAGGCCGACCTGCTGGTCCTCGTCGGGGACGACCGGGAACGGCGGGCCGTGCGCGAGCGGCTGCCCGAAAGGCTGCACTCCCTGGTGGCCGAGGCGCCGCACGGCAACGGCAGCAGGCTCCTCGACGAGGACGTGGAACGCGCCCGCCGCGAGCATGTGCGGCAGCGGGCGGAACGGGAACTGGAGCGCTTCCTCGCGGCCCGCGCGCCGGACGCCGACGGGCGCGCCGGGGCCGTGGAGGGCGTCCCCGCGCTGGTCGAGGCCGCGCGCGAGCACCGCATCGACGAACTCCTGCTCCGCCCGGACGGCCCCGACGCCCACCGCGAGGTGTGGATCGGCGAGGACCCGGACCAGATCGCCGTCCGCCGCACCGAGCTGACGGCCCTCGGCGAACAGAACTCCTGGTCGGCCCGGGCGGACGACGCGCTGATCCGCTCGGCGGTCGCGACAGGAGCGGCGGCCCTGTCGGTGACACCGACCGAGCAGGAGGGACCGGTGGGAGGCCTGGGCGCACTGCTGCGCTGGGCCTGACCCCCACCCCGGCCATCGGACACCGACCACTCGCCGCCGGCTACCGCGCCCGCTCCACCCGCCGCTCGTCCCACACCGGCTCCGCCGTCTCCCTGACCCGGCCGTCGCTGCCGAAGACCAGGTAGCGGTCGAAGGTGCGGGCGAACCAGCGGTCGTGGGTGACGGAGAGGACAGTGCCGTCGAAGGCCTCCAGGCCCTCCTGGAGGGCCTCGGCGGACTCCAGGTCGAGGTTGTCCGTGGGCTCGTCGAGGAGGAGGGCCGTGACCCCCTCCAGTTCCAGGAGCAGGATCTGGAAGCGGGCCTGCTGGCCGCCGGAGAGCCGGTCGAAGGTCTGCTCGGCCTGCTGGGTGAGCTCGTAGCGGCGCAGCCGGGACATCGCCGCGCCCCGGTCCTGGGAGTGTTCCGTCCACAGGATGTCCAGGAGCGTGCGGCCCATCAGCTCGGGGTGGGCGTGGGTCTGGGCGAAGTGCCCGGGGACGACCCGCGCGCCCAGCTTCCACTGACCCGTGTGCGCGACGGTGTCCCCCGCGAGCAGCCGCAGGAAGTGCGACTTGCCGGAGCCGTTGGAGCCGAGGACGGCGACGCGCTCGCCGTAGAAGACCTCCAGGTCGAAGGGCTTCATCAGACCGGTCAGCTCAAGTCCCTCGCAGGTGACGGCCCTTACGCCGGTACGGCCGCCCTTGAGCCGCATCTTGATGTCCTGCTCGCGCGGCGGCTCGGGCGGCGGGCCCGCCTCCTCGAACTTCCGCAGCCTGGTCTGGGCGGCCTGGTAGCGGGAGCTCAACTCATGGCTGATGGAGGCCGCCTGACGGAGGTTCAGGACGAGCTTCTTCAGCTGGGCGTGCTTCTCGTCCCAGCGCCTGCGCAACTCCTCGAAGCGCGCGAAGCGTTCACGCCGGGCCTCGTGGTACGTGGCGAAGCCGCCGCCGTGCACCCAGGCGTCCGCACCCGTCGGCGAGGGCTCCACGGACACGATCTTCTCGGCGGCGCGGGCGAGGAGTTCACGGTCGTGGGAGACGAAGAGAACCGTCTTGCGGGTCTCCTTCAGCCGCTCCTCCAGCCATCGCTTGCCGGGCACGTCGAGGTAGTTGTCCGGCTCGTCGAGCAGCAGCACCTCGTCGTGGCCGCGGAACAGCGCCTCCAGCACGAGCCGCTTCTGCTCCCCGCCGGAGAGGGTCCGCACCTCCCGGAACTGCGCCCTGTCGTACGGCACCCCCAGCGCGGCCGTGGTGCACATGTCCCACAGCGTCTCGGCCTCGTACCCGCGTACCTCGGCCCAGTCGGCGAGGGCCTGCGCGTACGTCAGCTGGGCCGCCTCGTCGTCGACGGTCATGATGAGGTGCTCGGCCTTGTCGACGGCCCGCGCGGCCTCCCGGATCCGGGGCTGCGCGACCGACACCAGCAGATCCCGTACGGTCGTCTCGTCCCGCACGGAGCCCACGAACTGGCGCATCACCCCGAGCCCGCCGGTGACGGTGACGGTTCCGCCGTGCGGTTTCAGCTCGCCGGAGATCAGCCGCAGCAGGGTCGTCTTGCCGGCGCCGTTGGGGCCGACGAGGGCCACCGCGGCCCCTTCGCCGACGCGGAAGGACACATCGCCGAGCAGCGCCCTCCCGTCGGGGAGGTAGTACTCGAGGTGTGCCGCTTCCAGATGTCCCATGAGGCCGCATTGTGCGGGGCGGACGGCGGGCCGGGCAAACCCATATTGACGCGCCCGCTCGCCCCGCCTACCCCTGCTCGACCTCGCCCAGGGGCCGTCCCGCGGGCCCGCTCTCCGCTCCGCGCCCCGTGGACTCCACCGCCGCCCCGGCCCAGGACAGCGCCTTCCAGCCGTCGTCCGGGGAGCCCTCCAGGATCACCACGCCGGTGTTGTCGAGCGGGCGGGCCGCGGCGAAGGCGACCTCGACGTTGTCGGCGCGGGCCGCGGTCCACATGCGGATCGCGGCGCCGTGGCTGACCAGGGCGACCGTGCCGGCCCCGGTGCCGGCGGCCTCGGCGACCACGGAGTCGTAGCGGGCGAGCGCCTCGGCGCCGCTCTCGCCGCCGGGCATGCGCCGGGCGGTGTCACCGGCGGACCAGGCGAAGATCGTCTCCATGTAGAGGCGGCCCGCCTCCGAGTGGCCGTCCAGCATCTCCAGGTCCCCGGCCGACACCTCGCGGATGCCGTCCCGGACGACGATGTCGAGGCCGCGGGCGGCGGCCAGCGGGGCGGCGGTGAGCTGGGTGCGGATCAGCGTGGAGGCGTACAGGGCCTCGATGTCCTCGTCCGCGAGGGCCTCGGGCAGGGCCGCCGCCTGCTGCTCGCCGAGCGCGGTCAGACCGGGCCCGGGGATCGCGGTGTCCAGCAGGAAGTCGACGTTGGACGGCGTCTGGCCGTGCCGGACGAGGAGCAGTCGCATGCGGTGAGCCTCCTGCGCGGTGACCGCCCCCGGACAAGAAACGGCCACTTCAGGGTACCCGCCACCACATGACCCCTGATGTGGACCTCACCGCCCCCAAGCCCGGTCGGCACGCCGTCCGTGACGCGCTGCTGGCCCTGGACTGCCGATTGTTCGAGTTCGCCGCCGAGCGGAACTGGCCGGCCGCCGAGCCCGTGCTGCCGCGGCTGAGCCGGAGCGCGAACCACGGTGTGCTGTGGTTCGCCACGGCCGCCGCGATGACGGCGAGCCGCACCCCGCGGGCCCGCCGCGCCGCCGCCCGCGGTCTCGCCTCGCTGACCCTGGCCTCGCTGACGATCAACACCCTCGGCAAACGGTCCGTACGCCGTCCCCGGCCCGTCCTGGATCCGGTGCCGCTGGTGCGCCAGCTGAAACGCCAGCCCATCACCACGTCGTTCCCGTCCGGTCACTCCGCGTCGGCGGCCGCGTTCGCCGCCGGGGTCGCCCTGGAGTCCCCGGGGTGGGGCGCGGCGGTGGCGCCGGTCGCGTGGTCGGTGGCGCTGTCCCGCGTCTACACCGGGGTGCACTTCCCCAGCGACGTGCTGGCCGGCGCCGCGCTGGGGGTGGGTGCCGCGTTCGCCGTACGGGGCATGGTGCCGACGCGTGCCCAGATCAGGCCGCCCGCCCGGCCCCGGGCCGAGGTTCCCGCGCTGCCCGACGGCGAGGGGCTGATCATGGTGGCGAACAGCGCCGCGGGCAGCGTGGAGCGGGTGCGGGCCCTTCAGGACGCGCTGCCGGGCTGCGAGGTCGTGGAGTGCGAACCGTCCGCGATTCAGGACGAGTTGGAGAAGGCGGCGGCCCGGGCCCGGGTGCTCGGGGTGTGCGGCGGCGACGGCACGGTGAACGCGGCCGCGGAGGTCGCCCTGCGCCACGGTCTGCCGCTCGCGGTGCTGCCGGGCGGCACGCTCAACCACTTCGCCTACGACCTGGGCGTGGAGGACGTCCGCGATCTGGCGCGGGCGGTCCGGGGCGGCGAGGCGGTACGGGTGGACGCGGGCCGTTTCACCTGCGACGGCACCCAGGGCACCGAGGGCATCTTCCTCAACACGTGCAGTCTGGGCGTCTATCCGGAGCTGGTGCGCGAGCGGGACCGCTGGTCGCGGCGGATCGGCGGCTGGCCGGCCGGGGTACTCGCGGCGCTGCGTGTGCTGCGCGCCGACCGGCATCCCCTGGAGGCCGAATTCCGGGGCCGGGCAAGGCCGTTGTGGCTGCTCTTCGTCGGCAACGGCACCTACCACCGGGTGGGTCTGACACCGGGCCGCCGCCACGATCTCGCCGACGGCCGGCTCGACGTACGGGTCGTGCACGGCGGGCGGCGGCCCGCGGTACGGCTGCTGGCGGCGGCCCTCGCCGGTCCGCTGACCCTCCCCCAGAGGGGGCACCCCCACCCCGCGCATGCCGCCGTCCAGGTGAGCCGGTTGCGGCTGACCGGCGTGGCCCCGGGCTCGCTGCTCGCGTACGACGGTGAAGTCACCCGGGTGACGGGCGAGGTGACGCTGGAGAAGCTTCCCGAGGCGCTCACGGTGTACCGACCGCTGCCCGGGAACTGATCACCCGTCAGTCCATATGGCAAAACGCGGGTCTCATCATTCGACATGCGGGCGTACGCTTCCGATCACCGACAGGACGTCGAACAGGGGAGTTCAGCCATGTCGAAGCCGGAGCGGAAACCGCAGTCGAAACCGCAGCCGAAGCCGCAGGAGACCGCCGTCTACACGCACGGCCACCACGAGTCGGTGCTGCGCTCGCACACCTGGCGCACCGCCGCCAACTCGGCCGCCTATCTGCTCGGTTCGCTGAAGCCCCACATGAAGATCCTGGACATCGGCTGCGGCCCGGGCACCATCACCGCCGACCTGGCGGAACTGGTCCCCGACGGTCATGTCACCGGCGTCGACCACGCGCCGGGCATCCTGGAGCAGGCCCGCGCCACGGCGGCCGGACGCGGGCTGGCCAACGTCGACTTCGCGGTCGCGGACGTGCACGCGCTGGAGTACGAGGACGACACGTTCTGCGTGGTCCACGCCCACCAGGTGCTCCAGCACGTGGGCGACCCGGTGCGGGCGCTGCGCGAGATGGTGCGGGTGACCAAACCGGACGGATTCATCGCCGTCCGCGACTCGGACTACGCCGCCATGACCTGGTACCCCGCGTCCCAGGGGATGGACGACTGGCTGGACCTGTACCGCCGGGTGGCCCGCGCCAACGGCGGTGAGCCCGACGCCGGGCGCCGGCTGAAGTCCTGGGCGCTGGCGGCGGGTCTGACGGACATCACCGCCACCTCCGGCACCTGGACCTACTCCACCGCCGAGGAGCGGGCGTGGTGGAGCGGTCTGTGGGCCGACCGCACGGTGGCCTCGACGTACGCGGAGCGGGCCACGGAGGGCGGGCACGCCACGCCGGAGCAGCTGGCGGCGGTGTCGGAGGCCTGGCGGGAGTGGGGCCGGCAGGAGGACGGCTGGTTCGCGGTACTGCACGGAGAAATCCTGTGCAGGAAGAGTGCCTGAATCTCCGAATTCGGGAAACCCGGATTCCAGGAGGTTCACATTATGGTTGCCATTCTGCTGGTGCTGCTTCTGGCGTTGCTTCTCTTCGGTGCCGGATTCGCGGTGAAGATTCTCTGGTGGATTGCACTCGCCGTTCTGGTGCTGTGGCTGCTGGGATTCCTGATGCGCGGTACGACCGCGGCCGGAGGACGGGGACGCTGGTACAGGTGGTGATTTTCCCCGGCGTCATTCACTCCCGGGGAAGCAGCGGTCCGAGCGGCCCGAGGTCCAGATTCAGGTCCTCGGGCCGCAGGCCGTACCGCTCGCGCAGTTCGGTCATGCGGTCGTCGAGCAGCATCAGGGTGAGCCCGATCCGCTCCTCCTGCTCCTCGGTGAGGCCGCCCGCGTCGAAGCGGCGCAGCGCCTGCCGTTCCATCAGCTGGCGCAGCAGCTCCACCACGGTCAGGACGAGTTTGACCAGGTCGCGCTCGACGGTGTCGGGCTCCAGGTCGAGCCGGTTGCGGGCGTGCGTCACGAGGAATCCCCCCAGGGCGACGGGACATTGGCGTTCACGGAGCTGATCAGGGCGTTGAGATCGACGCGGACGAGATCGACGTCCGCGATGCGCAGGGTGATGTCGCCGGTGATGACGACCCCGCCGGCGAGCAGCCGGTCGAGCAGGTCCACCAGGGCGATCTCTCGGCGTTCGACGACGGTCACGGCTTCTCCCCCGCGAAGGAATAGGCGGCCCATGGGCCGGTGAGTTCGACGCGCATTCCGGGGGCTTCGCCCTTCGTCCGGTCGACGAGTTCCACGAATTCCTCGGATTCGGAGCGCGGCACCAGATAGGCGGCGTTGAGCACATTCCGGCCCGCCGCGCCGGAGAGTGTCGCATTCTGCGGGGCGTGCAGCCGGGAATCCTCGGCGACGGCGGACAGCGTTTCGTGCAGCCGGCTCGCGAATGCCTCGGCCCGCTGCCACAGATCCTCGTTCGCCCGCACCCGCGAACTGCGCTGCCGCAGATAGTCCCGCCCGGAGGCGGCCTTCCCCGCCGCCGGGCCGCTGTCCGTGCCGCTGTCCGTGCCGTCCGCGGGCTCCGTCTCGACGTACACCTTCACACCCCACTCGACCCGCCCGGCCAGCCGGTCCAGGGTCCGGCAGAAGTCGGCCTCACGGGCCTCCAGCATGGTCCGTACGCCGCTGTCGTCCCGGAAGACGGTCGCGAGCCGGAGCGGCAGCGGGGTCGTGACGACGGTGAGGGCGTCGATCACGCCCTGGTGGGCGCGGGCCGTCGCGGTCAGCCAGTCCAGGTCCTCCAGATGCGCCCGGAGCGGCTCTTCGGCGAAGACCCGCTCCGGCACATGGCTCACCACGGCCACGAGGCCGTGGTGGACCAGCAGTCTGGGCGGATCACCCGCGACGCCCGTCAGCTGGGACTGCAAGGGCGCCTTGAAGGGCCGGCAGACGGCGTACACGTAACGCAGTCCGGTCATCACGTCTCCTTCTCGGCCCTGCCGGGCTCCAGTCGGGCGATCCGCTCACGCAACTCCGCGTTCTCCCTGGCGAGTTCGTCACGACGGGCCCGGGTGGAGAGCGCCGGGTCGTCCTCCCACCAGTCGATGCCCATCTCCTTCGCCTTGTCGACGGACGCGACGATGAGCCGCAGTTTCACGGTGAGGAGTTCGATGTCGAGCAGGTTGATCCGGATGTCGCCGGCGATGATCACGCCCTTGTCGAGGACGCGCTCCAGGATGTCGGCGAGATTGGCGCTGCCGTCGCCCCGGCCGTAGGGCTCGGGCAGCCGTCCGGGCGTCGTCATCGACGGCTCCCGCGCTCGGCGTACTCGTACTCCTCGTCGTCGGCGCCTTCCTCCTCGTCCTCGTCCTCGTCCTCGTATTCGCCCTCGGGCTCCTGCTCCTCGTCGTCGGCGGAGTCCTCGTCGTACTCCTCGTCCTTCTCCTCCTCCTCGGCGTACGGGCCCTCCTCCTCAGCTTGCTCTTCCTCGCCCTCGTACGCCTCCTCTTCGTCACCGGCTTCCTGCGCGGCCTCTTCCTCGGCGAGCGCGTCCTCGTGGCTGCGGACGACCTCGCCGTCGCGGATCTCGCCGCGCCAGCCGTCATCGGCGGCGCCCTTGAGGGTGATGTGGCGGACGTAGTTCTTGAGGTCGAGGCGGGCCCGGCGGCCCTGGGCGCGCCAGATGTTGCCGGTCTTCTCGAACAGGCCCTTCGGGTAGTACTCGATGACCAGCAGGACGCGGGTGAGGCTGTCGGCGAGGCGGTGGAAGGAGACGACACCCTTCGTGGTGCCCTTGGCACCCTCCGAGGTCCAGGCGATGCGGTCGTCGGGGACCTGCTCGGTGGTGTGCGCCTTCCAGCTGCGGTTGGACCAGAAGACCTTCATCTGCCAGTCGGAGCTGGTGTCGTCGGCGCGGCTCGCGTTCTTGACGCCCTTGGCGAAGCCGGCGAAGTCCTGGAACTGGGTCCACTGGTCGTAGGCGGTGCGCAGGGGGACGCCGACATCGACGTACTCCATGATCACGGTCGGTTTCCGGCCCGCTCCGCCCTTGCGTTTGCCCTTGCCGCCGCCGAGGTTCTTGAGGGCGCCGAGCACGTTCTCCTTGGCGTGGGAGGCGCCGAGTTCCAGGGCGGAGCGCAGCGGTCCCTTGCCCTCGGCGAGCTTGCGGCCGCCGTCCAGGGCGAGTTTGGCGAAGCCGGGGCTCTTGCCGTCGGCGATGTCGTTCAGCTTGACGGTGGTCTCGCCGAGCCTGCGGCCGGCGCCGATCAGCAGGCGCTGGGCCTGGGCGGCGAGGTACTCCCGCAGCTCGGCCTTGAGCCGGTCGGCGGCGGCGCTCTGGGCGACCGAGCCGAGCGGGTTGGCCTTGGCGGCACCCCCCGCTGCCGAGGTCGCGGATCCGAGGGTGTCGGTCATCGTCCCTCGCCTCCCTTCGGCACCCGGGAGCGGGCGCCGCGGGCGGCGGTGCGGGCCGCGGCGGTCTTCTGGCCGGTCGCCTTCTTGGCCGTGGCCGTCTTCTTGGCAGCGGCCTTCTTCGCCGGAGCCTTCTTCGCCGGAGCCTTCTCCGCGGTCTTCCTGGCCGCCTTCTTCGCGGGCGGGGCCTTCTTCGCCGGGGGCTTCTTCTCTGCCGCCTTCCGGCGCGGTTCGGGCTCCTCCTCCCGTTCCTCCGACTCCTCCTCGGCCCCTTCGTCGTACGCGTCCTCGGGCTCTTCCTCGTCCTCGAATCCCAGGTCCGGCGCGTCCGGCAGCACGCCCGCGATCCGGTCGCGCACCTCGGCGGTACGGCCGTGCAGACGGTCGGCGATCGCGTCGATCTGCCGTTCCACCAGGGCGCCGGAGGCCGCCGTCCCGACGCCGCGCAGGTCCTCGCGCAGCTGGTCCCCGATCTCCTTGAACTGCGGGTTGTCCCGCAGCTGTCCGGAGACCAGGTCCGCGAGCGCCCGCGGGCTCAGGTGCATCCGCTTGCCGGCGACCAACGTGCCGACGGCGAAGGCCAGTTTCATCTTCTTGGTACGCCCGAGGACGTATCCGGCCCCTATGGCGAGGCCCAGTCCCACTCGGTTCATTCTCAAGTCCAGTCGTCGGTTCCGGCCCGCGACTGCGAGCCGATCTCCAGCCGGTCGAGGAGTTCGTCCTCCCGGCGGTCGAACTCCTCCTCGTCGATCTCTCCCGCCTCCAACTGCTCTGACAGCCGCGCGAGTTCGGCCCGCACGGTGGCGGGGTCGTAGTAGATGCGCTCCGCCTCGCGCAGCACCTGTCCGATGACCCACGCGCTGCCGCGCACGGGGGCGAACGGCAGCAGCAGGACCTCTCCGATCAGGCCCACGTGGTCACTCCCCTCACTCCCCCGAGCTCTCGGCGCCGGCCGTGCTGCCCGCGGGCTCGGCGGGGCCGGGCTCGACGAAGCTGTAGGGCGGCAGCGGGCCGTTGACCCGCAGTTCGAGGTGCGGATGGGACTTGCGGACCTGTTCCACCGAGGCCAGGAAGGACTCGGCGGCGTCGCGGTCCACCAGGAAGGACACGTTGGCGAGCCAGCCGGTGGACTCGGGTCCGGCGCTGACGGCCGCGGCGACGGCCTCCAGGTCGCGTTGCACCTCGGTGGCGTCCTCGGCCTCGCGCGCCTTCACGGCGGCGACGACCATCTCGCCGAGCCGCAGCTTCTCCTCGTAACTGCCGCCGCCCGCCTGCCGGTTGGCCTCGGTGAGGGCGCGCAGTTCGGGGTTCTCGGCCATCACGCGGTGCAGTACGGCCTCTTCGTCGTGGGTGGCCTTGACGTTGTACTCGACCTTGCCGTCCAGAGCGCCGAGGCGTTCCTTGTAGTGGTCGGCGCGTTCGCCGAGGACGCCGACGACGGTGTCGTCGTCGGGTGCGACGCTGCCGAAGCGCATGGGCAGCACACAGCCGCCGGAGCCGGCCTCGGCGAGCACGTTCTGGTGGGCGAGCAGGTCCTTGCGCTTGGGCCGCAGTCCCTCGGGCGCGTCGCTGACGACGGCCGCGAGGTCACCCTCCCTGAGGACGCGCACCGGGCGCGGCGGATCGCCGACACCGCCCATGCCCTCGGGCAGTTTGACGCGGGAGCCGTCCGTGATGCCGTACACGTACGTGCTCACTCCTGCTCCTCCTTCCGGCGCGCGGCCGCGGTCTTACGCGCACGGGGCCGCTGCTGTTCGCTCTCGCCCTCCTCGCGGGCCTGCTTGAAGGCGTCGGAGAGGGTCTGCGCGGCGCCGGACAGCGCCCCCTTGGACTTGCCGCGGGCGCCGGACTCGGTGATCTCGCCGACGAGGTCGGGCAGTCCGGGGCTGCGGTGCGGGCCGGCCTCCAGGTCGAGGCGGTTGCAGGCCTCGGCGAAGCGCAGATAGGTGTCGACGCTGGCCACGACGACCCGGACGTCGATCTTGAGGATCTCGATGCCGACCAGGGAGACCCGTACGAACGCGTCGATGACGAGACCCCGGTCGAGGACCAGTTCCAGGACGTCGTAGAGGCCGCTGGTGCCGCCTCCGCCGCCGCTCTGTTGTGCCGGGACAACGGTCATGCCGACCGTGCCTCCTTGTCTGTGGGTGGGTTCGGTGTGCCGGGAACGGAAAGGCGGCCTACCGGCCGCCGGGCCTGTGTGAGTCGGCGCGCCCGCGTTCGTAACGGCGAACGCGCCGGTAGCCGGTGAGCTCGCCCGCGGGGTCGAGGTCGACCTGATAGCTCGCCATCAGGCTCATCGTGTCCGGGACCCGGACGAGTTCGAGGACCTCGACCTCCAACGACCAGCCGTCCTCGGTCTGTTCGAAGGAGGACACCGACTCGGCGGCCATGCCGGTGAGCTCCGCGAGCTGGGTGCGTGCGTGGCGCAGCACCTGCATGGGGCTCGGCCGGTCTTCCGCCGTTTCGTTTTCCGTTCCCTTGGGGGATTCCTGTGAATTCTGCGGTTCTGATGTGTTTTTTGTGTTCGACATGGCCACCTCGGACTCCGGGTGGCCACAGGTCCGTTGGCCAAACCTTCGAGTCGTGGGGTGGGTCAGCCGCGCAGCGCGTTGAGCCTGCGCCGGGCGGGGCCGAGGGCGCGTCCGTTGCTCATCACGCCGGCCCAGGGGTTGGTGCGGGCCTGCTCGACGGCGTCCTCAACGGTCCAGCGGCGGGCGTCGAGGTCAGGGTCGTCGAGCTGGGTCCAGGAGAGGGGGGTGGCGACGGGGGCGCCCGGCTTGGCGCGGACGCTGTAGGGGACGACGGCGGTCTGGGCGTAGGCGTTGCGCTGGACGTCGAGGTAGAGCCGGTCGCCGCGGTCCTTCTTGCGGGCGGCGGTGGTGAACTTCGCGGGGTGGGCGGCGGCCAGGGCGTCGGCGACGTCCTTGGCGAACTCCCGTACCTCGTCGAAGTCGTGATGTCCGTCGACGGGCACCACCACGTGCAGTCCGCGCGAACCGGTGGTCATCAGCGCGCTGGGCAGCCTGAGTTCGTCGAGCAGCTCGGCCAGCAGCCAGGCCGCCTCGTGCACGGGCGCGAAGTCGGAGCCGGAGGGGTCGAGGTCGAAGACCATCCGGTCGGGCCGTTCGACACGTCCGACGCGGGAGAGCCAGCGGTGCAGGGTGAGACAGGCCTGGTCGGCGAGGAAGACGAGGGTGGCGGTGTCGTCGCACACCGTGTGGCAGACCGTGCCGCCCTCCTTGGTCACCTCGACGCGGTCGATCCAGTCCGGGTAGCCGTCCGGGGTGTTCTTCTGCATGAACTTCGGTCCGCCGACACCGTCCGGGTGCCGCTCCAGCATCAGGGGGCGGCCGCGCAGATGGGGCAGCATGTAGGGGGCGACGGCCCGGTAGTAGTCGACCAGGTCGGACTTGGTGTACTCCTTGGTGCGCCCCTCGCCGGGGAACAGGACCTTCCCCGGCCGGTGCACCTCGACGGTACGGCGTCCGGCGCGCACGGCCAGGGTGTCGGCGGCCCTGCTCACCGTACGATCGCCTCTTCCACCAGCAGGCGGGCGGCGGCCGCGATCGACTCGGCGTCGATGCCGGCGGCGTGCAGCTGTTCGTCGGGGGACGCGGAGCCGGGCATCGTGCGGACGGCGAGGCGGACCAGGCGGGGCATGGGGCGGCCGTCGAGGAACGCGTCGAGGACGGCGTCGCCGAGGCCGCCCTCCTCGTGGTGGTCCTCTACGGTCATCAGGCAGCCGGTCTCCTCGGCGGCGCGGCGCAGGGTGAGCCGGTCGACGGGCTTGACGGAGTAGAGGTCGAGGACGCGGACGGCGATGTCCCGCTCCCGCAGCGCGTCGGCGGCGGCGAGCGCCTCGTGCACGGTGACGCCCGCGGCCACGACGGTCAGCCGGTCGCGGTCGGAGGAGCGCAGCACCTTGGAGCCGCCGACGGGGAACTCCTCGTCGGGCCCGTAGATCACCGGGCTCTTGCCGCGCGAGGTACGCAGATAGCGGATGCCGTCGAGGCCCGCCATGGTGGCGACGAGGTGGGCGGTCTGGTGGGCGTCGCACGGGTACAGCACGGTCGAGCCGTGCACCGCCCGCAGCATCGCCAGATCCTCCAGGCCCATCTGGGAGGGCCCGTCCTGCCCGATGGCGACGCCCGCGTGCGAGCCGACCAGGTTGATGCCGGCGCCGCTGACCGAGGCCATGCGAATGAAGTCGTACGCGCGTGTGAGGAACGCGGCGAAGGTGGAGGCGTACGGCACGAAGCCGCGCGCGGCGAGTCCGACGGCCGCGGCGACCATCTGCTGCTCGGCGATGTAGCACTCGAAATAGCGCTCGGGGTGTTCCTTGGCGAAGAACTCCGCGCGCGTGGAGTCGCCGACCTCGCCGTCGAGGGCGACGACATCACCGCGGGCAGTGCCGAGGGCGGCGAGGGCCTGTCCGTAGGCGTCCCGGGTGGCGACCTCGTCTCCCTCGCTCCACCTGGGCAGTTCGAGGTGTCCGGTGCGTACGGCGTGCAGCATGCGGGCGGCGGGCGGCTCGCTCACCCGCACCCGGAGGTCGCGGGGGCCGCCGAGTTCGGCGATCGCCTCGTCGGCGTCGGGCAGCGGCTTGCCGTGCAGTCCCTCACGGTCCTGGACGGCCTCGACGCCCTTGCCCTTGAGGGTGTGGGCGAGGATCGCGGTCGGCTGCCCGCTGGTGGAGAGCGCCTCTCCGTACGCGCGGTCGATCGCGTCCACGTCATGCCCGTCCACCTCGACGGTGTGCCAGCCGAAGGCCTGGAAGCGGCGGGCGTAGGCGTCCAGGTCGTGGCCGTGCCGGGTCGGCCCGCGCTGGCCGAGCCGGTTGACGTCGACGATCGCGGTGAGGTTGTCGAGATGCTCGTACGCCGCGTGCTCGGCGGCCTCCCACACCGAGCCCTCGGCGAGCTCGCTGTCCCCGCACAGCACCCACACCCGGTATCCGGTGCGCTCAAGACGCTTCCCGGCGAGCGCGATCCCCACGCCGACGGGCAGTCCCTGTCCGAGCGAGCCGGTGGCCGTCTCGACCCAGGGCAGCCGGCGGGGAGTCGGGTGCCCTTCGAGCCGGCTGGTGAGCTTACGGAAGGTGAGCAGCTCGGCGTCGTCGATCGCGCCGACCGCCTTGTAGGAGGCGTAGAGGAGGGGCGAGGCATGGCCCTTGGACAGCACGAAGCGGTCGTTGCCGGGGTGGGCGGGGCGGTCGAAGTCGTAGCGGAAGTGGCGGGCGAGGAGTACGGCCATCAGGTCGGCGGCGGACATGGAGGAGGTCGGGTGCCCCGACCCCGCCGCGTCCGCGGCACGGACGCTGTCCACGCGCAACTGCTGTCCGAGGTCGGCGAGTTCGGCGGTGTTCATGAGTCTCCCTCCGCAGGGGTGTCGTCGGGGGCGGGGCGCTTCACGGGACCGGGGGCGGTGGTGTCCGGGGCCGGGCCGGGGGATTCGGCGGGCTCGCCCCCGGGTTGGCTCTCCGGCCGCCCCGGCACCCGCGCCAGCTCCGGCGAGGCCGTGTCCAACGGCACCGACCACGACCGTACGAGCCCCAACTGCACGGCCTGGCGCGGCAGTACGGTGTCGAGGAACCAGTCGGCCGCCACCCGGAGCCGGTTGCCCGGCATCGCCGCGAGGTGGTAGCCGCGTGTCACCAGGCCGGCCAGCGGTCCGGGCAGCGGCACGCCCAGCGGGTTGGCCGCGGCCTTGGCGCCGCCGAGGTCGACGACGAAGCCCAAGTCCCGGTGCCGGTAAGGACGTCGGCGTCCGATGCCCAGCGACGCGGCGACATTGCGTGCCGCGATCTCACCGTGCCGCCAGGCGTGCTGTGCCGTCATCGGGGTGAGGGAGCCGGGGTTGTTCAGGTCGGGCGCGGCGGCGGCGTCCCCGCAGGCGAACACCTCGTCCCGGCCCGGTACTTGGAGGTACGGGTCGACGACGAGCCGCCCCCGCTCCAGGGGCTGTCCGACGCCCTCCACGAACGGATCCGGCCGGACCCCGACGCACCACACGACCGTGCGTGTCTCGACGAACTCCCCGTCGGACAGCAGGACTCCGTCGTGCGTGGCCTCCTTGACGGAGGTCCCCATGCGGACGTCGACGCCCCGCTGCCGCAGGACGCGGTCGGCGGTGCGGGAGAGCCGTTCGTCCATCTCGGGCAGGACGCGCGGCGCGATGTCGAGGAGCAGCCAGCGTGGCCGCATGCCCTGCCGCAGGGGGTGCTTGCGCACCTGCGCGTCGGTGTAGAGCTGCCCGTGCGCGGCGACCTCGGTGCCGGTGTAGCCCGCGCCGACCACGACGAACGTGCAGCGCGCGGCGCAGTCCTTCGCGTCGCCGCCGGCGAGTTCCATCTGCCGGGTGACGTGGTCCCGCAGATACAGCGCCTCGGGCAGCCCCCGGAAGCCGTGCGCGTGCTCGGCGACCCCGGGGATCGGCAGGAGTTTGTTGACGCTGCCGACGGCGATCACCAGCCGGTCGTAGGAGAGCGTCCCGGTGCCGCCCTCGGGGTCCGCGTAGTGCACGGTGCGGCCGTCGAGGTCGATGCCGTCGGCCTCGCCGAGCACCAGGCGTACGTGGGGCAGGGTGTCGGCGAGGGACACGGTGACCCGGCGGGGTTCCAGGATGCCGGCGGCGACCTGGGGCAGCAGGGGCAGATACAGGAAGTAGTCGGTCGGGTTGAGCAGGGTGATGTCGGCCTGGTGCCGGGTGAGCCGGGACAGCGTGCGGGCCGTCCGGTACCCGGCGAATCCGGCGCCGACGATCACGATGCGGGGTCGACTCACGGTGCGCCTCCGGGGCTGTCGCGTACCTCGGGAGCCTTCCGCGTAACCCCGGCCGGGGCGCCCAAACGTGCGCCGGTTTCCGCCGACGCCACCGGGTACCCGGAGCGGGTCCCCCCGACGGAACCACCGGAGGCCCCCATGCCCGAGTACGGCTACTTCCTGTCCTGCGAGGAGTTCGGCCCCGCGGACCTCGTCGAGCAGGCGAGGATGGCCGAGCAGGCCGGATTCCGTTCGCTGTGGATCTCCGACCACTTCCACCCGTGGAACGGCGCCCAGGGCCAGAGCCCGTTCGTCTGGTCGGTGCTCGGCGCGCTGTCGGAGGCGGTGTCGCTGCCCGTGGAGACGGCGGTGACCTGTCCGACGGTCCGTACGCATCCGGCGGTGGTGGCGCAGGCCGCGGCGACCACGGCGGTGATGACGGAGGGCCGCTTCCGGCTGGGGGTGGGCAGCGGCGAGGCCCTCAACGAGCACATCCTGGGCCATGTGTGGCCGCCCGCGCACATCCGCCTGGAGATGCTGGAGGAGGCCATCCAGATCATGCGCCGGCTCTTCACCGGCGAGGAGGTCAACCACCACGGCACGCACTACCAGGTCGAGAACGCCCGCCTCTACACCGTCCCCGACGAGCCCGTCCCCATCGACATCTCCGGCTTCGGCCCGGCGGCGACCTCGCTCGCGGCCCGGGTCGGCGACGGCTACATCACGATGACGCCGGACGAGTCGATGGTGGCCCAGTTCCGCAAGGGCGGCGGGGGCGCGAAGCTGGTGAGCGGCGGCACGAAGGTCTGCTGGGGCACGGACCGCGAGGAGGCGGTACGGACCGTGCACCGGCTGTGGGGCAACCAGTTCCTGCCGGGCGAGATGGCCCAGATCCTGCCCTCGCCGCGTCACTTCGAGCAGCTCCAGCCGCTGGTCACCGAGGAGACCGTGCGCGAGAAGGCGGTGTGCGGGGACGACGTCGACGAGCATGTCGCGGCCCTGTCCGCGTTCGCCGACGCCGGCTTCGACCGGGTCTACGTCAACCAGATCGGCCCCGACCAGCGCGGCTTCTTCGACTTCTACCGTACGAAGGTGCTGCCGCAGCTCCAGCAGGACTGACGATGAAGCTCCATCTCCCCGCGGTGTCGGTCTACACGGTGCCGACCGACGCCCCCGAGGCCGACGGCACCCTCGCCTGGGACTCCACGACGATGGTGGTCACCGAGGTGACCGCGGGCGGCGCGACCGGCACCGGCTGGACGTACGGCCCGAAGGCGGTCGGCGACTTCCTGCGCGCCCACCTGGCCCCGCTGGTCGAGGGCCGCGACGCGCTGGACATCCCCGCCGTGCACGAGACGATGTGCCGCTCGGTGCGCAACGCCGGCCGCCAGGGCATCGCCGCGTGTGCCATCTCCGCCCTCGACATCGCCCTGTGGGACCTCAAGGCCCGCCTCCTGGAGGTCCCCCTGTCCGCCCTCCTCGGCACGGCCCGCCGCCGGGTGCCGGTCTACGGCAGCGGCGGCTTCACGACGTACGACGACACCCACATGGCGGCCCAGCTGGGCGGCTGGGTGCACGGGCAGCAGATCCCGCGCGTGAAGATCAAGATCGGCGAGAGCTGGGGGCGGGCGGTCCCCCGCGACCTCGCCCGGGTCCGCGCGGCCCGTCAAGTCATCGGTTCCCGGGCCGAGTTGTACGTCGACGCGAACGGCGCGTACACCCGCAAGCAGGCGGTGCGGGTCGGCGGGGTCCTCGCGGAGCTGGGCGTGGGCTGGTTCGAGGAACCGGTGTCCTCGGACGATCTGACGGGGCTGCGCCTGGTCCGGGACGCGCTGGTGTGCGATGTGACGGCCGGCGAATACGGCTACGACCTCCCGTACTTCGCCCGCATGATCGCCGCGGGCGCGGTCGACTGCCTCCAGGTGGACGCCACCCGCTGCGGCGGTCTGACGGAGTTCCTCCGCGCGGCGGCCCTGGCCCAGGCCCACGGCCTGGAGGTCTCGACGCACTGCGCCCCGCACGCCCACGCCGCCGCGGCCGCCTCCATCCCCAACCTCCGCCACATGGAGTGGTTCCACGACCACGTCCGCATCGAGTCGATGCTGTTCGACGGGGCGCTGGATCCGACGGGGGGGTGCGGTGCGGCCGGTGACCGGCGTGGGCCACGGGCTGACGCTACGGGCGGAGGAGGCAAGGGAGTTCAGGGTCGGTTAGGGCCTGCCCGGCGGGTCCTAGGCCCTGCCGGAACCTGTCTGGCGGGCGAGGCGGACCAGCCTGCGGCCGGCGAGAACACCGGCACCGATCGTCAGCGCCTTCCCCACCTGACCACGCCTGAGGGACATCCACTCCTGCGGGCTGCCCGGGTGGGACTCCTCGTCGAACCTCCCGTGCGCCCCGTGGTCATGCCCGTGCGGACCGTCGGCCGGACTCCACAGGTTCCCCGGGGCCCCACGCGCCCCCTCGTCCCGCCGCTCGTCCTGCTGCGCCTCGAACCCGGTCCGCGCCAGATACCGGTCCAGCACGCCGGGCACCACGGCGTTGGCGATGAGCGTGGCCACGGTCGAGCCGCCCACCCAGTACTCCCGCCGCCGCCCGTGCCCCGCCGCGTGCACGATCGCCCGCGCCGCCACCTCCGGCTGATACACCGGCGCGACGGGCCGCGCCCGCCCCGGCATCCGGCTCAACACCCAGTCGAACTGAGGGGTGTTGGCGGCGGGCAGCTGCACCATCGTCGTATGGACGCCACTGCCGTGGTGCAGCAACTCGCAGCGCAGCGACTCGTTGAAGCCCTGGATCGCGTGCTTGGCCCCGCAGTACGCCGACTGCAACGGGATCCCGCGGTACGCGAGCGCCGAGCCGACCTGCACGATCGTGCCCCGGTCGCGCGGCAGCATGTGCCGCAGCGCGGCCCGCGTGCCGAACACACAGCCCAGGTACGTCACTTCGGTCACCCGGCGGAACTCGTCGGCGGTGATCTCCGTGAACGGCGCGAAGACCCCGGCGAAGGCGTTGTTGACCCAGACGTCGATGGGCCCGAACGCGTCGGTGACCTTCTGCGCCGCGTCGTCGACCGCCTTGGCGTCGGCCATGTCCACGGTGACGACGAGCGCCTCACCCCCGGCGCGCTGCACCTCGTCCGCCGCGGCGGCGAGGCCCTCGCGGCCCCGGGCCAGCAGGGCGACCCGGTCGCCGCGGGCGGCGAAGGCCAGGGCCGTGGCCCGCCCCACGCCGCCGCTGGCCCCGGTCACCACGACGGTCCTGGCGGGCCGGGAGAGCACGTCGCGCAGCGCCACCGCGCATCACGCCCGGTGGTGCGGCTGCTCGGGGTCGATGTCGTCGGGACGCGGCGGTACGCCGTGCCCGGGCGCTCCGGCCGCCGGGGTGCCCGCGCCGGGTGCCCCGGTCGCCCCGCCCGCGCCGCCGGGCGCGACGGGCGGCACCGGCGGATACGGCATGCCGAGCCCGCTCGGCGGGGCGGCCGGTGCCGTACCGCCGACGACCCGGTCCTGCCCCGCGGCGAGCTCCGCCTCGCGCTCCGGCGTGGGCCGCGAGGCGTGCGGCCGGGCGGCGCCCCGCAGCACATACGCGACCACCCCGAGGATCGCCGCGGTGATCAGCGCGGCGGCCCAGTCGGGCAGGCCGAGGGCGAGGACCAGCCCCAGCGTCAGGGCCAGGGCGGCCCCCGCGTACAGGGCGACGGCGCCGGACGCGGCGTACAGCATGGCCGTGCGGCGCTGCTTGCGGGTCTGCTCGCGCAGCTCCTCGCGCACGGTCTCGCGCGCCACCTGCGCCAGCTCGTCGACCAGATGCTTGTCCAGGTGCTCCAGATGATCCAAGCGGTTCATGCCGGCCGGGTACCCGTACACCCGTACGCGTAACGCCGTGCGTGAGGCCACGCGCCACGGTGTGCGGAAGGCTGCGGGGATCATGTGAAACGATCTCGCGTCCCGGCCGCTCCAACTAGGCTCGTCCGCATGGACATTCTGGGAGCCACGCTGCGTGTCTGCGTCGACGACCTGGAGACCGCGGTCCCCTTCTACGAACGCCTGGCCGGCGGCCCGGCCCTCCGCTTCGAGCGCGGCGGCGTCCAGGTGGCCGCGGTCGGCTGCTTCCTCCTGATGAGCGGCCCCGAGGCCGAGTTGGAGATCTTGCGCAAGGTCGCGGCCACGATCGCGGTCAAGGACGTCGACGAGGCCCACCGGGTGCTGACCGAGCTCGGCGCACATGTCATCGCGGGACCGGTGGGGACGCCGGCGGGCCGCAATCTGATCGCGGTCCATCCGGACGGGGCGGTGTACGAGTACGTGGACCGGCGGGTGTAGCGACCGATCACCGCACCGGAACGTCGTAGGGCTTCACCGCATGCGGAAGTCGTAGCGCTCCGGCAGCGGTTCCTCGCTCACCCGCTCCCACAAGCGCCCCACGGCCTCCGCCCCTTCCCTCAGGTCGGCGACCTCGAACCCCTCCTCGAACACGCCCCGTGCCTCGTCGCGCCGCCCCTCCGCGAACAGCAACTGCGCCTCGATGAACCGGAACCGCCCTCGCGCCCGCGTCGCCGGATGGAGCCGCTCCCACACCGCCCGCGCCTCCCCTGTACGTCGCACTGCGAGCAGCGCCTCGATCGCCTCGCGCCCCAGCGCTGCCGCGGCAGCCGTCCACCGCTCCCCCGCGTCCCGCCGCTCCCGGCACAGGTCGTCGAAGGCCTCGGCGTACCGGTCGGCGGCCCGCTCATGATTGCCGACCTCCTGATCGGAGACGGCGAGGCAGCGCAGCAACGGCCAGAGCGACGGGGCGAGTTCGAGGGCCCGCTCCCAGCTCCGCACCGCCTGCGCCCGGTCGCCGGCATGCCATTGGGCGACCCCGAGGTGGTACTCGGTGTGCGGGGTCGCGGGCGCCGTCTCCAGCATGTCCCGCCAGTGCGGGGCGACCAGCGTCTCCCCGGGCGGCCGCACCCGACGCGGCTCCGGCAGCGTCCCGGCCCGCAGCAGCTGGAGCCACGGTTCCTGCTCCTCCCCGAGGGTGCTCTCCTCGAAGGGCGTGCCCGGCAACTTCCAGTCGGCGCGCAGCACTTCGAGGGCGCCCCACCCGGAGCCGACGGCGAGGATCTCACCGGGTTCGGTGTCGGCGTACGGCTTCCACGCGCCGTACGCGGCCTCGACCTCGGCACGCGGCAGTACGGCTTCGAGCCGCGCCTCCGCCGCTTCGACCTCCGCCGCCCCGACCTCCGCCGGAGAGCTGAGCGGCCCGTACGCCTCCAGCCACGCCACCTCGCTCTCGGCGTCCAGCCGCACATGCTCCAACTGCGTGCGGGCGAGCCCCGCTTGGATCTCGCAGTAGCCGCCGGTGCCGGGTTCGGTGAGCCACTCCTGCCAGCGCCGCCCACCGCCGCCCGTCCCCCACACGAACAGCTTGCGGCCGCGCAGCACATCGGTGGACGTCTGCACGAGCCCGTGCCCGTCCTCGTCGAGGGCGGCGATCCAGCGGCGCCGGGCATCGGGAAGGTCGTAGAAGTAGTCGGCGGCGTGCGGAAGTTGACGGATCTCCCCGTACGACGGGACGGGCACCCGGCGCAGCCGTCGCTCGTACCCGAAGTACCACGCCTCGTCCGCCGGTGCGAGCACCCGGTGTTCCTCGGGCACGGCGATGTTCGACCACCAGTACGTCGGCACGGGCCGCTCCTGCGGATTCCGGATGCGCACGCCCACGTACAGGAAGTCCGATCCGTCCGGCAGCCACAGATCGACCTGGAAGGGCAGGTCGCGCAGCCGTTCCCACTCCCACAGGCGGAGCATCTCGCCGCCGTCCGGGGCGGGGACGCGGGCGGCGTGCAGGGGTGCGCAGGCGAGGGTGGTGTGGCCGGTGGCGCCGATGTTCCACTCGATGCCACCGGAGAACCAGGCGCCGTTGAGGGCGAAGGCGGCGGGCTGGAACACCGGGTTGCGGTAGAGGAGTTCACGGCCGGAGGGCTTGTGGAACAGCGACGCGATCCGGCCGCCCAGGCCGGGGAACACCGTGACTCGCAGCCGGTCGTTCTCGATGACGAGGGCATCGATCTCCCGCGGCTCGCGCGCCCGCTCGTAGCCGTCCCGCACCCGCACGGGCAGCAGGCTGCGCAGCGGTTCGTAGCCGATCTGGCGGGCCATCTCGCGCGGGAGATCGTCCCGGTCGTCGACGCGGTGGAGCTCGTCGAGCGGCAGCAGTGGGGGCAGCGGGTTGTCGGGCCCCAACTCCGCGGCGGGCAGCGTCAGTACCTCACGTCGGATCGTCGTCACGATCACCATGGAAGCCGCTCGCCGGAGAGCTGAACAGGGGCGCTACCGGTCAGGATTCCGCAAAGGCGGACACCACGATGTCGGCGAGGAGCGCGCCCGCCGTGCCGTCCGGGTCGAGATCGGGGTCGTAGATGGTGACGTTCAGCCCGACGCAGTGCGGGGAGGCGAGCAACGGCCGCAGCAGCGCGATGAGTTCGTCGGGGAGCAGCCCGTCCGGGTCGGGGCTGTCGACGGCCGGCATCACGGTCGGATCGAGGACGTCCGCGTCCAAGTGGACCCAGAATCCATCGAGTTCGGGGATCTCGAAGGCGTGGGCGGTGGCTCGGGCGAGGGCGTCCGCGCCCCACTCCCGGATGTCCCCGACCGTGACGACGGGGATCTTGAGGGCGGCCAGCTCAGTGCGGTCGTCCTCGAACTCGTCGCGGTTCCCGAAGAGCCGTACGTCCTCGTCCCGCAGGTACGGTCCGAGCCCCTCCAGGTTCGTCAGGTCCTCCTGGCCCCGCCCGGTCGACAGCGCGACCTCCTCACCGCCCGCCGCGCCGACCCGGTCGGAGTTCCCGGGGTGCCGGAAGTCCGCGGAGGCTCCCCCACTGCCTAAAGGGCGTGGGAGGTACCCCCATCGGCGGCCAGCCCGTACCGGCCGAGGCGGCGCAGCGCGAGGGAGGCGCCGAGTTGGATGGAGCAGTCGCCGCCGAGGACGACCGGGAACTCCCCGGCCCGCACATGGCGTTCGATGCGGTCGGCGAGCTTGACGGTGTAGGAGGCGAGGGCGGCCGCGTTGAAGACGCCGTCGCCCTCCTGCCAGTCGCCCCGGTCGTAGCGAGGCGGCACGACCACCCCGCCCTCCAGGGCACCGAGCCGCTGGACGATCCGCTGCTCGCGCAGGGCGCCCGCGAGCTTGTACACGCCCGGGACAGTACCGGGCGCGGGTGGGCGCAGGCCGAGGTTGGAAGGGGCGTCCAGGACGACGCGTGTGCGCATCGGGCTCATCTCCGCACCGCCCCTACTTCCGGATCATCTCGGCGGTGATGGCCCACCGCTCGTGATCGCGCCAGGCCCCGTCGATGTAGAGCATGTCCGGCGAGAACCCTTCGAGCCGGAATCCGCAGCTGCGCGCCAGCGCGATCGACGCGGTGTTGGCGGGCTGCACATTGATCTCCAGCCGGTGCAGCCGCATCCCGCCGAAGGCGTACCGCACGACCAGCCCGAGTCCCTCCTTCATCAGCCCGCGCCCGGCGCTGTGCGCGAAGGCCCCGTAGCCGAGCGCCCCGGAGAGGAAGGCGCCCTCCACGATGTTGTTGATGTTGATGTACCCGGCGATGGCCCCGTCACCGTGCTCGCCGTCCTTCTCGCAGACCAGGAACCCGGCCTTGGTCGGATCCTCGATCAGCCGGCCCGCGAAGCCGGTGAACCCGTTGGCGCTGTCCGGCGGGAAGAGCCAGGGCTGATGCAGTTCCTTGCTCTCCCGGGCCCGCGCCGTGAACTCGGCGCCGTCCTCGTAGGTGATGTGGCGTATGCCCACGCGGGGGCCCTCGACAAGGTAACGGGATGATGCGGTGTGCGGCATCCCGTCACCCTACGACGTCCTAGCTGCGGCGTTTCATGAAATACGCCCCGCACAGGGCGCCGATGACGGCCGTGGCCAGGAGCGCCATCCACAGCGGCATCGTCACCTCGGGGATCAGGAGTCTGATCTTGGTGGCGCGGGTGTTCTCGAAGATGAAGATCAGGGCGAGGACGGCGAGCAGCAGCACGATCACCCGGGCCGGCGTCACCGCGCCGCCGCCCTTGCCGCCGGTGGTGCCGCCGCTCTGGGAGGTCTTCGGGCTCATGCGACCAGGGTGAGCCCGGGGATCCCGTCCCGCGCGGCGGGGTCCGCCCACCGGGTGAACGCCGGGTGCGTCAGCCGCCGAGGACAGGCAGCTCCAGCACCCCGGTCTTCCCGGGCGCGCTGACCACGGTCACCGGCTTGATCCCCCGGTTGCCGAAGTACGCGTCGTCGCTCGCCGCGATCACGAACCGCAGCCGGTGCCCCTTCTCGTACCGGTGCACGATCCCCGGCAGGGTCACGGTGAAGCTCTTGGTCACATCGGCCACCCGGACCGGTGCGACCAGCCGGTGCACCAGCGTCTTGGTGCCGTCGGGCGCGATGTCGTACAGCTTGGCGAACAGTACGAGCTTGTCGGCGGCGTCCCCGGAGTTCTGAGTGCGCTCGGCCTTCGGTGACACGACCTTCAGTGTGGCCCTGGGCGCGCCGACGACGTCGGTGGTCCGGGCGAGCGGCTCGCTGGTCCAGCCGAGGTAGGTGCCCTCGGTGTCGTACGGCGCCGGGTCCGGCAGGCCGACCGTCCCCGCCAGTGAGCTCTCGGAGTGGCTGGTGGGGACGAGCCAGTTCGTGTACGTCCGGCTGCCGCGGGTCACCTTGGAGCGGTTGTCGACGAGCTTGCCGTCCCCGGACAGATACAGCTTCTGACTGAGCGCGGGGAGGCGGTCGGCGGTGGCGTAGGTATCGGTCGGGTCGGCGATCCAGTCCCGGTAGTAGGCGAACGCCGGTCCGGTGTCGGTGCCCTTCCTCTTCTGCAGATACCGGTCGAACCAGCCGAGGATCCGCCTGCCGACGTACGTGGACTCCAGGTCGCCCGAGCCGAGGTTGAGCTCGCCCGCCACCATCCCGCCGCTGTGGCCCCAGCTCTGCCAGATCATCTTGGTGGGCGTGCCCTGGGCCTTGAGGGTCTGGTACGTCGCCGTCGCCTCGTTGAGGTTGAAGAGGCTGTCGGACTGGCCCTGGACGAGCAGCGTGGGTGCCTTCACTCGGTGGAGGTAGCTGATCGCGGAGACGCTGCGGGAGTAGGTGAGCAGCTCGGCGGTCCGGTCGGCGGGGTAGCTGCCGGAGTTGAGGGTGCGGACCGTCTGGCAGGCGTCGGTGACGAAGTGCAGACAGCCGAGGGAGTTGATCCGGGACGGGTCGAGGTTGGGCACGGTGATCGGCTGGCTCTCGCCGATGAGGTAGAAGCCGTTGGCCCACTGCCACTTGAAGGCGCCGGGGACCGTGCCGTGGGCGTCGGCGTTGTTCGGGTCGAGGGAGTACGCCAGGTCGTTCCAGGTGATCATCGGGACGAGGGCGTCGACGCGATGGTCGACCGAAGCCGTGGCCAGCTGGATCGCGCCGCCATAGGAACCGCCGATCATGCCGACCCGCGGGTCACCCTTGCCGTCGAGGGTGACGAAGTCGGCCTTGGTGCCGTCGTCGGCGGCCCGCTTCCCGGCGAGGAAGTCGACCAGCCTGGAGGCGGCCGTGCCGTCGATGGCCGGGTCGTCGAGCGAGATCAGACAGCCGGAATTGCCGAAGCCGAGTCCCGAGTAGACGAGCGAGACATAGCCGCGCTCGGCGAAGGCCTTGCCGAGGGCGTCCGTGGAGCCGTCGGACTTGCTGCCGCCGAAGCCGTTCGTGGCGAGCACGGCGGGTGCGCGGTGGGCGTGGTCCACGCCCGCCGGCCGGTACAGATCGGCGTCGATCGTGCAGGTGCGGCCGCCGGTCTGCACGGTGAACTTCAGGGCGGTGACGGTGTATTGGCCGGTTGCGGCGGCTGGGGTGGCTGGGGTGGCGAGTGTGGCACCGAGCAGGAGAGCGAGCGGGACGCTGTAGCCGAGCACACGACGGGACACGAGACCTCCACGCTGAGGACAACCCGACCTACCGACCGGTAAGTACCGGCCGGAAGTCATGGTGTGACACGTGTCAGACGGGGTCAATCACCGTGACGAGTGTTTCTTGACGAAGATTCAGCGGAGTGCCGTTCCGGCGATTCAGAGAAGCGCGGGTTCCGTCAGCGTCAAGGTGCCTGCGTCGGCGTCGAGTTCGGCCGTCACCCCGAACGGGATCGTCAACGCCCCTTCGCAGTGCCCGAATCCGAACTCCTCCACGACGGGCACGCCGAGGCCGCCGAGCCGGTCGAGCAGCAGCGCGCGCACCTTCTCGTACGGCTCGCACCGCTCCCACGAGCCGAGCAGCACGCCCCGCACCCCGTCGAGCCATCCGGCGCGCAGGAGTTGGGTGAGGTAGCGGTCGAGGCGGTACGTCTCCTCCCCCACGTCCTCCAGACACAGCAGCCCGCCGCGCGCGGAGGACCGGGCGTGCGGGGTGCCCAGCTCGGCGGCGAGCAGGCACAGGCAGCCGCCGAGCGTGACGCCCCGCGCGCGGCCGGGGACGAGTGCCGTACCGCCGGAGGCGATCGTGCGGACGGTCTCCGGTGCGAAGAGGGTGGCTCGCAGATGCTCCTGCGCCCGCGCGTTCTTGATGAAGTCGATCCCGGCGGCCATCGGGCCGTGCAGGGTGACGAGGCCGAGCCGGTTCGCGAACGCCTCGTGCAGGGCGGTGATGTCGCTGAAGCCGACGAACACCTTCGGCCCGGCCGCCCGCATCGCCTCCCAGTCGAGCAGGTCGGTCATCCGCTGCACGCCGTAGCCGCCCCGTGCGCACAGCACCGCGTCCACGGCCGGGTCGCACCAGGTGGTCTGAAGATCGGCGGCCCGGTCGGCGTCGGTGCCCGCGAGGTAGTCGAACGCGCCGTGCCGGTCCAGCACATGGGGTGCCACCACCGGGTCGAGGTCCCAGCCGCGCAGCACGTCGAGACCGGCCTGCAACCGCTCCTCGGGCACCGGCCCGCTGGGCGCGACGACGGCCACGCGGGCGCCGGGGGCGAGCCGGGACGGCCGGACGAGTTCCCTCACTTGCCGATCTCCAAGGTCGGGATGCCGGGCGGATTGAGGCCGAACACCTGGGCGTACAGGGAGAGTTCGGACTCCAGAACCCGGATCATCGTGTCGGCGCGCCGGAACCCGTGCCCCTCCCCCTCGAACGCGATGTACGCGTGCGGCACCCGTCGCCCCGCCATCCGGGCCAGGAAGCGCTCGCACTGGGCGGGCGGGCAGATCACGTCGTCCAGCCCCTGCAACAGCAGGAAGGGCGCGGTGATCCGGTCGGCGTGCTCGACGGGCGACCGCTCCGCGTACCGGGCGGGCACCTCGGCCAGCGGTCCGACGAGGCTCTCCAGGTACTGCGACTCGAAGTCGTGGGTCTCGCCCTCGCCCCAGCCGGCCAGGTCGAGGATCGGATAGATGATCGTGCCGCAGGCGTAGACGTCGGTCGCGGTCAGGGACGCGGCCGCGGTCCAGCCGCCCGCGCTGCCGCCGCGGATCGCCAGCCGGTCCCGGTCGGCGGTGCCTTCGTCGGCGAGGGCGAGGGCGACGGCCGCGCAGTCCTCGACGTCGACGACGCCCCACTGCTCGCGCAGCCGGTTGCGGTACTCCCTGCCGTGTCCGGTCGAGCCGCCGTAGTTGACCTCGGCGACGCCGATGCCCCGGGAGGTGAAGTAGGCGATCGACAGGTCGAGGACGAGCGGGGCCCGGCTGGTGGGGCCGCCGTGGGCCCAGACGACGTAGGGCGGCAGTTCGTCGCCGGCGGCCGCGCCGTCCGGGTTGTGGGGCGGGTAGATGTGGGCGTGGATGTCGCGTCCGGCGGGGCCGGTGAAGGTGCGGATCTGCGGTTCGGGGTAGTACGCGGGGTCCACGGAGTCGTCGTGTCCGGCGCCGATGACCCGGGCCCGGCCGGTCCGAGTGTCCAGTTCGACCACCTCGTAGGCGCTGCGCGGGCTGGCGCCGACGGCGAGGACCCGCTCGCCGTGCACGGAGAGGGTGGGCGCGAACTCGGTCCAGGGGCCCGCCGCGTCGACGACCTCGCCGGTCTCCGGGTCGAGTATCCCGAGCGCGGTGGCGCCCCGGCCGTGCACGACGGCGATCAGACCGCTCTCCAGCGGCGCGAACCACCGGTGGCCGAGCTTCCACAGCGGCCCGCCGAACTCCTCCTCGCGCGGACACACCGGTACGCCGTCGCGGTACAGGTTCCACCAGCCGGTGCGGTCGCTCACGTACAGCAGGGCCCCGTCGTGCGCCCAGTCCACCTGGGCGATCGACTCCTCGGGCCCGCCGGCGATCGTGCGCGGCTCCCCGAGCGTGCCGTCGTCCCGGACCTTCGCCAGCACCAGCTCCGTCCCGTCCCACGGCATCCGCGGATGGTCCCAGCCGAGCCAGGCCGCGCTCCGCCCGCCGGGCGAGATCCGCGGTCCGGTCACGAACCGGTGCCGGTCGTCGGTCAACTCCCGTACGGCGTCCCGGTCCTGGGCCGCCGAGCCGTCCAGCGGCACCGCCGCCAGGACGCGCCGCACATCGGAGGGCCCGTCGCCGGTGAACTCCTCCAGCACGCACCACACTTCACCGCGTTCGACGAGCAGCACCGGGTCCGCCCAGCGCAGCCCGCCGCCCACCGGGGAGAGCGGGGTGAGGGGTCGCGGGTCACCGCCGGGCTCGTACCGGTACAGCCGCTGGTCGGCGAAGTGCACGAAGACGACGAGCGGTTCACCGTCCACGACCGTCCCCGCCCAGGGCTGCCCGCCGTACTCGATGACCCGGCTGCGCACGTTCCACGGCGCCGGCAGCACCGACTCCTCCGTGCCGTCCTCCCGCCGCCGGACCAGGGTGCGCCGGCCGCCCTCGGTGGGCCGTGGCGCGGTCCACCACGCCTCGTCGCCGACGAAGCCGGCGAACTCGGGGTGCCCGTCGTGGGCGGCGGCCAGGGCGGCGTCGATGGGCGAGGGCCATGAACCGTACGGCAGCGTCTGCACGTTGTCTCCCGGTGCCCTAGGCCGTGCGCAGGAAGCGGTCGAGGACCCGGACGCCGAAGTGCAGCGCCTCGACGGGGACGCGTTCGTCCACGCCGTGGAACATCGCCTGGTAGTCGTAGCCCTCGGGGAGCTTCAGCGGGGTGAAGCCGTAGCCGGTGATGCCGAGCCGCGAGAACTGCTTGGCGTCCGTGCCGCCGGACATGCAGTACGGCACCACATGCCCCTCCGGCGCGAACTCCTCGACGGCCGCCCGCATCCCCGCGTACGTCGGCGAGTCCAGCGGCGCCTGGAGCGCGACCTCCCGGTGGTGGAACTCCCACTCCACGTCGGGTCCGGTGAGCTGGTCGAGGGTGGCGCGGAACTCGTCCTCGCCGTCGGGCAGACAGCGGCCGTCGACGTAGGCCACGGCCTCGCCCGGGATGACGTTGACCTTGTAACCGGCGTCCAGCATGGTCGGGTTGGCGCTGTTGCGGACGGTCGCCTCGACGAGCTTGGCGGCCGGGCCGAGCTTCTCCAGGAGCCCGTCGACGTCGTCCAGGTCGGGCTCGATGCCGTACAGGAAGGCGAGTTCGGTGAGGGCGGCCCGGACGGTCGGGGTGAGCCGCAGGGGCCACTCGTGCTCGCCGATGCGGGTGATCGCGGCGGCGAGGCGGGTGACCGCGTTCTCCTTGTTCACCTTGGAGCCGTGTCCGGCCCGCCCGCGCGCGGTGAGCTTCAGCCACCCAGTCCCCCGCTCACCGGCGGCGATCGGGTAGATCTGGCGTCCGCTCCCGTCGTGGAAGGTGAACGCCCCGGACTCGCTGACGCCCTCGGTGCAGCCCTCGAACAGCCCGGGATGCTCGTCGGCGAGGAACCCCGAACCGTCGACGGCGCTGGCCTCCTCGTCGGCGGTGAACGCGACGACGACGTCCCGCCGGGGCCGTACGCCCTCCCGTGCCCAGTTCCGGACGACGGCGAGGATCATCGCGTCCATGTTCTTCATGTCGACCGCGCCCCGGCCCCACACCACCCCGTCGCGGATCTCCCCGGAGAACGGGTGCACGCTCCAGTCCCGGGCCTCGGCGGGCACCACGTCCAGATGACCGTGGACGAGCAGCGCGTCCGCCGAGGGATCGGTGCCCGCGATGCGCGCGACGACGTTCGTACGGCCCTTGGTGCGCTCCAGCAGCACGGGTTCCAGGCCCGCCCCGGCCAGCCGCTCGGCCGCGTACTCGGCGGCCGGCCGCTCCTGGCAGTCGCCGCCGCCCCGGTTGGTGGTGTCGATGCGGATGAGCTCGGACGTGAAGGTCACGACCTCGTCCAGCGCCTGCGCGTCAGCCATACTGCTCCTCCACCGCGGCCGAGACGATCGTGGTGACCGCCTTGAAGGTGCGGATCCCCTCGTACATGGTGTCGCTGGAGTATGCCACCTTGCGTTCCCCGATCCGGGTCACACCGGGCACGACGGTCGCGGCGAGCGCGAGGTGCTCGGCGTCGAACTCGACGGCCACGGTGAACGGCCCGCCCCGCACCGGTTCATGAGGGACCGCCAGCGCGGCCGCCTCCTTCGCCGCCGCGCGGATGGCGGCGGCGGTCCTGGCCGGCGTACGGCACACCGCCGCGTACCGCGACACATGGTCCTTGACCGCGACCTTCAGCGCCTCGGGGGCGTAGCCCAGGGCGTCCTCGCAGGCCACGTCGTCGCCGGTGACGAGGACGACCGGCACGCCGTACTCGGCGACCACGCGCGCGTTGAGCAGGCCCTCGCTCGCGCGTACGTCGTTCAGCCACACCCCGGTGATGGAGTTGGCGAGGTAGGTGTGGGCGAGGACGCCCTCCGCGCCGGCGCCGGCGTGGTAGCCGACGAACGCGATGCCGTCCACGTCGCCGTGCTGCACGCCCTCCACCATGGACAGCGACTTGTGCCGTCCGGTGAGCATCTCGACCCGGTCGTCGAGCCGCTCCAGGAGCAGGTTGCGCATGGTCCAGTGCGCCTCGTTGACGATCACCTCGTCGGCGCCGCCGTCGAAGAAGCCCTGCGCGGCGGCGTTCACGTCCGAGGTGAACATCGAGCGGCACCGCTCCCACTGCGGTGTCCCCGGCAGCACGTCGGCCGGCCAGGTGACACCGGTGGCGCCCTCCATGTCGGCGCTGATGAGGATCTTCATGCCGACTCACGCTACGCGGTTCCGGCCGGTCCCGTCAGACCTGTGGACAACCGTCACCGGCCCGGACCGGTACGGCGGTCACAGCTCAGGCCGTACGCCCCACCACCAGCCACTTCGACGGCAGTTCGATGCGGGCGCCGTCCGCGTCGTACTCCGTGGTGGTGAGCGGGAGTTCGCCGTTGGCCAGGACGGTGAGTCCGGCCGCGCGGACGTACTCCGACAGCGCGCTGTCGGAGACCTCGCCGGGGGCGATGCCGTGCCGGAAGACCGGCGCGAGTTTGGGCGGGGGGCCGGTGGGGCTCTGGGCGAGGCCGATGAGGATCGGTTTGGCGGCCTCGGAGAGTTCGACGAGGAAGCCGCGGCCGCGTTCGCCGAGGAGCGCGGCGAGGCCGTTGACCAGGGGCTGCCGGTCGTCGGGCTCGCACTGGTGGAGCACGCCCCGCACATAGACGTTGGCGTCGCCGAGTTCGGCGTGCAACGACTCCGCCTCGCCCTTCTCGACGGCGTCGAGGACCCGGTAGCCGGCCTGCCCGGCCGGATCGGCCTGCCGGGCGTGGTCGAGGGCGGCCTCGGACAGGTCGACGCCGAGGACGTGCGAGAAGCGGTCGGCGAGGAAGCGGGTCTGGGTGCCGTTGCCGCAGCCCAGGTCGACCAGGGGCAGGACCGGGTCGGTCACGTAGGGCTCGAACAGGGCGAGGTGGAGGCCTGCCGTCAGCGCGGGCTCCGCGTCCCAGAACACCGCTCCCTGGCCGTCGGGGGCTTCTCGCCAGAAGCTCTCCCAGGCCTCCCGGTACCGACTCGTCACGCTCATGCCCAACTCCCCAGGATGCGACCGCGACCCGCCGCAAGTGACGGGCGAGTACGGTTTATCGCGCCCGGGTCACGGCTACAAGCGCGCGGCGCATTCCTTCACTCCCTGTGCGACAGACGTACGCCCGTGCGCCCCGCACGCCCCCTGGGTGCGTCAGCGTCGCGGCACCGTCAGTTCGAACCACACGGTCTTGCCGGCCTTGGTACGGCTCGTGCCCCACTCCCGGGCCAGGGTGGTGACGATCCGCAGCCCCCGCCCGAACTCGTCCTCGGGCCCGGCGCTCAGCAGGGTCGGCAGTTCGTGGTCGTCGTCGTCCACCTCGCACAGCAGCGTGTCACCGCGGACGAGCCGCAGTTCGACGGGCCGGCTGTGGGAGTGCCGTACGGCATTGGTGACCAGTTCGCTGACCATCAGCTCGGCGGTGTCGGCGAGCCTGGCGAGCCCCCACTCGTGGAGCTGTTCCCGCACCACCGAGCGGGCCCGGCCGACCTCGACCGGATCCAGGGGGAACCGCCATTCGGCGACGTCGTCCGGCTCGATGCCGTTGAGGCGGGCCATCAGGAGGGCCACGTCGTCCTTGCGGCCGCCCCGGGTGTTGAGGGAGCGGATGATGGTGTCGCAGGCGTCGTCCATGGACGCGGCCGGGTGGGCCGCGGACTCGCAGAGGGTCGCGAGGCCCACGCCGATGTCCTCGCCGCGCACCTCGACCAGTCCGTCGGTGCACATCACGAGCCGGTCGCCGGGCCGCACGCGCACGCGTACCGACTCGAAGGCGATCCCGCCGACGCCGATGGGCGCGCCCGTGGGCAGGTCGAGGAGTTCGCTGCGGCCGTCCTCGGCATGCACGATCACCGGCGGGATGTGGCCCGCGTTGGCGATGTGGAGTTCGCTCTCGATCGGGTCGTACACGGCGTAGAGGCAGGTCGCGAGGTAGGTGTCGCCGAGGCGTTGGGCGAGGTCGTCGAGGTTGCGCAGCAGCTGGGCGGGCGGCAGGTCGAGGGCGGCCATGGTCTGCACGGCGGTACGCAACTGGCCCATCATGGCGGCCGAGTTGAGGCCGTGGCCCATGACGTCGCCGACGACGAGGGCGGTGCGGGCGCCGGGCAGTTTCACCGAGTCGAACCAGTCGCCGCCGACCCGGCCGAGCAGGGTGCCCGGGAGGTAGCGGGTGGCGATGTCGCAGCCCGCCATGCGCGGCGGGATGTGCGGCAGCATGCTGTCCTGGAGCGTCTCGGCGACGGACTCCTGGTAGGTGTACATGCGCGCGTTGTCGAGCACGAGGCCCGCGCGGGCGGCGAGTTCGGCGCCGGTGACGCGGTCCATGTCGTTGAACTCGACACGCTCCGGGTGCCGCAGCAGGATCATGAAGCCGAGGACCACATTGCGGGCCTTGAGCGGCACGACCAGCATCGAACGGCCGGTGATGAGCGGCCGGATGTCGCGCTTCTCGAACTGCGAGGCGATGGCGTGCCCCATCTGCTCGCTGATGCGCGGCACGAGGACCGGCTCACCGCTGGTCATGCACTGGAAGAACGGGGTGTGCGCCGGGAACGGCATGGCCTCGCCGACCGGCACGACGTCGTCCCAGCGGCCGGGTTCGTCGGTGTGTTCGAGGGCGACCCGGTGCCACATGGTGGTGGTGTCGGGTACGCCGTCGGGGAACCCCTCGCCGGCGACGACCTGTTCGCGCAGATAGGTGCCGGCGACATCGGTGAACCGGGGTACGACGGCCCGGCTGACCTCGACGATGGTCTTGGACAGATCAAGGGAGGTGCCGATCCGGCCGCTGACCTCGGTGAGGAACTCCAGACGCTCGCGTACGGCGGCGTACTCCAGGTCCTCGGCCTCGTCGGCGAGTTCCCGCGGCACGGGCAGCCCCTCGGCCAGCGCCCGCGCGGCCCGCTCCCGACGCGCCTTGCGCTCGGTACGGCGGGGCACACCCCAGTCGGGGGTGACGGGAACCCGGTCGTTCTGGCTGAACTCCAGTACCGGATAGCCCAGTTCGAGTATCTGGGCGACGATCCGGGCGCCTTCCTCGACGCTCATGCTGGGCAGGATCTCGGGGAGCCTGCGGGCCAGTTCCTCGGCGCCGGGGAAGTCGGTGTGCAGCGCGAACGCGGGGGCGATCCGCTCGAAGGCGACCTCGTCGTCCGGATCGTCGGACTGGAGCGCTCCGGCGTCCGCCGCGAGCACCAGCAGCCGCTCGTGGCCCGGGCCCACCAGGGGGTACGCCCACCACAGGACGTCGAGCCGCTCGGGTTCGCGGACGGTGAGGCGGGCGCGGCCCGCGGCCGGGTAGGAGAGCCTGCCGTCGAGGGACGACTCCAGGTCGGGTCCGAGGCCGTCGTAGGCGGCGACCACACCGCGCGCGGTGTAGTCCTCCTCCTCGGGCAGGGCGCCGGAGACGGGCAGCAGATCGACCGCCGCGCGGCCGATCGCGTCCTCCTTGGTCACGTCGAACAGCCGGCGCGCACCCCTGCTCCAGTGGGACACCAGACCGGCGCGGTCCACCACGACCACGGCCAGCGGGATACGGCCGGCCGCGGCGTGCTCCACCGCGCCGTTCCCAGCTCCGCGGCTGGGAGGTACGTCCCTCTCGGTGCCACGGTCCATGGCCCAGGCCCTCTCTCCCCACGGCTCCGCAAGATCTGTGCCGCCTCATCCACCGTACGGCCGTGGAGAGTCGTGATGTGCGGCAATACGGGAATTCACCCCGCCGAATCACCGTCGCGTGCGCCCCCGCGCCCCCGTGCCGGGCAGAAGCTGCCGGTTAGGGGCGTGTCGGGGTTACTGACGGGTTTTCAGTCCTCGTGTCCCAGTTGGAGATCCCGTTCCGTACGGCCTCCGCCGGCCACCTGGAGGACGGTGGCGACGGGCGGATAGCCGGCGGCGATCACTGTGTACTCGCCGGAGGACAGGTCGACGAACCGGAAGGTGCCGTCGGCGCCGGTGGTGAGGGTGTCCACGACATTGCCCGCCGCGTCGAGCAGCGTCACGCGCGCGTCCTCGACGGGCCTCCCCCACCCTCCGGGCGGGGGGACCCCCATCTCGCTTCGCTCGCCACCGGCGCGCACGGTGCCGCGCAGCACGGCGCCGCCCGCGAGTTCGACGTCCTGCCGGGTCTCCCGGGCGGCCTGCACGGTGACGGGCAGCGCGGCCGGGCGGAACGCGGGGGCGCTCGCGGCGAGGGTGTACTCCCCCGCGACGAGCTCGGTGATGACATAGCCGCCCTCGCGTCCGCTGCGGGTGCTGGCGACGACCTCGCCGTGGACGTTGGTGAGGGTGACGGTGGCCTCCCGCACGGGCGAGCCGTCGGCGGTCACCACGCTCCCGGCGAGGCGTCCCGCGCCGCCGAGCACGACGTCGAGTTCGACGGGCCGCTCCCCGACGGTCACGGAGACCGCCTGCGGCTGATGGCCGCCGGCCGCCGCGATCAGGACGTACGACCCCGGGCCGGGTGTCGACAGCGCGTACCGCCCGTCCTCGCCGCTCGCCCCGCGCCCGACCTGCTGTCCGGCGACGTCGATCAGCGTGAGCGCCGCGCGCGGTACGACGGTCCCGTCGGGGTGCTGGACCGTGCCGCACACGGGGATTCCGGCGAGGTAGGGCGAACGGGCGTGCGGGACGGTGGCGTTCACGGGCGCGGGCTCGGTTTCGGCGGCGTTGTGGGACACCAGTGGTTTCTCCTTGAGGAAGATGGCGATGAGCAGGCCGAGGACGAGGACCGGCACGAGGTAGAGGAAGATCCGCGGCATGGCGTCGGCGTACGCGCGGATGTACGCGTCGCGCAGTTCGGGCGGCAGCGCGTGGACGAGCTGGGGAGTGATGGACTCGGCGTCGGGCAGCCCCGTCGCGGCGGGCAGGCGCTGGGCGAGGGCGTCGGTGAGCCGGTCGGCGAAGAGGGTGCCGAAGATCGCGGCGCCGACGGATCCGCCGATCTGCCGGAAGTAGTTGTTGGCGCTGGTGGCCGTGCCGAGGTCGGCGGGGCGTACGGAGTTCTGCACGGCGAGGATGAGGACCGGCATCACCATGCCGATGCCGGCGCCCAGGACGGCCATCCAGAGGCTGTAGTGCAGCCGGGGCGTGTCCACTTCGAGCCGGGACAGCAGCCACATGCCGAAGACCGACAGGGCGCCGCCGAGGACCGGGTAGACCTTGTAGCGGCCGGTGTGGCTGATGAGCTGTCCGCAGAGGACGGAGGCGCCGACGATGCCGCCCATCATGGGCAGCATCAGCAGTCCGGACTCGGTGGCGCTCGCCCCGTCCACCATCTGGAGGAAGGTGGGCAGATAGCTGGCGGCGCCGAAGAGCGCGACACCGACCACCAGGCCCACCAGAGCGGTGGTGTTGAAGACGGAGTCCCTGAACAGCCGCAGCGGGATGAGGGGTTCGGCCGCGAAGTGCTCGGCGACGAGGAAGAGCGCCGTGGAGGCGAGCGCGCCCGCGCCGAGTCCCAGGATGACGCGGGAGTCCCAGGCGTACTCGGTGCCGCCCCAACTGGTCAGCAGCACCAGGCAGGTGGAGGCGGCGGCGAGCAGCAGCGCGCCGAGGATGTCGAGCCGGGGCCTCGTGGTCGGCTTGGGCAGTTTCAGTACGGCGGTGACGACGGCGAGGGTGACGAGGCCGAAGGGGACGTTGATGTAGAAGCACCAGCGCCAGGAGAGGTGGTCGGTGAAGTAGCCGCCGAGGAGCGGTCCGGCGACGGAGGCGAGGCCGAACGCGGCGCCGATGAGGCCCATGAAGCGGCCGCGTTCCCGCGCGGGCACGATGTCGGCGATGATCGCCTGCACACCGATCATGAGGCCGCCCGCGCCGACACCCTGCACCGCGCGGAAGGCGATCAGCTGGTCCATGGTCTCCGCGCGCCCGGCGAGCGCGGAGCCGACGACGAAGACGACGATCGCGAACTGGAAGACGCCCTTGCGGCCGAGGAGATCGCCGAGCTTGCCGTAGATCGGCAGGCCGATCGTGGAGGTGAGCAGATAGGCGGTGATCGCCCAGGACATCTTGTCCAGGCCGTGCAGTTCACCGACGATCTTCGGCAGCGCGGTGGCGACGATCATCTGCTCCAGCGCGGCGAGGAGCAGCGCGAGCATGAGCGCGAGGAAGATCAACCGCACGCGGCGGGGGCCGAGTTCGGCGGCCTGGGCGGTCCCGGGAGCGGGGCTGGAAATGGGTGGCGGCTGCTCACTCCGCGGTTCGTCCCGCAGCTCGCCTTCCACCAGAGTGGTCCCGCGCATCTGCCGCTCCCCTCGTCGCGCCCGCACAATTCCCGCTTTAGGCGACAACTACGAGCAAGCGCGACGAGTTACGGCAGACCGGTGCGGTCCGGGGAGATCCACTCGATCCGGTGAGGGGCTCAACGCCCCTCGGACACCGGGGACTTACTTCTCGACCTCGGTGGCCAGCTTGTCGAGGACCGCGTCGTAGATCCGGCCGAGGCCCTTGGGGGCGAAGGTCTTCTCGAAGAAGCCGCCGATGCCGCCGGCGCCGTTCCAGACGGTGCTGACGACGACGCGGGACTTGCCCTCGCCGGCCGGGGTGACCGTCCAGGTGGTGACCATGGACGAGTTGCGGTCCTTCTCGACGAGCTGCCCGTCGGTGGGCTCACTGACCTCCAGGAGGCAGTCGCGCACCCGCTTGCTGGTGGCCTGGAGCTTCCAGTGGACGAGGGTGCCCTCGCCGTCGCCGCCCTCGCGCACCTCGTACTCGCTGTACTGCTCGGGCAGCAGCTTCGCGCGCGTGCCGCTGTAGTCGGCGAGAGCGTCGAACACCGTCTCCGCGTCCGCCGCGACGACCCGCTCCGTAGTGGCCTCGACCTGCGCCATTTTTCCTCCAGGACCTGATTTCTCGGGGGCTGGAGCAAGCCAACCACCCCGGTGCCCGGCCGCCCAAATCGGGGCCCCGCAATCCCTTCACGCACCCATCACGAACACACGCGCACGATCAAGGGAACATGTGTTCTATTCTGTGGGCAGTGCTACCGAGGAGGCGTCATGCGCTGGGAGAACCTCACAGCGGACTCAGGCCACAGCAGGGCCGCCGACGCCGCGCTGTTCGGCGCGGACGCGGTGACCACCCGCACCTTCGACACCCCGGAGTTCCGCGGCATCACCTTTCACGAGATCCGGGCGAAGTCGATCATCAACCGGGTGCCCGCGGTCTCCCGCATGTCCTTCCAGTGGACGGTGAACCCCTACCGCGGTTGCAGCCACGCGTGCGTGTACTGCTTCGCCCGCAAGACGCACAGCTATCTGGACCTCGACACCGGCCTCGGTTTCGACTCGCAGATCGTCGTCAAGACGAACGCCCCGGAACTGCTCCGCCGCCAGCTCGGCTCCCACCGCTGGCACGGCGAGCACATCGCCATGGGCACCAACGTCGACTGCTACCAGCGCGCGGAGGGCCGCTACCGCCTGATGCCGGGCATCATCGGCGCCCTGCGCGACCACGCCAACCCCTTCTCGATCCTGACCAAGGGCACGCTGATCCTGCGCGACCTCGACCTCCTCAAGCAGGCCCACGCGGTCACGGACGTCGGCATCTCGGTCTCGGTCGGCTTCACCGACGTCGACCTGTGGCGCACGGTGGAGCCGGGCACGCCCGCCCCGGAGCGCCGTCTGGAGGTCGTACGGACACTCGCCGAGCACGGCATGGGCTGCGGCGTCCTGATGGCCCCCGTGATCCCGTTCCTGAGCGACCACCCGGCCCAACTCCGCGCCACGGTAAGGGCGATAGCGGCGGCCGGCGCGACCTCGGTGACCCCACTGGTCCTGCATCTGCGCCCGGGGGCGCGCGAGTGGTTCATGGCATGGTTGGGACAGCACCATCCCCACCTGGTACGCCGCTACGAGCGCCTGTACGCGGACGGCTCCTACGCCCCGAAGTGGTACCAGCGCCGCATCACCCGCCAGGTCCACGAACTGGCCAGGGAGTACGGCATCGGCCCCGCCGACGGGGGCATGCCCCGCCGGATCCCCGAGCCCGATCCCGAGCCGGTGGCGGAGGCGGAGGCGGAGGCAGGGCAGCCGATTCAGCTCACGCTGATCTGACGGGACGCCAGAACGGGGACGCCAGAACGGCGGGCTGACCCGTATCCCGGTCGCGATCTCGGCCATTTCGGTGCCGAAGCGGTGAATTCTGAAGGGAACGGGTTCTTCCAGGCGCACTTTCCGGAACGATGCGGCGTGGACCGTGACACTCGCGGTCCGCCAACCTCCGTCCTGGGAGGACTTCATGAGAAAACGCGCAGCCGTGCTGTGCGGTGCCGCAATCGTCATGGCCGGGAGCTTCACGGCCCTGCCCGCCGACGCGAGCACCCCGCGCACCGCGGACACCGCAGCGGCCGCGAAGCTCACCTGGAAGAGCTGCGGCACCACGAACTACCCGACGCTCCAGTGCGCGTCCCTCAAGGTCCCGCTCGACCACGACAACCCGCAGGGACGGCAGATCACCCTCGCGTTGTCCCGCGTCCCGCACACCGCGGCGAAGTCGCAGGGCCCGCTGCTGGTCAACCCCGGCGGCCCGGGCGGCAGCGGACTGACCTTGGCCGGATTCGTCGCCGGTTCGCTGCCCAAGGCGGTCGCGGCGCAGTACGACGTCATCGGCTTCGACCCGCGCGGTGTCGGTAAGAGCAAGCCCGCTCTGGACTGCAAGCCGGGCTACTTCGACCCGGTCCGCCCGGACTCCGTGCCGAGCACCCCGGCCATCGAGAAGGCCAACCTGGTGCGGGCCAAGTCCTTCGCGGACGCCTGCGGCAAGAAGTACGCGGATCTGCTGCCGTACATCAACACCGTCCAGGCCGTGCGCGACATGGACTCGATCCGTGCGGCGCTGGGCGCCAAGAAGATCAATTACTTCGGTTACTCCTACGGCACCTATCTGGGCGCGGTCTACGCGAAGCTCTTCCCGGAGCGGGTGCGGCGGCTGGTCCTGGACTCGATCGTCGACCCGACGGGCGTCTGGTACGACGACAACATCGGCCAGGACTACGCCTTCAACGACCGTCATCTCGCGTTCATGGCCTGGGTCGCCAAGTACGACGCGACGTACAAGCTCGGCACCGATCCGGCGAAGATCGAGGCCAAGTGGTACGCGATGCGGGCGGCGGTGGCCAAGACACCGGCCGGCGGGAAGGTGGGCGCCTCCGAGCTGGAGGACACCTTCATCCCGGGCGGCTACTACAACGGCTACTGGCCCTATCTGGCGGAGGCGTTCGCGGCCTACGTGAACGACAAGAACGCCGATCCGCTGGTCGAGGCGTACGAGAACTTCGCCGCGGTCGACGCCTCCGGTGACAACGGCTACAGCATCTACACCTCGGTGCAGTGCCGTGACGCCGACTGGCCGCGCGACTGGAACCAGTGGCGGAACGACAACTGGGCGGTCTACAAGAAGGCTCCGTTCATGACCTGGAGCAACGCCTGGTACAACGCGCCGTGCGCGTTCTGGCCGACGGACTCGCTGGACCCGGTGGACGTCGCCAACGGCGATCTGCCGCCGGTGCTGCTGTTCCAGGCGACGAACGACGCGGCGACCCCGTACGAGGGCGGCGCGACGGTGCACCGTCTGCTGCACGGCTCCAGCCTGGTGGTCGAGCAGGGCGGCGGGAACCACGGCATCACGCTGAGCGGGAACGCCTGCCTGGACAAGTACCTGGCGGCGTATCTGACCGACGGTTCGGTGCCGCGCAGCGGCGGGGAGGTCGACGCGGTGTGTAACGCGCTGCCCGACCCGAAGCCGCTGAGTTCGGCGTCGGCCTCCTCGCGGGGCTCGACGCTGCACGGCATGCTCGGCTTCCGCGGCTGAGCCCGCTGGGCACGCTCATCACGGCCTGATCAACGCCCCTGACGACCTGTCGGGGGCGTTGTCAGTGCCATGGTCCACCATGGACGCATGAGTGAGCTGACCAGGATTCCCGCCCCCGACGGGCTCGCCCCCGCCGCCCAGTACTCCCACGTCGTCATGGGCACCGGCACGTTCGTCGCGATCTCCGGCCAGCTCGCCCTGGACGAGAACGGCAAGCTGGTCGGCGAGGGCGACCCCGCCGCACAGGCCCGCCAGGTCTTCGAGAACCTCCGGCACTGCCTGGCCGCCGCGGGCGCGACTTTCGACGACGTCGTCAAACTCACCTACTTCGTCACGGACATGGCGGACCTGCCGGCGATCCGCGCGGCCCGCGCCGAGCACATACCCGACGACCGGCTGCCGGCCGCGTCGGCGGTCCAGGTGGCGGCGCTGGTGCGGCCCGGCTTCCTGATGGAGATCGAGGCGTTCGCCGTGGTCTCCCCATGAGCGGTCTCCCCATGAGCGGTCTCCCTGCGATCCGGGTCAGACCGATGGCCCTCGCCGACTGCGACCGCGTGGCCGAGATCCGCGTCCGCGGCTGGCAGACCGCCTACCGGGGCCTCATGCCCCAGCCCTACCTGGACGGGCTCAGCGTCACCGAGGACGCCGAGCGCCGCCGCGAGCGCTTCCGGCAGTCCGACGGCAGCGTGATCAACCTCGTCGCGGAACAGAACGGCGAGGTGCTGGGCTGGGCCGCGCACGGCCCGTACCGGGACGGCGAACAGCGCACGGCGGACGCCGAGTTGTACGCGATCTACGTCGACGCCGAGCGGTTCGGCGGCGGCATCGGTCACGCCCTGCTCCAGGAGTCCGTACGGCGCTGCTCGGCCGCCGGTCACCCGCGCGTGTACCTGTGGGTCCTCAAGGGCAACACCCGCGCCCGCGCCTTCTACGAGCGGGCGGGCTTCCACCCCGACGGCACCGAGGAGCCCTTCGAGGTGGACGGGGTCCCGGTGCCCGAGGTGCGGTACGCCAAGCGGCTCAGCGGGGGCTAGGGATCCGCGCGAGGGCGTGCACCGCCGCCTCCGCCAGCGTCGGATGCGCGAGCGCCTCGTTCAGTACGGGTCTGGCGCGGGCGTCGCCGAGCGTGCCCAGCCCCTCCACGCAGGCCAGCGCCACGCGTCGGTACGGATCGTGCGGCCTGAGCCGCCGCTCCAGGGTGGTGATGAGGGCCGGCACCGACTCGGGCGCGCGCAGCTCGGTCAGCAGCCGGACCGGGTGCAGGGCGTAGGCGACCCGCAGTTCGTTGGTGGCGAGGGCGGCGGCCGCGCGGGCGGTCCGCGGGTCGCCGAGGCGGGCCAGGGCGTACGCGGCGGAGACACAGCGCTGCGGGTCACGGTGGTTCAGGAGCAGGACGAGGGACTCGAAGGCACGCCGATCGCCGGCGAGTCCGAGCCGGAACGCGGCGAGCTCCCTGGCCCACAGCGGCTGCCCGGGCTCGACCAGCACGCCCGCCAGTTCGTCGAGGTCCTTCGTCCCCGCCAGCCGCTCGTACGCCGCCGACGCCCCCGACTCCTGCCGTAAACGCTCCGTGAGCGATCGCAACTCTTCGTCCATGACACGCAGCCTAGGCGGGTCGCGAGCGGCCCGGGACGTACATCACAAACACGAGGACTAGCGCGCTCGTTACCCGGCAGTTAAGCTCAGACGAGCGAGTTACCCACTCGCGGTACTCCTTGCGCCGGCCTGGTGACGCAGCCGTCGTAAGCGCAGTCGGTTCGGTATCTCAGGTACCGCAGTACGACATGGCTCCGGGACAGGGCCGGTCGGCTTCACCGTTCTCCGGGCGTGTGCACGCCCGTGACGACGGCCCGCACCACCGGGCGTGTGCGCCAGTAGCCCGGCAACACCCGCATTCGCATTCCTCACGCACCCGGTGCGCCCTTCGGCGTACCGGGTCGCGCTCCCAGTCGTCACCCTCATTCCTGGAGTCCCGCGATGGCCTCTCCCCTGTCCGACACCCCTCTGTCCCCGTTGCAGACCATTGCCGTCGTCGGCCTCGGCACGATGGGCACCGGCATCGCCGAGGTCCTCGCCAAGGCCGGCCGCGAGGTCGTCGGCATCGACATCAGCGAGGCCGCGACCGCCCAGGCCGTCGCCGCCCTGGAGACCTCCACCGCCCGCGCCGTGCAGCGCGGCCGGCTCACCGAGCAGGAGCGCGCCGACACCCTCGCCCGGGTCCGCACCTCCACCGACCTGCGCAGCGCCGCCGACGCCGATCTCGTCATCGAGGTGGCGCCGGAGTCGTACGAGATCAAGCACCAGATCTTCCGTGAACTCGACGGCATCGTGCGCCCGGAGACGATCCTGGCGACCGGCACCAACGCCCTGTCCGTCACCCGGCTCGCGGCGGACTCGGCCCGCCCGGAGCGCGTGCTGGGCCTGCACTTCTTCAACCCGGCCCCGGCGATGAAGCTGGTCGAGGTCGTCTCCTCGGTGCTCACCGCGCCGACCGCCGTCAGCGCGGTCACCGACCTGGCCCTCGCCCTCGGCAAGGAGCCCGTGGCGGTCGGCGACCGGCCCGGATTCGTCGCCGACGGACTGCTGTTCGGCTACCTCAACCAGGCCGCCGCGATGTACGAGGCGAAGTACGCCTCTCGCGAGGACATCGACGCCGCGATGCGGCTCGGCTGCGGTCTGCCGATGGGCCCGCTCGCCCTGCTGGACCTGATCGGCATCGACACCGCGCGCACGGTCCTGGAGGCCATGTACGCCGAGTCCCACGACCGGCTGCACGCCCCCGCCCCGATCCTCAAGCAGCTCAGCGAGGCGGGTCTGACGGGCCGTAAGTCGGGGCGCGGCTTCTACTCGTACGAGGCGCCGGGCAGTGCCACGGTCGTCGCCGACGCCCTGACGCCCGCCGCCGGCGGCTCGGAGACCCCCGGCCGTCCGATCCGTTCCGTCGGTGTCGCGGGCTCCGGGACCATGGCCTCCGGTATCGCCGAGGTCTTCGCCAAGGCCGGGTACGAGGTCGTCCTCGCCGCCCGCAGCGAGGAGAAGGCCGAGGCCGCCAAGGCCCGGATCGGCAAGTCCCTCGCGCGCTCCGTCGACAAGGGCCGGCTGACCGCCGAGGCCGCCGCGCAGACCCTGGACCGGATCACCGCGGCGGGCTCCTACGACGCCTTCGCCGATGTCGACCTGGCCGTCGAGGCCGTCGCCGAGGACCTGGAGGTCAAGCAGCAGCTGTTCGCGGCGCTGGACAAGGTCTGCAAGCCGGGCGCGGTCCTGGCCACGACCACCTCCTCGCTGCCGGTCGTCGCCTGCGCCCGGGCCACCTCGCGTCCCCAGGACGTGATCGGCATGCACTTCTTCAACCCGGCGCCGGCCATGAAGCTGGTCGAGGTCGTGCGGACGGTGCTCACCGCCGAGGACGTCCACGCGACGGTCCGCGAGGTCTGTGTGAAGATCAAGAAGCACGCGGTGGACTGCGGCGACCGCGCAGGCTTCATCGTGAACGCGCTGCTTTTCCCCTACCTCAACAACGCGATCAAGATGGTCCAGGAGCACTACGCGACGCTGGACGACATCGACGCCGCGATGAAGCTGGGCGGCGGCTACCCGATGGGCCCCTTCGAGCTCCTGGACGTCGTCGGCCTGGACGTCTCGCTCGCGATCGAGAAGGTCCTGCACCGCGAGTTCCGCGACCCGGGCCTCGCCCCGGCCCCGCTCCTGGAGCACCTGGTGGCCGCCGGCTGCCTCGGCCGCAAGACCGGCCGCGGCTTCCGCGAATATGCCCGCCGCTGAAGCGTCCGGCGACTGGTCGAGACAGACCGAGGACTGGGGCGGACTGCTCGGGCCGGGCGGGCCGCTCCCGCCCGGCCGGCCCGGCGACCCCCTGCCCGCCCAGGGCGGGGGGTACCCGGCACATGAGCGCCAACCTGGGCACATGCAGTACGTTCGGGTCATGTCCCAGCCCGCCAAGTCCTCACGTACACCAGCCACGCCCGACGCGCCGGAGAGTGCCGCAGGCAGTCGCGCGGCCGCGCAGCGGCTCAAGATGCGCCGAGAACTGGCGGCCGCGGCCATGGAGCTGTTCTCGACCAAGGGGTACGAGGCGACCACCGTCGACGAGATCGCGGCGGCGGCCGGGGTCGCCCGCCGCACGTTCTTCCGCCACTTCCGCTCCAAGGAAGAGGCGATCTTCCCCGACCACGACGACACCCTGATCCGCGCCGAGGCCGTCCTCAACGCCGCGCCCCCGCACGAGCATCCGCTCGACACGGTGTGCAACGGCATCAAGGAGGTCATGCGGATGTACGCGGCCCGGCCGGAGATCTCGGTCGCCCGCTACAAGCTCACGCGCGAGGTGCCCACCCTGCGCGAGGCGGAGATCGCCTCGGTCGCCCGCTACGAGCGCCTCTTCACCCGCTACCTCCTCGGCCACTTCGACGAGCACGCGCACGACGACGACGCCAACGACGACCCGCTGCTCGCGGAGGTCGCCGCGTCCGCGGTGGTCACGGCCCACAACCACGTACTGAGGCGCTGGCTGCGGGCCGGCGGCCAGGGCGACGTGGAGGCGCAGCTGGACCACGCCTTCTCGATCGTGCGCAAGACCTTCGGGACGGGCATCGGCGCCGGCCGCACCGCCACCACCCCCAAGCCCGCCGCCGCGACGGTCTCCACACACGGCGAGGTACTGGTGACGGTCGCCCGCACCGACGCCCCCCTCGACCAGGTCATGCGGACCATCGAAGAGGCCCTCAAGGAGCGCTGAACTCCTCCTGGAGCCCGCTGGAGCCTGTGATCACGGCCACCCCCTCGGGGTGGCCGTTTTCGCATCTCTGCGCCCGATTTCAGGCGCAATTCAGACCCCGTTCGATCGATCATCGCTCATTTGTTACGTAAAGATTTCGCCTGAGCGCAAGTCATGGCACTCAGTGCCTTGCCAGGTGACACGCGGTGTCATACGTTGATGGTGTCCGGGCTGTCCCGGCAAGCCACCGACTTGCCCGCCCGGACGCCTGCGTCACAGGCAACCTCCCGCGCCACAAAGCGCTGCCGAAGCACCACCTCGCCGAACCGACGGCACTGTTCGAAAAACCCTCAGCAGCACCGACGTAACCCTCAGCACCCCTCCCTCAGGGTGCGTATCGCCGGAGGCAACACCGTGACCGTGAAGGACATCCTGGACGCGATCCAGTCGCCGGACTCGACTCCGGCCGACTTCGCCGCTCTGCCGCTCCCCGAGTCGTACCGCGCGATCACCGTGCACAAGGACGAGACGGAGATGTTCGCGGGTCTGGAGACCCGCGACAAGGACCCGCGCAAGTCGATCCACCTGGACGAGGTCCCCCTGCCGGAGCTCGGCCCGGGCGAGGCCCTGGTCGCCGTCATGGCGTCCAGCGTCAACTACAACTCGGTGTGGACGTCGATCTTCGAGCCGCTGTCCACCTTCGGGTTCCTGGAGCGCTACGGCCGCACGAGCGAGCTGGCCAAGCGCCACGACCTGCCGTACCACATCATCGGCTCCGACCTCGCGGGCGTCGTCCTGCGCACCGGCCCGGGCGTGAACTCCTGGAAGCCGGGCGACGAGGTCGTCGCGCACTGTCTCTCCGTCGAGCTGGAGTCCTCCGACGGCCACAACGACACGATGCTCGACCCCGAGCAGCGCATCTGGGGCTTCGAGACCAACTTCGGCGGCCTCGCCGAGGTCGCGCTCGTCAAGTCCAACCAGCTGATGCCCAAGCCCGACCACCTGAGCTGGGAGGAGGCCGCCTCCCCCGGTCTGGTCAACTCCACCGCCTACCGCCAGCTGGTGTCCCGCAACGGCGCCGGCATGAAGCAGGGCGACAACGTCCTGATCTGGGGCGCGAGCGGCGGACTCGGCTCGTACGCCACGCAGTTCGCGCTGGCCGGTGGCGCCAACCCGATCTGTGTCGTCTCCAGCCCGGAGAAGGCGGCCATCTGCCGTGCGATGGGCGCCGAGGCGGTCATCGACCGCAACGCCGAGGGCTACAAGTTCTGGAAGAACGAGCACGAGCAGGACCCGCGCGAGTGGAAGCGCTTCGGCAAGCGCATCCGTGAGCTCACCGGCGGCGAGGACGTCGACATCGTCTTCGAGCACCCGGGCCGCGAGACCTTCGGCGCCTCGGTCTACGTCACGCGCAAGGGCGGCACGATCGTCACCTGCGCCTCGACCTCGGGCTACAACCACGAGTACGACAACCGCTACCTGTGGATGTCCCTGAAGCGGATCATCGGCTCGCACTTCGCCAACTACCGCGAGGCCTGGGAGGCCAACCGGCTCATCGCGAAGGGCAAGATCCACCCGACCCTGTCCAAGGTGTACTCCCTGGAGGAGACCGGGCAGGCCGCCTACGACGTGCACCGCAACCTCCACCAGGGCAAGGTCGGCGTGCTGTGCCTGGCCCCCGAGGAGGGCCTGGGCGTGCGCGACGAGGAGATGCGCGCCAAGCACATCGACGCCATCAACCGCTTCCGCAACATCTGAGACACCCGGGGTCATAGATGACTGAGCGTCAGAACGCCGACGGGGCAAGGGAGAAGGACCGGCCGTGGCTCATGCGCACGTACGCCGGTCACTCCACGGCCGAGGCGTCCAACGAGCTGTACCGGCGCAACCTCGCCAAGGGGCAGACGGGTCTGTCGGTCGCCTTCGACCTGCCGACCCAGACCGGCTACGACTCCGACCACATCCTCGCCCGCGGCGAGGTCGGCCGGGTCGGCGTGCCGATCGCGCACCTCGGTGACATGCGCCGGCTGTTCCAGGACATCCCCCTGGAGCAGATGAACACCTCGATGACGATCAACGCCACCGCCATGTGGCTGCTGGCGCTCTACCAGGTCGTCGCCGAGGAGCAGGGCGCCGACATCACCAAGCTCCAGGGCACGACCCAGAACGACATCGTCAAGGAGTACCTCTCGCGCGGGACGCACGTCTTCCCGCCGGGGCCGTCCCTCCGGCTGACGACCGACATGATCGCGTACACGGTCTCCCACATCCCCAAGTGGAACCCGATCAACATCTGCAGCTACCACCTCCAGGAGGCCGGGGCCACGCCGGTCCAGGAGATCGCGTACGCGATGTCGACGGCGATCGCGGTCCTGGACGCCGTCCGGGACTCCGGTCAGGTGCCCGCCGAGAAGTTCGGTGACGTCGTCGCCCGCATCTCCTTCTTCGTGAACGCGGGCGTCCGCTTCATCGAGGAGATGTGCAAGATGCGCGCCTTCGGCCGCATCTGGGACAAGGTCACCCGCGAGCGCTACGGCATCGAGAACGCCAAGCAGCGCCGCTTCCGGTACGGCGTCCAGGTCAACTCCCTCGGACTGACCGAGGCGCAGCCGGAGAACAACGTCCAGCGGATCGTGCTGGAGATGCTGGCCGTGACGCTGTCGAAGGACGCACGCGCGCGTGCCGTGCAGCTGCCCGCCTGGAACGAGGCCCTGGGCCTGCCCCGGCCCTGGGACCAGCAGTGGTCGCTGCGCATCCAGCAGGTGCTCGCCCACGAGAGCGATCTGCTGGAGTACGAGGACATCTTCGAGGGCTCGCACGTCATCGAGGCGAAGGTCGCGAAGCTCGTCGAGGAGTCGCTCGCGGAGATCGACCGGATCCAGGAGATGGGCGGCGCGATGGCCGCCGTCGAGTCCGGCTACCTCAAGTCCCAGCTGGTCTCCTCGCACGCCGAGCGCCGGGCCCGGATCGAGTCCGGCCAGGAGAAGATCATCGGCGTCAACATCTTCGAGACGACCGAGCCGAACCCGCTGACGGCGGATCTCGACACCGCGATCCAGACCGTGGACCCGGCCGTCGAGGCCCGTGTCATCGCCGGCCTCCGGAACTGGCGCGACACCCGCTACCAGCCGCCCTTCAACCACCCGCGCCCCTGCAAGGCGCTGGAGAAGCTGAAGGAGGCCGCGAAGGGCACCGGCAACCTCATGGAGGCCACCCTGGAGTGCGCCCGCGCCGGGGTCACGACCGGCGAGTGGGCCGGGGCGCTGCGCGAGGTGTTCGGCGAGTTCCGGGCGCCGACGGGCGTGTCCTCCGCGCCGGTGGCCGTCCCCGCCGAGGAGGGCTCGCCCATGGCCGACGTCCGCCGCAGGGTCGACCTGACGGCCAAGGACCTCGGCGTCGGCAAGCTGCGCTTCCTGGTCGGCAAGCCGGGCCTGGACGGGCACTCCAACGGTGCCGAGCAGATCGCCGTGCGGGCCCGGGACGCCGGGTTCGAGGTGGTCTACCAGGGCATCCGGCTCACTCCTGAGCAGATCGTGGACGCGGCCCTCGCCGAGGACGTGCACGCGGTCGGTCTGTCCATCCTCTCCGGCTCCCACGCCCAGCTCGTCCCGGACGTGCTGGAGCGGCTGCGCGAGGCGGGCGCGACCGACATCCCGGTGATCGCTGGTGGAATCATCCCGAACGGCGACGCCGACCAGCTCAGGGCCGCGGGCGTGGCCGCGGTCTTCACCCCGAAGGACTTCGACATCACCGGAATCATCGGCCGTATCGTCGACGAGATCCGCAAAGCGAACAAGCTCGACCCCCTGGAGGTCCCCGCATGACCGTCAACCGTCTGCGTCCCCGCCGCTCGTGTCTCGCGGTGCCGGGAAGCAACCCCCGCTTCCTGGAGAAGGCGCAGGGCCTCCCGGCGGACCAGGTCTTCCTCGACCTGGAGGACGCGTGCGCGCCGCTCGCCAAGCCCGAGGCGCGGCACACCATCGTCAAGTTCCTCAACGAGGGCGACTGGACGGGCAAGACGCGGGTCGTGCGCGTCAACGACTGGACGACCGAGTGGACGTACCGCGATGTCGTGACCGTCGTCGAGGGCGCGGGCCAGAACCTCGACTGCATCATGCTGCCGAAGGTGCAGACCGCCCAGCAGATCGTCGCCCTCGACCTGCTGCTGACGCAGATCGAGAAGACGATGGGCTTCGAGGTCGGCAAGATCGGCATCGAGGCGCAGATCGAGAACGCGCAGGGCCTGAACAACGTCAACGAGATCGCGACGGCCTCCCAGCGCGTCGAGACGATCATCTTCGGCCCGGCCGACTTCATGGCGTCGATCAACATGAAGTCGCTGGTCGTCGGTGAGCAGCCGCCCGGCTACCCGGCGGACGCCTACCACTACATCCTGATGAAGATCCTGATGGCCGCCCGCGCCAACGACCTCCAGGCGATCGACGGCCCCTACCTCCAGATCCGCAACATCGACGGCTACCGCGAGGTCGCCCAGCGCGCCGCCGCCCTCGGCTTCGACGGCAAGTGGGTGCTGCACCCGGGCCAGGTCGAGGCGTCCAACGAGATCTTCTCGCCCTCGCAGGAGGACTACGACCACGCCGAGCTGATCCTGGACGCGTACGACTACTACACGTCCGAGGCGGGCGGCAAGAAGGGCTCCGCGATGCTCGGCGACGAGATGATCGACGAGGCCTCCCGCAAGATGGCGCTGGTCATCTCCGGCAAGGGCCGTGCGGCCGGCATGCAGCGCACGTCGAAGTTCGAGATCCCGGAGGCCTGAGCGCGATGCAATTCGGACGCACCTACGAGGAGTTCGAGGTCGGGGCGGTCTACAAGCACTGGCCCGGGAAGACGGTCACGGAGTACGACGACCACCTCTTCTGCCTCCTCACCATGAACCACCACCCGCTCCACATGGACGTCAACTACGCCGAGAAGACGACCGACTTCGGCAAGAACGTCGTGGTGGGCAACTACATCTACTCGCTGCTGCTCGGCATGTCCGTCCCGGACGTCTCCGGCAAGGCGATCGCCAACCTGGAGATCGAGTCGCTGCGGCACGTGGCGCCGACCTTCCACGGCGACACGATCTACGGCGAGACGACCGTGCTCGACAAGTGGCCGTCCAAGTCGAAGAACGACCGCGGCATCGTCTACGTCGAGACCAAGGGCTACAAGCAGGACGGCACGCTGGTCTGCGTGTTCCGCCGCAAGGTGATGGTCCCGACCGAGACGTACATCAAGGAGCGCGGCGGCGAGCAGCCCGGCCGCCCGGAGCTGAAGCAGCAGGAGAAGTAAGCCATGGCCCGTCTCGCCCAGACCGCCGGTCTGACCGACATCCAGCAGGAAATCCTCTCCACCGTCCGCGACTTCGTGGACAAGGAGATCATCCCGGTCGCCACCGAGCTGGAGCACCGCGACGAGTACCCGCAGCAGATCGTCGACGGCCTCAAGGAGTTGGGCCTCTTCGGGCTGATGATCCCGGAGGAGTACGGCGGTCTGGGCGAGTCGCTCCTGACGTACGCGCTCTGCGTCGAGGAGATCGCCCGCGGCTGGATGTCGGTGTCCGGCATCATCAACACCCACTTCATCGTGGCCTACATGCTCAAGCAGCACGGCACGCAGGAGCAGAAGGAGCACTTCCTTCCGCGCATGGCGGCCGGCGACATCCGCGGCGCGTTCTCGATGTCGGAGCCGGGCCTGGGTTCCGATGTGTCGGCGATCACGTCGAAGGCGGTGAAGGACGGCGACGAGTACGTCCTCAACGGCCAGAAGATGTGGCTGACGAACGGCGGAACGTCAAGTCTGGTCGCCGTTCTCGTCCGAAGTGACGAAGGACTCACTCCCGAAGAGGCAGCCGCCAAGCCCCACAAGTCGATGACGACCTTCCTCGTCGAGAAGGAGCCCGGTTTCGGCGAGGTCCGCCCCGGCCTCACCATCCCCGGGAAGATCGACAAGATGGGGTACAAGGGCGTCGACACCACCGAACTGATCATGGATGGCCTGCGCATTCCGGCCGATCGCGTGCTCGGTGGCGTCACGGGCCGAGGTTTTTACCAAATGATGGACGGCGTGGAGGTCGGCCGCGTCAACGTGGCGGCGCGTGGTTGCGGTGTCGCTCAGCGTGCTTTCGAACTCGGTGTCCAGTACGCCCAGCAGCGTCACACTTTCGGCAAGCCGATCGCCCAGCACCAGGCGATCCAGTTCAAGCTGGCCGAGATGGCTACCAAGGTCGAGGCCGCCCATGCGATGATGGTCAACGCGGCACGCAAAAAGGACTCCGGGGAGCGAAACGACCTTGAGGCTGGGATGGCGAAGTACCTCGCCTCCGAGTACTGCAAGGAGGTCGTGGAAGACGCCTTCCGGATCCACGGCGGCTACGGCTTCTCCAAGGAGTACGAGATCGAGCGCCTCTACCGTGAGGCTCCGATGCTGCTGATCGGTGAAGGTACCGCCGAGATCCAGAAAATGATCATCGGTCGCAGGCTGCTCGAAGAGTATCGATTCCAGGGCTAGATGTCCGGATACGGGGTGTTTTCTTGGAGAAGAAGATCACACCCCGTCAACACTCTTCAGCCGCCGACTCGGCTTCCTGGCTTGCCCAGTTGTGGCCCACGACCGGTACGATCCCGGGAAAGCCGCCGTCCCCCGTTACAGCGCGGCGCCATCCGCTACGAAGGTCATCCATGCCCCACAGCCAAACCTCTGCACCACGCGACAGCCAGGTCGGCGGCGTACGCCTCGCGCGCGGAGCATCGCCGTGGCTTCTCCCGACCGTCGCCACCGCAGCCCTCAGCCTGGTCCGCGCGCGCAAGTCCGGCGCCGCCAAGGCCGTGGCCGTGCCCGCCACCGCGCTCGCGGCGGGCATGCTGTGGTTCTTCCGCGACCCCGAGCGCGAGATCGCCACGGGCCGGGTCATCTCGCCCGCCGACGGTGTGGTGCAGAGCATCATGCCGTGGAAGGACGGCCGCACCCGCGTCGCGATCTTCATGAGCCCGCTCAACGTCCACGTCAACCGCGCGCCTCTCTCCGGCACGGTGACGTCGGTCGAGCACATCCCCGGCGGGTTCGTTCCGGCGTTCAACAAGGAGAGCGAGAACAACGAGCGCGTAGTCTGGCACTTCGACACCGAACTCGGTGACATCGAGATGATCCAGATCGCCGGCGCGGTGGCCCGCCGCATCGTTCCCTACATCCCGCAGGGCACGAAGGTCGAGCAGGGGGACCGCATCGGTCTGATCCGCTTCGGTTCGCGCGTCGACATCTACCTGCCCGAGGGCGTGGATGTCGCGGTCGAGGTCGGTCAGAAGACCGTGGCTGGGGTGACTCGCATTGACCGTGATTGATCCTGAGACACAGGCGGGCTGGGTGCCCGAGGCCGATGAGGCGGACGACGAGGAGGAGATGCCTCTTTCTCTCCGCCTCTCAATAGCGGACACCCTCACCCTCGGCAACGCCACGTGCGGGTTCATGGCGGTGTACTTCACCACCACCGGCATCCTGATCCCGCACCTCACGGGCAGCCAGGAGTCCGGCATGGCCCGCCACAGCGCGGCCACCGCGGTGATCCTGATGCTGTGCGCGGCGGTCTTCGACCTCTTCGACGGCCTGGTGGCCCGCAAGCTGCGCTCCTCCCCCATGGGCGCGGAGCTGGACAACCTCTCGGACCTGATCAGCTTCGGTCTGGCGCCGGCGTACTTCGTCCTCGTGTACGGCATGGTCGCGGACGACGCACACCAGAGAGTGGCCGCGGTCGGGGCAATCGTGGTGCTCCTGGCCGTCGTGCTGCGGCTGGCCAGATTCTCCTGTGTGACCGTCCCGAACGGCATGTTCCAGGGCATGCCCTCGCCGTTCGGCGCGCTGACGGTGGTCTCGATCGTCCTCCTGGAGCTGCCCTTCGTGGCGACGCTCCTGGCGATCCTGGGCACCGCCTGGCTGATGGTGAGCCGGGTCGAGTACCCGAAGCCGCGGGGCCGCCTCGCGGTGGCGATGCTGACCTGGATCGTCGTGTCCATGGGCCTCCTCGCCGCGTGGGCCTTCGACGCCCCCAGCGGCCAGCTGCTCCTCCAGACCGGCTGCGCGCTCCAGCTGGTGACGGGCGCGGTCATCCCGCTGTTCGCCACGGCCCGCCGGGTGAACAACTTCCGCGACAACCGTCGCGAGGCACGGGCGGCGCAGTTGCCGTAACGGCTTGAAAGAAGGCCCGAACCGATTCCGGTTCGGGCCTTCTGCGTTTCCTCAGGGGTTGTACGTCTTCGCCGCCTCCGACGCCGCCGCCTCCCGTACGACCTTCATGCCGCCCGTGGCGCTCTTGTCGGGCTGGAGGATGACGCTCTGCCGGGAGGACGGGGACTTGGGGTCGGTGAAGTTCTGGACGGGGCCGAAGCCGAGGTCGAAGGCGTCGATCGTCAGCAGGGCCTTGTCGACGCCCTCCCGGGTGAGGTCCTTGCTCGCGCAGGCCTTCTTGAGGGCCTCGCCGAAGGCGGACGCGGCGGTCCAGCCGGCGACGATGCCGTTGTCGAGGGCGTCCTTCGGATAGGCCGCCCGGTAGTCGGCGACGAGCTTCTTCGCCTCCGGGGTGTCCGCGCCGATCGGGAGCGAGGGCGAGGCGACGTAGTAGTTCTTCATCAGGGCCGGGCCCGCCTGAGTGGCGAGGAGCTGGGGCGCGAACGCGGAGTTGTTGCCGATGATCGGCACGTCGAAGCCGCCGGCCGCCGCGACGCCGACGAGGGAGGCCGCCTGGCGCGGGCCCGCGCTGATCACGATCGCCTTGACGCCGGCCTGCTTGAGGGCGGCGACCTGGGCCGTCATGTCGTTGTCGGTGGGCTTGATCTTCTGCTCGACGACCGTCAGCCCCTTGTCCTGCGCGATGTGCTTCGAGCCGACCAGGGCGCTCTCGCCGTAGTCGCCCTCGAAGTAGACATGGCCGATCTTGTCGCCCTTCTTGATCCCCTTCTCCTGGATCAGGAAGTCGACGGCGTTGATCGTCTCGATGTCGTAGGTGGAACCGATGACCCGGATGTACGGGCTGCCGAGGAGCGAAGCCGACCATGCCTGCGGCAGCACCAGGCCCTTGTCCTGGCCGTCGACGCGCTGCTTGACCGCGGCCACGAACGGGGAGCCGATGAACTGCGCGAAGCCCAGCACCTTCGGCTCCAGTTCGGTGTACCCGGAGACGGCCTTCTGCGGGTCGTAGCCGTGGTCGCGGACCGTCAGCTCGACCTTGTAGCCGCAGACGCCCCCGGCGGCGTTCAGCTGCTTCACATACAGCTGCTGGGCCTGGGTGACACTCTTGCCGAGGGTCGCGTAGACGCCGGTCATGTCGGTGAGGGCGCCGAGCGTGATCGTCTTGCCGGAGATCCCGTCACCGGTCTTGATCCCGCCCGCGGACTGCTTGTCACTGTCGTCGTCCTTGGCCTTGGAGCTGCATCCCGCCAGCACGAGCAGTGCCGCGAGCGCGCCCGCGGCGGCCCTGGCCGCGTACGTCCTGTTCATCGTTCCTCCCCGGAATCAGTGGTGACGCGACGCCGGGCGGCCACCCTGACCAGGCCGCCGGGCAGGAACAGCACCACCAGCACGACGGCGGCGCCGTAGAGGTACCGGGCGGCCTCGCCCGGTGCGATCCCGCCCGTACCGGGGGCGGAGACCAGGGGCAGCGCATCGCTGTAGCGGGTCAGCAGCTGCGGGAGCAGGGAGACGAAGACGGCCCCGGCGACCGCGCCGGAGACCGAGCCGAGGCCACCGATGACGATCATGGCGAGGTATTCGAGGGAGAGCGTGATGCCGAAGTAGTCGGGCACGGTCCGCTGGAAGACCAGAGCGAGGAGCACGCCCGCCAGCCCCGCGTACATCGACGACAGCACGAAGACGGCGGCGCGGTGGCGGGCCACCGGTACGCCCATCACGCCCGCGGCGATGCGGTGGTCGCGGATGGCGTTCATGGCCCGGCCGGGGCGCCCGCGCAGGACGCCCCTGGCGAACAGCGCACCCGCGAGAAGCGTGCCGAGACCGGCGTACCAGAGTTTCTCCGCCGAACCGAACGGCACCGCGGCGACGAGGAGTTCGCGGTCGTCGAAGGTGAGGCCGAAGAGGTTCAGGGGCGGTACGTCGCGGCCGTTGGCGCCGCCGGTCAGGTCGTGGGCGTTGAACATCACGTGCTGGCCGATGAAGACGAGGGCGAGGGTGGCGATGCCGAGGTAGGCGCCGCTGAGGCGGCCGGAGATGGGGCTGAACAGGCCGCCCGCAACGCCCGCGACCAGCACCGCCAGCACGGCCGCGAGCCAGGTCGGCAGGCCCAGGCCGGTCAGTCCGTCGTCGCCGTCGGCCGCGAGGACGCAGTAGCCGTAGGCGCCGACGGCGAGGAAGAAGGCGTGGCCCATGGAGAGTTGGCCGGTGGCGCCGGTGAGGAGGTTGATGCCGATCGCGCCGATGGCGGCGGCCATGGCGAAGAGGCCGGCCTGGAGCCAGAAGCGGTCGAGGTAGAAGGGGAGGGCGAGGAGGAGGACGGCCGCGGCGGTCCAGAGGTACGTCCGCGCGCTCAGGAGCCTGAGCGGTCTCACCAGGGCCTCAGACACGGGCGAGCTCCTTCGTGCCGAAGAGCCCGGCGGGCCGGACGAGCAGGATCGCGACCATGACGAGGTACGGGGCGAGGTCGCCCAATCCCCGTCCCAGGAAGGTCAGATCGCCCTGGTATCCGGTGGCCAGCGACTCCGTGACGCCGACCAGCAGCCCGCCCACCAGCGCGCCCGTCGTGGAGTCGAGGCCGCCGAGGATGGCGGCCGGGAAGGCCTTCAACGCGGCCAGGGAGGTGGCCCGTTCGAGCCCCGGCGTCGGGAAGACGGTGAGGAACAGCGCGGCCACGGCGGCGAGGCCTCCGGCCACGGCCCACGCGCCCAACGACACGCGCCCCAGCCGGACGCCCATCAGCGCCGCCGTCTCCGCGTTCTCCGCCGCCGCGCGCATCGCCACGCCCCACGACGTGTACCGGAAGGCCAGCAGGAACACGGTGATGAGGAGCGCCGCCGCCACGAACGCGGCGATCCGGGTGTGGGCGAGGGAGATCGGCCCGATCTTCAGCACCGCGTCGCCCCAGGGGTCCCCGAGTGCCAGGACGTCCGTGCCGATACGGCGGGTCAGTTCGGTGGTGAGCAGGATGTCGACCCCGATGGTGACGATCGCGAGGACGCTGTGGTCGGAGCCCCGGTAGCGCCGCATCACCAGGAACTCCACGGCGGCCCCGACGAGCGCCGCGCCCGCGATGCCGACGAGCAGCGCGGGCCAGAACCCGAGGTCGTCGTGGAGGGAGGCGGTGACATAGCCGCCCGCCAGCAGCAGGGAGGCGTGGGCGAAGTTGACGACCTCGGTGGCCCGGAAGATCACCACGAAGCCGAGCGCGATCAGCGCGTACACCGAGCCCAACGACACACCGTTGAGGAGGATTTCGGCGAAGGTGCTCATGACGCGGCCCCCAGGTACGCCCGTACGACGGCCGGGTCGTTCTGTACGTCGGCGGGGGCGCCGTCGGCGATCCGGCGCCCGAAGTCCAGTACGGTCACGGCGTCCGCGAGCCGCATCACCACCCCCATGTCGTGTTCGACCAGCACGATCGAGATCCCGAGTCCGTCGCGAACTCCGGTGATCACGGCGGCTGTTCGGCGCCGTTCGTCGGCGGTCATCCCGGCGACGGGCTCGTCGAGGAGGAGCAGGCGCGGTTCCATGCAGAGCGCGCGGGCGAGTTCGGCGAGCTTCTGCTGCCCGTACGGGAGGGAGCCCGCGGGGCGGGGCAGGCAGTCGGTGATGCCGACGAACTCGGCGATCTCGCGGACGCGTTCACGGTGCCGCCGTTCCTCCCGGGCCGCGGACGGGAGGCGAAGTCCCGCCGCCAGGAAGCCGGTTCGGGTCAGCCGGTGTCTGCCCAGGAGGAGGCTGTCCTCGACCGTGGCGCGGGGCGGCAGGGCGAGGTTCTGGAAGATGCGGGCGACGCCGAGGGCGGCGATGCGGTGCGCAGGCATGCCGGTGAGCTCGTGATCGCCGAAGCGGACGCTGCCGGAGGTGGCCCGGTAGACACCGGACAGGACGTTGAAGCAGGTGGACTTGCCGGCTCCGTTGGGCCCGATGAGGGCGTGGACCGTGCCGGGGCGGACGGTGAAGCTCACGTCGTCGAGGGCGGTGAGACCGGCGAACCGGACGGTGAGGCCGCGTACTTCGAGGGCGTCCACGCCGCTCACCCCTTCCACCGGGTGAGGGTGCGGGCGCCTCGGGACCGTGCCGCGTCCGCCGCCGCGTCCTCGTCGACCACGCCCAGATAGCGGCGGCGGACCTCGTCGGAGGCGGCCAGTTCGGCGGCGGGGCCCGACAGGGTCACTTCGCCGACTTCGAGGACGTACGCGCGTGTGGCGAGCCGTAGGGCGAGGGCCGCGTTCTGTTCGACGAGGAGGACCGAGGTGCCCTGTTCGTTGATCTCACGGACGGTGTCGGCGATCCGTTCGGCCATGAGCGGGGCGAGACCGAGGGAGGGTTCGTCGAGGAGGAGGACCTTCGGGGTGGCCATCAACGCCCTGGCGACGGCGAGCATCTGCTGTTCGCCGCCGGAGAGGAGGCCCGCGCGCTGCTGGGCGCGTTCGGCGAGGACGGGGAAGAGTTCGTGGACGCGGGCGAGGGCTTTCGGGCGTTCCGTCCGGGTGCCGCCGAGGGCGCCCGCGCGGAGGTTGTCGGCGACCGTCATCCGGGCGAACACCCGGCGGCCTTCGGGGACTTGGGTGACGCCCGCGGCCACCACACGGTCGGGCGGGAGCGGGTCGAGCCGTCGGTCGCCCAGCCGGACGCTCCCCTCGGTGACCGCGCCGCCGTGGAAGGAGAGGGTGCGGCTGATCGCGCGCAGCAGGGTGGACTTGCCCGCGCCGTTGGCACCGAGGACCGTCACCACGGCTGCCTCCGGCACCTCCAGGGACACCCGGCGCAGGGCGCGCACGGGACCGTATCCGACCGACAGCTCCCGCACCACGAGTCCGGATCCGCCCATGGACTTCCCCCCTGTCCTCACTCGGTGTGGCGCTCACCCCAGCACCGGCGGGAGCGTCCGTCCACGGCCCGCGGCGGAATCGCTGCGGGTGCCCAGCGAGCCGGACGGCGCGTTGTGCGCGCGCACAACACCGCGTGTCAGGGGCCTGTGCGCGGCCGGGTCCCGGTGGCATCCTCCGGCCATGGGAGGGCGACGGCCGCGCACCGGTCATGACTGGAAGCTGCTCGCGGAGTCCTGCACGGCTCTGCTGGAACGGGTGCCCGAGCTCGTCGACGAGCACCTACGGCAACTCACCGAGTACTCCCCCGTCTACGGGCAGGTCCTGCCGTACGACGCCCAGTGGCGGGAGGCCGAGGAGGCGATGCGGATCGGCATCCAGACGATCTCCGCGCCCCGGGACTCACCGCGCCGCGATCTGGAGTACGCCGAGGACGCGGGCCGGCGCCGGGCCCAGCAGGGGCTGCCGCTGGACCTGCTGGTGCACGCCTATCGCAACGCCGGCTATCTGGTGTGGGACGCGCTGGTGGAGGGCGCCGCGGGGCGGGAGCCGGAGCGGCTGGCGGCGCTGATGCGGTCGACGACGATGGTGTGGTCGGCGGTGGACGCGCAGGCCCAGGCGGCGTCGGAGGCGTACCGGGCGACGGAGACCGAGCTGCGGCGGCGGACGGACGAACAGTTGCAGGCGCTGCTCGACGCGCTCCTTGAGGGGCAGGCCACTCCCGGGCTCGCGGCGCGGGCGGCGGCGGGGCTTGATCTGCCGGAGCACGGGCCGTACGCCGTGGTGGTGCTGCGGGCCGAGCGGCGGGACGGGGGCGGGCGGCCGTTGCGCGGGGCCGGGTTCCGGTTCATCTGGCGGATGCGGGCGGACTGCGAGGTGGGAGTCGTCGCCCTCACCCCCGGGCAGGGGCTGGACGGGGTGGCCCGGGCGCTCGACGGGCGGTGCTCGGGGCAGGGCGGGATCAGCCCCGTGGTGCCGGGGCTCGCCGAGCTGGGGCGGGCCCGGCGGCTCGCGGAGCTGGCGCTGCGGACGTGTGCGCCGGACGCGAGCGGGGTCGTACGGCTCGATCAGCGGATGCCGACGGCGCTGGTCGTCAGCCAGCCGGAGCTGGCGGACCGGCTGGTGTCGGACGTGTTCGGCGAGCTGCTGGAGCTGGAGCCCGCCGACCGGGCCGTGCTCCTGGAGACCCTCGACGCGTGGCTGGCCTGCGAGGGCTCCGCGGGGCGGGCCGCGGGACGGCTGTACTGCCATCGCAATACGGTCTTCAATCGTCTTCGACGACTGGAGCAGCTGACGTCGCGGTCGCTGGCCCGGCCCCGGGACCTGATCGAGATGACCCTCGCACTGGACGCGTACCGGCTCTCGCACGCCCGCAGGTGATCAGCTCAGGAAGTCCCGGCCGATCTGCTCCGCCACCCGCTCCAGGATCGGACCGGCGTCCGCGATGCACTTCGCCACGTCCGGCTCGACCTCGGTGAGGGGGTAGGCGCGGCGGATGCCCGCCCTGCCGAGCGCCTCCGGGGGCAGGGCCAGGCGGCCGCAGACCGCGACGACCTCCTTGTCGGCGGCGCGGGCCGCGGCGGCGACGCCCGCGGGGGCCTTGCCGTGGAGGGTCTGTTCGTCGAGGGAGCCCTCGCCGGTGATGACCAGGGTGGCCTTCGCCAGGGCGGGGGCGAAGCCGAGGACGTCGAGCATGACCTCGATGCCGGCGCGGAACCGGGCGCCGACCAGAAGGGCGCCGTAGCCGATGCCGCCCGCGGCGCCCGCGCCAGGGGAGGCGGCGTGCTCGGCGGCCTTCGGGCCGACCGCTTCCGCCAGCACGCGCGCGTAGTGCGCGAGGGCCTCGTCCAGGGCCTCCACGTCGTCCGGGGAGGCGCCCTTCTGCGGGCCGTAGACCGCGGGCGCGCCCTTGGGGCCGGTCAGGGGGTTGTCGACGTCGCTGGCGAGGACGAACTCGATCTCGGCGAGGCGCGGGTCCAGGCCCGACAGATCGGCCGTGGCGAGGTCGGCGAGGCCGCCGCCGCCCGGGGAGACCGGCTCGCCGTCCTTGTCGAGGAACCGGGCGCCGAGCGCGGTGAGCATGCCGGCGCCGCCGTCGGTCGTGGCGCTGCCGCCGACGCCGAAGACGATCGTGCGGGCGCCCGCGTCGAGCGCGGCCCGCAGCAGCTCGCCGGAGCCGTACGTGGAGGCCGTGAGGGGGGCGAAGACGCCCTTGGGGAGCCGCTGGAGGCCGCTGGCCTCGGCCATCTCCACGACGGCCGTGTCGCCGCGCAGCGCGAACGCGGCCGTCACCTCCTGGCCGAGGGGTCCGGCGGCCAGGATCTCGTGCCGCTCGAAACCGGCCGCGACCGCCGCGTCGACGGTGCCGTCTCCGCCGTCGGCCACGGGCAGCGCCTCGACGTCGAGGTCCGGCACGACCCGGCGGAGCCCGGCCGTGACCCGCTCGGCGACCTGCACGGCCGTCAGCGACCCTTTGAACTTGTCCGCGGCGATGAGCACCTTCTGGGCACCGTTGCCTGCAGCGAAAGCCACCTTGCATTCCCCTTGCTCTCCGGGCCTCACGCATGTCAGGCCAGTCGCGCCGCTGCGACCATAACCGCAGGCACCCCTCGCCGTCATGCCCCGCCCGGACGTTGAGAAGGAGCTACGAAGGTGCTGCGGCCCCACTGTGCGGACCGCTGAATTCGGGTAAACCGGTCCTATGACCCCTGTGGGCACCGCACCAGAGCTCGACGACCGCGTCCTCGGGGGCTGGCTGGGCCGGATCGCTGGCAACATGCTCGGCAAGCCGGTCGAGCAGGGCGACCTGTGGACGCGGGACCGGATCGACCGCTATCTGCGGCAGGCCGCCGCCCTGCCGCTCACCGACTATCTGCCCGAGCCGCCCAGCGAGAGCGACGGCTTCGAGCTGCGCCCCGAGTGGCGCCAGTGCGTGCGCGGCCGCATCCACGGCAGCTGCCGCGACGACGACGTGGACTACGCGATCCTCGGCCTGGACCTCCTGGAGACCCACGGCTTCGGCTTCAGCACCGAGCAGGTCGGGGACCTGTGGCTGCTCAGGCTGCCGTATCTCCAGACGTTCACCGCGGAGCGGGCCGCGTACCGCAACCTCGCCAACGGGCTGAAACCGCCGCTGACGGCGACGTACGACAACCCCTACCAGGAGTGGATCGGCGCCCTGATCCGCGCCGACATCTACGGCTGGACCTGCCCCGGCGCCCCGCGCCGCGCCGCCTCCCTGGCCCGGCGGGACGCGGTGCTGTCGCACACCGGCAACGGAGTGTACGGGGCGATGTGGGCGGCCGCGCTGGTGTCGGCGGCGTTCACCGCGTCGACGGTGCGGCAGGCACTCGACGAGGCGCTGACCGTCGTACCGGAGAGCAGCCGCCTCGCGCGGACCGTGCGGCGGGTGATGTCCCTGCACGACACCCGGATGACCTGGGAGGACACGCTCGGCACGGTGGCCGAGGAGACCTCCGGGATGGGCTGGATCCACACCATCCCGAACGCTGCGGTGCTCACCGCCGGGCTGCTGTACGGCGACGGCGACTTCACGCGGACCGTGACGCTGACCGTGCGGGGCGGTCTGGACACCGACTCCAACGGGGCGACCGCGGGCTCGGTGGCCGGGGTGCTGACCGGCGCGGAGGCGATCCCGGCACAGTGGAAGGAGCCGCTGGAGGACACCGTGCGCAGTGCCGTGTTCGGGTTCGACGGGGTGCGGATCAGTGAACTCGCCGAGCGGACACTGCGGTTGGTGGAGACGGAGTGACGGTCGCGGGTCCCGGGGAAGGCGTCGGGCGCCGGATTACCCTTCCTGGATGAGTACTGATGACTTCGCCACGTACATCGCGGGCCTGCCCCGCGTCCTGTCCGGTGCCGCCGCGCTCTTCCGGGACACCGAGGGCCGGGTGCTGCTCGTCGAGCCCAACTACCGGGAGGGCTGGGCGCTTCCGGGCGGCACCATCGAGTCCGACGACGGCGAGACCCCGCGCCAGGGCGCGCGGCGCGAGACGCTCGAGGAGATCGGACTCGACCGGGAACTCGGCCGGCTGCTCGCGGTGGACTGGGTGTACCGCGAGGGCTGGCCACCGCTGGTGGCGTATCTGTACGACGGTGGCGTGCTCGGCGAGGACGAGCTCAAGGGGATCCGGCTCCAGGAGGAGGAGCTGCTGTCCTGGCGGCTCGTGCCGCGCGCGGAGCTCGACGACTATCTGCTGGGCACGCTGGGACCTCGGGTGCGGGCCGCGCTCGACGTGCTCGCGGAGGGCACGGGGACGGCCGAGCTGGAGAATGGCCGAAGGGTTTTCTGAGCCTTTTCCAATTCCTGAAAGATCGGTATGGACCCCCTGCACGGGCGCCAAAAGCGTGCCCGTTCTCGCCTTATCCGCAGATACCGGTGGCACGTTCTTCTGTGGCTCCCGAATTCAATTGCAGGGGGAAACATGCGGGTAATCGTTCAGGGCAGGCCGTCGTGGATCCGTCCGTCAGCACACCGCCGGCCTCCGAGGTAGCCGGCTCGCTCCCCGGCGTCGAACTGGACCCCGGACATCGTGGGGGTGTCCGCGGACCCGGCCGTCGAGACGACGCCCACCTGCGGTAACACGCCCCCGGTCGGTGACTGGCACGAAGATCGAGCCGTTCGGGCCGGTGCGGGAGAAGGACGACGAGGAGTGAGCGGCGCGGTGTGAGGGGCGGTGCGTGAGCGGTACGGCGTGAAAGGCCCGGCGTGAAAGGCCTCGGTCACTGTCCGACCCGCTCGGCGACCGCCCGTCGGAGGCGGCGGACCAGATCCGCGTACTGCGCGTTGGTCTTCGGCCACGCGGCCTGAGCGGCCGGATAGGGCAGCAGGGACTCCTGGACCCAGGGCACGGTGGCGTCCCTGACCCCCATCGCCCTCAGCTGGGCGGACAGCACGTCGGCCCGTGCCTTGTCGTCCTGCGCGACCAGGAGGATCCGTTTCGGCCAGAGCCGTCGGAAGACTTCCCGAAGCTCCCACTCGATCTGCGGGGTGACGTCCGAGACATCCACGACGGCCAGGTCGGCCCGGTCCAGCGCCTGGGCGACCGCGCCTTTCCATCGCTCACTGCCGGCGCTCTCCATCACCTTGATCACCTCGACGCCCTCCCCGACACGCCGCTCGCCGCGCCGGACGGCGTCCAGGTGGACGGCGGTCTGCTCCGGGCTCAGCTGGCGGCTGAGGACGCCTCGCCGGCGAAGCAGCTCCGTCGCGCCCCAGACGAACAATGCGGTCCAGAAGAGGATTCCGAAGACGAAGAGGCCTTCGTTCATCGTCCCGGCGGCATACATCAACAGCGCCAGCGCGAAAAGGCCGACCACCCAGAGCACACAGAGGACCGGTGCCAGGAACCACACGCGATATCCCGCCGAGACCAGCGAGGTGTTGAAGGAGGGATCCTGAAGTGTCACGGCGCTGGCGAAGCCGAAGCAGGCGGTGCCGAGAGCCCGGTGGAAGCGGATCCGATCGCCTTGGTCCGGCCGGAACCGACGCAGCCACACCACCAGTCCCGGCCGTGTCGCCCGTTTCACATAGACGGCGTAGCCGATCCAGACCGCGCCGACCATGACGGACTGAGCGAGCATCGAGACCAGGTCCAGCGCCGTGCTCGACGGCCGGTTCTGCGCCCAGCCCAGCACGAGCACCGACGCCAGAAGAACCCCGGCACCGACGGCGAATCCGGCCTTCATCGCGTCGTTACGGCGCCGACGCGCGAACTCGAGCGCGTACGAGACGTTCTTTTTTCCGACGGCATGCTGGCTTCCCCCTCCGCCAGGCCGTGGCGGGACCGAGTCCCACCGCTCGACCAGAGTGCGATCGGCCCGGCAGCCGGTCAAGGAGATAAGCATTAGCTGTGACCCGGCCCGCGCCCTACCCTCGGCTCCATGAACAAGCCTCTCGTCGCGATTCTCAGCGGGGCCGGCATTTCCACCGACTCCGGTATTCCGGACTACCGCGGTCCGAATGGACTGTGGCGGCGGGATCCCGAGGCCGAGAAGCTCGTCACGTACGAGTACTACATGCGTGATCCGGAGATCCGGCGGCGTTCCTGGCAGATGCGGCGGAAGAACCGGACGCTCAAGGCCGAGCCGAATGCCGCGCATTTCGCCGTCACGGAACTGGAGCGGGCCGGGGTGCCGGTGCGGGTCATCACGCAGAACGTGGACGGGCTGCATCAGGTGGCCGGGATGCCGGCCCGGAAGGTGCTCGAACTGCACGGCAGCGCACGGAGTGTCGTGTGCACCGGCTGTCATGCGCGGGGCCCGATGGAGGACGCCGTCGCCCGGGTCGAGGCCGGGGAGGACGACCCGCGGTGTCTTGAGTGCGGGGCGATCCTCAAGTCGGCCACCGTGATGTTCGGCGAGCGGCTCGACCCCGTGGTCCTGGGCGAGGCCGTCGCGATCACCAAGGCCTGCCAGGTCTTCATCGCCGTCGGCACCAGCCTCCAGGTCCAGCCGGCGGCGGGCCTCGCGGGCGTCGCCGCCGACCACGGGGCCCGGCTGATCATCGTCAACGCCGAACCGACGCCGTACGACGAACGCGCCGACGAGGTGGTACGGGAGCCGATCGGGACGGCGCTGCCCGCACTGCTGCGGGGGCTGGGCGGCTGGAAGAGCGGCAGCTAGAAGAGCGCCGCATCGCCCTCGAAGTCCAGCAGGCGCTGCTTGCGTCGCAGGCCGCCGCCGTAGCCGGTGAGGCTGCCGTTCGCTCCGACCACGCGGTGGCAGGGGACGATGATGCCGATCGGGTTCTTGCCGTTGGCGAGGCCGACGGCGCGGGAGGCGCCGGGGTTGCCGAGGGCGTCGGCGAGTTGGCCGTAGGTGCGGGTCTCGCCGTAGGGGATGGCGAGGAGTTGCTGCCAGACGGTGCGCTGGAACGGCGTTCCGTTCAGGCGGAGTTCGAGGGTGAACTCCTTCAACTCGCCTTTGAAATAGGCGTGCAGCTGGTCGGTCGCCGCGCCGAAGGGCCTGTCGTCCCGAGCGCCGAAGGTCTCCTCCGGCGGGCGGTGGCGTTGGCCGGTCATGTAGAGGCCGCAGAGGGTGCCGTCCTCGGCGACGAGCGTGAGGGGGCCGTAGGGACTGTCCAACACGGTGTGCTGCTTCATGGTTTCCCTTACACAGGCAGGAAGTTGATCGGGTGGCTGTCGGTCGCCCACAGGTACTGGACCGCGTACGCCCGCCAGGGCCGCCAGGCCGCCGCGCGGGCGGTGAGCGCGGCCGGGGTCGACGGGAGGCCCAACTCCTGGGCGGCCTTGCGGATGCCGAGGTCGGTGGGGAGGAAGGCGTCGGGGTCGCCGAGGGCGCGCATGGCGATGACGTCGACGGTCCAGGGGCCGAAGCCGGGGAGGGCGAGGAGGCGGGCGCGGGTTTCCGTCCAGTCGCCCTCGACTCCCAAGTTCAGTGAGCCGTCGGCGAGTTGGGTGACCAGGGTGGTGAAGGTGGCCCGGCGGGTGCGGGGCATCGCGAGCGACTCGGGGTCGAGGGCGGCGAGCGCCTCGGGGGTCGGGAAGAGGTGGGTGAGGCCGCCCTCGGGGTCGTCCACCGGGTCGCCGTACGCCGTGACGAGTCGGGCCGCGTGGGTGCGGGCCGCCGCCGTGGAGACCTGCTGGCCGAGGACAGCCCGTACGGCGAACTCGGCCTCGTCCACCGTCCGCGGCACACGTCGGCCGGGGGCCTTGTCGACGAGGGGGGCCAGCACCGGGTCCGTGCGCAGCTGCTCGTCGATCGCGACCGGGTCGGCGTCCAGGTCGAGCATGCGCCGGCAGCGGCTGATGGCGACGGTCAGATCGCGCAGGTCGCTGAGGCTGAGGCGGCAGGCGATGTGGTCGGGGTTCGGCGTGAGGGTCACGATGCCGTGGCCGTACGGGAGCCGGAGGGTGCGCCGGTAGGAGCCGTCCCGCCACTCCTCCACGCCCGGCACCGCGGTCGCCGCGAGGTGGCCGAAGAGGTTCTCGGGGTTGAGGGGGGCGCGGAACGGCAGGCGCAGGGTGAGGGCGCCCGGGGTCTGTCCGGCGGCCTTGCGGGGGGTGCGGGCGCGCAGTTCGCTCGGGGAGAGGGCGAAGACCTCGCGCACGGTGTCGTTGAAGGTGCGGATCGAGGAGAAACCGGCGGCGAAGGCGATCTCCGCCATGGGGAGCGGGGTCGTCTCGATCAACAGACGTGCGGTCTGGGCGCGTTGGGCGCGGGCGAGGGCGAGCGGGCCCGCGCCGAGCTCGGCGAGCAGCTGGCGTTCGATCTGCCGGGTGCTGTAGCCGAGCCGGGCGGCCAGGCCGGGCACGCCCTCGCGGTCGACGACGCCGTCGGCGATCAGGCGCATCGCGCGGGCGACCAGGTCCGCGCGCTGGTTCCACTCCGGTGAGCCGGGGCTGGTGTCCGGGCGGCAGCGCTTGCAGGCCCGGAAACCGGCCTGCTGGCAGGCGGCGGCGCTCGGGTAGAAGGTCATGTTCCGCGGCTTGGGCGGCACGGCCGGGCAGCTGGGCCGGCAGTAGATGCCGGTCGTCAGGACCGCCGTGAAGAACCATCCGTCGAAACGGGCGTCCTTGGACTGGACGGCGCGCACGCAGCGCTCGGTGTCGGTGTGCATCCCCTTCTGCATGCGTCCAGCATGGTGCAGCGGCGGGGCGCGGGCTGGCGGGAATCCGACATGGACCTCACCCTTCCTGCACCGCCCCGGATCACCACGCCGTACGCTGCACGGCGGGCTGGCACGTCCATCCATGTCTTTCCATGTCTCTGGGAGAAGAAAGAGGACCACGCGGATGTCGGTGAGGGCATCGGAGACTCCGTCGGGCGAGGCGCCCGCGCGCCGGATGTGGCCGTTGTACGCGGCCGGGTTCACCACCGCGTTCGGGGCACACGGCATCGCCGCGAACCTCGGCGCGGACACGGAGGACGCGGTCACCTCGCTGCTCGTGCTGGGCGGGCTGCTCGCGCTGTACGACGGTGCCGAGGTGCTGCTCAAGCCGGTGTTCGGCACGATCGCCGACCGGATCGGGGCGCGCCCGGTGCTGCTGGGCGGGCTGGTGGCGTTCGCGCTCGCCTCCGCGGTGTACGCGCTCGCCGACAGTCCTGGCTGGCTGTGGGCCGCGCGGCTCGGACAGGGGGCGGCCGCCTCCGCGTTCTCCCCGGCCGCGTCCGCGCTGGTGGCCCGGCTCAATCCGGCGGCCAAGCACGGGCGGGCGTTCGGGAGTTACGGCTTCCACAAGTCCATCGGGTACACGCTCGGTCCGCTGCTCGGCGGGGTGCTGGTGTGGGCGGGCGGGCTGCGGCTGCTGTTCACGGTGCTGGCGGTGCTGGGCGCGTCCGTGGCGGTGTGGACGCTGGTCGCGGTACCCGTCGTACCCCCGCTGCCCCGGGCCCGGCAGACGGTACTCGATCTGGCGCGGCGCCTGGCCGACCCTTCGTTCCTCGTACCGACGGCCGCGCTCGCCGGGGCGACCGCCGCGCTGTCGGTGGGCGTCGGGTTCCTGCCCGTGTCGGGGTCGGTGGCCGGGCTCGGGACGGTGGCCACGGGGGCGGCGGTGTCGGTGCTGGCGGCGTGCGCGGCGGTCGTACAGCCGCGTGCGGGGCGGGCGTTGGACGCGGGGCGGATCACCGCGCGCGGCGGGCTCGTCGTGGGGCTGCTCCTCGCGGCGGCGGGCCTCGCGTGCGCGATGCTGCCCGGCCTCACCGGCGTGCTCCTGGCCGCCGCCCTCATCGGCGCGGGCACCGGCCTGATCACCCCCCTCGGCTTCGCCGCCCTCGCCTCGGCGACCCCGCGGGAGCGGCTGGGCCAGACCATGGGCGCCGCCGAGCTCGGTCGTGAACTGGGCGACGCGGGAGGACCGTTGCTGGTCGCGGGGGTGGCCGCGGCGGCGACTTTGACGTACGGGTACGGGGCGCTTGCGGTGCTGCTGGCGGGTGGGCCGGCGGTGGCCGTGGCGGTGGGGGTACGGCGCCGGAGGACTGCGGGGGCGGGGTGAGGGGCGGTTCCGTCGGGTTCCTTGCCGGGGTGGGGTGAGCGGCGGCTCCGTCGCCCTCGCCTCGCCGGGGCGGACGCGGCGCGGATCCGGCAGGCTTCCCTCTCCGAGCAAGGTACGACGCCGACCCATCACGCCCCCTCGCCCGGCCAGGCCGGGCGCGGATCCGGGAAGCTTCGCTCTCCGAGCAAGGCGCGGCACGGACCCATCACGGCCCTCGCCAGGCCAGGCGCGACGCCGACCCATCGCGCTTCCCTCGCTCAGACCCGCCCCCGTCACACCCCCCGCGTCCGAGCCGCCAGCAGTGCGATGTCGTCGCGGGCCGTCCCCGTCGCCGCGTGGGCCAGGATGCCGTCGAGGATCTCGTCCAGGCCGCCCCCGGGTGGCAGGCGCAGTTGTGTCAGACGTTGCAGGGATATGTCGATGTCCTCGCCCCGGCGTTCCACGAGGCCGTCGGTGTAGAGGAGGAGCACCCCGCCGGGGAGGCCCGGGCGGACGACCGTCTCGTAGGTGCCCAGCCCCGTGCCCAGGGGTGGGCCGGCGGACAGCGGGACCAGTTCCACGCGGCCGTCGGGGAGGATCCGCAGGGGTGGCAGGTGGCCGGCGTTGGCGTAGCTGATGGTGTCGGTGGCGGGGTCGCCGAGGGCGAGGAGGCAGGTGGCGACGCGGTCGAAGCCGGAGTCGGCGACCATGCGGTCCGCGGCGGCGAGGATCTCGTGCAGGGGCATGCCGAAGGCGGCGAGGGCGCGGAGCATGGAGCGGTAGTGGCTCATGGCGACGGCGGCCTCCACACCGTGGCCCATGACATCGCCGATGACCAGGAGGTTGCGGCCGTGCGGGAGGGCCAGGGAGTCGTACCAGTCCCCGCCGACGACCGCGCTGTCGTCGGCGGGGAGGTAGCGGGAGGCGGTCTCCAGGTCGGGGTGCGGGAGGGTCGGCTCGCTGAGCAGGGCCCGCTGGAGCTCCAGGGCCATGGTGTGCTCGCGGGCGTAGCGCTGGGCGCGTTCCATGGCGTGGGAGGCGCGGCCGGCGAGTTCCTGGGCGACGACCGCGTCCTCGGCGGTGAAGCCGGGTGAGGAACCGGACCTGACCATGGCGAGGACGCCCACGCTGCGGGAGTCGGTGCGCAGGGGCACGACCAGCGTGGAGTGGATCCCGGCGGCACGGTAGCGGTCCAGCCGGTCCGCGTACGGCCCCCTCGTTGCGGGCCTGGCCCTGGTCGGCATGCCGGTCACGAAGGGGCGCCCGCGTTCCAGGCAGCGGCGCATGGGGGACATCGGCCCGTGGTCGTTCACGTCGTCCGGGCCCGCGAGCCCGCCGAGCCGCGCCGCCAGCTCCGGCCGGGCGCTCGCGGCGGCCCGCCGCATCCGCATCATCCCGGCGGACAGGGAAGGGCGCGGGTACATCGGGTCGTTCTCGACGACCAGTTCGACGGACGCGCCGTCCGCGAGGTCCTGTACGACGAAGTCGGTGAGTTCCTGGCAGGTCGTCCCGAGGTCCAGCGTGGTGCCGATCCGCAGGGTCGCCGCGTGCAGCATGGCCATGCGGCCGTGGGCCCGCTCCAGCTCGTTGAGGTAGCGGCGCGGCTCGGTGACCTCCACGCCGATCGCCACGAGTCCGACGACCTCCCCGCGGTCGTTCTTCAGCCGGTGGTAGGTGCTGTGCCATTCCCGCTGCTTACGGCCGTCCCCCGCGCCCATGTCCCCGGCGATGAGGACGTCGCGCGGCCTGCCGTCCCGCAGCACGGCCCGCGGCACCGCCTCGGGCCGCTCCACCCCCGGGATGACCTCGGCGAGGGTCCGGCCCAGCTGCCGCTCGGCCGGTACGCCGACGATCCGGGCCATGTGCGGGTTGACGTACACATAGCGCAGCCCGGTGTCGAGGACGGCCACGGCGGCCGCCCCGCCCTCCACGATCTCCCGCAGCACCCGGTACTCACGCCCCAGTTCCGCCGTCGCGCCCGCGAGCAGCGTCTCGACGTCCTCGGAGAGCAGGGTCCGCGGGAGGGGGGAGTCCGGCCCCACTGGAACCTCCCGTTCGCCAGGGCTGGGGGTTCCATGATCCGGCGGGCGCGGCCGAGGTGCACGCGGACACGGGCCCGGCCGCCGCCCCGGCCGGAAGGGACGCGGTGCCGGTGTACGGCTGCCGCACCCCCTGACGGCGGAACGCGGGGCTGACACCCGTAAGGAGCCGGGTTCCACGGCAAAGACCCTGGTCAGCGTCTCCGCCGCGGGACGGCCCGGCGGGAGCGGGCGGTGCGATCGGTTGCGGGGTGCCGGGGCGGTTCCCACCGTGGGCGCAAGAGCGGCGAGCTTCCAGCAGCTGCTAGCGCTTTCGAAAGGAACTCAATGCGCGCCCTTGTCTCCCGCGGCCTCCTCGTGCCGCCCCTGGTCTGCGCCGCGCTGATCCTCGGCCCGGCCGGTACCGCCGCCGCCGTCGGTGACGCGGGCCGAGAAGTGCCGGGCCTGAGCATCGCCGAGGCCGCGGTGCGGTCCGGCGCCGAGACGGACACGCTCCTCGACCACGACAGCGCTCTGGCACCCCTCCTCGACACGGTGGCGGACCTCGGCGAGGCGGACGGCACCCGGCTCGACGCCGAGGCGGCCGCCGCGTACGCGAAGGAACTCCAGGCCTGGAACGCCGACGTCCAGGAGCGCCTGCGGAAACTGGACACGTCCGGCGACCGGTCCGTGGCTCCCGCGGCCGACCCCGTCGGGGACCTGCTGGCCTCGCTGACCTCCGCGGTCCAGGGCCTGATCAGCGCGCTGACCTCGCTGGACCTCGGCGGGGTGCTGGGCGCGGTGACCGGGTTGCTGTCGCCGGTGCTCGGCCTGGTGACCGGGCTGCTGGGCAATCTGCCGGCGCTTCCGGCGCCGCCTGTCGCGTAGCGGGGTCTTCGCGTAGCGGGGCTCTTCGCGTAGCGGGGCTCTTCGCGTAGCGGGGCTCTTCGCGTAGCGGGGCTCTTCGCGTAGCGGGGCTCTTCGCGTAGCGGGGGGCTCGTCGGCTGGGCCGTCCGGGGTTCCGGGCGGCCCAGACCTGTGAGCGTCAGCCCACCTGGGCGGCGAACGCCCCGTACGCCCGTTCGTCGAAGAGCACGAACCTGACCTCTTCGACCTCTGTCTCCGTCGCCCGTACCGTCTCGACGGCGATACGGGCCGCGTCCTCCATCGGCCAGCGGTAGACGCCGGTGGAGACGGCCGGGAACGCGACCGTGCGGGCGCCGAGTTCGTCGGCCACCCGCAGGGACTCGCGGTAGCAGGAGGCGAGGAGGCCGGAGCGGTCCTCGGACCGGCTGTAGACGGGGCCGACGGTGTGGATGACCCAGCGGGCGTCGAGGTTGCCCGCCGTCGTGGCGACCGCTCTCCCTGTCGGGAGGCCCTTGCCGTGGTGCGAGGCGCGGAGCTTGCGGCACTCCTCCAGGATCGCCGGGCCGCCGCGGCGGTGGATGGCGCCGTCGACGCCTCCTCCGCCTAGCAGGGAGGAGTTCGCCGCGTTGACGATGGCGTCGGCGGTCTCTCGGGTGATGTCGCCCTGCACGAGCGTGATGGTGGTCATGTCTGCCTCCCTCGTACCTGTTCCCTCGCGTCTGCCTGCCTCCCCCGTGCCTCAGCCCGCTGTCTGCCGGAGCCTGCGCCAGACCGCCTTCGCCGCGTTGTGCCCGGACATGCCGTGCACGCCGGGACCCGGCGGGGTGGCCGACGAACAGATGAAGACGGCCGGGTGCGGGGTGCCGTAAGGGAACAGGGAGAGCTTGGGGCGGAGCAGGATCTGGAGTCCTGCGACGGCGCCGGAGCCGATGTCGCCGCCGACGTAGTTGGCGTTGCGGGCGGCCAGTTCGGGGGGGCCGGCGGTCGCGCGGGCGAGGACCAGGTCACGGAACCCGGGGGCGAAACGCTCCAGTTGGCGTTCGATGGCGTCGGTGAGGTCGCCGGTCCAGCCGCTGGGGACATGACCGTACGCCCAGAAGACCTGCTTGCCCTCCGGGGCCCGGGAAGGATCCATGACACTGGGCTGCACGGTGATCATGAACGGCTTGTCGGGGGCCCGGCCCTCGCGGGACGCGGCGCGCAGGGCGGTGTCGATCTCCCGGGCACTCGCCCCGATCTGCACGGTGCCGGCGACCCGGGCCTCCGGCGCGGTCCACGGCACCGGGCCGTCGAGTGCGTAGTCCACCTTGAAGACGCCGGGGCCGTAGCGGTAGCCGTCGTAGTAGCGGCCGAAGCCGGCGATACGGGCCAGGGCGGTGGGTGAGGTGTCGAAGATGTACGAGCGGGCGGGCGGCAGGTCGTCGAGGCGCTTGACCTCGTAGTCGGTGTGGATGCCGACGCCGAGGTCCTTGAGGTAGGCCGCGAGCGCGTCGGAGATGGACTGGGAGCCGCCGCGGGCGACGGGCCAGCCCCGCGCGTGCGCGGCGAGGGCGAAGACCAGACCGATGGCGCCGGTCGCGAACCCGTTGAGGGGGGCCATGACATGGGCGACCAGTCCGGCGAACAGGGCCTTGGCCCGCTCGTCACGGAAGCGGCGCAGCAGCAAGGTCGACGGGGGCAGGCCGACCAGGCCGAAGCGGGCGAGGGTGACCGGGTCGCGGGGCAGCGCGGTCAGCGGCAGCGCCATGAAGTCCCGTACCAGGGCATCCCATTTGGGCAGGAACGGCTCGACCAGCCTGCGGTACGTCCCCGCGTCGCGCGCTCCGAACGAGGCGGCCGTCTCGGCGACCGAGCGGGACAGCACGGCGGCGGTGCCGTCGGTGAACGGGTGCGCCATCGGCAGGTCCGCGTGCAGCCACTCCAGGCCGTACCGCTCCAGCGGAAGCGCGCGGAACGCGGGTGAGTTGATGCCGAGGGGGTGCGCGGCGGAGCACGGGTCGTGCCGGAAGCCGGGCAGCGTGAGCTCCTCGGTGCGGGCGCCGCCGCCGATGGTGTCCCGCGCCTCGAAGAGAGCCACGGAGAAGCCGCGGCGGGCCAGCTCCACGGCAGCGGTCAGTCCGTTCGGCCCCGCACCCACCACGCACGCATCGAGCATCGACGGCACCTTCGGACCCCTTCGTCAGCCGATGGCCACTGGATCAGGATATGACGGGGTACCGACAGTCCCCGGTCGCGGGGGACTGGATCGACGGGTGGTGTCCGGGTGGTGACCGTGGGTACCGCGTCTGAAGAGGCGTGACTCAGTTGTTCCCCGCCAGCAGCCCCGCGATCCGACGGGCCGTCGCCGCGTCCCTCGCCGTGGTGAACGGCAGGGCGTTGCCGCCGGTGATGCGGAACGGCTCGCCGGTGACGGTGAGATGGGTGCCGCCCGCCTCCTCGACGAGGAGCAGGCCCGCCGCGTGGTCCCAGGCCGCCTCCCAGGAGAACGCTGTGCCGTCCAACTCGCCGCGGGCGATGGCGAGATACTCCAGACCGGCCGAGCCGCAGGCGCGGGGAGCCACGCCGTCCGTCCACAGGCCCAGCAGGGCGCGCTTCTGGTCGTCCGTCGTGTAGTCCGGGTGGGAGGTGGCCACTTCGAGGTCCCGTCCGGGCGTGGGCGGCCCGGCGAACAGCCGCTCCCCGTCGAGGAAAGCGCCCTGGCCCTTTATGGCGGTGGCGAGTTGGTCGCGGGCGGGGGCGTGGATCCACGAGGCGAGCAGCACGCCGCCCTGCGCGAGCGCGACCAGGGTGCTGAAACCGTCCTCCCCGCGCACGAACTGCCGTGTCCCGTCGACCGGGTCGACGATCCAGACCGGGGCGTCGCCGCGTATCGCCTCGTACGAGGCCGGGTTGGCGTGCACCGCCTCCTCGCCGACCACGACGGAGCCGGGCAGGAGGGCGCCGAGCGCCTCGGTGAGGTACTGCTCGGCCAGCCGGTCGGCGTCGGTCACCAGGTCGTGCGGTCCGGCCTTCTCGTCGACCTCGTGCGCGGCGAGCCGGCGGAAGCGGGGCATGATCTCGGCCGCGGCGGCCTTGCGGACCGCCTCCTCCACGTCGGCCGAGTGGCGGGCGAGAAACTCGTCGATGGTTTCCATGTCTTCGATCATGACTCCATGAGAGCACGCGCCACTGACAATCCCCACCGGGTGGGTGGATGCCAGGTGGAATCGGCGTGAACAGCGAGCGCTGGAGTCAGAGGGGTCAGCGGAGGCAGAGGAGCCAGAAAGTCAGATCGGAGTAGTCACCGGCCCACCGCGTACCCCTGCATCCCCCGCGGATTCGCCGCCGCCGACAGGATCCCCGTCTCGGGGTCCCGCGCGACGGCGCACAGCCGCCCCTCCGACCAGGCGTCCCCGACGGTCACGTCATGTCCGCGCCGCCGCAGCTCCTCGACGACCCCGGCGTCCATGCGAGCCTCCACCGTCACGCTTCCCGGCCGCGTCCCGCGCGGGTAGAAGGAGCCGGGGAAGCTGTCGTTGTGCCAGTTCGGCGCGTCGATCGCCCCCTGGAGGTCGAGTCCGCCGCGCACCCGCGAGCGCAGCGCGACCGCCAGGAGGAAGTGCAGCTGCCACTGGTCCTGCTGGTCCCCGCCGGGCGTGCCGAAGGCCATGACGGGCACGCCGTCGCGCAGGGCGATCGAGGGGGTGAGCGTGGTCCGGGGGCGGCGCCCGGGCGTCAGGGAGTTCGGCAGCCCCTCCTCCAGCCAGGTCATCTGGAGCCGGGTACCGAGCGGGAAGCCCAGTTCGGGCACGACGGGGTTGGACTGGAGCCAGCCGCCGCTGGGCGTGGCGGCGACCATGTTGCCCCAGCGGTCGACGACGTCGAGGTGGCAGGTGTCGCCGCGGGTGGTCCCGTCGGCACCGACGGAGGGATGCGCCACGGTCGGCTCTCCCGCGCCCATGGGGCTGGACCCGGGCTCGTCGGAGATCACCACATCCGCGTGCTCGGACAGCCGGGGCGTACGCCCGCCGGGGCTCCCGGGCCGCAACTCGTACGAGGCCTTCTCCCCCACGAGCCGCCGCCGCTCGGCGTTGTACCCCTCCGACAACAACTCCCCGAGCGGTACCGCACCGGCATCCCCGTACCACGCCTCCCGGTCGGCCATGGCGAGCTTGCAGCCCTCGATGAGCAGGTGCACGTACGCGGCGGACCCGTAGGCGGGCAGCTCGGCCGGCAACAAGGCCAACTGCTGCAACAGCACCGGCCCCTGGCTCCAGGGCCCGGCCTTGCACAGGGTCCAGCCGTTCCAGTCGTACGTCGCCGGCGCCTCGTACGTCGCGGACCACCCGGCGAGATCGTCTGCGGTGAGCGTCCCGGCGTGCGGTTCACCACTGGTGTCCATAGTGGCCGTCTGCGCCTGCTGTACCAGCGCCTCACCGATGAACCCGCCCCGCCACACGTCCCGCGCGGCCTCGATCTGCGCGACCCGGTCCCCGGCCCGGTCGACCTCACCGAGCAGCCGCTTCCAGGTGGCGGCGAGCGCGGGATTCCGGAACAGCTCACCGGGCCGGGGGGCCTTCCCGCCCGGCAGATACACCTCCGCCGACGAGGTCCACTCGGTCTCGAACAACTCCCGTACGGCCTCGACGGTCGCCCCGACGTTCTCCACGGGCGCGTGCCCGTCCTCGGCGTACCCGATGGCGTACTTGAGCACCTCGGCAAGGGACTTGGTCCCGTGGTCGCGCAACAACACCATCCACGCGTCGAAGGCACCGGGCACGGCGGCGGCGAGCGGCCCGGTGCCGGGCACGAGATCCAGCCCGAGCCCCCGGTAATGTGCGACGGTCGCCCCCGCCGGCGCGACGCCCTGCCCGCACAGCACCCGCACCTCCCCACCGACGGGCGCGACCAGAATCGGCACCTCCCCCGCGGGCCCGTTGAGATGCGGCTCGACGACGTGCAGCACGAACGCCCCGGCCACCGCCGCGTCATACGCGTTCCCCCCGTCCTCCAGCACGGCCATCGCCGACTGCGAGGCGAGCCAGTGGGTGGAGGAGACCATGCCGAAGGTGCCGTGGAGGGTGGGGCGGGTGGTGAACACGGGCGGACTCCTCACTCGGGGGCGGCGGTCCCATGATCGTACGGAGCTATGCGGGCCGGGTGCCCGCCGTGAGGAGATGCCCGCTGATCCCGAGCAGCGTCGGTTCCGACTCGATGCGCCGGCTCGCCGCCAGGACGACCTCGCGGCGTTCCGGGTCGTCCAGCCACTCCTCGACGCCTCCCATGAGCCAGGCGGCACCCTCCAGGCCGTACTGGCCGTCGACGGTGAGTCCGGCCTCGGTGAACTCCGCGGGCGCCTCGTCGGGGTGGGCGAAGTAGGCGGTGGTGAAGAGGCCGCCGTCGGTGCCGTGCCGGCCGTGCTCGCCGACGGCGTCCGTACGGGCGCGTTGGGCGGGGTCGAAGTAGCGCTCCTCGCGCAGTACGTCGTGCAGTCCCGCGAACCGGTTGATGGTGGCCGCGACCACCAGGCCGCCCGGCCGGACCGCCCGGTACGCCTCCGCCAACGCCCTTGTCCGGTCGGTGCGTTCGGGCAGGTGGTACAGCGGTCCCAGCAGCAGGACCACGTCGTAGGCGGCATCGGGGGCGGGCAGCTCGCGGGCGTCCCCGAAACGGGCGGTGAGGCCGGGGATCCGCGCGGCCTGCTCCACGTGCAGCGGTACGGGGTCGACGAGTTCCACCTCGTACCCGTCCCGCACCAGCCACTCCGCGTGCACGCCGCTGCCCCCGCCGACGTCCAGCACCCGCGCGGGCGCCGGCGGCAGCAGTCGTCGCAGCACGTCCTGTGTGCGCCAGTACTCCAGGCGCCCGGCGGGAGCCCCTCCGTCCCGAAGCCGGCGGTCCTCTTTGCCGCGCGCGTAGTAGGCGAGGATCTCCTCGCGAACGGCGGGCCGGCGTGGCTGTGTCGTCTCCGTCATGGCCCCAGGTTGCTGATCGGTGCCCGCTGCCCGCAACGGGATATCAGCCGCGGGCGGTCACCAGTCCCGACTCATAGGCGAACACGACCAGTTGGGCCCGGTCCCGCGCCCCCAGCTTCGTCATCGCCCGGCTCACATGCGTCTTCGCCGTGAACGGACTGATCACCATGTGCGCGGCGATCTCCTCGTTGGTGAGCCCGCGCGCGGCCAGTGCGGTCACCTCCCTCTCCCGCCGAGTCAGGCATTCCAGGCCGGGAGCCGTGGCCCGGTCCGGAGGACGAGACACGAACTCGCCGATCAGCGTGCGGGTCACCGAGGGCGACAGCAGTGCCTCGCCGCCCGCCACGACCTCGATCGCCTGGAGCAGGTCCGCCGGGTCCGTGTCCTTGAGGAGGAAGCCGCTCGCGCCCGCGCGCAGGGCCTCGAAGACGTACTCGTCGAGGCCGTAGTTGGTGAGGATGACCACGCGGACGGCGGACAGGGCGGGGTCGGCGGCGATGTGGCGGGTCGTCTCGATGCCCGTCATCACCGGCATCTGTACGTCGACCAGGGCGATGTCGGGGATCTGGGCGCGGATCAGCGCAAGGCCCTGCTCCCCGTCCGCCGCCTCCCCCACCACCTCGATGCCGTCCTCGGCCTCCAGCAGGGCCCGGAACCCGGCCCGCATCAGCGCCTGATCGTCGACGAGCGCGACTCTGATCACGCGGCCTCCCCCGACGGCAGTACCGCCCGCACCTCGAACCCGCCCTCCGCGCGCGGAGCGGCGTGCAGGGACCCTCCGAGTGCCGTGACGCGTTCCCGCATGCCGGTCAGACCGATGCCCGGCGTCGGAGGGCGGGACGGGTCGGCGTTGCCGTCGTCCTCCACCAGTACCGTCAACTGCCCCTCCTCATGAGCGATCCCCACTCGCACCTTCGCGGCCCCCGCATGCCGCGCCGCGTTCGTCAGCGCCTCCTGCACGATCCGGTACACCGCCCGCTCGACCGTCGCCGGCAGCTCCCGTTCCTCGCCCGTCACCGTCAGGTCCACGGCGAGGCCGGCGGCCCTGGCCCGTTCCACGAGCAGCGCGGGCGTGCCCATGACCTCGTCGGTGCGCAGGATCTCCAGGGTGGAGCGGAGTTCCCGCATGGCCTCGCCGCTCGCCTCCTGGATGGCCAGCAGGGCGGGCGGCACCTCCTCGCCCCGTTTGCGGGCCAGGTGCACGGCCACGCCCGCCTGGAGTTTGACGATCGAGATGCTGTGGGTCAGGGAGTCGTGCAACTCCCTCGCTATGCGCAGGCGTTCCTCGCCCGCCCGGCGCAGCGCGGCCTCCTCGCGGGTGCGTTCCGCCTCCAGGGCGCGCTGTTCCGTCTGGCGCAGATAGGCCTGCCAGTTGCGGTCGGCGAGACCCGTGACCGCCGCGAACAGGAACCAGCCCATGAGCAGCGCCGCGTTCTCCACGACGTCCCGTGCCGTCAGGCCCGTCGCGACATACGCGGTCAGGTAGAGCCCGCTCGCCAGCAGCGCCCAGCCCCGATGTCCCACCCGCGCGGCCGTGTGCACCGCGGCCAGGACGGGGAGGGCCGCCGGGAGTCCGGGTTGCGCGAGCAGGACGTAGGCCGCGCCGAAGAGCGTCGACACGGCCAGGACCGCCAGCGGGGCCGCCCGGTAGAAGCCCAGCGCGGCCGAACTCACCGCCACCAGGACGTAGTCCAGCCATGCCCTGTCCCCGTCGAAGGCGACCGTGGTCATCGCCAGCGCACCGATCACGACCGTCAGCGCCGCGTCGGCAAGAACCCTGCGTGTGACCAGGTGCCCGCTCATGTCCGCACACTAGACGTCCCCGCCGACCCCGGCGTCAGCCCTGTGGACAACTCCCCGACTACTCCCCACGCAGTAGTCGAGCCGCCGGGCCCGCACCGCCGGAGCAGCGCCAACTCCCTTCGGCCGTACGACGACCCGGGGCAGCCGGCGGGCGCAGGCTGCTGCCCATGCCCACACCTTTCCGCTACACCGAGCCCCTGCCGCCCAAGGCGGCCACCGGACGGGTCGCCGAGGTCTACACCCAGCTCGCGCACGACTTCGGCATCGACGAGCCGGTCACGTTCGTGGTCCTCTCCTCCGCGCCCGAACTCCTCGCCCCCACCTGGGCGTTGATGCGCGAGTCGCTCATCGCGGGCCCGGGCAGCCGTACCGGCAAGGAACTGGCGGCGCTCGGGGTCTCGCTCGCCAACAAGTGCCCGTTCTGCGTGGACGCCCACACCGTGCTCCTGCACGCCACCGGCGACCACGCCCTCGCCGAGCGCCTCGCACGCGGCGAACGGCCCGAGAACGAGGAGCACGCGCGCGTACTGGACTGGGGCAAACGAACCCGCGTGCCGGGTGCCCTGGGCCCCGCGCCCTTCACCCCGGCCCGGACAGCAGACACCCCCGCCCCCGACCCGTACCCCTTCCCCCACGACCACGCCCCCGGCTACCTCGGCACCGCCCTCGCCTTCCACTTCATCAACCGCGTCGTCTCCGCCCTCCTCACCGAGAACCTGCTGCCCGGCAACGCCCAGCGCTTCCGTCCGGTGCGCAGTCTCGCGGGCCGTACGCTCGCCCGGACCGTGCGCCGCCGGGCCCGCCCCGGGGCGGCGCTGGCGCTGCTGGACCTCCCGGACCCCGGTGAGTCCCCCGCGTGGGCGGGCGGTACGGCCGTCGGTCCCGCGTACGCGGCACTGCTGAGGGCAGCCATGGACGGCGCCGGACTGCTCGACGCCGACGACCAGGACCTGGTGGAGGCGGCGGTGATGGACTGGGACGGGTCGCATCCGCCGCTCGCCCCCGACACCTTCCCCGACCGGAACGAGCGCCCCGGCGCCCGTCTCGCCCTGCTCGCCGCCCTCGCGCCGTACCGCATCACGGACGCGGACGTGGCCGCGTGGCGTCGCCCCGAGCACACCGATCACTGTCTCGTGCATCTCGTCGCATACGGGGCGTTCCTCGCCGTCGACCGGATCGAGTCGGCGTTCACCCACCACCCCGTACGCATCTGACGGGCCGACGCAACGGACGACCGAACGGACGCCGACGCGGCGACATAACAGGACACACGCCGCGTCAACAGCGAGCCGCAGTCACCGCACATGTACGGAGCGAGTTGGCACTACCGCCCCACAGGGAGTCGTGTGACACTGGCGTCCCGTCCGCAGTGCGGACCCCTTCCGCACCGTCCCCCACGGAAAAAGTGCGCCTGTGCGTTCCCTTCCTCTGCCGCTCGCTCTGACCGCGCGTCTGTCGCCGGTCGTCGTGCTCGCCGTCGCGGGCTGGTCGATCTCCTCGGGCCCCGCTCCGAGCTCCGACGACGACGCCGCATCGAAGGGCGGCGGCACCCCGTCCGCCTCGGCCCCGGCGACGGCGGCGGCCTCGAAGGCGTACGCCGCGTCTCCCGCACCCTGCGGCAGTGTCACCGCGAAGACGCTCAAGTCGCTGGTGCCGGGCGCCAAGACGGCCGGCAAGGAGATCCCGTCGACGGACACCAAGCTCCGCCGGACCTGCTCCTGGAACGCGCTCAAGGGGTACGACTACCGCTGGCTCGATGTGTCCTTCGAGATCACGGACTCGGACGAAGCGGCACAGAAGTCGTACAAGGAGCGGATCGCGGAGAAGAGCGGCGGAGGGGATGTTCCGGGCGTCGGTGACGCGGGCTACTCCGTCGTGAACCTCACCACGGAGGACAAGCAGCAGACCCGTGAGGGCGTGGTGATCGTGCGGGCGTCCAACGCGCTGATCGTCGTCACCTACAACGGCAGCGACTTCGAGTCGAAGAAGGCGCCCGACACGGACGTGATCAACAAGGGCGCCATCAAGGCGGCGAAGGAAGCGGTGGCAGCGCTGGAGGGCGGTCAGTAGCACCGACCGCCCTCGCAGCGAACGCCGACCGCCCCCTCGGCCGACCCGGCCTCAGACCTTGGCCTTGATGCCTTCCTGCTCGATGCCCTCCTGCTCCTTGCCCAGCGGCAGCATCAGCACGACGTACAGCACCAGCGAGGCGCTCAGGCCCACGGCCCAGCCGTAGTCGGCCAGCGGCTTGAGGAACGGGATGAATCCGTCCGTCGGGAACGGTCCCGTCTTGGACCCGTCCGCGCCGACACCGGAGTACGACCCGCCGACCGCGAGCAGGCCGCCGACCGCGAAGGCCACGATCGCCCGCCAGTTCCAGCCGTTGGAGTACCAGTAGCGCCCGCCGGGCGTGTACAGGTCCGCCAGGTGCAGAACCGTCCTGCGCACGATCCAGTAGTCGGCGATGAGGATGCCCGCGACCGTGCCGAGCAGTCCGCCGACCACGCCGAGCCAGGTGAAGATGTAGAACTCCGGCGTCGAGATCAGCTTCCACGGGAAGATCAGGATGCCGACGACACCCGTGATCAGCGCGCCCGTACGGAAGTTGATGAGCTTCGGCGCCAGGTTCGCGAGGTCGTACGCCGGTGAGACCACGTTCGCCGCGATGTTCACGGAGATGGTGGCGACCAGCACGATGATGAGCGCGAAGAGCAGACCGAAGGCGTTGTCCGTCTTGGCGGCCAGCGTGACCGGGTCCCAGATCGCCTCGCCGTAGACGACCTCGGAGCCGGACGTCACCAGCACGGCCAGGACCGCGAAGAGGGTCATCGTGGTCGGCAGGCCCAGGGCCTGGCCCCAGGTCTGCGCCTTCTGGCTGGCGCCGAAGCGGGTGAAGTCGGGGATGTTGAGCGACAGGGTGGCCCAGAAGCCGATCATGCCCATGAGCGACGGGAAGAAGACCGGCCAGAAGTCGGGGCCCCAGCCGAGCTTGGACGGCTGGTCGAGCAGCGCGCCGAAGCCGTCCGCCTTGACCGCGATCCAGATCAACAGCACCAGCGCGCCGACGATCACGAAGGGCGCGGCCCAGTTCTCGAAGTGCCGCAGGAAGTCCATGCCGCGGTAGATGATCGCGATCTGGAGCGCCCAGAAGAGCAGGAAGCACAGCCACAGCGGCCACGGGTTGCCGGCGATCTTGCCCGCGTTCTCCCAGTGCCCGCCGGTCAGCTTGGAGCCCAGCGCGAAGATGCCGCTGCCGCCGATCCAGGTCTGGATACCGAACCAGCCGCACGCCACTGCGGCCCGGATCAGCGCCGGGATGTTGGCGCCGCGCAGCCCGAAGGAGGCACGGGCGAGCACCGGGAACGGGATGCCGTACTTGGGCCCGGCATGGCCCGTGGCGAGCATCGGCAGCAGCACGATGATGTTGGCCAGGGCGATCGTGAAGACGGCCTGCTTCCAGTCCATCCCGAGCGCGACCAGGCCGGAGGCCAGGGTCCAGCTGGGAATGCAGTGGGCCATGGAGATCCACAGCGCCGCGAAGTTGTACGTCGTCCACTTGCGCTCGGCGACCGGTACGGGACGCAGGTCGTCGTTGGCGAAGGGGCTGTCGACGGGAAAGGCCTCGGGACTGAGTTCGATGCGGCCGCCGGCGTCGGCGGCCTGGGATATCGGCGACCCCGTGGGGACTGTGTCGGTCATGGGCAGGCCAATCGGTTCAGAGCGGGACGGGAAAGGCCGTGCGGGGGCCTTGGGCCCTCCCTCCCCGGGACGGCGGGGAGGAAGGAGACAAGGTGTGGGGGGTCGGAGGGGCGGTCAGGCGTCGACCACCGTGGGAACGACGGTCAGGCGTTGACCGCGGGGATGATCTTCGAGCCGTACGCGTCGATGGTGGCTTCCTGCGCGTCGTGCATGTCGTAGACGGCGAACTGGTCGACGCCCAGCTCGCGCAGGGCGTTGAGCTTCTCGATGTGCTTCTCGACGGGTCCGATGACGCAGAACCGGTCGACGATCTCGTCCGGCACGAACGCGGTGTCCGGGTTGTCGGCACGCCCGTGATGCGAATAGTCGTACCCCTCACGGGCCTTGATGTAGTCCGTGAGCTCGTCGGGTACGGCGGCGGAGTGCTCGCCGTACTTGGACACCAGGTCGGCCACATGGTTGCCGACCATCCCGCCGAACCAGCGGCACTGCTCGCGCGCGTGGGCGAGCGCCTCGGGCGAGTCGTCCTCGGTGACGTATGCGGGGGCGGCGACGCAGATCTTGACCTCGGACGGGTCGCGTCCGGCGGCGACGGCCGCGTCCTTGACCGCCTTCACCATGTACTCGGTCAGGTACAGGTCGGCGAGCTGGAGGATGAACCCGTCGGCCTCCTCGCCCGTCATCTTCAGGGCCTTGGGACCGTACGCGGCCATCCATACGGGGAGTTCGGCGTCCTCCTTGATCCAGGGGAACTTGATGACCGTGCCCCCGAGGTCCGCCGACTGCCCCGAGCCGAGCGCCCTGATGACCTTCATGGCCTCGCTGATACGGGCCAGGGTGTTGGGGGTCCGCCCCGCGACCCGCATCGCCGAGTCACCGCGGCCGATGCCGCACACCGTGCGGTTGCCGAACATGTCGTTGAGGGTGGCGAACGTGGATGCGGTGACCTCCCAGGTGCGGGTGCCCGGGTTGGTGACCATCGGGCCGACCGTCAACTTCGAGGTGTTCGCGAGGATCTGACTGTAGATCACGAACGGCTCCTGCCAGAGCACGGCGGAGTCGAAGGTCCAGCCGTACGTGAAGCCGTTGCGCTCGGCCCGCTTCATCAGGCTGACGACCTTCGAGGCCGGCGGGTCGGTCTGCAGGACGAGTCCGAAGTCCATGTGCGCCACTCCTAGTTCAGGTACTGACAGGTGGAGCGGGGGGTGTAGACGCCGTGACCGGCGCGTCCGGTGTACTCCCGCTCGGTGATGACGAGTTCGCCGCGCGAGAGGACCGTCTCGACCCGGCCGGTGATGCGCTTGCCCTCGTACGCCGAGTAGTCGACGTTCATGTGGTGGGTCTCGGCGGAGACGATCTGCTCGGCGTGCGGGTCGTAGATGACGACGTCGGCGTCGGCGCCCGGCGCGATCGTGCCCTTCTTCGGGTACATGCCGAACATCCGGGCCGGGGTGGCGCAGGCGATCTCGATCCAGCGGCGGCGGGTGATGTGCCCGTCGACGACGGCCTGGTGGAGCAGGTCCATACGGTTCTCGACGCCGGGAAGGCCGTTGGGGATCTTGGAGAAGTCGCCGCGGCCGAGCTCCTTCTGGCCCACGAAGCAGAAGGGGCAGTGGTCGGTGGAGACGACCTGGAGGTCGTTGGTCCTCAGGCCCTGCCAGAGCTTGGCCTGGTGCTCCTTGGGGCGAAGCGGCGTGCTGCACACGTACTTCGAGCCCTCGAAGTCCGGCTCCGCGAGGTTGTCCGTCGACAGGAACAGGTACTGCGGGCAGGTCTCGCCGAAGACGTTGAGCCCCTCGTCGCGCGCCCGTGCCAGCTCGGCCACTGCCTCCATGGCCGAGACGTGCACGACGTACAGCGGGGCGCCCGCGACCTGCGCGAGCTTGATGGCGCGGTGGGTGGCCTCGGCTTCGAGGAGGGCCTTGCGGACCTCTCCGTGATAGCGCGGGTCGGTCTCGCCGCGGGCCAGGGCCTGCTCCACGAGCACGTCGATCGCGATGCCGTTCTCGGCGTGCATCATGATCAGGCCGCCGTTCTCGGCGGAGCGCTGCATGGCGCGCAGAATCTGGCCGTCGTCGCTGTAGAAGACGCCGGGGTAGGCCATGAACTGCTTGAAGGAGGTCACCCCTTCCTCGACCAGCAGGTCCATCTCCTTGAGCGTCTCCTGGTTCACATCGGAGACGATCATGTGGAAGGCGTAGTCGATCGCGCAGTTGCCCTCCGCCTTGGCGTGCCAGGCGTCGAGGCCCTCGCGCAGGGAGTGGCCGACGCTCTGCACGGCGAAGTCGACGATGGTCGTCGTACCGCCCCAGGCGGCGGCCCGGGTGCCGGTCTCGAAGGTGTCGGAGGCGAAGGTGCCGCCGAACGGCAGCTCCATGTGGGTGTGGGCGTCGACGCCACCGGGGATGACGTACTTCCCGGTGGCGTCGATGGTCCGCTCGCCGGTGAACGCTTCGGCGGCGGACGTGCCCGAGGCGGCGAGGGCGGCGATGCGGCCGTCCTCGATCAGCACGTCGGCGTGGATCTCGTCGGACGCGGTGATGACGAGACCACCGCGGATGACGGTACGGCTGCGGCTGCTCATGCTCCCTCTCCTGGATCGCTGGTCGGTTGGCTGCGGGTCGTTTGTGGCTGGTCGCGCCCACGCGGCGTCAGCCGCATATCGGCGCTGCCCCGCGCCCCTTCGGGGCGCAGGGTGTGCGGGTCGCTCTTACGGTGCCGTCAGCGGCGGGTACGCGTCCGGGCGGCGGTCGCGGTAGAACTGCCAGCGGTCGCGGACCTCGCGGAGCTTGGCCATGTCCAGGTCGCGGACGACGAGTTCGGTCTCCTTGTCGGAGGCCACCTCGCCGACGAACTGGGCCTCCGGGTCGACGAAGTACGTCGTCCCGTAGAAGTCGTTGTCGCCCAGCTCCTCGACCCCGACCCGGTTGATCGCGCCGACGAAGTACTCGTTGGCGACGGCCGCGGCCGGCTGCTCCAGCTGCCACAGGTAGGCGGACAGTCCGCGCGAGGTGGCCGACGGGTTGAAGACGATCTCGGCGCCTTCGAGACCCAGGGCGCGCCAGCCCTCGGGGAAGTGCCGGTCGTAGCAGATGTAGACGCCGATCTTCCCGACGGCCGTGTCGAAGACGGGCCAGCCGAGGTTGCCGGGACGGAAGTAGAACTTCTCCCAGAATCCCGGTACTTGGGGGATGTGGTGCTTGCGGTACTTGCCGAGGTACGAGCCGTCCGCGTCGATCACGGCGGCGGTGTTGTAGAGGACGCCCGGCTGCTCCTCCTCGTACATCGGCAGGATCAGGACGATTCCGAACTCCTTGGCCAGCGCCTGGAATCGCTTGACGATCGGCCCGTCCGGCACGGCTTCCGCGTACTCGTAGAACGCCTTGTCCTGGACCTGGCAGAAGTACGGTCCGTAGAACAGCTCCTGGAAGCACAGGACTTGAGCACCCTGCGCGGCCGCGTCGCGGACCGCCTGCTCGTGGACCTGGATCATCGATTCCTTGTCGCCCGTCCACGCGGTCTGGAAGAGGGCGGCACGAATCACTCTGCTCATCGGGACCTCCGGTCGCTCGGTGTGCGAGAAGGCTAGAAAGCCGACAAGCGGGCTTTGAGTTGCACCGTGTCACGTCTGCGGGCGTGCGGCGTGCCACGGTGTCACCCTGTCGTGGACCCATGTTTCACCGCCGTTTTCCCAGGTCGTGGCATGTTTCAGGCCTGTTGCGCGTCGTGCGCGAGGAGCGCGATGTGCACCGAGGCGGCCTGTTCGAAGTCGTCGAGGTCGACGCCGAGCCGTCCCTGTATCGCCTCAAGGCGGCGGTACAGCGCGGGCCGGGAGACGTGGTGGAGCTGGGCGGTGCGGGACTTGTTGCGGCCGGTGGCGAGATAGGTCCGCAGGACGGCGAGCAGCCCGTCACCCGAGCCGGAGCCGGTTCCCGTGCCGGAGTCGCAGAGCAGCCCGTCCAGTTCCCGTTCGGCGAAGGACTGCACATGCGGGTCGTCGCGCAACAGCCGTATCAGACCGCGCAGATGGACGTCCTTGAGGCGTACGACGGCCGGGAGGTCGAGCGCTCCGGAGGCGACGGCGTCCGCGACGTGCTGGGCCTCGCGCATCCCGGCGGGGACGTCGTCCCAGGCGGTACGCGGGTCGGCGGCCGCCACGACGGTCTCCTTCAGCCGGGCCGCGAAGTTCGCCGTGAGGACCGCGGCGTCCTGGTCCCGGGCCAGACTCAGCAGTACGGCGGTCGCCCCGTCGGCGAGTTCGGCGACGATGCCGGGCAGCCCCAACAGCCGTAGCACCCGGTCGAGTTCGGCGGGATCGCCGTCCCGTACGACCAGCGGCACGAAGGTCCGCCGGTTGACGGGCAGTCCGGCGGCCCGTGCCCGCGGCAGCAGCTGCCTCGCCGGTACGACCCCGCTGGCCAGGTCGGTGAGCAGGCTCTGCGCGGACTGTTCCTCCCAGGTGTGGGCGGAGTTCCCGGCGAGCATGCGGTGCAGGACGAGGGCCTCGGCGGCCCGGTCGGCGAGCAGCCGTCCGGCGGCGGTGTCCCCGCGGTAGCCGCACAGCAGGATCTCGCCCCACCGCTCGCCGCGTCCGCCCAGTTCGGCCCGGATCCAGCCGTCGCCCTCGCTGCCGCCCGCCTGCCGGGCGATGCGCTCCCAGTCCCGCAGCACGTCGTCGACGGCCGGCCGCTCGCCCGCCGTGGCGAGGACGCGGTGGGCGAGGTTGGTGACGACTACGGGGCAGGCGCTGTGCTGGGCGATCTCGTCGAGGAGCCGTTGCAGGGGGGCGCCCGCGGTGATGAGTCCGGTGAGGGTGGTGCGTACGGCCTCGGAGAGGCTGACGGCGGCGAACTTCCGCCGCACCAGCCGGGACTGGACCTCCTCCGTCAGGTCGGCGAAGGGGAAGGGCCGGTGGAGGACGACCATGGGCAGCCCGCACCGCTCGGCGGCCCGCCGCATCACGTCCGGCGGCGCGGGGAACGCCCGCCCGAGGCCCAGGACGACGGCGGCGGCCTCCGCCCGGTGCAGGGACTGGATGTACTCGGCCTGGGCGCCCTCGTCGCCGGCGAGCAGTACGCCGGTGGTGAGGACCATCTCCCCGCCGCTGAGCATGACGCCGACGTCGGCGGCCTCGGCGACATGCACCCAGCGCACGGCGCGGTCGAGCTGGGCCGCTCCGGCCACCACCTCGGGCTCCCCGGCGAGCACCCGTTCCAGGGTGAGGACCTGGCGGACGGACAGGGCCGGTTCCAGATGGTCCAAGGTGGTGGTCATAGCGGCGGTTCCCTTGCTCACGATGTGCTCGATGTGCTGCTAGTGGATGCTCCTCAGAGCGTTCTCGAGGATCGCGGCGCCTTCCTCGGCCTCCGCGACGGTGAGGGACAGCGGCGGTGCGATGCGCAGGGCGCTGGTGTTGTGGCCGCCGCCCTTGCCGAGCAGCAGGCCGCCCTCGCGGGCCGCTTCGAGCACGGCGGACGCGGCGTCCGGGTCGGCCTGGTCGGTGCCGGGCTTGACCAGCTCGACGCCGATCATCAGCCCGCGCCCGCGCACCTCGCGTACGCCGGGAGTCTGCGCGGCGACGGCCCGCAGCCGCTCGATGAGCAGTCCGCCGACGCGCCGGGCGTTGCCCTGGAGGTCGTGTTCCAGCAGGTACGACAGGTTGGCGAGCCCCGCCGCCATGGTCACCTGGGTGCCGCCGAAGGTCGAGATGCTGTTGGCGTCCAGGCAGTTCATGATCTCGGCGCGGGCCACGACCCCGCCGATGGACATGCCGTTGCCGATGCCCTTGGCGAAGGTGAGCAGGTCGGGCGGCCCGGAGGCGGCGTGTGCCTGCCAGCCCCAGAAGTGGTCGCCGGTGCGGCCCCAGCCGGTCTGCACCTCGTCGGCGATCCACAGGATGCCGCGCTCGGCGAGCACCTCGCGGAAGGCCGCGTACAGGCCGTCGGGAGGTGAGGTGAAACCGCCGACGCCCTGGATGGGCTCCGCGATCAGCGCCGCGGGCGGGCGGGTGTGGCCCAGCAGGTCGGTGAGGTCGTCGACGCACGCCGCGATGAACTCGTCGTCGCTCAGGGAGGCGTACGGGCCGCGCGACCGCACGCCGCCATGGACGTACAGCGTCTGGAGCGGTGACAGCGAGGTCGGCGACCAGCCCCGGTTGCCGGTGATGCCGACCGCGCTGAAGGAGCGGCCGTGGTAGCTGTTGCGCATCGCCAGGATCGTGTTGCTGCGCCGGTACGTCGTCGCCAGCAGCAGGGCCGTGTCGTTGGCCTCCGTCCCGGAGCTGGTGAAGAAGACCCGGGCGTCCGGGATGCCGGACAACTGGGCGATCCGCTCGGCGAGTTCGACCATCGGCCGGTTGAGGTAGAGCGTGGACGAATGGATGATCCGCCCGGCCTGCTCGCTCACCGCCTTGGTGACCTCGGGCAGCGCGTGCGCGGTCATCGTCGTCAGGATGCCGCCGAAGAAGTCGAGGTACTTGTTGCCCGCGGCGTCCCACACGTGCCGGCCCTCGCCGTGGGTGAGCTCCAGCGGGTCCTCGTAGTAGAGGGCGAGCCAGTCGGGCAGGACGGACCGGTGACGGCCCAGCAGATCCTTGTTGCTCACGGCTGCACCAGCCCCTCGTACGCGTCGGGCCTGCGGTCCCGGTAGAAGGCCCACTGCTGCCGTACCTCTTCGATGAGATCGAAGTCGAGGTCCCGGACGAGGAGTTCCTCGACCTTGTCACTGGCGGTGTCCCCGACGAACTGGCCGCGCGGGTCGACGAAGTACGACGTCCCGTAGAAGTCGTTGTCGCCGTACTCCTCGACGCCGACCCGGTTGATCGCGGCGACGAAGTACTCGTTGGCGACGGCTGCGGCGGGCTGTTCGAGCCGCCACAGGTAGGAGGAGAGGCCTCGGTGGGTGGCCGACGGGTTGTAGACCAACTGGGCGCCATTGAGGCCGAGTTGCCGCCAGCCCTCCGGGAAGTGACGGTCGTAGCAGATGTATACGCCGACCTTTCCCACAGCGGTGTCGAAGACCGGCCAGCCCGCGTTCCCCGGCTTGAAGTAGTACTTCTCCCAGAAGCCCTTGACCTGCGGGATGTGGTGCTTGCGGTACTTGCCGAGGAAGGTGCCGTCGGCGTCGATCACGGCGGCGGTGTTGTAGTAGAAGCCGGACTGCTCGACCTCGAAGACCGGCACGACGATCACCATGCCGGTCTCGCGTGCGAGCTCCTGCATACGAACCACGGTCGGTCCGTCGGGCACGGGTTCGGCCCAGCGGTAGTGCTCCGGCTCCTGGACCTGACAGAAGTAGGGGGCGTTGAAGACTTCCTGGAACCCGATGATCTTCGCGCCCTGACGGGCCGCCTCGCGGGCGTGCTCCTCGTGTTTCGCCACCATGGACTCGGTGTCGCCGGTCCAGGTGGCCTGGACCAGAGCGGCACGTACGACGTTGGCCATGAGCTGCTCCTTCGACGGGACCTCAGAGCCTCTACGCCCGTAGACGCAGGACGTAGAGGGTCGAAAGTAAGCCTCTCCGGAAGCCTTGCCAAGACCATCGTCGTTAACCCGCTGAGTCGATCACGTTTCACACCCTCGTGGGTGAGCGACGGGCCCGGTGAGGGGCTTTCCGGAGTGGCGGTGTGGGGCCTCTCCAGAGCCGTCTCAGGCGGTGAATCCGGCGACCCGGAGCGCGTGCACCAGGTCCCAGTGCCGCTCCTCCGAGACGCCCCGGGCGGCCTCCAGGAGCAGCGGTACGAGGGTCTGCGGGCCCGGCGCGGCGCTGCGGGCGGCCTCTTCCGGGGTGCGGACCCGGACGTACGCGTCGAGCAGCGCGGCCACCTCGCGGCGGCGCCCCTCGGCGACCAGGCCGAGCACGGCGCCGCCGATCTCCTCGGCGGGCCGGGCGACGCCCTGCCGCAGGATCTGCTCCCCGTCGGTGCCCCTCCCCGCCCCCACCAGCGCGTCCGCCGCCGCGACCAGCCGGTCGGCGGGCAGCGAGGCGGCCTCCCACAACAGCGTCGCCCAGTCGTGCCCGAGCCCGGCGCGCTGGAGCTCGGCGGCGAGCAGCGGAAAACGGGCGGCGGGCCAGTACGCGGCCTCGACGAGCAGCGCGTGCGCCTCCCCGCTGCGCCCGTCCGCCCGCAGCCGCAGCAACGTCTCGACCGTCTCTACGACCTCCCGCCCGGCCCCGGCGTCCAACGCCCCGGCCTGCGCATCGGCCGCCCCCACGGCCTCCTCGGCGGCCCCGGCGAACCGGGCCCCGCGCGGGCTGCGGCGCGTGGCCGCGGCGGGCGTCGGCAGCGTGGGCACCGCTGTCGGCGGTACGACGACGGGGGCGGCCTCCTCCTCGTCCATCCCGGCGAACCGCGCACTGCCCCGGCGACGCTTGCGCTGCTTGGGGGCGGGCTCGGCGGGGGGTGCGGGCTGGGACGCGGCGGCTGATTCCGAGGGGGTCGTTTCGGCAGGGCCCGCATCGGCACCCACGGCCCCGGCGGGCCCGAAACCGGCGGAATCCACGCCGGTACCCACCGCCACGGCAGGCCCGAAATCGGCGGCGTTGTGGTCGTGCGAGGCTCCGGCCCATCCGGGGCCCCCGCCGGCCGCGGAGCCCTGAGGCTCGCCCGCCGAGGCACCACGGCGCCGCCAGTCCTGGAAGGCGTCTCCCGCCGTATCCTGCGTGTCCCGCTGCCGAGCGTCGTGGGAGTCGCCCCCGGGGCCGTGCCCCGGCCGCTCCGAGCCGGCGCCGGCACCCGCCCGGCCGTGATCGTCCCCCCGGTTCCCGGCCGCACCCCAGCCGGCCTGCTCGGCGGCTGCGCGCGCGTCGCGCTGTTGCGGCATGCCCGGCGTGCGGCCGCTCTCCGGCCGCGTACCGCCCGTGCCGTACTCGGGGCCCGGTGCGTGCCCGGTCTCCTGCCAGGCGCCACCCGCGCCGTACTCCGCCTCGATGCGGAACACTCCGCCCGCCCGGCCCCGGCGGATCGCCTGCGCCTGGCCCTCCGCCGAGCGCTGGTCCAACCGCTCGATCCGCTGGCGGAGTTCGGCGCAGCGCGCGGTCGCGCGTTCGTGGTCGTCGTGGGCCCAGGCGAGGTCGAGGCGGATGGCGTCGGCGGCTTCGCGGGTGGTGGCGGAGGCGAGCAGACGGCCCAACTCGGCCTGGCGCTCGGCGGCGTAGCGCTGTTCGCGGAGCATGATGTCGAGCCGGTCGCCGAGGGCGTCACGGCCGCCGGGGCGGGAGTCGTGGGCGGCGAGTGCCTCGGTGTGCAGCGCGTGGGCCTGCCGGGCCTCGGGAGCGGTCGCCTCGGTGCCGTACTCGGTGGCCAGATCCTGGAGCAGCGACTCCACCACGTCCCAGGGCGGTACTTCACGCCCTTCGAGACAGGCCTGCATGCCGTCCGGGTCGCGCTGCCAGAACACCGCGCACCAGCCGCCGCCCTGATCCAGGCGCGCCAGCAGACCGTTCAGGTAGTTCGCGAACTCCCGCACCCGGCCCGGGAGTTGATCCACAGCCATCGCTCAACTCCCGCCAGACCGGAGCACTCCGGTCCGTAAGACAACACGAGTCGTGTTACGGAAAGGCTACGCGGAGTTTTCGGACTGGACGCAGAGTGCGCCGCCCCTGCCGCAACGTGACGTGCGGCGGCGGCCCGGACCCGGCTTCACACGACGATCAGCGCGCACCGCCCCGCGATCTCGTCCATCGACAGTCCGAGCACCTCGGCCAGCGCGGCCACCGTGAAGAACGCCGGGGTCGGCGCGCGGCCGGTCTCGATCTTCCGGAGGGTCTCGGCGGAGATCCCGGCGGCCGCCGCGACCTCGGCCATGCTGCGGTCGCCGCGCGATGCGCGCAGCAGCCGCCCGAGCCGCTCGCCGCGTTCGCGCTCTTCGGGGGTGAGTGGGGTGCGTACCATGCCCCCATTCTAATACCGGTATAGTAATTGGCATGGTGGAACTGAAGACGGACACATCGATCGACGCCATGTACGAGGCCGGACAGGTCGTGGGGCGGGCCCTCACCGCCGCGCGCAAGGCCGCCGGCGTGGGCGTATCCCTGCTGGAACTGGACGAGGTGGCGCACGACGTGCTGCGGGAGGCGGGTGCGTCCTCGCCGTTCCTCGGCTACCGGCCCTCCTTCGCGCCGACCGCCTTCCCGGCCGTCCTCTGTGCCTCCGTGAACGACGCGATCGTGCACGGCATCCCGACCCGCTACCGGCTGCGCGACGGCGACCTCGTCTCGATCGACTTCGGCGCCGAACTGGGCGGCTGGGTCGGCGACTCGGCGCTCAGCTTCACGGTCGGCACCCCGCGCCCGGCCGACGTACGCCTGATCGAGACGGCGGAGCGGGCCCTCGCCGCGGGTATCGAGGCCGCCGTCGTCGGCAACCGCATCGGCGACATCGCGCACGCGATCGGCACGGTGTGCCGGGCCGCCGGCTACGGCATCCCGGACGGCTTCGGCGGCCACGGCATCGGCCGCCGTATGCACGAGGACCCGGGGGTCCCCAACGAGGGCCGCCCCGGCCGCGGCATGAAACTGCGGCACGGCATGGTCCTGGCGATCGAGCCGATGCTGATCGGAGGCGGCACCGACGGCTACCACGCCGACGTGGACGGCTGGACCCTGCGCACCAACGACGGCTCCCGCGCGGCCCACGCCGAGCACACGGTGGCGATCACGGACGCGGGCCCGCGGATCCTCACGGCCCGCACGGACTGACGGGCCCGCGGACCGGCGGGGGATTCGGGCCGCGCTCGCCCTCAGCCCGAACGGCCCACCGGGGCCGTCGAGTTACTGAGCTTTGCCTCGCGATGTCCGCGCCGCTCAGCTCGGCCTACCTGCTTTTCTGCTGGGGGTCCGGGGGTTATCCCCCGGGAAAGCACAGTACCCTGCGGCATGCTGATCCGAGAGGGCACACCCGCCGACGCCGACGCCATCGCCGCCCTGCACACGGCCAGCTGGCGCAGCGCGTACGCCACCCTCCTGCCGTCCTCGTACCTGCACGGTCCCGTGGCGGAGGAACACCGGCAGCAGTGGCGGACCCGCACCGCCGCCCTCTCCCCCGGCCAACTGCTGCTGACCGCCCACCAGGACGGCGAACTGCACAGCTTCGTCTATCTGCGCCCCGCCGCCGACCACAGCGTCCACGTCGACAACCTCCACGTCCACCCGGACCGCGTGGGTACGGGCCTCGGCCGTCTCCTCCTGCACCGCGGCCTCGCCTGGGCGCGGGCCACGTACCCGGGCCGGGACGTCGTCCTGGAGGTGCTGCGGGGCAACGATCGTGCGATCGTGTTCTACGAGCGCCAAGGCGGCCTGCGCACGGCCGAGCGCCCGCTGCGACTGGCCCCCGACCTCGTGGTGGACGAGATCGAGTACACCTGGCCCGCGGAACCGGTGGGTCGCCAGGGCGAGGACGGACCAGAGGTGTAACCGGCCGCTACGCGGGTTACCCGACTCCGGCACGTCGATCGGCGAGGGCGTCCCGGCCCCGCGGGGACGCCGGATGGGAACGGCCATGACCAGCGGCTTCAGCGGACCGGAAGGCTACGACCCCTTCGGCGAGTTCCTCGCCCGTTTCTTCGGCGGCCCCCGCCCCGGCCCCCGGCAGATCAACATCGGCCAGCTCCTCAGCCAGCCCGCCCGCGAGCTGGTCCGGGGCGCCGCCCAGTACGCCGCCGAGCACGGCAGCCGGGACCTGGACACCCAGCATCTGCTGCGGGCCGCGCTGTCCGCCGAGCCGACCCGCTCGCTGCTGAGCCGGGCCGGCGCGGATCCGGACGAGCTCGCCGAGGAGATCGACGAACGCTCGGGCCCGGTACAGCACCCGCCCGGCGAGGCCCCGCCCCCGACCTCGCTCTCCCTCACCCCGGCCGCCAAGCGCGCCCTCCTGGACGCCCACGACCTGGCCCGGGCGCGCGGCGCCGGTTACATCGGCCCCGAACACGTCCTGAGCGCCCTCGCGGCCAACCCGGACTCGGCGGCCGGGCACATCCTCAACTCGGCCCACTTCGCCCCGACGGGCCTGCCGCCGGAGGCCGCACCGGACACGGGACAGCCCCGCACCGAGACCCCCCGGACCACCGGCACCCCGACCCTCGACAAGTACAGCCGCGATCTGACCGACCTGGCCCGCCAGGGCCGTATCGACCCGGTGATCGGCCGGGAGGAGGAGATCGAGCAGACCATCGAGGTGCTGTCCCGGCGCGGCAAGAACAACCCGGTGCTGATCGGCGACGCGGGCGTCGGCAAGACCGCCGTCGTGGAGGGCCTGGCGCAGCGCATCTCCGAGAACGACGTGCCGGACGTGCTCGTCGGGCGGCGGGTCGTCGCCCTGGACCTGACGGGGGTGGTCGCGGGCACCCGCTACCGCGGTGACTTCGAGGAACGCCTCAACAACATCATCGGTGAAATCCGGGCCCACTCCGACGAGTTGATCGTCTTCATCGACGAACTCCACACCGTCGTCGGCGCGGGCGGAGGCGGCGAGGCCGCGTCGATGGACGCCGGCAACATCCTCAAGCCCGCCCTGGCCCGCGGCGAGCTGCACATCGTCGGCGCGACCACGCTGGAGGAGTTCCGCCGGATCGAGAAGGACGCGGCACTGGCCCGCCGCTTCCAGCCCATCCTGGTCCCCGAACCGTCCGTCGCGGACACCCTGGAGATCCTGCGCGGCCTGCGCGACCGCTACGAGGCCCACCACCAGGTCCGCTACGCCGACGAGGCGCTCGTGGCCGCCGTAGAACTTTCCGACCGCTACCTGACCGACCGCCGCCTCCCCGACAAGGCGATCGACCTCATCGACCAGGCCGGCGCCCGGGTACGCCTGCGCGCCCGCACCAAGGGCACCGACGTACGGGCCCTGGAGCGCGAAGTCGAACAGCTCGCCCGCGACAAGGACCAGGCGGTGGCGGACGAGCAGTACGAACAGGCCATGCAACTACGTGACCGCATAACAGAGTTGAAGCAGCGCATCACCGAGTCCTCCGGCGACGACACGGCCGACGAGGGCCAGCACCTGGAGGTGACGGCGGAGGCGATCGCCGAGGTGGTGTCACGCCAGACGGGCATCCCGGTGGCCAGCCTCACCCAGGAGGAGAAGGACAAGCTCCTGGGCCTGGAGGACCACCTGCACCAGCGGGTCGTCGGCCAGGAGGAGGCCGTCCGGGTCGTGGCGAACGCCGTACTGCGCTCCCGCGCGGGCCTCGCCAGCCCCGACCGCCCGATCGGCAGCTTCCTCTTCCTCGGCCCGACCGGCGTCGGCAAGACCGAACTGGCCCGCGCCCTCGCCGAGGCCCTGTTCGGCAGCGAGGAGCGCATGGTCCGCCTCGACATGAGCGAGTACCAGGAACGCCACACCGTGAGCCGCCTGGTGGGCGCCCCGCCCGGATATGTGGGCCACGAGGAGGCGGGCCAACTGACGGAGGTGGTCCGCAGGCACCCCTACTCGCTGTTGTTGCTCGACGAGGTCGAGAAGGCCCACCCGGACGTCTTCAACATCCTCCTCCAGGTCCTCGACGACGGCCGCCTCACCGACTCCCAGGGCCGCACGGTCGACTTCACCAACACGGTCGTCGTCATGACCAGCAACCTCGGCTCCGAGGCCATCACCCGCCGCGGCGCCGGCATCGGCTTCGGCGCGGGCGACGCGGAGGCCGACGAGGAGGCCCGCCGCGAACAGATCCTGCGCCCCCTCCGCGAACACTTCCGCCCGGAGTTCCTGAACCGCATCGACGAGATCGTGGTCTTCCGCCAACTGGCGGAAGACCAACTCCGCCAGATCACCAACCTGCTGCTGGACCGCACTCGCCGCATGCTCCAAGCCCAGGGCATCACGGTCGACTTCACCGACGCGGCGGTCGACTGGCTCTCCCGCCGCGGCTACCAACCGGAGTACGGCGCCCGCCCGCTGCGCCGGACGATCCAACGGGAGGTGGACAACCAGCTGTCGAGGCTGCTGCTGGACGGCAGGGTGGCGGAGGGCGGCCGGGTGACCGTGGACGTGGAGGGCGAGCGGCTCGCGTTCCGTACGGAAGGTGCGGAAGAGGAGACGCCCGCCCCCGAGTTGTGACTACGGCGCCGGGTACACCACCTGTGCCGAGCCACCGCCTCGTCGTACCGTCTCGGCGGCGGCCAGCCACTTGCCGTCGGGCAGGCGCTGGACTCCGGTCGCGGCCCCGATCTCCGCGTTGAGCCGGAACCCGTGCCCGATCGCCTCCAGCCGTGTCCTCAGATCACTGTTGTACAGCGCCGGTTCGAGCTCCGTCGTGGTCTGGTTCCGCTGACTGGCCCGCGGCGCCGCGATCGCGTCCACGAGCGGCGTCCCCCGGTCCAGGAACCGGGTCAGCGTCTGCAACACGGTGGTGACGATGGTCGCCCCACCAGGCGAACCCAGCGCCACCACCGGCTTGTTGTGCTGATCGAGCACGATCGTGGGCGAGATCGACGACCGCGGCCGCTTGCCGGGACCGGGCAGGTTCGGGTCGTGCACAGCGGGGTTCGCGGGCACGAAGGAGAAGTCCGTCAGCTCGTTGTTGAGGATGAACCCACGCCCCGGCACCGTGATCCCGCTACCACCGGTCTGCTCGATGGTGAGCGTGTAGGAGACCACGTTCCCCCACTTGTCGGCCACCGTCAGATGCGTGGTGTTCTCGCCCTCGTACGTCGTCGGCGCGGGCGTCCCCGTCGAGCCCGGGTCGCGCGGGTCGCCGGGTGCCACCGGGCTGGTCAGCACCGCGTCGTCCTTGATGAGCGCGGCGCGCTGATCGGCGTACGACTGCGACAGCAGCCCCTGGGTCGGTACGTCCTCGAAGGCCGGGTCGCCGACCCAGCGCCCGCGGTCGGCGAACGCGATGCGGCTCGCCTCGATGTACCGGTGCAGGTACTGCACCTCGCTCGCCTTCGAAAGGTCCGTGTTCTCAAGGATGTTGAGCGCCTCGCCGACGGTCGTGCCGCCGGAGGAGGAGGGGGCGATGGAGTAGACGCCGAGTCCGCGGTACGAGGTCTTGGTGGGCGCCTGGAGTTTGGCGCGGTAGGCCGCGAGGTCCTTCTCGGACAGGTCGCCGGGGCGGGCGTTCCAGCCGGACGCCGGGTCCACGGGCGGGTCGTTGACGGTGTCGACGATCTCGTCACCGAGGTCGCCCCGGTAGATCGCGTCGACGCCCTTCTTGCCCAACTCCTCATACGTACGGGCGAGATCGGGGTTCTTGAAGGTGGAGCCCACGACGGGAAGGGCGCCGTTCGGGAGGAACAGCTCGGCCGTGTCCGGGAAGTAGCGGAAGCGGGTCTCGTTGAGGGCGGTCTGGGCGCGGAAGGTGTCGTCGACCGTGAAGCCGTCGCGGGCGATCCGCTCGGCCGGCTTCAGGACCGTACCGAGTCTTCTGGTCCCCCACTTGTCGAGGGCGGTGGACCAGGTGGCGGGCGTGCCCGGGGTGCCGACGGCGAGGCCGCTGCTCACGGCGTCCGCGAAGGCGAGCGGCTGCCCGTTCTCGACGAAGAGGTTCGTGTCGGCGGTCAGCGGGGCCGTCTCCCGCCCGTCGATGGTGTGCACCTTGCGGGACTTGGCGTCGTAGTAGACGAAGTAGCCGCCTCCGCCGATGCCGGAGGAGTAGGGCTCGGTGACCCCGAGCGCGGCGGCCGTGGCGACGGCGGCGTCGACAGCGTTGCCACCCTTCCTCAGCACCTCGATCCCGGCGGCGGAGGCGTCCGCGTCGACGCTGGCGACGGCACCGCCGTACCCGACGGCGACCGGGACCTTCTGCGGTGTCGAGGACGCCGAGGGCGTCGAGGCGGCTTGTGGCGGAGCCGCCGCCCCCACCGACACCACGGCGGCCGAGACCACCAGTACCGACAGTTTCCGCGCGACAGGGCGACGCATGCGTACCTCCAGGCCGGGACCGTCCGCGCAGCGTAACCACAACACCCCTGGCCCGACAGCCCCATTCAGGGCAGCTGTCATGAGAACGCCACACTTCGAACACCGGTACGTACCAGCAATGTCGGACCGCTAGCATGCGCGCCCATGAATGACGACGTGCGCAACATCGTCCTGGGCGTGGTCGCGGCCGGCATCAGTGCCGCCCTCGGCTGGCTGGCCCGCACCTATCTGTGGAAGCGGAAGCTCCGCAAGAAGCAGGCGTTCTTCGGGCTGCCGGACAACTCCGAGTCCCTCCTCGTCGTCAACCGCGACGCCGGCAGCGCCGATCTCGCCGTGCACCGCTACGACGTGTTCGCCCTTCTGGAGCTCTCCGCGCTCATCAAGGACTGCGGTGCGCACGCGGAGGTGATCACCCAGGACGTGGCGCGGCAGGGCTTCGGGGAGCGTACGGAGTTCTGCGTGGGCGGTCCGGGGTCGAACCGGCGGATGGCGGCGCACATGCACGCCATGCTGCCCGGGGTGCGGGTGAACACCGACCCGGAGCCGGGCCCGGACAAGCTGGCGTTCCAGATCGGCAGCGAGCGCTACCGGATGGAGAAGGGCGTGTCCGAACACGTCCTGCTGGCCCGGCTCACGGCCGGTCAACCGGGCCTGACCCGGCCCGTGTTCCTGTTCTGCGGCCAGACCGCGATCACCAATCAGGCCGCGACCCGCTATCTCGCCCGCAACCACGAGCGCCTGGCCCGCAAGTACGGCAGCAACGCGTTCGTGCTCCTGCTCAAGGTGGTCAACTCACAGGCGTACGGCCCGGATGTGGCCGAGTTGGTCGCGGACGTGACCCGGGCCGCTCAGGCGCCGCTTCCCACTCCTGCGGCTCCCCGGAACTCCCACCGCGCGTCCTGAATTCATTCACATGACAACAATCGTTACTCCCACGTAACTTACCGACGGGTTACCTCCGGTAAGAGGTCGAGGTTACCGTCTGGTCACTTTGCACTGACACGAGTGAGGAGTGACCCGTGGGACACCATCGCAAGGCCCTGCGCACGACCGCCGTGGGCGCCGTCTCCGCGACCCTGATCGCCGGTGGCGTCCTCGGCGCGGCCCCCGCCGCACAGGCCGCGACCGGCGTGCGGTTCGTCGACATCGCCGGCGAGGGCGGCACCGTCCTCAAGGCGAACATCGTCACCCCGGCGGGCGCCGACGGCAGCCGCCGCTACCCGCTGCTCGTGCTGCCCACGAGCTGGGGCCTGCCCCAGGTCGAGTACTTCGCACAGGCCCAGAAACTCGCGAACTCCGGTTACATCGTGCTCAGTTACAACGTCCGCGGCTTCTGGCAGTCCGGCGGGGAGATAGAAGTGGCGGGCCCGCCCGACATAGCCGACGCCCGCAAGGTCATCGACTGGGCGCTCGCCAACACCCCCTCCGACGCGGGCAAGGTCGGCATGGCGGGCGTCTCGTACGGCGCCGGCATCAGCCTCCTCACCGCCGCCCAGGACAAGCGCGTCAAGGCGGTCGCGGCGCTCAGCGGCTGGGCCGACCTGATCGACTCGATCTACTCGGGCCGCACCCAGCACGTCCAGGCCTCGGCCCTCCTCGACGGCGCGAGCCTCGTCACCGGGCGGCAGAGCGCCGAACTCCGGGAGATCTTCGACAACTTCTACGCCTCCAACCTGTCCAAGGAACAGGACATGATGAACTGGGGGAAGAAACGTTCGGCCGCCACATATGTGGACCAGCTGAACAAGAACGGCGCAGCGGTCATGATGGCCAACGCCTGGGGTGACACGATCTTCCCGCCCAACCAGTACGCCGACTTCTACGAGAAGCTCACCGGCCCGAAGAGACTGGAGTTCCGCCCCGGCGACCACGCGACCGCCGAGCTCACCGGACTGCTGGGGCTGCCCAACGACGTGTGGACCGACACCGAGCGCTGGTTCGACCACTACCTCAAGGGCGCGGACAACGGGATCGACACCGAGCAGCCGGTCCAGCTCAAGTCCCGTTCCACGGGCGGCTACGAGGGTTATCCGGACTGGAAGTCCGTCGGCGCGACGACGAAGAAGCTCGCCCTCTCCGGCACGACCACGATCCACACCAACGTCGACTCGGGCGCGGACGGCGGAATCGTCTTCCTGTCCAGCATCCTCGACCAGGTGGCGCAGCTGCCGCCGGTCGCCTCGATCCCCCTGCTCCCCCGCCGCTGGGCGGCCGTGTGGCAGTCGGAGAAGTACCCGACGGCCCAACAGGTGCGCGGCACGGCCCAGTTGCACACCACCCTCACCCCGACCAAGGAGAGCGGCACCCTCGTCGCCTACCTCTACGACGTGGGGCCGCTCGGCCTCGGCAAGCTGGTCAGCAACGCGCCGTACACCTTCCACGGGCAGACGCCCGGCAAGCCGTTCGGCGTCGACCTGGAGCTGTACTCCACGGCCTACGACGTCCCGGCAGGGCATCGCCTCGCCCTGGTCGTCGACACGGTCGACCCGCTCTACATCGAGCACAACCCGTCCGGCGCGCAGCTGACCTTCTCCTCGCCGGCGAACGACCCGTCGTACGTGTCGATTCCGCTGCGCGAGCAGTGATCTCCGGCCGGCGCGCCGGGCGGGTATGGCTCTGTGAGCTGCCACCCCCTGCGGTCTCGGGGCCGTGGGGGACCCCCGACCGGGCGGCAGCGTCCCCGGTCAATGCGTGAGGATCTTGGAGAGGAAGTCCTTCGCGCGCTCGCTGTCCGGGTTGGTGAAGAACTCCTCGGGGTTACGGTCCTCGATGATCCTGCCGTCGGCCATGAACACGACGCGGTTGGCCGCCGAGCGGGCGAAGCCCATCTCATGGGTGACGACGACCATGGTCATGCCCTCGCGGGCGAGCTGCCGCATGACCTCCAGGACCTCGTTGATCATCTCCGGGTCGAGGGCCGAGGTCGGCTCGTCGAAGAGCAGGGCCTTGGGTTCCATGGCGAGGGCGCGGGCGATGGCCACGCGCTGCTGCTGGCCGCCGGAGAGCTGCGCCGGGTACTTGTCCGCCTGGGAGCCGAGGCCCACCCGGTCGAGAAGCTGACGGGACCGCTTGTCGGCCTCGTCCTTCTTGCGTTTGCGGACCTTGATCTGGGCCAGCGAGATGTTCTGGAGGACCGTCTTGTGGGCGAAGAGGTTGAAGGACTGGAAGACCATGCCGACCTCGGCGCGGAGCCTGGCGAGGGCCTTGCCCTCGTCGGGCAGCGGCTGTCCGTCCAGCTGGATCTCACCGGACTGAATGGTCTCCAGACGGTTGATCGTCCTGCACAGGGTCGACTTTCCCGACCCTGACGGGCCGATGACCACGACCACCTCCCCCTTGCCGACAGTGAGGTTGATGTCCTGAAGGACATGCAGCTCCCCGTAGTACTTGTTGACGTCACGCAGCTCGATCAACGGATCGACGGCCATGCCCAGCCCTACCCACTCTCAGCTGTGTCGCGATTGCCGCAAACTATCCAGACAAGAGTGGAGTTAATACACGACACGCACTTTTCGGGCATTAGCCGTATTTACGCCCCTCTTATGCGCGCCCCTCCCTAGGCCTCGGCCACCTCGGCGTACAGCTGGGAGAGTTCGGGCACCCCGCTCGCCGCCCACTCATGGCCTTCGGCGACGACGTCGAACTCCCGCCCCGAGGCGAGCCGGATCACCGGCTGCCCGTCGGAGCGGATCCCCCAGCGGGCCCCGTCCACGGTCCGCACGATCACCGTCCCGAGATACAGCCCGGCGTCGTTGCCGAGCCACTCGAGGACCTCCGGATCATCCCGCCACCTGGGCACCAGCTGGTCGAGCGCCTCCAACGAGGCGGCCGTGTCGTCGAGTTGGACACCGCTGCGGTACGCCTGGTGGCGCAGCAGCTCGCACTCGGAGAGGAGTTCGGCGATGCCCTCGGCGTCGTGCGCCTCGGGTTCCTTGCGCCGGTTCCCCAGAAAAGGGATCTTCATATGCCCAGCGTGTCATTCGTATGTGCCCCAGCACCACAGGCGCGCTGGCGGTCGATTCGGGGCGACTTCACGCCGAGTTCGCGCATGGCGCGTTGACGCGCCACCCGTGCCTCCTTACCTTCACGGAGCGTCTTGGGTCTCGTGCCGACCGGTCGTGAACGGGGGAATCAGGTGCGCCGAGGTCTGCGGTTGCCCGCTGTCGCCGCCACCCTGTTCGCGGTCCTGGTCCCGGCCGGCCCCGGCCGGGCGGTGGCCCCGCCCGAGCACCGGACGGAACCCCTGCCCCTGGAACGGCTCTTCGACAACACGGCGGTCAGCGACGACACCCGCCCCACCGAGGCGGACCTCGACGGCTCGGGCGCCTCCCTCTCGTCCCAGGACCTCACCGCCGCCGGCTGGACGCCCGGCCGGACCCTGACCGTGCAGGGCGCACGACTCACCTGGCCCCGCCGCACGCCGGGCGAGCCGGACAACGTACGGGCCGCCGGGCAGTCGGTGCGCGTGAGCGGACACGGCGACGCACTCGCCCTCCTGGTCGCGGGCACGGGCGCGGCCGACGTCACGGGCTCGGGCAGCGTGTCGTACACCGACGGCGGCAGCTCCTCGTACCTGCTCACCGCCCCCGACTGGCGCACGGGCCCACTCGCCACGAAGGCGGTGGCACTGCCGCACATCAACACACCCGGCGGTCAACTCACCGAGCAGGCACGGCTGTACGTCGTGACGGTGCCGCTCGCGCGGGGACGCCAAGTGTCTTCGGTACGGCTGCCCAACTCCCCTTCCCTGCATGTGTTCGCGCTGTCCGTGCGGGCCACCACGCCCGGGTGGAGCGGGAGTTGGGCGACGGCAACCGCCGGTCATCCGTCCGTGGGGCCGTGGAGCGACCGGACGCTGCGGCTCGTCGCGCACACCTCGGTGGGCGGGCCGCGGGTGCGGCTGCGGTTCGACAACACCTTCGCGGCGACGCCCGTACGGATCGGGAGCGCGACGGTGGCGGTGCGGGCGGCGGGCGCCGCGTCGCGGAAGGCGCCGGTGCCGGTCGCCTTCCGGGGTGCGGCGGGCGTCGAAGTGCCCGCCGGGGCGCAGGCGTTCAGCGACCCGCTCGCCTTCGAGGTGCCCGCGGACGCCGATCTGCTGTTGAGCTTCCATCTGCCGGGGACGGTGGCGGCGGCACCGGTGCACCGGCTCGCCCAGCAGCGGTCGTACGTCAGTGAGGCGGGCGATCATACGGCGGACGGCTCGGCGACGGCGTACACCACCGTCCTGACGAGCTGGCCGCTGCTGACCGGGGTGGACGTGGGCGGTGGGCCGGGGTCCTTGGTGCTGCTCGGGGACTCGATCACCGACGGGGACCGGTCGACGGTGGACGCCAACCGGCGCTGGCCCAATGTGCTGGCCACACGGCTGCGGGCGCAGCATGTGGTCCCGCACTATGGGGTGCTCAACCAGGGGATCTCCGCGAACCGTGTGGTCTCCGACCGTTATCCCGGTGACGGGGTCTCCACGGACACCGGCGGGGTGAGCGCGCTGCACCGGTTCGACCGGGATGTGCTCGCGCAGACGTCGGCGCGTACGGCGGTCGTGTTCCAGGGTGTCAACGATGTGCGGTGGGGTGCGACGGCGGACGAGGTGATCGCGGGGCTGCGGGAGCTGGCCGAGCGTGGACACGCCCGCGGGCTGCGGATGCTGGCGGCGACGATCCTGCCCTGCGAGGGCGAGGCGCGCTGCACGGCCGCCGTCGACGCCGAGCGGGAGGCGGTCAACGCCTGGATCCGGGACGCCGATGTGTTCGACGGTGTCCTCGACTTCGACGGCGTGGTGCGGGACCCGGACCACCCGGCGCGGATGCTGCCCGCCTACGACAGCGGGGACCATCTGCATCCGGGGGACGCGGGTCTCGCGGCGCTCGCGGAGTCCGTGGATCTGCGGCTGCTGTGAGCCTGCTCGTCCCAGACCGCTGTGATTGCTAGACGTCCAGGTCGACGACCACCGGCGCGTGGTCCGAGGCGCCCTTGCCCTTGCGCTCCTCGCGGTCCACGTACGCGTCGGAGACGGCCTTCGCGAACGGCTCGTTGCCGTACACGAGGTCGATGCGCATGCCGCGGTTCTTGGGGAAGCAGAGCTGGCGGTAGTCCCAGTACGTGTACGGGTGGTCGTACTTGAGGGGGCGCGGGACGACGTCGGACAGGCCCGCCTCGCGCAGGGCGGCGAGGGCGGCGCGCTCGGCCGGGGTGACGTGGGTGAGGCCCTCGAAGGCGGCGACGTCGTAGACGTCGTCGTCGGTCGGCGCCACGTTGTAGTCCCCGAGGACGGCGAAGGGGCGGCTGCCCGCCGCGTCACCGGCGACGGCCGCCTTGAGGGCCTCGAACCACTGGAGCTTGTAGGCGTAGTGCGGGTGGTCGACCTCGCGGCCGTTCGGCACGTACACCGACCACACCCGGACCGGGCCGCAGGTCGCGGAGATGGCGCGGGGCTCGGGGGCGCCGTCGTAGCCGGGGTCGCCGGGCAGGCCCTTGACGACGTCCTCCAGGCCGACGCGGGAGAGCACCGCCACGCCGTTCCACCGCCCGGTCGCGTTCACCGCCGCCTCGTAGCCCGCCTCGCGCAGCTGGTCGAACGGGAACTGCTCCTCGGCCAGCTTGGCCTCCTGGAGGCAGAGCACGTCGGTGCCGCTGCTCTCCAGCCAGGCCAGGAGCCTCGGCAGGCGGGCGGTGATCGAGTTCACGTTCCAGGTCGCGATGCGCATGCCTGACAACCTACCGGGCCCCACTGACACTCACACCGACGCGCTCTCCCCCGGCGCGAGGCGCAGATGCTCCGAGCCGCCGAGCGCCCCGATCTGGTTGTCGTAGATCGGCCGGGCGAGGTCGGTGAGCAGGGCGTCGTGGATGTCGTACGCCCGTTGCGGCTTGACCTCACGGACGTAGTCGATGACCTCGGAGATCTTGCTCCAGGGGGCCATGACCGGGAGCATCAGCGTCTCCACCGCGTGGTCGGGGACGGTGAGGGCGTCGCCGGGGTGGAAGACGCGGCCGCCGTCGATCAGGTAGCCGACGTTGGTGATGCGCGGGATGTCCGGGTGGATCACGGCGTGCAGCTCGCCGTGGACCTGGACGTCGAAGCCGGCGGCGGTGAAGGTGTCGCCGTGGCCGACGGTGTGCACGCGGCCCGGGAAGGCGGCGGAGATCTTCTCGGCGACGGACCTCAGGGTCCAGATCTCGGCGGCCGGGTCGGCCTCCAGGGCCGCGCGCAGCCGCTCCTCGCTGAAGTGGTCGGGATGCTCGTGCGTGACGAGGATCGCGTCCGCGCCGAGGGCGGCGTCCGCCTCGCTGAACCCGCCGGGGTCGAGGACGAGGGTTCGGCCGTCCTTTTCGAGGCGGACGCAGGCGTGCGACTTCTTGGTGAGCGTGAGCTTCATGGCTTCCATCCTGCCGCGCCTGGTCGACGGATGCTCACTCCTGCGGCGTCGTCTCCTCGCGGATGACCTGCTGGGCCACCTTGAAGGCGCTGTTGGCGGCCGGTACCCCGCAGTAGACGGCCGCCTGCAACAGCACTTCCTTGATCTCGACCGGGGTGAGGCCGTTGCGCAGGGCCGCGCGGACGTGGAAGGCGAGCTCCTCCAGGTGGCCGCCCGCGACGAGGGCGGTGAGGGTGACGCAGCTGCGGGAGCGGCGGTCGAGGCCGGGGCGGTCCCAGATCTCGCCCCAGGCGTAGCGGGTGACGAACTCCTGGAAGTCCCCGGAGAACTCGTCGGCCTGCGCGAGCGCCCGGTCGACATGCGCGTCCCCGAGCACCTCCCGGCGCACCTTGATCCCGGCGTCGTACGGATCGGGCCGTCCCCCGCCCACGGCGGGCGTCGGTACGGCGGGGGCGATCTCGGCGATCGGCGCGGACGCGGACTGCTGCGGCCGTGCGGCCAGGACCGGCTTGACGGGGGCCGCCGGGATGGCCATCTGGCCGGTGGTGGAGTCGAAGGCGGGCTGCCAGGCGGTGGAGAAGTGCCGGACGAGCAGATCGGTGACGGCCACGGGCTGTTCCACCGGTACGAGGTGGGAGGCGCCGGGGACCACGGCGAGCCGTGCGTCCGGGATACCGGCGACGAGCGTACGGGCCTCCGCCGGGCCGGTGACCTGGTCGTCGGAGCCGACGAGGACGAGGGTCGGGACGCCGACGCTGCCGAGGTGGGCCCGTACGTCGAAGGAGGCCAGCGCCTCGCAGGAGGCGATGTAGCAGCCCGGGTCGGTGGTGCGGACCATCTGCACGGCCCACTCGGTGATCGCGGGCTGCGCGGCGGCGAACCCGCCGGTGAACCAGCGGTCGGGGGAGGTCCGGGCGATCGGGTCGAGCCCGTTCGTCCGCACGATCACACCCCGCTGCCGGAACTCGTCGGGTGTGCCGAACCGCGGCGAGGTGGCGATCAGCGCGAGCGAGGCGATCCGCTCGGGGTGGCGCAGCGCCAGCTCCAGGCCCATCGCGCCGCCGAGCGCGCAGCCCGCGTAGCCGAACCGGTGGATGCCGAGGCCGTCGAGGGTGGCGAGCAGCCGGGCGGTGAGGTCGGTGACCGAGCCCGCCGGGTACGCGGGCGCGCCGCCGTGCCCCGGCAGGTCGAACCGGAAGATCCGCCACTGCTTGGCGAGCTCGGGGACCTGGCGGTCCCACATGTGCCATGTGGTACCCAGTGAGGGACCGAGGATCAGGACTGGGGCGTCTTCTGGCCCGTCAAAGCGGTATTGCAGGGTGTTCGTCGGTGTCTCACTCACCCGCCTGACCCTCTCATCTGTCACCTGCAGTCCTACCGGCAGGGCCAGAAAGTGTGGGGGGACGCGGGCATGGACGCCATGTGGTCCGCCTCGACCATCAAGGTCATCGGCTCGGGTATCGATGACCCGGACTTCGCCGACAAGCTGTCCCGGCTGATCGGCGACCACGACGTCGAGACGACCTCCACCTCGACCTCGGAGTCCGGCAAGTCCACCTCCGTGTCCATGCGACAGGAACGCATCCTGGCCGCCGACGCCATCCGCGCGCTGCCCAAGGGCACCGCGCTCGCGTTCGCCACCGGCATGCGCGCGGCCATGCTCGAACTGCGCCCCTGGTATCTCGAGCCCGGCGCCGACGAGCTCTCCGCCGCCTCTGCCCGCGCATCGAAGGGCATCACCGCCCGCGCTATCGCCAAGGCCGCCCCGCAGCAGAGCGACTTCGGCCCTGCCGCCTAGGCGCCCCCGAGGTCGGCGGCCTTACCCAACCCCACGGAAGGCAAGTCCCATTCACCCCTGCCCGACCGCGCGGCGGCGCTCATGACCGAGCCGCCCGCCGAATCCCTGCTCTTCGACGTGGCGCCACCGCCCACGCCCGTCGAACGGCTGCTCCACCTGGCCGACCAGTACACCCAGCACAACGACGCGCTCGACCTCTTCCTTGGCGCTGCCAATCCTCCCGCGCCGGATGCCCACGTCGGCTCCGCGCAGCGTCTGGCCACCGACACCCAGTCCGCCATCAAGGCGATCCAGGACGAACGGCTCTATGAGAGCGTCGAGTTGGCCGAGACGGTCATGCGACTGAGGCAGCTGGCTTTCCTCACCAGCACCTCGGCGGACCTCAGCGCCGGGGCCGCTCGCGAGCTGACCGCGTTGGCCCCGGAAGCCGCTGTCGGCTGCGCCGTAACGCTGGCCGGCGAGACCCGGCGGCGCCGCTGGGCCACCGCGCCAGCCCCCGACGACCGGCTGACCGCCGTGCTCTGCCTGGCCATGGCCGAGATCGCCTGCGGACACGTCGTGGCCAGCAGCTCCCTGGGTCGCGAGTTCACCCGCTCTCGCGAGGCCAAGGTACTGATGAGCACCCTGCGCGCCCTGGAGACGAAGGGCCTGGCAGAGAGAACCGCAGGCTCGGCGCCCGCCGCGTACGTCGGCGGCCCGCCCCTGGACCGCGTGCGCCTCACCTCGGCCGGCGTCACCGCCCTCGCCTCGGTCATCGACGCGCCTCCGATCGGGCCGAGCACCGCGCCCGGAACCACGCCCCGCCCCCTGCCTGCCACCGCGCAAGCCACCGCCCGAAGCCACTGACCCAGCCCAGGAGCCACCCCATCCCCACGCCCCCACCCGACCTCAACGAACAGGCCCGCCAACTGCGGCGGTTGGCATACGACTTCGAAGCCCTCAAGGCGCGCGTGCGCGACACCTCCTACACGCCCGGCACGAACGCGCTGCACCACATCAGCGCCCTGCTCCTCCAGGCACAGGACCTCACGGCCACCGCCCTGGGGCGCCTGACCGCGCTCGACAACAGCACGTGTACGAACACCGTCGGCAGCCGGGCCGGCCTGGAACTGCTGGCCTCGGTCGTGTCCTCGTCGTCGCTCGCCGGCACCGACCTGGCCCACGTCGTGCTCGCCAACCCCTACGAGGGCGCGCAGTTCGCCGACTACCCGACCGACGACGAGTCGGCGCGCACCGTCCGGCATGGCGAGGCCATCCCGCAGACGAACGGCCACCTCGACGATGCCGTCCACCAGCTCGATCTGTGCGCCATCGGCTGCCACTACCTCGCCCACGGCATCACCGAGGCCCTGGCCACCGCGCAGGACCACAAGCCGGCGCCCGCACAGCAGACGCCGGGCACCGCCGCCGAATGGGCCGCGCTACAGCAGGAACTCGGCGGCGACGAAAACGTCGAGCAACTGGAAGAGGGCGTTGCTGACGGATGCTCTCCCTGGACCTGCAGAGGCGAAATCGACGCCTCGCAGGACGCCTTCGGGCTGGCCACGTGATTGTGCTCGACCTGTTCGCGGGGCCGGGCGGCTGGAGCCATGCGCTGACCATGCTCGGCGTGAGGGACATCGGCCTGGAATGGGACGAGTGGGCCAGCAAGACCCGTGCAGCGCAAGGACAGTTGACGATTCGGACCGACGTGGCGACGTACCCGGTCTGGCCGTTCCTCGGCAAGACCACCGGGCTCATCGCCAGCCCGCCCTGCCAGGCGTGGTCGATGGCCGGCAAGCGTCTCGGCCTCCTCGACCAGCCGCTCGTCCACCAGGCCGTCGCCGACCTCGCCATCGGCTGCGACACCCGCGAACAGCTGCTGACCTCCTGCCGCGACGCACGCTCGCTGCTGGCCGCCGAGCCCATGCGCTACCTGCACGCCCTCCACCAGCACGGTCAGCCCGAGTGGGTCGCGATGGAAGAGGTGCCCGACATCCTGCCCCTGTGGCGCCAGTACGCCGCGATCCTGCGCAGCTGGGGGTACTCGGTATGGACCGGGATCCTGAACGCGGCGGACTATGGAGTGCCGCAGACGAGGCGGCGGGCGATCCTGCTTGCCTCCCGCGCCCGCACCGCCGAGCCGCCGCCGCCCACGCACGCCAAGGTCGCCGAGCCCGAGTCGCTGTTCGGACCGGGCCGCGCCAAGTGGGTGTCCATGGCCGAGGCCCTCGGCTGGGGCGCCACCGACCGGCCCGTGCCGACCGTGTGCGCCGGCGGAGGGCCGGGAGGCGGCCCCGAGCCCTTCCCGTCCGGCTCCCGTAAGACGCTCACCGACGCCCGCGACCGCGGGACCTGGAAGCCGCAGAGCGCCCTTGTCCTGCCGTCCCGTCGCGAGGGCGCCGACTGGAGCGCTCGGCACGGCGCCAGGGACAACCGGGCGGCCAACGCTCCCGCCCCCACGTTCACCGGCGAAGCACATCGCTGGTCGTGGTCGCTGCGCAGCAACAACCAGGCGAACGCGACCGTGCGGCGATCCGACGAACCGGCCGGGACGCTGTTCTTCGGCCACCGTGCGAACGAATGCGTCTGGGTCGCCGAACCCGCTCCCAGCGACACCGACGAGGAGCGCCCAGCACCGGAGTCCATCCGGATCACCGCCCAAGAGGCCAGCCTCCTGCAGACCTTCCCCGCCGACTACCGCTGGGCCGGGAACAAGGGGCAGCAATTCTCCCAGATCGGCAACGCCGTGCCGCCCCGCCTCGCCGCCCACCTGCTGGCCCCGCACCTCGGCAAGACCCTGAGCCCCGACGACTTCGCCCTGGCCGCCTAATGCCCCAACCCACCGACCCGCACGAGGACCACCTGGACGACCTGCCGCCGGCCCGGCCGGTGCACTACGCCGAGCAGGCCCTGCTCGGCGCACTCCTTCTGAACCCGCACCGGCTCACCGACATCGGCGACCTGGACGCGAGCCAGTTCGGCAACCACGCTCACGGCGCCCTCTTCCAGGCCATGCGCACGGCGCCCCTGCCCGATCCGGAGACCCACCGCTCCGATCCCGGCTGGCTGAACATCGTGCTCGATGGCGCCCGTCCGCATGCCCCCGGCCTGACCGCCTCCTATCTCCACACCCTCATCCAGGTCTGCCCGTGGCCGAAACACGCGCCGACATACGCGCGGATGATCCGGGCCGACCACGCCCGACGCACGCTGCTCATGCACGCCGAACGCCTCGCCCAGACCGCCACCGACACCACGCTGCCCAACCCGGCCGTCACCACCCTGGCCCAGGCCGACACACTGGGACAGTTCCTGGACACGCTCGCCGGACAGTTCGCCCCGCACCCCGGCTCCCTTCCACGCACTCCCGTACCGGGCACCCCTGCTGGGCGCAGCAGCGAGGAGGCCCTCGACGAGGAACGGCTCCTCCTCGCCACGGCCACCGCGCACCCGGCAGAGCTGAAGGACATGCGCTGGTTGCAGCCCGACGACTTCACGCTTCCCCTGCACGCCACGGTGTGGCAGTTCCTGACCACCCTGGCCCACAACGGGGAGCCCGTGGACCCGATCACCGTGCTCTGGGAAGCCCAGCACCGCGGACTCCTCGCCGACGGCCCCGACCCCCGCGACCTCATCGCCCTGGTCTCCACGCCCGTCGGCTCACCCGAGTACTGGGGTGAGCGAGTCCTTCAACGCGCGCTGCTGGCCCGCGCATTCGACGTCGGCACGCGCATCACCTCGTACGCCGAGGACCCGACCAACACCCCGCACCAGCTGATCACCGGCAGCCGCCGCGCCCTGGCCGACCTCACCACCCTGCGAACCCGCTGGCAGCGCAGCATCAGCCCTACGCCGCCGCCACCTCGCCAACCGCGCAGCCCGGCCGTCTCTCGGGCCGGTCCGCCCCCGCGAGCCACCGCAGCCAGCGCACGAGCACTCCGATGAGCCCAGATCGTCACCGTGTCGGGTATCGGATGGCGCTAGTCGAGTGTCAGGCCGAATCGATCCATGATCTCTGTGGCCTCAGCAAGACGGTCCGACTGCATGTAGGAGACTGCCAAGTTTCCATAGGCGTTGATGGTTTGGGGGTCGCTAGCGCCTAGCAGCTGCTCGCATTCCTGCGCCACTTGCTCCTCCAGAACAATTGCCTCGTCTACCCTGCCGACATGCCAGTAGGCAGTAGCCAGGTTCCCGCGTGCGGCGAGGGCTAGTTGACCTCGGCCGAACACTTCCTCGGCGCTGGCGACGATTTCCTCGTGAATCTCGATTGCCTCGTCAGCACGGCCCACCTGTCGATAGATCACCGCCAGTACCCCACGGCTCCTCAGATACTCCGACGGGGATTCCTTCCGCGACTCGGAATATGCGGAGATGACCTGCTTCTGCAGCTTGATCGCATCGTTGATTCGGCCCGCTTCCCCATAGAAGGTGACAAGCATTTCTTGCGCCTGGAGCGTGAGAATGTGATGCTGGCCAAAGCACCGTTCGAAGCCGTCCGCGACCCCTTCCTGGCATCGGATCGCTTCCTCCAATCTGCCTACTTGGAGGTAAGCCGTCGCCAGGCCGCTGCGCGCAGTGCAAGTGTCCGGATGCTCAGCTCCGAGGAGTGCCTCAAGGTCGGCCACTGTCGGCTCCAAAACCACAACCGCCTCGTCGCAACGCGAAGCGCGGGAATAGTTCGTTCCAAGATTGCTGCGCGACACCAGCGTGAAGCGATCTTTCTCGCCGAGAAGATCCGCCGATTGCGAAGCAACCACTTCTAGCAAGCCGACGGATTCCTCGACGAGCCCTACGTCCCAGTAAGCGGCAGCAAGGTTGTTGCCAATCGCGAGAAGGTCAGAATCGTTCGACCTCAGACCTCTATTTCTCCGAATTACCCGGTTCAGCAGTGCGATCGCCTCGCGTTGACGCCCGTCGTGCCGATAGTAGATGGCCAGGTCCACGAGCGCTCGCACCGTACGCTGATGCTTGGCCCCCCTGCGCCGCCGGTAATGCCTGACAACCTCTTCCTGTATGGCGATCGCTTCCGTGATGTTCCCTGCGCGCCAGTGGGCGGTGGCCTCCTTGTTGCGAACCGCGAGTGTTGTGAGATCTCTTGTGCCCAGCACCTTCCGATAGTTGGAGGACAGCTGACACCAGTAGGTGAGGGCCGTGGAGTACAGGCCGGCTTGGAGGAGGCTGTCACCGTAGACGAATAGCAGCGGGTGAACGATGGTCGACCACCGAGGGGATCCGACACCGGCGCGCAGTGATTCAACATTGGAACGCAGTGCAGTATGCAAGTCTGGGTCGTAGCCGCCTTCGTCCGGCCAGAGCTCACACAGCGCGTCGGCGGCAGCTCGCACCGTGCCCACCAACTCGTGATCCGGAATGGACTCCCGGGTAGCTCTGGCAGTGAGGGCGTGCATGCTTACACGACTCGAGTCGCCATCGGACTCGTCGGTGAGGAGTCCGTACCGGTGCAACAGCCTCAGAGCCGCATGCACAGCCTCTGCGGTGACCATCGGGACAGGTTCGGGTACGCCCACGTGGTGTTCGCTCAAATACCGGGCGACAGCTGCCGTACTCCACAACGCCCTGGGGTGGCCAGCAGAGTCAAGGAAGGCTGCCAGGCGGAGCGCCGGAACGGCAAGACCAACGGGGTCGGTCAAGTTCGCGGCGTCGAGCGACAGCAGGAGCGCTGCCGCTACAGGGCGGCCGTACCCCTCGGCATCCGCGTGATGCGGCAGTAGCAGATCCAGCCGGGACCCCTGGCCTGTCACACGCCGTAGATACTCGGTGCACGACACAGCCTCATTGATGACGTACGCGGCGGCATGAGAGAGCGCCAATGGAAGTCGCCCCAGCTCCTCAATGAGCGGAACCACTTGGTCGTCGAGGAGGGGGGCCGCGTCAGGTGCACGAAGCCGATCCTGCATGTAGGCCAGGGCTTCGAACCGGTTGAAGGCGGCGACATCGATGACATGCCGGCCTCCGCCGGACAACGTCGCATCTCGGCGGCGGGTCGTGGCAAGTACGCGTCCGGTCTTGGCAGACGGGGGCGGCGGCCACCATGGAGCCATCGCGGACGGGGCGCCGACATCGTCAAGTACGACGAGCCATCCACGAGTTGTCGTAGCGAGCCAGTCCAGGAAGGCTCGGGCATCTGACTCAGCATCACTGCCCTGGAAACCAGGAACTTGGATCCGAAAGGCTGCTTGGGCATACACGGACACGACCTGCTCCGGTTCCCCGGCGTCCGCCCACAAGACGAGGTCGATTCCCTCAGCAAGCGCCTCCTGAGCGTAGGCAGCCGCTATCTGTGATTTACCCACCCCGCCGCCCCCGGAGAGCACCACGGTATTCCGGTTCTGAAGAGAACAGTTGATCTGGTCGCGTAGGCCAGGTCTGGGCTGAAATGCAGAGGCGGTTAGGGGTAGCGCACCAACTCGTACCGGCCAGGTCACGGGCTCAGGGCTCCTTGTGCCCGTGGTGTTCAGCGTCCCGATCGACAAGTACCCAGAGTTGGCTATGCCCCCGGCAGAAGCTGTGGCGTCGCCAGTGAATTGAATCTCCGCCAAGTGTCCAACTGGCCGGCTCTCGCTGCTTGGCGCCTGCGCACGATAGCCACTGGTTGCTCCTCCTCCGCCCTGCGCTCTCGCATCACCAGTCTCAGTAACACGGACTACGCTCCCCCCGGTGCCCTTACCGCGAGCGCTGGTGCGGCCCTCGGAGGAGCGGCTCCTCTTGGGCCACCTCATCAGGGCACCACCTCCCTCCCCGTGGTGGTTCAGCTGTAGTCGACGCCAGTGCCAGCTGAGCTGCCCGACCCTTGTGCTGTCGCGTTACCGGTCCGTTCCGCTGAGGCAGTGCCGTTTCCGACTCCGCCAGGCCGCCGCACCCCAGTGTGTGCACTGCCTCCGCCGGTAGCCTCGGCGGATCCCGTATGGGCAGACGTATCCTGCGGCCCCGTCCGCTCAGCCGCGCGCTGACACAAAGCCCACACCAGGCCACCTACGCCGGTGGCAGCCTGCACCGAGGCTCCGACCAGCTGACCCGCATCAGGTCCGTCGAGCAGCCAGATCAACGGCGTTGACAGAATGATCGCCACTGCGGCGGCCACCGTCGTAACCTTCCACCCCTGCGACACAAGCTCCCCCTCCCACGGCCCACCGCCCCGTCGCGGCGCCAATTCCCCAACTGATATCAGACGGTGGAGGCGGCGGGAGTGTAGCGGCGGATCCCCGGTTACCGAAACCGGGGATCCGCCGAATACTTGTAGCTCCACCGCCACTTCCTGACCGCCCGTCGAAAGGCAGCACTGCGACGATCCATCACGTCATCGCCACACGGCACGCGGTACCTGCTCCTGGCCCATCACGCCGAGGCGTAGCTCAGCCGGAACAGATCCTGGGCGCGCTCCAGGTCCCGCTCGGTACGCAGCTGAACCTCCAGGCCTCCCGTACCATGGCGGCCGAGCCCGGTCACGTCCCGGGTAAACCCGGACACCAGGTCCACTGCCGTCGGATCCGCCTTCAGGTAGACCAGCACCTTGGTCTGCTGGGGCGGGATGAGGCATGCGAAGTTCCGCAGCCGCTGATAGGCCCGGTACTGCTTGCGCTGCACCCGGGTGACTCCGGCACCGAGCCCGACGAGGACCTCGTCGACCTCTGCCGCCAGCTCGGCCATCGCACCGCCCTGTTGCCGAACCGGCTGCACCCCGGGCGCGCTGCGGCGTACCCGCTTGGCCTGTGCCGAATGCCCGGTGACCGAGGCCACGGTCTCAAGGCCGAAGTGCTCGCTGCCGAAGTACCGGTAGCGGACCAGGTCGATCGAGCGCCGATGCTCGCGCACGGCGTGCGCGTCGTAGCGGGTGAAGTCGCCGGCCACGCAGATCAGCCGCGGTGCGCTCCAGAGGATCTGGGACGCTGCCGTCACCCCGAGCCGGTCGCGGACCAGACTCCTGAAGGCATCCTTGTGGCTCATCAGCCAGGCCATGTAAAAGAGGCCCTGGTTGATGACACCGGCGTCCGTGCCGCGCTTGTACTCCACGATGACCGGTGCACCGTTTTCGTCAAGACCCAGCGAATCGATGCGCCCGCCGTCGATGCAGTCGATCACGTACTCGCTCGCCAGAAACGTGACGCCAAGCACCGCATCCATGTGCGCCTCGACCAGGCCCTGTACATCCGCCTCGACCTGCGCCAGACGCGGCACGACCTCAGTTACACCGCTCGTCACGTTGAACAGCCTCAGTCCCACCACTCCCCCTGCACGACCACGATGCCAGAAGAGAACCCCGCGCAACCCGGGGATATTTCCGCCACCGAAATTCGTCGCGAGAAGGACAGAACCAGCAGCCATGCACACACAGCACAGCGCGATCCAGGATGCCCAGTACGGCCCCGCCCACATCCGGGCCACCTGGAGCGGGACCGGGAGCGTGGCGGAAGCATCCAAGGCGTTCGGGTTCTCCCGGGCCAAGGGCTACGCCCTGGTGCGCCAGGGCCAGTTCCCCTGCCGTGTGCTCCGCATCGGCCGCAGCACGCGGGTCGTCACCGCGTCCCTGCTCCGAGTCCTCGAAAGCGGCGAGCCCGAGTACACCGTTTCCAGCACCTGAAGGACGCGGCAGCCCCGTCGATGGAGCACAAGCGGCGCAGGCAGTGCGCTGACTCGGTCCGTGCAGACTGGCCAACATCGCCTGCGTCACCCGAAGTTCGGTCTCCTCCCTCTGTACCCCGGCCATACTGTTTCGTCGTGAGCTGACGATCCAACGGGGGTGGGGTACGCGTATGACGACCGTTGAGGATGACCGGAGCACGGCGCGCCTCGGCATGCTCGAACATCCTGTTGAGCCGCGGGTCCGCGAGATCGCGCCGGCGTTCGCGCACCTGAACGCGCTGGGGCTTCCCGCCCCGAGAGACGGCGCACGGAACGCGATCGCCACGGCACTGGTGCACCGGTCCTACCTCTATGAGAGCCGGGGGACGCTGCCGGGCGTCACACAGACCTCCTTAGACGCTCTCGGCCGGCTGGGCGGCGCGTTCCTGTGGAAGACGGCCGCGGTGGAGCGGTACCGCACGGTCGCGAATCGTACCTCCGGGACGATGAGCAAGGATGTCGCCCGGATTGTCGCCACCTTCCCGGCCTGGACCGCACGCCAGGAGTGGCTTAGAAAGTCCGCGGCCCTGAGCGTGGGGCTCGACAGAAACGCGCTTCCGCCGAAGGTCACCACTGCTCTGTGCCAACAGCTCCTCGGTGTGTTGTGTCTGGAAGGCGAGGAGGAAGTAGCCCGACGACTGCTCGCGGGACACCTGGCCACGCAGCAGCGCGAAATCGCCTCCAGCATCAACGACCCGAAATCCGCCCTGTACGAGGTGGTGGGCCACGCGGCGCTTTCCTGGGAGTACGAACGCGGTGGTCCCGATCACGCCTCGGTGTTCCGGGCCGTCGTCACCGACACGCGTCGGCGGGCCGGCGAGGGAAGCGGCAGCAACAAGAAGGCCGCCACGAAGCAGGCAGCAGTCGACTTCCTGCGACGCCACGCGCCTGAGGTCCTCACAGCGAGAACTACCGCTGTCCCACCGTCTCCGCCCGCTCGGGAGATCCCGGCATCGCGGGCCCATGTAGACACCGTGCGGCGCCTAGAGACGCTCTTCTCTCTTCCTGAGACATCGCGCCCCTTGCTCTCCCAGGCCCTCGTCCACGCCTCCTGGGCGTACGAGAACGGCCACTTAATGGAGCGATGCCGTCAGCAGGACTACCAGGTGCTGGCCTTCCTGGGGGCGCAGGTACTCGGCTACGAGCATCTGCTCGCCATCGCACGACGAATTGTCGTCGCGCCTCCCGCCGAATTCGCTTTCATCACGCTCCCCAACGATGTGTTCAACACCGCCTTCCACGAGGCCGGATTGGCATCGGGGCTGCTCCTCGGGGCGGGCCAGCGTTCCCACGGCATCCCCCTGGAGATCGGGGCTGACGCCTTTCAAGCCGTCATCGGCGCGGTCTCCGAGGCAGGGGGCTTCCAAGGATCACTGGCCGACCGCTGGCCGGATGAGTGGGCCGCGGTATGGCAGTTGGTGGCACCGAGCGCGCCGCGACCGGTCGAACCCACAACGCGACTGGGCCGCACGGCCAGCGTTATGAAGCTCCCGGTGACCTACGAGCACACGGTCACCGGACCGGCCCATCTGCAACGGTTCACGACGGTCGCCGTGCTGCACAGCGAGGCGCTGGGCGTCACGCTCACAGCGCAGGGCGCCGCCGTCGCGGGCAAGGTACCTGCGAAGCACAGCGCCTCACTGACGGTGTTGGGAGTCCTCGAGCGACTCGCTGACGGATCACCCGCACGTTCCTTTGACGGCGCCAAGGAAGGGGACCGATCCCTGGCCCGGTTCCTTCTCGCCCAGCAGGCTTATGTGCTCGACGCCGCGCCGGTTCCCATACAACGGTGGATCGACGCGCGCCTGTTCGGGTTGCATCTCGCCTCGGGTCCTCGGGCGCTGCTCAAATGGGCCGTTGGCGTGGATGAGCTTCTAGGGCTTGGCCTTCCCCTGCAACCCGGCAGCCATCTGCGGGACGCTTTTCGTAAGGCCGTCGAGAAGCCCGCGATCCCCGACCCCCTCAACACCGTTCTGGCGCGAGCGATCGACACCCTAGAGCGGATCGAGACCCCCGAAAACATCACCACGGCACATGTCCGTCACCTGATGCAGTTGTGCGATGTCTACCGGTGCCTCGGCTCCGACGATCCCGACATCCTGCTGCCCGATCTCGCCGACGACTGGCGGATCCTTCACCGAGGCCAGCTGAAGCCCCTGCCAGCATTTCCCTCCGTCCGGATCTCCGGGCGGACACGAGCCGTCCTCGACGCCGCGCTGTCCACCCTCGCCTCCGACGGAGGAGAAGCCTCCGTCGAAGTCTTCGCCGAGCGGCCGCTGCGGCTGGGGTTCCGGTCGACGCAGCCACCCTCCCCGAGCGTCCTGGAGGAGGTGTGCTCACTCTGGTCCACAGCCGGCAAAGCGATCACCGTGGAGGCGGCCGAACAGGGCATCGACGTGATCGTCGCCATGGCGGAGGCCCCGGCCCGACCGGGTCCGATTGCCCAAGCCGTCCTGGCTGCACTCCAACCGAGCCCGGAGCCCTACCGCGCAGCCGTGGCAGACCTCCTGCACGATCTGAAGAACCAACTTGTCGCCGCCCGCCTCGCCAACTCTCAACCAGCCGAGAGCCGCACGGCCCGACTGCAGCAACAACTCGCCGCGAGCCGACACCTCGACGAGGCACACACCCTCGCGCTGCGCCTACGCGCAGCAACGTCGATGCTCACCTCTGCAGACACCGAGAGCGTCGAGCTCGGAGCCTTCCTCCGTCACTACGCCGGAGCGGTCCTCACCCGGCTCCCCGCCAACATCTCCCTGTCGATCCCCACGGCCAAGAGCACCGTCCACGTCGCACTGGGCGCACGCGCCCTGACCGCCATCCTCGACAACCTGGTCGGCAACGCGATCGAAGCGCTGCGCAACGGCGGGGCCATCACCCTGGACTGGACCGCCGATGACTACGAAGCCGCCGTCGAAATCTCCGACGACGGCCCCGGACTTCCCTCAGACATCGCAGCCGCCCTGAACTCGGGCAAGCGCATCCGCAGCACGAAGCGCGGAGGCAACGGCCTCGGCCTCCTGGGAGTCCGCTCCCTCCTGGCCAAGGTCGGCGGACAACTCAGCCTCATCGCCACGCCCTCCGGCACCGCGTGGCTCACCACCCTGCCACTCGCTTCCTCTACGCCACCGGAGTCTGCATGACCCAGCGACTGGCCAACCTGCGCATTCTGGTTGCCGACGACCAGATGGACGTGGCCCGCACGCTGTGCCGGCCTCTCCACAAGGAAGGCGCCCGCCTGCGCTTCGCCGCGGACGGCCACACCGCTCTGCAGGAGATCGACACCCACCCGTTCGACCTCCTGCTGATCGACATGAAGATGCCGCCCGAGGAATGGGGTGGTCTGTGGCTTCTGCGGCAGCTCAAAGAGCGGCAATGCCGCATTCCCAGCCTCGTCCTGTCCGGCGAAGGCTCCAAGCAGCAGGTCATCGAGGCGCTCCGCCTCGACGCAGTCGACTGGGTTGTCAAGGACACCGCCGGAGAAGAACTGCTGGACCGATGCGCGGCGACTCTCACCGATCGCCTGGGCGCATCCCTGGAGGTCGCCACCCACCGCCTACCGACTCCCCTGGCCCATCGCTTTGCCAGGTACGCTCGCGCCACCGATCCCGACAAGAAGGTCCACGACGGCCTGCACGCGCTGGAGGCGCTCCTGCGCTTCGCCGCTGTTCTGGGGCTCAGCAGCACCCCGCCCGCACCGCTACGGGGGGTCACGCCGGACCGGCTGGCAGCCCCGAGCATGGGCACCTGGTTCGACCTCTGCACCGCTCTGTCGAGTCGGCCCGATGCGGGCAGCGATTTCCGGCGAGTACATTCCTGGATCGCCCCGGAACGAGCTGATCACCAGCCCGTCCAGAGCCTCATCTCTGTACGCAACGCCCTCGCACACGGCCGGGACACCCCGACGCTGGAACAGGCCGACCAACTCGACCAGCTGCTGCGCCGGTTCGCGCACCGCGCAGCATCCTCCTGGTGCGCCGATCTCGCGGTGCCCACCTCCATGACCTACGACGGCACCCAATACACCCTGGAGGTCCTCACCCTTCAAGGGGTCGGAAAACCGACCCCCAGCACGGTGTCGACGCCTACACCGGTGATCACCGGACAGCCCATCCTCACGTCCCGCGGCGACACCCTGGTGTCCTTGGCCCCGTGGCTGCTGGCCCACACGGAACCCGCCTCGGGCACCGTACGCTGCCTGCAATTCGACGGTCTCCAACGCACAAAAGACGGTCTGAAGGCAGACACTCCCTTACGGTACGCGCGAACAGATGAGGGCAGGGGCCTTCCGGCCGTCCACCACCCTCAAGCACGCTGGCTGACCCTGTCCCCATGGACGTCACCCCAGCCGACATCTCAGGGCTCGGACCGGGGATAGACGGAAATCAGACCTATCCCGGGGTGCAGCCGATCTGCGCTGCGCGCGTCGGCGGATCTCATCGGGCGCAGCTCCATGTTGTCGGTGCACGTCAGTAGGCTGCAGGAGGAGCCTGTCCGGGAAGGCGATACATGAGTACAGAGCTGGATCTGCTTGACGGCTTTATCCAGGACGCCGTGTGCTTGGACGAGACGTTCAAGGAGACTTCGACGCTGAGGCACCCGACGGATCAAGGTAATGAGCGCGAGCACGCGGTTCGGACTGTGATCGGCCAGTACATCCGGCGTCGGGCCACGGTCTACAAGCGTGCCGGAGTCGAGGACTCCAGCACCGGCGCTTGGTTCCGCCAACAAGATGTCGTCCTGGCGGACCCAACGGTAGAGCCCCACCACATCCTCAAAGACGACGGCCGCGTGTACATCGACCCCTCGGCCGTCCATACCTCCATCGAAGTCAAGAGCGTCGTGGACGGTGACGTCCTGGCCACTGCGATGCAGTCAATCGCCGATATCCAAACAGCACCTCGGCGGCGGCAGGCAGAAGTGCACCACCTTCGATTCCCCACCAGCAGCGGGCAGATCAACTACGTGCCGATCTCAGGAGGAGTATTCGCATACCGCTCCACATCTCGGCGGGTCAGAACGGTAACCCGCTGGATCGAAGGCTGGTGCCGCGGACGCCCTCCGGAGGAATGGCCCAAATTCGTTACCATCGCTGGCTTTGGCCACTTCATGTGGTGCGACCCGCGGTCGGGAAGCTCAGTTCCCTGGCCCACCACCGGCACAGAAGTACTCATGTGTTTCCAAGCGACGCGCTCGCACCACCCGCTGGTCGCAATGTCCACCCACCTCAACCACCTGTCTCGGCTCTGGTGGGTGCCCGGAACAGAGTTCCGGCTGGGGGGAGTTGGCAATATCCCGCACGGCCTCCGGGTGGGCGAAGCGGTCTACCCACCAGGTGTCTCGGCGCCGAGAAGCACTTGCAAGCACGCCTGCTTGGACTGCCAGAGGTTCAGCCCGCGTTGATCGGGCCGTGAGGAGAAAGCGGCTCTGGCCTTTATGACCTCTCCTGACGAACTGGGTGACCGCTCGCCAGGAAAGTACTACCTCGTACTCGAACCCGATGCCGCACCGCTGCGACGCAACCTCCACGAATTCGCCAGCGACGCTCCCGACGGCCGAACCATCCCCGAACTCACGCGATACGCCCTCTCGGAAACCGTCCACCAGCCCGGCCAAGTGATCGACGCCATCCGCCAACTACGCAACGTGTCGTCTATGTCCTGAGGCCACACACGACAAGACCTTCGGCCTCAGCGGCCCGCGAACCACTGGGACGCAGTGGCGGCGTGGGGCTCTCTCCCACCCGTCTCGGTGCGGGTAAGCCGCCCCGGGTTCGGTAGAGGTCTCAGATCGTGGTGATGACCTGGGGTTTCTTGAGTTCGGTGTAGTAGTTGGTCGTATTCGACGGGCGGGATGGGCCCTATCTCACCGTGGTCGGCGGTGGTTGTACCAGTCGATCCACTCGGCGGTGGCCAACTCGACCTGGGAGAGCATCTTCCAGAACCGCTGAGGGGTGGTCAGCTCGGTTTTGAACAGGCCGATCGTGGACTCCATCAGGGCGTTGTCGTACGCGTCACCGACGGACCCGGTGCTCGCCGCGATGCCGGCGGCGTCCAGGTGCTCGGCGAGGCGGAAGCTCGTGTACTGACCCAGCGTCCGAATGATGTATCAACTCGCCTGGCTGGATGGGGCTTTGGTCACGGTCGCGCTGCCAGATCGCCATCTCCAGGGCGTCCCGCACGAACACCGTCCCCTTCACCGTGGCGGCCGACCAGCCCACGATCCGGCGCGAGAAGGTGTCCACGACGAACGCGACATAGACGACGCTGGCGAAGGTCTTCACGTGCGTGAAGTCGGCTACCCAACAGCGGTTCGGGGCGCGGGCGACGAAGTCGCGGCCGACAAGGTCCGGGGCACGCTCGGCCTGGCCGCCGGAGATCGTCGTGATGACGCGTTTGCCGCGCACCGCACCCTGGATGCCGAGCTCGCGCATCAGGCGCTCGACGGTGCAGCGGGCCACCGCATGCCCCTGCCGGTTCAGCTCACTGGGCCTGCTGGCCTGGATGCCGATGCTCGCATTGACCGGCAAGGCCAGGCTCTGGGAGCCCCGCCGACTGCGGCTCCGTCTTCTCACCACGGCCGGACAACTCGTGCCCACCGGCCAGGCGGCGGATCCGCCGCCTGGCCCGGCACTGGCCCTGGACCAGCCACATCACCACATCTCTCGAACGGCTCTCACTCCTGCCGAACCCCGGCTGACCAACGGATCGCCGTCCGTACGACAGCAGCTCAACACCCGGAGCAGTGGAACCCGGCAGCACCCCGAGGCGACACTCGGGCCTCGGGCCTGCACAGCCTCCGCCCACGGCACGAAAACGGTCCACCGACTCCGCTGGCGGACCGTCACGAAACTTCGAGGCTAGTCAGAGGGCCACTGCCAACTCATGTTGGCAGTGGCCCTCTGATACGTGTTGTGCGTCGATCTCGTTCAATCTCGCCTTGAAATTTTCGACTGATTTCTATACGCCACTTGCAGCATCCATCCCGTGGACGTGAACCTCCCCCTTCCAATGCGTGTGGCAACAAAGCCATCACCTAGCGTGAACGGAGTTCGTCCGGGCCTGGAGTTTCCCATGCGTGACACGGCGTTCGCGTGACATCAGGGGCGTACAACTGGCAGTCACGAAAGATCGATAACGATCACTTTCGGTCAGCCAGGATGGTGGTCTACTCCTTTTGCGGGCTTGTAGTTTGACGGAGCGTAATTAGATCTTGAAGTAAACAGCTACTGTGTGTTGCCTGTTAGGCAAAGGCACGCAACGCCTCCAGCCCGACTCTTGTGCGATCCGCCCAGCGGGGCCATGACTGAAGGAAGATCATGGGCTACGAGATAGATTTCCTCCCCGTCGGGGAGGAGTCGAGCGGTGGCGATGCCATCGCTCTTCGTTACGGCAACCTCCACGGTCCACGCGAAGAGCAGACCGTGATCGTGATCGACGGCGGCTACCTCGACGACGGCGAAGCGCTCGTCGAGCACATCCGCAAGTACTACGGAACCGGGATCGTGGATCTTGTGGTTTCAACCCACCCAGACAGGGACCACATCAACGGGCTGCGGGTCGTCCTGGAGCAGATGACCGTCAAGAAGCTCCTCATGCACCTGCCTTGGAGCCATTCCGCGGACATGGCACGAGCAAAGATGATCCTCTCCCTCAACGCGCGGGCGCTGCGTACGGAGTTGAGAGATTCACTTCAGGGCGCAACCGACCTTGAAGAAGTCGCCAAGGCGCAGGGTGTCCCCATCGAGGAACCGTTCCTTGACTGGACGAGTGACGACGGCATCCTGCGCATTCTCGGTCCCACCGAGGACTACTACCGGGAGTTGTTGGCTGAGATCGTCGAGCCCGACTCTGCACAGGAGGCCAAGAAGAGCTGGGAAGCGACCATCCGGCACCTGCTCGCCAGGATGGTGCCGGAGACGCTCTGGACCGAGACGCTAGGCGAGGATGGTGAGACATCCGCTAAGAACAACACCAGCGCCATCTGCCTCCTGGAAGTGGACGACCGGAAGCTGTTGTTCACCGGAGATGCTGGCATTCCCGCTCTCGGACAAGCCCTCGACATTCTCGAAGATGAGAGCTTCCAGCCCGGGAGCCTTGACTTCGTGCAGGTTCCTCACCATGGCAGCCGCCGCAACGTCAGTCCATCACTACTCGACCGCCTCCTCGGTCCGAAGGGAGAGACGACCGTCCTAGGGGAGGCGTTCGTGTCCGCGCCGAAGAAGAACGAGAAAAACAAGCACCCAGCAAAGAAAACCACGAACGCCTTCCATCGGCGGGGTTACCCGGTCTACGCCACACAAGGTCGGACGATTCATCACTCGTATGACGCTCCCAGCCGAGCCGGATACGTCCCAATCACGGCGCTACCACTGCATCCGCAAGTAGAGGAGGGCGGGGACGCGTAGCCGTGCTGTGGCTCGACGACTACGAACGCCGGGCGCGCCTTGCGCCTGGCCTGCTCGCGCTGCTTCCAGTCAGCCTTGCGCTGGCAGCCCTTGGTCTCAGCAAGGCTCCGGTTGTTGTATCGGTTCTCACCGCGCTGTCACTGGCCGGCGGTCCGATCGTCCTGGCTGAACTGGTGCGTCACCAGGGGCGGAAGGTTCAAGAATCACTCTGGGCATCATGGGGCGGCTCCCCGACCGTCCAGAAGCTCCGTCTACGGCAAGAGGGCCAGAACTCACTACAGCGGGAGACTTGGCGGAAGGCCGTGGCATCTGTAACGGGGATCGAGCTTTCCTCGGCCCGTAGCGAGCGGGCGAACCCCGGGAAGGCCGATGAGGCGATCGAGGTTGCCATAGGGCAGATCCGCAGCCTCACCCGAGATGAAGCAAAGTTCCCTCTCGTACGCGCCGAGAACCGAAGCTACGGCTTTCATCGAAATCTCTATGGCATCCGTTGGACCGGACGGAGCGCTGCACTCCTGGTGGTGCTCGGTGTCTTGGCATACATGTTGTGGCTTGCGAACGTTGACCATCAGCCTGCGCTAACGCTTGCGAATTCTCTCGCCCTTCTTGCCACCGTCGTCTGTCTCGCTATCTGGTGGGCCCTTCCCTCGCCCGTGCGGATGAAGAATGCAGCGGAGAGGTATGCCTACGAGCTGCTACAAGCAGCGGTTGTCCTTGCTGCCGAGAAGGCCGAGTCCAGATCAGGTTCGCAAGAGTAGTCTCGCCCAATTTCCGAAAGGCTGGTTTGACTTTCGATGATGAAAATCCATTTCCCGGCTTGGGCGGCGGAGGAGGCGGGGCAGGCACCGCAGACACGACCATGTCGAGGCGGGCGGGCAGGACCACCGGCAGCGCATCCTGCTCGGTCCGTGGCCGGGGCACGAACCGGCTGGCCGGGACGGCCATGTCCAGGGCCTGGTGCGGGCGCATCCGGTTGTAGTCCTCCAGCCAGGCATCCACCGCCGTCTGCGCGGCGAACGGATCGCGGATGTCGAGGAGTTCACGCCGCAGCGTTTGGTGAAAGCGTTCAATCTTCCCCGTGGTGGTCGGGGACTGCGGCTTGGTGAGCCGGTGAGTGATGCCGTTCTCCCGGCAGATCCGGTCGAACATCGTCTCCCCGGGCTTGCCGGACCCGAACCGGGTGGTGAACTGCTTGCCGTTGTCCGTCAGCGCCTCCTCGGGCACTCCGAACCGCAGCAGCGCTTCCCCGAAGGCCAGACACACCGCCCGGGCTGTGGCCCGCTGCACCACCTTCGCGATCACCATGAACCGGGAGTGGTCGTCGATCCCGGTGACCATCTTGCACTCGCTGCTGTCTGCCAGCAGGATCCCGCCGACGATGTCCATCTGCCACAGTTCCATCGCCGCCGACCGCTCCCACCTGCGGTAATCCGACCGGCGCCGCTTCCGCACCCCCGGCTCGATCAGAGAGTTGCGCACCAGGACCCGGTAGACCGTCGCCCGGGACGGCACTGGCGAAACGCCCCGACGCCCAAGTTCGTGAACCAGCCTGCGCGGACCCCATCCGGGATGCCCGCGCCGCAGTTCACACACCACCGCCTCCACCTCCCCGGCGACCCGGTGCGGACACGAGGCCGGCCGGTGCGACCGGTCCGCCAATCCCGGCAGACCCGACTGCTCGTACTTACGCACCCAGGAGTGCACCGACTGCCTGGAGACCCCATACCGGGCCGCGACTTGGGTGACCGGGACCCCCGAGGCCACCTCCATGACCGCGTGATACCGCTGCTCGACCACGCTCAACTCCACCAGCACGGCCCCGGCCCTCCCTGCACGCGCCGATCAGACGCGCACAGCCAAGCCGAGGCAAGCGGTGTCAAGCATCAGGTGAAGCCACACTGTCAACCATCAACCGAGACAGGACACACCCCCCTGATCGCTACGCGGACAGAATTTCCCTACATCATCAAGGCTCGCTTCGCTCGCGTGGCCGGGGGTTTGATCAGCCGGTACGCCGACACCGCTTCCGCCCGGAGCGCTCGTCGCCGGGGACGCGAGCGATCCGACACCGCACCGCCGCCACGATCCGGCCTCTGTAGGGGTAAGTAACAATCGCCTCGAGCGGAGATCAAGGATGTCCGAGGCGCTCCTGGCGATCACGGAGTACCAAGAGCTCCCCTACCGGACTCGCCATCGTGAGGCGCTGCGGCACCCTGGACGCGCTCACCTGCTCCGGACCAGACGCCTACTGCGGCAACGGCCACACGTTCTCCCCGACAGACGGCGCCGAGAGGGTCGGCAGCTTCACTCTTGACCTCACGCGGGTCCCCGGGGTCTCAATACATCCGCCGATAGCCACACAGAAATGAGCCATGCGTTCGAATTCCACGGTCATTGTCAGTGCCGTGTTTTAGCTTGAAGTCAGCACGCCAGAAATGAACTTGGGGGGACAGAACTGGTGAACTTCGACGAGCCATCGACAATCTACGAGAGCATCACTTCACGGATCCGGGCCCTGGCCGTGGGTTCTCCGCTCATGGCCCTGGACAACAGCAAGGCCAAGAAGGAACGTGGGTGGGAACGATACCGCCTGGCCGAACTAGCCTTGATCGCGATCGACTTCGTGACCCTGCGCACGGACATGACCTCGGCCGTACGTCAGGACGCTGTCGTGGAACACGTGGCCGAGTTCGCCGCTCTGCAGCTGCCGGAGCGGACAGGGGAGGAGTACCGGGCGGTCGCCCGCTGGGTGACCGAGCGGTTGATCAACACCGAGGAACGCGACCGCGCCTTCCACCACGACGTCGGGTATGTGACCGACGACGGATTCGAGACACGCACCGCGTCCTTCCAGATCCTCAAGGAAGTCCCCGATCATGTGGGGCAGGCCGCGCTCATCGCCACTGACGCGGCGATCACCGTGCTGGTGCATGCGATCGACGTCGACATCGCCTCGGAACAGATCGCCGCCGAGGCCAAACTGGAGGCCCTGCTCAAGCGCTCGAGGATCAGCGAGGCGTGGCAGGCCGCCCAGAACGCACAGATCCACAGTATCCGGTACGCCAAGGACATCCACGGGCGCATCGAATCGATGAAGCGCAATGTGCGGGCGGTGGACTGGGACACCGAGGTCAAAGACACCGTCGATGAGGCTTTGGAGCACGTACGCAGCCGGTCCGAGGCCGAGACGATGCAAAAAGAGCGGGTCAACCAGCTGCTTGAAGCCACCGCCGATGACCGCAAGCGCAGGCAGCTGCAAGACCTCGCAGAGCTCATCCACGAGTGCTGGAAACGCCATGCGATTTTGATCAAGATGCTGATGGAAGTCGGTCCGGAATTTCGGCGGCAACAAGACCGCCAGGTATTCGTAGCTCCGGCGATCCACACCCGCGTACACCTGCACGAGCAGCTCCTCCAACCCGTACTGGAGCTCTCCCTCGACGCGTGCCTGGGCCCCTTGGAGGCTTTCACGCGCGCGGTCATGGGGCCGGTGCGCCCGCGTGTGATGTACCTGCCCGACTACCTGGAGGGGCTCGCTCAGGTCGCCGAGGAGACCGGTGGGGAGCTGGTGGCGGTCCAGGACGAGTACGACTGGTCTCAGATCGATACTCCGTCCGCTTTCGGCGACGAGCAGCACCATGTGGTGGACACCCTGTTGGCGGCCGTCACGGACCAGGGCGTGCGGCTCTCGGCGCTGCTGGAGACCACACGCCGGCCCGGCCCGGGAACAGGACCGGACGCCGGAACGGACGAGCTGCTCACGCTCCGCGTCCAGCAGTTGTTCCGGCTCATCCCGGTGCGTCAGCTCGCCGACGGCGAAGCTGCCGTGGTGGCCGTCGACGACGGCACGGTCCTGCAGGACGAACGCTTCGGCGGCAGCGACTTCCTCCTGCTCCGCACCGCGGGCACCGTCAAGACGGCGGAGATGAACACGCCCCTGCCCGCGTTTCCCGCTCCGCGCCGACCGCAGGGCCCCGATGCCCATCCGCTTGATCAGGAGAGTGCATGAACCACCATGAGGATGCCGCCGACGCTGCCCGGATGGTCGCCTTCGCGATGGCCCGCCGCAAGGCGCCCGCTCGCTCCGGTGAGTATGCCCGCCTCGTCCAACGCTTCGACACCGAGCCGGACTTCGCTCAGCTGGTGCGGAAGGTCGCCCAGGGTTTCGACCTGACGGTGCTGGAAGTCCATCCGCTGACCGGACTGGTCCTGGGCACCACGCCTGAGACCGACTTCGCGGTGTCCGTCTCCGAACTTGTCCCGCAGACCGCCGATCGCCCCCTGTATCTGCTGGCCCAGTTGACGATTGCGGCCCTGGTCTTTCCACGCCCCGAGGACCTCGACGATGACGAACATGTCGGGCGGATCTCGGTCCGGGAGGTCGACGACGAGGTCCGCGTCCGGGCCGCGACCATCGAACGCCGGCTTGCCCACACCGACGAGGACGTCGATCCACCCTCCGGCCGACCGGGATTGGAGGGGCTGTGGCGGGCCTACCTGCGCCGCAACGCCACGGGCACGACCAAGACGCAGACAGCCCGAGCACCGCAGGCGTCCACACGAGCCCTGGTGAAGAAGGCGTTCACACATCTGGAAAACCATGGCTTCGCAAGCAAGGTCAGCGACGAGGACGCCGGCACCTACAACACCCACGTCAAGTACCGGCTGCAGATCCGCGACCAGGCCGCCCGCGACATGCTGCAGGAACTCGCAGCCCTGGGCGTCGCAACCCTGCCCACGGACGGCGCACCCGGCCACGCCCCGCCGGCGCCAGACGCCCCGCCGGCGCCGGACGATGCCGCGCCGGCCAACGGCCTGTTCAGCTGACCGCCCTCCCCCAAGGACTCCTGCCATGTATGAGCTCAACCGCATCCTGCTGCGAAACTTCGGTCCCCGCGATGCCCGTTACGAGGACGTGCCACTGGACTTCTCCGGTGTCGGCGCCGCGGTGGAGACCGCCTCCCTGATTCCCGCCGCCGGACACGTCACCCATCGCCCGGCACCCGCCAGCCTGGTCATGCTGCAAAACGGCGGCGGCAAAGGCGTCTTACTGACCGGCATCACCTGCACCACCATCCCCTTTCGCCACCAGGATCTGGAGACGCTGCGCAACTTCACCATCTCCACCGCGCAGCCCTCGCATGTCGTGCTCGAATGGGCCGACGCCCGCACCGGACGGCTCCTGGTGACGGCACAGGTCCTGGCGCCCGAGCGCGACGGCAAACTCCGGCGCTGTTTCTACAGCTTCCACCCCTGCGCGGCCCTGGATGCCGACCGGCTTCCCTTCCACCGCGAGGGGCACTGGACTCCGTACGACGACTACTACACCGAACTCTGTGACTGGAAAGCGCGGGTAGAAGCCCTTGAACTGCATCTCGTCGACGGTCAGGAGAGGTGGGAGAAACACCAGCGGGGCCTCGGACTGCAACCCGAACTCTTCGACGTGCAGCGCAGGATGAACGCCAAGGAGAGCGACGCCGCCGCAGCCTTCACCACCAACACCGCCAACGCCTTCGTCGAATGGCTCCTGCGCAAGGCCACAGACGACGACCAGTACACCGAACTGGGCACCGCCTTCCACGGTTATGCCGCAGCGCACGACCAGCGCACCCAGTGGGAGAGGGAGCGGCAGTTCGCGGTGGAGATGCACCACGCGTGCGAGGACGTCGCCAGCCTCCACAGCTTGTACTCCGGGCAGGTCAGTGCGGCGCAGAACGCCGAGAAGGACCTCGTACACCTCACCTCCGCGGTCCGGGCGCGTCACATCGCACTCACCGCCACCGAAAGCGACAGAAGCGCCGCCCTCAAGAGGACGCACGGGGTGCTGGAAGGAGCAAAGGGCATCAGTGTGCTCGCCCACGCGCGCCTCCGGCACGTGCAGTTGTGTGCCCACACGCTCCAGATGGGTGAGATCACCGCTCAGCAGGAGGCCACCGAGAAGGAAAAGCAGGAGGCACAGCGGCAGAGCGCGGCATGGGCGAGCGTGCCCATCGCATTGCGCCACGCACAGGCGCAGGACGACAACAACCGCGCCCAGCAGGCCCTCGTTGAGGCCGAACGCACCGCCGCCCCGTACGTGCAGGCCCTCGACACTGCGGCAGCGGCCCTGCGGGCCGGCTATACCCGGGCCGAGAAGGAGGCCCGCGAGACGATCCGTGCGCACCACCGCGTGACAGGCGAGACGCAGAAGCAGATCGGGCAATGGCGTACCCGCAGCAACGAGTTGCTCACCGCGGCGGGCGACGCGCGGGCCGAATCCCGCATGCTGCAGGAACAGGCCGAAGCCTTCGCGCTACTCCTGAGTGCCGCCCGCGAGCGGGACCTGCTCGCCCCGCAGGAAAGCGCCGCCGATGCTGCCGCTCGCGCCCACGACGAGGCACGTCACAGCGAGGAGCTGCTCCAGGAGGCCGGCCATTCCCGCAAGAGCGTGAAGACCGAACGCGACCGCGCGCACGCCGCGCTGTCCACGCAACAGCAACTGGCCTGGTCCGCGCGCGGAACAGCGACGGCGGCAGCAGAGGAGACTGGTCGGCTGCGCGCTCAGGCTGAGGGCGTTCGCAGCAACCCGCTATGTGGCGAGCTTCTGGAGACCAGTCTCGACGAACTGGGCGACGGCGACGCATTGCGCTGGCTGGACGACCACGCCGACGCCCTGCAGCAGCTCGCCGAGCGTCGCATCGGCGGGCTCGAGAGCGCGCTGACGCACAAACGCATCGACCTGCAGAACGATCAAACCCTGCTCGCTCTCCTCGACACCAGTGAGGGCCTGCTGCCCGCCTCCGCGGAGGTACGCGCCCTGTGCGAAAAGCTGTCGGCTCGAGGGATCCATGCCGTGCCCGGCTGGCAGTGGATGCACGACAATGTGCCGACCAGCGAGCGCCAGCAGGTCATCAGCACGCATCCCGACCTGGTCGGCGGGATCATCGTGGGCGGCCTTGACGGTCTGGACAGCGCCCGGGCCATGGTGGAGGACCTTCGTCCGCTGCCCTCCGCCGCCGTGACTGTGGGCACCGGGGAGCGGATGCTCAGCGCCCAAGCAGCGCCCGATGCGGGACGGTTCGTGGTCGAACCCTCTCCCGCCCTTCATGACGAGGAAGCCGCCGCACACGAACGCGCCGCGGTCGATGCCCGCATCGCCGACGCCACCCGCGAGGTGAACTCGCTCGGACAGCGCATTGCCGCTGTCCGAGAGCTGCTCCGACAGATGGCTACCTGGCGTGACGCCTGCGGTCTGCGGCCGGTGTCCGAGCTGCTCACTGAGCTGGACCTTCTGGAGACAGCTGCTGAGGAGGCCGAGAACGAGTTGGCCGAGGCGCGCACTGCAGCGGGTGAGCGAGAGGCTGCGCTGCAGGCTGCCGAGGACGAATGCGCTCTCCGTACCGAGCGGCTCAATGCCGCGCAGAAGATCGCCGAGGAACTGGCTCGCCTGGCGAAAGGCGAATCCGCTGCCGGCCAGGCGCGGGCACGGATCAAGGTCCTTGCCGGCGAAAAGATCGTCCGTGAGACCGAACTCGAGTGGCTGGCAAGCCAGATCGGTACGGCGGACGACGAAGTCCTGCGCCTCGCGCGTGCCATCGAATCTGCCGAGCAGGCTGCAGACGGATATGTCCGCTCACGCGAAAAGATCACCAGCACGTCTCAGGCAGAGCAGGCGCACCATGACTCCGGCGCACCGCTGTTGCCTCTCCCCTCTCTCCAGCACCGGTACCTGCGAGCGCAGGACGAACTGAGGGGCGTTGAGGTCGGCGAAGACCAGCAGGTGCGAGCGGCGACAGCACGGAAGGCTCTGCTCGCCAGCCAGGCGGAATGGGACAAAGTCCCCGAATCAGTCCGGGAACTGGCCGTGTCTCACAGTCACGATGGGCGGGCCGGTGACGCTGTTCAACGCGACGCCATTCTGCGCGCCCTCACCATCGAGATCGACTCCTACGCCACCTCCCTCCAGGGCCTCCGGGACCAGGCGAGCCGGCTTGACGAGCGTGCCAGGCGATTGGAACCGGCCGTCTTGCCCAGCGCCGAAGAAGCCGCCCTCTGGACGCCGGCCACCGTCGCCCAGGCCCACGAGCTGGAAGCCAGGGCCGCAGATGAACTGGGCACGGCGCAGAACGAGGAGCGTCTGGCGAATGACGCCTTCAATACCGCTCGCCGCCACCAGACCAGTTCCACCAAGGACCTGGAGGCATTCGGGCGGGTCCTGCCGATGCTGGAAACCGCAGTCCACGGCCTGACCGTCCCGCCGGACCAGTCGCCCTACAACGGCACTGCGGAGGCCGCCGCATCCGCCGCACGCCAGGCGGTCGCCGCCCACACGACCTGCCGGGACACCGCACGCCAGACAGAGCGCAAGCTGGAAGGAGGCGTCAGCCGGCTCAAGGAAGTACCCGCCGACGTCCGATTCGAACGCCTCGACATCCCCTTGCGTACACAGATCTCCGCCCTGGACAGCCGCCACATCCCCGCAATGGCTGCCACCTGGACCAACGCACTGGCGTCCCGCGTCGCAGCGCTGACCTCAGATCTCGAAGGCATGGCCAAGACCCGCGAGACCCTCGCCTCGCACCTCAGCGGTCACGTCACCGACCTCCTGCAGCGCCTTGACCAGGCCAGCCGCTTCTCCGCCTTCCCCGAGGGCGACGCGCCCTGGTCCGGGCAGAAGTTCCTCGCCATCCGCTACAAGAAGCCAGACCTGCCTGCGCTCACGGCCCAGATGCGCGAGTCCATCGACGCTCTGGCCGGCAATCAGCGCACCCGCAACCTCAAAGGCATCGACGTCGTCATGCGCTGCCTCCTCGCAGCCGTGCCCCGCGGGTTCACCGCCGAGGTCATGAAGCCCAATGCCTCCCAGCGCCTGGACCGCGTCCCCGTCGAGGAGATGAGCCGCGTCTTCTCCGGCGGCCAGGAACTGACCGGAGCCATCCTTCTGTACTGCGCGCTCGCCGCCCTGCGCACCTCCCCCGGCCCGCGCAGCCGCACCCGCAACGGCGGCCTGCTGCTCCTCGACAACCCCATCGGCCGAGCCAACGCCGGATACCTCGTCGACATCCAGATGGAGATGGCCGCCGCCCTGGGCATCCAGCTCATCTACACCACGGGACTGAGCGACGAGGACGTCACCTCGCGCTTCCCCATGCGCATCCAGCTCCGCAACGACGCCGAAGCCCGCAGCGGCCTCTCCCTCATCCGGCTCGAAGACCAGGTACGCAACGCGCTCATTCCCACGCCCCGCATCGCCCCCGACCAGGACGCTGCAGAACCCGTCGGCATGCTGACCTCGGCACGCCTGTACAGGAAGCAGGGCGACGCGCAGTGAGCTCACCCACGGATCCAGACCAGGTGCCGCTCTCCCCCGCAGCGGCACAGCTCAGCGCCGCACTCCAAGCCCGCGCCGAACGCGTCACGGTCAGCAGGGCCACCCTCATGGAGGCATTCCGCGACGCCCTGCCGGGCGCCGCCAGCGGCGACAACGCCCGCAACACCCTCGCCACGCTGCTGTACGAAATCACCGACCACGGCATCATCGGCCTACCCACCTCGCGCACCAAGTGGGACGCCGGCCGACCGCCTCTTCCGGAACAGGTCCGGATCCCCACGACAGCAACGGCGAAGACCTCCGCCACACGACAGCCCACGTCCTGGCGGCCAGAGCTCAACTGGGCCTACGACGCCCAACTGACTGCATCCCAGACCAAGGATCTCCTCGCCTGTAACCGCTGGTTCCGCGACATCAACCACCAGCCAGCCCGACGTGTCCCGGTGCCCCTGCGCGAGCGCTCATACGAAATCTTCCGCTACGAAAAGCGCCTCGACACGCTGATCACCGGAGCCCTCTTCGCCCCTGGCAGGCTGACCCTCGAACAGCTCGCCACCTACCGCGAGCCACCCCCACTGGCCCATCGCAGGCTCGGCGACGGCGACACCCTGCTCGTGGTGGAAAACAGCGACACCTACGCCACCCTGCGCAGCCTGCTCGAACCCGCCCCTGGCCGCATCGGATACATCGCCTTCGGCTCCGGACGAGCCTTCGAAGCATCCGTAGAAAACATCACCGAACTCACTGACATCCACCGCATCGTCTACTACGGCGACCTCGACGCCGAAGGCATCGCCATCCCAGCCAGAGCCTCCATCAACGGCGCACGGCACGGACTGCCACCCATCGAACCAGCCACTGCGCTATACCGACTCCTGCTCGCTCACGAGCCCACCGCCGGCGACACCATCGCCAACGAACGGGCCACCAGCCTGACGGCCTGGCTCCCCGAGGAACTCCGGCAGGCAGCGCACGCCCTGCTGACCAAAGGGGAACGACTTGCGCAAGAGGCAACCAACCGCAATGAACTCCGCGTCGAACCAGATTGGCGCTGGTGAGCCTGGGTGTGATGCAGGTTCGGGTGACAGGTCAAGATGTCACCCGATCGTGCAGCAGACCCGCCGACGGGGCCCATTGCGTCACTGCTCGCGGCACTCGCCGGTCAGCCCAACAGGCTGCCGCGAGAGGCGCATCGTGTGCAGTTCGCCAGCCGCGGCGCAGAGGGAGCCCCGGCCCAACCCCGCGTCACCGCAGTCCGGGTGGGGATGGGTGGATCGCGTCAGCCTTCACGGGCACAGGACGCGCGTCGCCACGGTGTGTCAGTGCGGCTCGGATCCGGTGGTCGACATCGACGTCGTCGGCGACGTGACTGAAGTGTTGTGCACAGGCGGGGTGTTGGCGAAGCATCGAGGCCACTGAGCTGGCACTGTCACCCTGCAAGGTGCGTAGCCATGCCGCGATGTCCTTCTGAGGTCCCCACTGATCCCAGTGACCGTCCCATTCGAATGCCCCGTCACAGCACTCCTCGAGAAGGTCGAGTGCGCCGCTGTCTGCCGCCCGCTGTGCAATGCGAATCAGCCACATGATCGTGGCATCGACTTCCCCCAGCTCCGGAGACCGGTGCGCGCCCAGGAGTGCGGCCATCGCGCGGACGATGTCGATAGCACGCTGGGCATCAGCCAGCAGCGCCGGCAAGAGCGGCCGCAAGGGCAGCTTTACCAGCAGATCGCAGTAGAGCGACGCGTCATCGGTATGTCTCGCGGCCAACGCGATCAACTCTTGTGCAGCGGTGGCAGAGCCTGATGCCATCTCCCGCTGAAGGGCCTGCGCCTTCACGAAGGCGGACTGCGTTGGGGCCTGTGTCTCCTGGATGACCAGCTGGCGAAGTGCCCGGACAGTGGGAGGCCGGCGAGCGGGATCGGTCTGCGTGGCCTGCCGCACGATGCTCCTCCACGGCCCTGCCGGAGGCAGGAGCGGCACGTTGATCGCGGGCATCGTTCCGGTCACAGCCCAGCCAATCAGCTGACCAATGCTGTACACGTCGGCGGCGTCCGTGGCGCCGTGTGCGTCAACGGATAGTTCTGGAGCGGCAAAGCCGTCCGAGCCGAAACGTACGCCGACGCGGGTGCGTTGCGGGTCCGTGGTCTGTCCACGCGGACGCCGGGCAATGCCCCAGTCTGCGAGGACCCACCGGCCGTCGTGCATAAGCACATTGGCGGGCTTGATGTCCCGGTGGAGCCAGCCAGCCTCGTGGGTGGCGGACAACACCGAGCACAGGGCGTCGACGAGTCTCCTCAGCTCTGACGGTTCGGCGAGCTGGTCTCTGCGTTGCTCTGCCGTGAAGGGGGCGCAGGGCATGACGAACCAGGTGTGGCCTGGGTCCGCGTCCAAGATCGGCATGGCATGCGGGTGCCCGTCGAGCCAGCGGCCCAGGGTGATCTCGCGTTTCATGCGGGCGCGTTTGCGTTCGGGCGGGTTCCGGTCGCGGAGCTTCTTGAGCACCACCCTGACGCCTGTCGGTTTGTGTATCGCGCGAAAGACGTCCGCTTGACCGCCGTCGGCGAACGGCAGCCGTTCGCAGGAATAGTCCTTCCGATCTCCGCGGGCCAGGCGTCGCACCCGCGCCGCGTCATCGGCCGCTGCCGAGGAGGTCGCGGTGCTCGACGAAGAACTGTGCCGGCAGCCGGGTACCGGATCCGGGTCCTCGCGCGCGGCAACGTCTGCGTCCGACTCGCCGGATGCCGTCCTCTCGGCCAAGCGCCCGGCTCGATAGACCGGGTATCCGCTGATCACGCTCGCCGGTTCCAGAACGTAGCCGTCCGGAGCCAGCACCTTATTGAGCACGGTCACCAGACGTGCAACCTCCTCCTCGTCCGTGCGTACAGCGGGGTGAAGGGTCTCACTGAGAAATCGAAGCAACGTCTCGTCCGGGCCGCGCCCCAGGCCAAACCGGTCGTCGCTGAAGATCCAGTCGTTGTCCCAGTCGTCGTTGGCGTAGCGGTGTTTGGCGATGTCTTCTCGTGCCGTCGCGAAGCGGGAGTCGTGGCTCGGCAAGGCATCGAGGTCATACAGGCGCTCGAGGAACGCGAGGTCGCCCAGCCCTCCCGTCCAATCGGTCGTGCCAAGGGCCTCGGCGATGCGACGCCGCGTCACCTCGGTGAGCGCCACACTTTGGTTGTCCGTGCGCGACGCGCTCTGGGTAGGAACTGCCGGTGTCCAGGTGCCCGGAATTTCGGTAATGCGGCCGCGGTCATCGATCTGCAGGCCGTCTCGCCGCAGTCGCTCCATCAGATCGTCCAGCCAGGGCCCACTCCACCCCTCCCGCCGTCCGGTCCGAATCAGGTCCTCGAACACACGCAGCGCCCGGGTCACGTGGCCGCGGTCGGTCCAGTCAACGGCTGCGGCGTAGGACTCGAAGGTCGTGCGGCGGATGCTGGAGTCCGTGTACCGAAGTTCGTCGTCGGGGATGGGGCGAAGTTGTGGCTCTGCCACGCCTCGCCAATCGTCCGAACAGTCAAATTCGTCGCCAGCGAGCGGAACTTCATCCGAGTGCCGGGACTGACCAGTTCTCTTTGACGCGGCGACATGAACACAAAGATACGGCTCCGCCCTCTCCCCGAACGTGCTCGCCGGACTCTCCAGCCTCGGGGCAGCTTGGAAGCGCTCCGCTTGTCGGCTCTCCCATCGAGTGCAGCAGGTTACGGGGCGGGCCGGCGGCTGGATCCGTTCACGAATTCCTCGCGGCTGGTGGCGATCAGCCGATAGATCTCGCGTGAGACGTACCGCTTCAAACAGCGGATGATCTCGCGCCGGGTCTTGCCCTCGGCCACCCGCCGCTCGTAGTACGCCTGCGTACGCGAGTCCCAGCGCAACCGCGACAGCACAATGCGGTGGAGGGCCGCGTTGGTCTGCCGGTTGCCGCCGCGGTTGAGCCGGCGGTGCTGCCGGCTGCCCGAGGAGTATTCGACCGGGCTTGCCCCGCACAGCGCCGCAAACGACGCCTCGCCTCGCATCCGCTCACTGTTGTCCCCTAGGGCCGTCAACAACACCGCCGCACTGTGCGGACCGACGCCGACAGCATCGAGCAGGCGCGGGTAGTACGTCCCGATCAACTCCACCAGGCGCAGATCCAGCACTCGAGCCTGCCCATCAAGCTGCTCGATGCGTTCCGCCAGCACCCGCAACGTGAACCTGGTCGCCCGCACGATCGAATCCACCTCCTCGCCGCCTTCGCTCAACTGCAGGCAGAAAAGGGTGAGACGACGCCGCGACAGACTCCGCAGCTCCTCTCTGAGGGCCGGATCAGTGGTGACCAGAAGGGACTTGATCTGGTTCACCGCCTGCCGTTTGGCTTTCACAGCGGAGTCTCTCGCCATCAGGTACATGCGCGCGATCTCGACCGGACCATCGCCTGCCTTCACCGGTGACTGCGCACGGCCGCTGAGCACGGACCGGGCTGCAGCTACCGCGTCCCCCTCGTCGGACTTGCTCCGCCGGCGCCGCGCCGCAGGCCCAGGGCCAGGAGCCTCAACCACGGTGATGCCTTCAGCCAGCAGATGGCGCGACAGCGCCGCACCGTAATTGCCAGAACACTCGACTCCGGCACGTCGAACTGCACCCCACCGACCGGCCCAGTCGGCAAGTCGGCCGTAGCCACTCGCTGTTGCTGGGAAGCGGTCAACACCTAAGACGTGGCCCGCCAACGAGACCACGGCCGCGACATGCACATCGCGATGCGTGTCGACCCCCAGCACCACCTCATCCGGCTCTGCAGCGCAGTCCACGGCTCGAAGCGGGTCTGACGACTCGATGGTTCATCCCCCGTCGCAAGTCAGCAGCCGCGCCGCCGACCCGGAGAGCGGTCACCAGTGACACGGTGCAGATGACACCCCGCATTCCAGTGCTCCAGACACGCTCGCCCGGTCCAGCGTCCAAGCACACTGCCTCGCCCCGCGTCGGCACAGGATGGTCAGGACACGTCGGTCCGAGATGTCAGGAGCCAGTCCGCGGTACGGCAGCAGCGTTCGCTTCCATCCTCCCCAACCGGCGCCCACCCTCATGCAGATCACGCCGGCCGATCTGCAGACCACGGAAGCGACCCCACCGCCGCGCGCCCTGTGTCTTCTTCAGCGCAGCCCGGTGCGCTCCGCGCGAAGGGCCACCACCGGCTCGTACGCGCCACACTCTGTACCTCGGGCTCACTCGGCAAACACGGGGCGAAACCGGCGTGACTGAGGATGTCATTGGCCAGTACGGCCGACACCAAGCGCAACGGGGTGCCGGCCGCGGGTTTCGATGAAGCACTGTGTGTCACATGAGGCGTGTGACACGGGCTGCTCTTCGCTGTTGCCGCACTGTGCCGACGGGCCTTGCCTGCCCATCCCGGCGCTTTTCTGCCTCGCGGGCAATCACCGCGCTGTCGCACGAACTACCGCCGAGTCATATCCACGGCTGCGAGAACCTTCCAGAGGACTCCGTCTGTTCCCTGAACGAGTTCAGCACATGGATCGAGCAGGGAGGATGCCTCGCGCGTCGCGACACAAGACACTCGTCACTCTCGGGTGGCAAGAAGTGTTATCCGGGCGCACAATTGGAGTGGTTACTCACCTGAGCTCGCCAAGACCCGGGACAGCACCCGCCCATCCTCCCGCCTCCATCTCACCCCCGCTCAGGGGCCGCGGAACATGCTCAATTCCCCTCACGCAACACGCAGAACGTGATCCCAGCCGACCACAACAGCGCACGAAGTCAAGCAGCGCGTTCAGAGGTCGGGGTTGGTCGTCGGCAGAGGCACCGCAACCGACCACACTCGCCACAGCAACCAACCCCATTGTCAGTGGCAGGACTTACTCTCAAAACATGACCCACAACGTGCTGCATCGCGGTTACGGGATCACTATCGACTTGAGTGCATCAGACCTGGGTAACCCCGATCGCCCGGGGCTCCTGCAGGAGATTCACCGCAACTACAAGCCCGACCTTCTCTACTGCCTCGGGGCCCACGAGTACGGCACCGTCTGCCCCGGGTTCATGACCATCGTCGAGAAGAACGGCCGCTACCACGCCCGGCACGTGCCCAGGGGGGAGGTGTCCGAGACAGCGGGCGAGAGCGAGCTGCACATGGCGCTCAAGAACCACACCGCCGAAGTGGCCAGCCGGGAGGGCTTCAACGTCTCCGTCGAAGACCGGGCCGTGCATGGTCGCCGTCGCACGGATGTAGCGGTCGCCGGGGCCAGCGGAAAGAAGATCGGCTACGAGATCCAGATCTCGCCGATCGCGAGTGGTTCTGTGGACAGCAGGACCCGCACTGCAGTGGGCGACGGCCTGACACCGCTGTGGCTCGTGACGAACGAGAACTCTCTCGCCATCGATCGGGCGCCTTGGGCCAGGCTGAACATCCAGCGATGGCAGGACGTGGGCAGTCGGGACGCCTTGCGCGTACGAGGAGGCGTGAAGGCGTTGCGCATGGTCCGCTGCGACTGGAGCACTCAGCGCGAATGCCCCAGAACGGGTACGCGCTGTGGCGGTTGGCACGCCACGTGGGACTCGACGCAGGCGCACTACGACGACATGGTGCGCATGACGGCCACGGGCGAGCTCGTGACGCTGTTCATGCGAGCGCGCACCGGGCGGCGGCGCGGCTGGCACATGTGGGTGAAGCCGTCGGACAAGACGGAGTTCCTCCAGGGCCGTCCGGAATCGGATCCCTATCTGCCGGCGTCGGCTGCTGACTCGACCGCCGCTCTCCTCCCCGCCGAGCCGCTCCCGCCCGACCCGCACTGCCACTATGGCGAGGACACCGGGATACGTGCGGAACTCGCGCGTCCCCGCGACAGTGGCGATCCCATCGATGCCTCCGACTGGCTGTCGAAGGAGCCGCCACCGGAGTACAGGTCCACGTGGAACGTGGACGGCTGGGAGATCCCGGGCGATGTAGTTGCGGCGAGGCTGGCGTTGGACTCCGCCCTACAGCACCTTGCGGCACTCGCCGACACCCTCCCGGCAGGAGCGGACATCGCGGCGGGACGATTCGACATCACGCATGTAGAACGAGAGCGGTGGCTCGCAGCCCAGGAAGAGTGCAGGCAACTGGCCGCCGCCCTGGCGGCCCACCCATGGCTGCCCGCCACCCACGACCCGTTCAGTGCCCGCAGAGCCGTCTTCGCCGCCGCGCGCAAGGCTCAAGCCGTGCAACCCGCCAACCCGAGCGGGAGATCCCACAGTCTGCGCTGATAGGAGCCGTGTATGCGCTCCGAGTAGTGACCGCAGCCCGGGCAGGACGCACCGATCCTGCGTCCTCTGGCCACGCTGCCGACCACCGCGAAGGCGACGGTCACCTCCTCGACGGACACGTCGTCGATCCCGTCGAACACCAGCGTCTCCCACAACCATGCGTCGGACTGCATGACCGGCACGGTCATGGGCCACCGCCGGAGTGTGAAGCTCCGCACCTACTTGATGGAGCGTCAGCAACCGCTGCACGACGGCATGGTGCACGCGGTCTGACTGGAGTGCGACCCCCGCAATCGAACACTGTGGGGACGCTCCGCGACCGCCCCCCAGAATTGCATGAGAGCCCTGAAGCTATCGGGTATAGCCAACTGGGAGCAGAGGGGATGCACCAACGATCAGCAGACCGTTCCGTTCCCAAATTTTCCAGTGTTCGATGGCGCTAGGTCGGTCATGAGCGCGATGCTCATAGCCATGGGGGCGAAGGCTAAGTGTGGTTCGGCCTGGATTTGGGCCGCAGTTGCGATGGTGGCATTGGCTCTGATGGCGGTGCTGGTGCTCCCCGGAACGACGAAGGGAGATATCGACCCGCTCGGAGCTCTTTTGGGGATCACTAGCCTGGTAGTCGCGGTGATATCTATGTGGCTCAGTTGGCGCGCGTTGCGACAGGCGGACGGTGATACCACGGCGACGGCGATGCTGCTGTCCCAGCGAGTCTTGGCGGCGGAAACGCGGGCCCGGTCGCGGATGTTGGACGGCAGCACCGAAGTGATCGACGTTCAGTTTGACCTCCACCACACTCCTGGCCATGAGGCTGACGTAGGAGCCGTCCATGGGCAACTTGGGGATGTCGCCAACTACTACCGCAGCCTGAGCGCAGGCCGGCTCGTTGTAACTGGTGCTCCCGGCGCAGGAAAGACGCTGCTGGCAATCGAACTCATCCTCGCACTGCTGGAACAGCCCCGGCCGGGAGAACCGGTGCCGGTTCGACTGGCGTTGTCCTCCTGGGCCGAACTCGCTTCGGACACGAACCCGAGTGGTGTCGGAACGGATCCGGTCAGGCTGTTCACCTCTTGGATGTCTAGGACGTTGGTCGAGACTTACCGACTCCCGCCGACAGCAGCACGGGCGTTGGTGGACGCTGGGATGATTCTTCCCGTACTGGACGGCCTGGACGAGATGGACGCCGCCGACACAAGTGCCCATACGTACGGTTCCCGGGCCCGGCATGCGCTCGGCATCCTCAATTCCTACCAGCACGGCCGCACTCGCGCCCCTCTGGTACTTACCTCCCGGAGTGGCCGCTACCAGGATCTACAGGACATGCCGGTATGGGTGCGCGATGCCGCACATATCGAAATTACTCCTGTAGCCCCCAGCCAGGCCCAAACATTTATCCGACAACGAGCCGACGCCGCCGCACGCTGGGAACCGGTACTAAACGAATTGGAGGGAAATCGGTCCGGAAGCCTGGCACGCGCCCTGTCCAACCCCTGGTGGCTCACCATCGCCGTCACCGCCTATGAACAACGCGATCCCTCAACCGGGGTTCACCTCAACACCCCCAGCGCCCTGCTCAACATCGGCCTAAGCACCGAACAACGACTACACAACCATCTCATGCAGCTCTGGCTCACGAGCACCATCGCCACCCATCCGCCACCCGGCCGCACCAGTCCGGCGCACGTTCGCGCCTGGCTCGGTGTCCTCGCCTCCTATCTGAATACGAACGCGAGAACTGCACGCATCGTCGCCGGGCGCAGCCTGACCGGAATCGACCTAGTCCCTCACGAACTGTGGCCCCTGGCCGGTCCCCGCCGCGCGCGTATCGCGCACCTCCTGATCCTGGCCGCAATGGCCTCGCTGACCGCCATCATTGTCAGCGTCGGCCTCATCGTCACCCCCGAGTTACCCGTACAACAGGTCCTGGGCGCGTATGCAGTTCTGGGCGGGGTGTTTGGCCTAGCCGTACTGCGGAGAGCTCGCACCGCGTGGCCCAGGCCGTCACGTTTCGACCCTAGGCTGCTACGGACCGCCGCAGGCCGAGGCACCGCTGCTGCCGGACTGACGGTCGGACTGATTATCGGGTTGAGTGCCCAAGTCACCGGGCAACTCAAGGCGGGGCTCATGTTTGGGCCTGCGGGTGGGCTCGCGAGCGGGCTCGTGATCGGTCTCCGTACACCCAGCGGCACGGTCACCAATCCGCGCGAATCGGTGCGGGCCGACCTCATGGTCGGGGCTGCGTTCGGGGTCGCGACCGGCTTCACCTTCGGACTCTGGTTCGGCTCCATCGGCGCGCTGATGTTCGGCCTCGCGACCGGATTCGGGCAAGCAAGCGCGGGAACTCGCTACCTGGCACTGCTCATGTGCACGCGCCGTAGCCCGCAGAAACTGCCGTGGCGGCTCGGCCATAATCTCCGCTGGGCAGAGCAAGCCGGTCTACTGCGGATTGCCGGAGCGGCATACCAATTCCGCCACCGTGAAGTTCAGGATTGGCTCGCCAACCCCAACCATCGGCTCTAACTCGTATGGCGGGCGGAATCAGCCAGGGTGTCCGAGAGGCACAGCGAACCTATCGCAAAGATCAAGAGGCAGTTGTACGGGCGAGCCGGATTCGAACTCCTCCGCAAGATGATCCTGCTTCAGTAACGCCCAGCGAGCGCTAACCTCAACATCCCCGACAACGTGCGCGGGGAGGCCCCCACCTGACGCTGTGGAGCCTGCCGGATCCCAAAAACTGCGGCCAGCAGGGGGCTTCCTGCAGGTGCCTGACACTCAGCCGCTGCATCAACGCCGGCGCCTGGGCCGAAATGTGAGGAGGGTCAGCTCGCACAACTGCCGACGGAACCCCAGCGAAGGAAGTCCGTACCGCCGACGCCGTCGAGGACCGCAACCGCATACTGGGCATACCCCCATTCCGGCCGGGAGCGGGATTCGGTGAGGATTGACTGACAGGCCACATCTGCGGCGATCCGCCCCCAATCCTGCCGCGTGCTCTGATCCCACTCGGGCTTGGTCGCCCACACGTACATCACGCCTTCGTGCGGGGCGAAGCCGATGCTGGTGTTCTCGTCGCTGATGTAGCGGGGGTCTTGGAACAGCCGGGAATTGCCGTTCCACTCGACGAAAAGCTCATCGACCGCCTCGGTTGCTACTCGGATCTCGTCCTTGTCGGCACTCGGGATCTGCGCCGCCTTCAGGCCGGCTTCGCTGGGATGCCAGTTCGGGTCCTGCCCCTGGTCGGTGGTGGTGCGTTCGATGGTCTGTGTGACGCAGCCAGTGTTGGTGCGGAAGTCGTCTTCCCACACGATTGCGGGTGCCGTGGGGGTGGTGTTGTCCACCAGGACGTACTCGTCGTACGGAAGGTCCTTGTAGATGTCTGCCATCATGCGCAGGGTGAGACAGGCATCCTTGGCCGCTCCCTGGACGACGCGTGATTCGACGGTCGGGCCGCTGATGGCGATGTAGATCTCTTTCCTCGGCTGGGCGTAGCTCACGTCGTACTGGCCGCTGTAGTTGTACTCCTCGCCGACTCCCAGGCCGACATCGTGGCCGAGTGCGGCTTCGGTCTCGATCTCCGCCTCTCCCTTGGCGCGGCGGGCCGCACGCCATGTGGTGATCGTCGCCTCGTCGGCGTCCACGGGTGGTGATGTGTCAGGCGTCTTGGGACTTGCCGTCGGTGAAGTGGGAGAGGATATATCGGTGATCGTCGTGGAGGACGTGCTGACGTGGTGGGGTGAACTGGACGAGGGTTTCTCGGTCGTGCCGGGCTGAAGGGCGAGCGCTCCGCCCGTCAGGCCGCCGATGACGACGCTAGCGGCCACGGCGATGCCCACCGTGCGTCTGCTTGAACGGGCGGGAGGGTGCCAGGCCGGGTCGTCCACGGTGGGCACGTCCCACTCAGCCGCGACGAGATCACCGACCAGCGTCCGTTCCTCACCGGCGGGGATGACTTGTGTGGCCTGAGCCGCGAGAAGAACGGCGCATTCCTCGGCGGCCTTACTTGCGGTGGTTCGGCTGCCCGGCTCCTTGGCGACGGCGCTTTCCACGATGGTGCGGAGTTCGTCGGGAAGGCCATGGAGGTCGGGTTCCTCGGACATGACGCGGTAGGCGACCACGTCAGGGGCTCCTGTGCCGAAGGGAAGGCGTCCGGTGGCGGCGTAGGCGACGAGCGCGCCCCAGGCGAACAGGTCGCCTTCGGGGCCGGCGCTACCGGCGCGGTAATACTCGGGGCTGATCCAGCCGGGGGTGCCGGTCACGATGCCCGTGCGGGTCACGGACGTACCGTCGGCGGCGTGGGCAATACCGAAGTCCAGAACGCGGGGGCCGGCAGGGGTGAGTATGACGTTCTGCGGCTTGACATCTCGATGGACGACGCCAGCAGCGTGAATGGCCGCGAGAGCCTGGGCGGTGCCTGTCGCGAAGGCGTACAAGGTGCTCTCGGCAAGCGGTCCGTAGCTCGCGAGATGCCGGTCGAGGGTGGGTCCTGGGGCGTATGCAGTGGCCAGCCACGGCGAATCGGCATCCGGATCGGCGGCGAGCAGCGGTATGAGGAACGGCCCCTGCACACGCGCGGAGAGCTGAATCTCGCGGCGGAACCGGGCCCGAAACTCGGGATCCTCGGCCTGCGCAGGATGAACGACCTTCACCGCGACGCGGAGGCCGGCGGCGTCGAGACCGGCGTGAACTGTCCCCATACCGCCCGAGCCGAGACGGCCGATGATCCGGTAGGGACCGACCCGCTTCGGATCACCAGGGCGGGCGGGCAACACCCGCCCGTCGGCACGAGAACTGCTCACAGGGGCTTCCGTTCTCCTTCACCGGCAGACCATGAAGGCCGGACGCCCGCCGAAAGGGTGCGCCCACGCCTGAAAGCTGGATGTTATCTGTGCATCATCACAATGAGCGTCGCCCTCTCAGGGGGCGGTCAGCAATGCCGTAGCCAGAGCGATGATCGCGCCGGACGGGTAGCGCGTTCTCGACCAGGTTGTCGATGATCTGCTCCAACGCGCAACGGTTGTAGGCATAATGCCCCTGGACTCTCTGACGCGGCAGAGCCCGCAGGGCGAGACCACGCGCGCATGCCCGTGGCTCGCCTGCCCATCAGTGTGCCGACGCTGTCCCCGCCTACGCAGGACCCCCGCCGGAGCAATCCGGCGGGGGTCCTCATCTGTCACGAGCAATCACAATTGATCACTGGCGGGTCACCAACCCCGCGGACGCACTCAGGTCACAGGGCTGTGACCTGGACTTACGCGCTCACCCTGGATCAACTGGACGCTTGTGGACGGTTTCTACGACATGTGCCAGGTGGTGCCCAGCGAGGGACCCAGGATCAGCACGGGGGCCTCTTCGGGTCCGTCAAGGCGGTATTGCAGGGTTTTGGACGTACTCTCACTCACCCGACTCACGCTCCCACATCTCGCTGTCGCCCTTATGCCCGGGGCCGTAAGGATCTCTGACAGGGGGTGTGAGGATGTGGGCCGGATCAGGTGAAAATCCATCGGGCGACCCGTCATTCGCAACCAACGGTTGCACATACTCGCGGACACCTCTACAGTGATACGCAACCAAAGGTTGCGAATGCTGAATGTCCGGGATGGAGTGCGGGATGGAGTACGGCAGCATCGAGCGGGAGATCCACATCGAGGCCACACCCGATGTGGTCTACGAGGTCGTCAGCCGGCCCGAACACCTTCGGGAGTGGTGGCCGGACGAAGCGGACCTGGAGCCGGTGCCCGGCGCCACAGGAGTGATCACCTTCGGCGGCCGGGACACCCCGGACGCGAAGGCCGTACCGCTCACGGTCGTCGAGGCCGACCCGCCCCGGCGCTTCTCCTTCCGCTGGGTGTACGACGAGGGGGCGGCCGCGACATCGGGCAACTCGCTCCTGGTGACCTTCGAGTTGATCCCGAAGGGCGCGGGCACCCTGCTGCGCTTCACCGAGACGGGGTTCCGGGAGAAGGGCTGGGAGGCGGCCGTGCTGGAGGAGCAGTACCGCGACCACGTCCGCGGCTGGGACCACTTCCTGCCCCGCCTCATCGCGTACGCCGCCCGGCTGGGGTCGGCGCGATGAGCGTCACCGTCGACGACGAGCTCTGGTCGGCGGTCGGCGACCCGACCCGGCGCCGGATGCTCGACCTGCTGCTGACCGGCGGCGGTACGGCGACCACGCTCAGCGACCGGCTCCCGGTCACCCGGCAGGCGGTCGCCAAACACCTCGGCGTGCTCCAGCGGGTCGGGCTGGTCCATGTCACTCCGTCCGGACGTGAGCGCCGCTACGAGGTGGACGAGGCCCAACTCGCCCGCGCGGTCGCGCAACTGGCCTCCGTCGGCAGTGCCTGGGACGCCCGGCTGCATCGCATCAAGCGGATCGCCGAAGCGATCCAGCGCGGCAAGGAGAACGGTCAGGAGAACTGACCTCTCGGCCCCGCGCACACGTCGCCACGTCCGTGGCGGCGCCGGTGAACCGCGCCCTCATCCGGGCGCCCTCACGGAAAGAGACATCGACATGGTGGACATCCTGCACAGGGTCGGCGTCATCACGTCCCCGGACGCCGTGTACACGGCCCTGACGACGATCGACGGCCTGGCCGCCTGGTGGACCGAGGACACCGCGGGCGACGACAAGGTCGGCGGAGTGATCCGGTTCCGCTTCGACGCCGGCGGCTTCGACATGAAGGTCCTGGAGGCCCGGCCGGCCGAACTCGTCCTCTGGGAGGTCGTCGACGGACCCGAGGAGTGGATCGGCACACACGTCCGCTTCGAGCTCAAGCAGGAGGACGACTTCACGATCGTGCTGTTCCGGCACGAGGGCTGGAAGGAGCCGGTGGAGTTCATGTACCACTGCAGCACCAAGTGGGCGACCTTCCTGATGAGCCTGAAGCAGCTGCTCGAAACCGGGAAGGGCGAGCCCGCGCCGCACGACGTGAAGGTCAGCAACTGGCACTAGGGCCGGTCCGGCGGATCCTGCCGAAGTTGAAGTTGAAGAGGGTGCGCGTCATGTGAGCCGTGTCAGCCCTCCGGCGAGCCGCCCAGGCCGGTCAGGGCGCCGACCGGGTCGAGGTCGGGGGTGCCACGGGGCCACCAGTCGTCGGCGCCGGGGTCGGATTCGTAGGCGTACCACAAGCCGTCGCGGCCCAGGCGGAGTTGGACATGGCCGCGGGGGTGGGTGAGGTGGTTGCGCCAGGGGCGGAAGGCCGGGAGGTCGGCGGCGAGGAGGAGCGGGCGGGCCCGGTCGAAGCGGCCGGCCGGCGGGTCCCAGGGTTCCTCCAGGACGGCGAGGCCCTCGAACCCGCCCTGCCGCCAGGCGGCCACCGCGCGCGCCAGGTCGGCCGGGGTGCGGTCGGCGGCCGAGGCGAGCGAGGCGTACAGCGAGCGGGTCGCGGCGGTGAGGCCGGAACCGGGGCGGGCCGCGGCGAGCCGTACCGCGTCCTGCCACAGCGTCAGCTCGGCGACCGGATCACGGCCGGTGGTGAGCAGCGCGTGGGCGCGCCCCGCCGCGTCGGTGGCCAGCTGGTCCAGCGCGAAGGGATCCGGGCCGCCCGGGGCCGCCGGATAGACCGGGGGCTGCTCGGGGTGCGGTGGCGGCGCCAACGGTGCGGGCAGGGGCGGGAGTCGGCGGGGCCGCAGCGCCTCCGAGGCGCGTACGCCCGGCAGCGGCGCGGGTCCCTTCTCCTGGGCGGCGCGTGCCGCGCGGGCGGCGCTCAGCCTGGACAGCGCGTCGAGCAGCTCGCGTTCACCGCGGCCGCGCAGCAGAAGCAGCACGAACGGGTCGGCGTCGAGCAGACGCGCCGTCTGGTAGCAGAGGGCGGCGGCGTGCTTGCAGGGGTGGCCGCGGTCGGGGCAGCTGCACTGCGGTTCGAGCTCGCCCGGTCCGGGGAGCAGCCGGACCTTGCCCTCGGCGAGGGAGTGCGGCATCTCCTTGTCGAGCAGCGCCGCGATGTGCCCGGTCCGCTCGGCGGCCGCGTCCAGGAAACGGTCCCAGTCGTCATCGCCCAGCGTCCGCAACCGCACCTGCACCCGGTACGGCCGCGGCCGGCTCCCCTGCACATACGCCAGCACGAGCCCCGGCGTCACGGTGATCGCGTCCACATGCCCCTGCTCGGCATAACCCCGCCCCCGCGCCAGCCGCTTGGCGTCCAACGCCCCCTTCTCCAACGCCTCCACCCACGCATTGCCCCACCAGGTCTCGGCGAACCCGGGGTTGTCGTCGGAGACGCGGGGGGTGAACGGCGGGAAGGTGCGGCGGAGTTCACCGTCTCGGCCGGGGGCGGCCATGGAGCGGGGGTGGTGGGGGGTGGGGGGTGTGAGGGAGGGCGAGGGGGTGGGGTGGGGGGCGGAGTGGGCGGTGGCGGACGGGGTGGGGGCAGAGGAGGGCGGGGTGGGGTCGGCGCCCTGCGAGGCGGGGGCGGTGCCAGGCGGCGCGTAGTCGGCGCCGTCCGAGGCGTGGCCGGTGCCGTACCAGGCGGGATCGGTGGGCTCCGAGGCGTGGGCGGGTCCAGCGGGCCTCTCCGCCGAACTCCCCAGGTCCGCTGCGCCGTCGGCGCGCCCCGCCGAGGACGGTCGCTCGCCGGCAAGGCCGGTGTCCCGCCCGCCGGTCTCGTCCTCGTCGTCGGGCATACGGAACGCGTCGGCCATCGACTCCCGTACGACACGGGCGCGCTCCGCGGCGGTACGGCCGCCCGCACCGCCTCGCGCGGCGGGAGCCGGCGGTGGCGTGCGGCGGGGGCGGTCCCCGCTGTCGGAGCGCCCAGGCGTGGTCTCCGGGCGGTTTCGCCGCTCCTCGGCACGTGCGATCCGCAACGCCTCACGCACCCGGTCCGCGGGCCGCGGGCGCTGCGGAGCGCTTTCTCCTCCCCCGCCGCCGGAGGTGGTTTTCGCCGCGTCGCCGAGCTGTCCGGTCTCCGCGCCGGAGGCGTCGGATGTCCCGGGCGCACCGGACGGCGAGGCTGTTCCCGTAGTCGAGGCGACCCCCGATGGGTCCGCCTCAGCATGAGCCGTGTCGACGCGCCGCTCTCCTCCACCGAGTTCGACATGTCGGCTGGAGAGCGCACCCCGCAGCGCGGCCCGGGCGGCATCACCCGGCCGCGCACCACGCGGTTGCGGCTCCTCAGCCGCGGCCGGTGCACCGACGGCCGGTCCGGGCCTCGGACCCCCTTCCGCCGAGCTCACGGGAACGGTCGGGTCCTCCCCCGAATCCGACACCCTCCCCGACACCACGGGCTCCTCCGCAGCGCCCTCAGACATGACCGGACCCTCCGAGCCCCCAGTGGACCGCTCGGACTCCGTCAGCCCCTGCTCCCCACGAGCTCCCTCAGCCGCGACCGCACGACCCGCCAGCTCTCCAGGCCTCTCACCCGCCGCTCCCGCCGCCTCGGAGTCGCACCCCTCGCCCCTCCCCCGCCGCTCCGCCTCCCGGCGTTGCCGTGCCTCCCGGAGGGCCCGGCGGGCCTCGTCTGCCGGGCCGCCGGTCATGACGTGCTCCGCAGGGAGACGAGGTCGGAGAGTTCGCGGTCCGTCAGTTCGGTGAGGGCGGCCTCGCCGGAGCCGAGGATGGCGTCGGCGAGGGCGCGCTTCGCTTCCAGCATCTCGGCGATGCGGTCCTCGACGGTGCCCTCGGTGATGAGGCGATGGACCTGGACGGGCTGGGTCTGGCCGATGCGGTAGGCGCGGTCGGTGGCCTGTTCCTCTACGGCCGGGTTCCACCAGCGGTCGAAGTGGATCACGTGGCCCGCGCGGGTCAAGTTCAGGCCCGTGCCTGCCGCCTTCAGGGAGAGGACCAGCACCGGGGTCGCGCCGCTCTGGAAACGGTCCACCATGCGCTCGCGCTCGGGGATCGGCGTACCGCCGTGGAGCAGGTCCACCGGGACCGCGCGGTCGGCCAGGTGGGCGGTGATCAGACGGGCCATTCCTACGTACTGCGTGAAGACGATCGCCGAACCGTCCTCGGCCAGCAGCGTGTCCAACAGCTCGTCCAGGAGGGCGAGTTTGCCGGAGCGGGCCGCCAGGCGGTCGGCCGGGCCCGACTCCTCCTTCAGGTAGAGCGCTGGGTGATCGCAGATCTGCTTCAGCGCCCCCAACAGCTTCAGCACCAGGCCCCTGCGTGCGATGCCCTCCGCCGTCTCGATCGCCAGCATCGACTCGCGTACCACCGCCTCGTAGAGGGAGGCCTGTTCACGGGTGAGCGGGACCGGGTGGTCCGTCTCCGTCTTGGGCGGCAGCTCGGGGACGATCCCGGGGTCCGACTTCTTGCGGCGGAGGAGGAAGGGGCGGACCAGGCGGGCCAAGCGACCAACCGCCTCCTCGTCCTCGCCGTTCTCCACCGCGCGTGCGTGGCGGGCGCGGAAGGATTTCAACGGGCCGAGCAGGCCCGGGGTCGTCCAGTCCAACAGGGCCCAGAGTTCCGACAGGTTGTTCTCGACGGGCGTGCCGGTCAGCGCCACGCGCGCGGGGGACGGGATCGTGCGCAGGGCTTTCGCCGTCGCCGAGTACGGGTTCTTCACGTGCTGCGCCTCGTCCGCGACGACCATGCCCCAGCGCTGCTCGGCCAGCCTCGCCGCCGCCGACCGCATGGTGCCGTACGTCGTGAGGACGAAGCCGCCGTCCAGGTCGTCCAGGGTGCGGTCGGGGCCGTGGAAGCGGCGCACGGGGACGCCGGGCGCGAACCGGGTGATCTCCCGCTGCCAGTTGCCGAGCAGGGAGGCCGGGCAGATCACCAGGGTCGGTTCGCTGCGGGCGCGCTTCAGGTGCAGGGCGATCAGCGTGATGGTCTTGCCCAGGCCCATGTCGTCGGCGAGGCAGCCGCCGAGGCCGAGGGAGGTCATGAGGTCCAGCCAGGCCAGACCCCGCAGTTGGTAGTCCCGCAGCGTGGCCCGGAGACCCGGCGGCGGCTCGGCCGACCGCACCCCCGCCGTCAGCCGGTCCCGCAGTGCCGCCAGCGCGCCGACCGGGACCGCCTCCACCGTCTCGCCGTCGACCTCCGCCGTGCCGGAGAGCGCGACGGACAGCGCGTCGACCGGGTCGAGCAGGCCCAGTTCGCGCTTGCGGGCCTTGCGGACAAGCGCCGGGTCGACCAGCACCCACTGGTCGCGCAGCCGGACCACGGGCCGGTGGGCCTCGGCGAGCGCGTCCATCTCGGCCTCGGAGAGCGGGTCGCCGCCGAGCGCCAACTGCCAGCGGAACTGGAGGAGTTCCTCGCTCTCGAAGAAGCCCGTGCCGTCGGTCGCCGAGCCCGGGGCGGGCCGTACCACCGCTGCCGCGCTCAGGTCCTGCGCCAGGTCTCGGGGCCAGTGCACGGCGACCCCGGCCGCCGCGAGCCGCGTCGCGGCGACGCCCAGCAGGTCGCCCAACTCCGTCTCGGACAGGGCCAGTACGTCGGGCACGTCCTGCTCGGAGAGCCGGTCCAGGGGCGCCCAGACGCGCGCGGCGCGCCGGACGGCCAGGGCCGCGTCCACGCGGGCGCGTGGGCCGAACACCGCGTCCGCCTCGCCCGCCCACAGGGCCGCCGCGTCGGCGACGAGCGTGGGGTCGGCGAGGCTGTGCACCTGGACGATCGCGGCACCGGCGGCGCGGGCCATTCCGCCCTCGTCGAACAGGTCGTACGCCGACAGGTCGAGGCGGAGCGAGATCCGCACGCCCGCGTCCATGCCGGCGGCGACCTCGGCGGCCCAGTCCTGCGCCTGGGGCAGGCGCTGCGGGCGGCGGTCCGCGAAGGGGCGGCCGGAGGCGAGGGGCGCCGCCGGGGTGCGCGGGAGGGTGTCGGCGACGGCGTCCAGGAAGGAGCGCAGCAGCGCTTCCGGTGCGGGGAGCCGGAGCGGGCCGGGGCCGGGCAGCGGGACCGCGTGGCCCTCGTAGGGCAGGGCGGCGGCGACCGCGCGCAGGTGCGCGATGTCGTCCGGGTCCAGGGGGCCGGCCCGCCAGGCGTCGTGGCCGGTGGCAGTGAGGCCGGGCAGGAGGCGGCCGCGCGCGGTGAGCCGCAGCGCGTGCAGCGCCGCCGCGCCCCAGCAGGCGGTGGCGGGGTGGGCGGCGGGGTCGCGCCGGGCGCGCACGAGGAGGGGCAGGGCGTCGACGAGGGGCAGGGTGAGCGCGGGGGCGCTCCTGCGGCGTACTCCGGCGCCGTGCGGCCGTACGACGGTGAGTTCCGTGAGTTCGGCAGGGGCTGTGGGGTCCGTGAAGTCCTTGTCGCCTCCGGGCAGCGGTCCGTCCTCGGGGTCCCAGAAGGCCATCCGGCCCTCGCGAGGGAGGGGCGCGGGCAGGAAGACGGCGGCGAGGCGCACGGACACCGGCTGCACCGGGACCCCCTCCGCCGGTCGCCCGTCCACGGCGAGCATGTCACTCATACGTTCTGCCACCTCCCGTCCCGCGTGTCGGATCAGACGTCTTCGACTCTACGGGCGGGGTCTGACAATCGGTGCCGACGACCGGCCGCACGGCGGTCCGGGAGCGTGCGACAAGGGCCGGTGGGCTACGGGACGGTGCGCGAGACCACGTACACCATCGGGTTGGCCGGGTCCGCCGTGTTCACCACGATGTCGTGGGTCGGCGCCGGGTTCTTCTGCTCGTGGACGAGGCCCGACCAGAGCCCCGGACCCGTGAACTTCCAGCCGGTGATCTTCTGGTCGCGGGCGCTGATGGTGATCTCGCCCGCCTCCAGGTCGTCCCGGTTGACGCCGATACCCGCCAGGAAGGTGTCGAGGCCCGCGTTCGAGGTGCGGAACTGGACGTAGAGGCGGCTGGTCCGCCAGTTGTTGGTCTCGTAGTACGCGATCCGGTCCGCGGGGTGCGGGATCGGCACCTGGTAGATGCGGCGCTGCACCTTGGACGGCCAGCCCGCCGTGAGGCCGGTCGCGGAGTACTTCGCCTCCTTGTCCTTGCCGCTGTTGCGGCTCTGGTTCGCGGAGATCACCAGATAGCCGGCCGGGACGCCGATGAGCAGCACGATGATGAGCAGCGTGAGCGCACGGCGGCGGTTGCGGTGGCGGCGGTCCTCGGTCGGCCGGGGCGGCTCGTCCGGGGCGTCGCCCTGACGCGGTACGGAAGCGGTCACGGCCGGAGTCACGCCTGTCCCTGAGTCGTACGGCGGGACTCCGTGTACTTGGCGTAGCGCTCGTACCGCTCGACCCGGCGCCGGTTGGCGCGCCGGAAGCGGCGGGCGACCAGCCGGGCGAGATCGGCGGCGCCGACCATGCCGGCCTCGGGACCGAGCTGGGCGCGGACGATGCGTGCCTCGGGGCGGTAGCCGCGCCCGGTGAGCTGGCGCTTGAACGCGTCCCGCGCGGGGGCGATCAGCAGCTCGTCGGCGGCCGACACACCGCCGCCGATCACGAAGCAGGACGGGTCCAGGGCGGCCGCGAGGTTGGCGATGCCGACGCCGAGCCACTGGCCGATGTCCTGGAGCAGCTCGATGCACATCGCGTCGCCGTCACGGGCCAGCTCGGTGATCATCGGGCCGGTGATGTCGCCGATCTGCCCCTTGACGTGCTCGATGATCCCGTACGCCACCGGGGAGTCGGCCGCGGCCAGCTCCTTGGCCTCCCTGACCAGCGCGTTGCCGGAGCTGTACTGCTCCCAGCAGCCGCGGTTGCCGCACGGGCAGCGGTGTCCGCCGGGGACGACCTGCATATGGCCGAACTCTCCGGCGACCCCGAACTTGCCGCGCTTGACCTGGCCGTCCTCCAGGATCGCGCCGCCGATGCCGGTGCCCAGCGTGATCATGACCAGGTGGTCCTCGTCGCGGCCGGCGCCGAAGCGCCACTCCGCCCAGGCGGCGGCGTTGGCGTCGTTGTCCACCAGGACCGGTACGGCGAGCCGTCCCGCGAGGCGGTCGCGGAGGGGTTCGTTGCGCCAGGACAGGTGCGGGGCGAACAGGATGCGGTTGCGGTCGGCGTCGACCCAGCCGGCCGCGCCGATGCCGACCGCGTGCACGTCGTGGCGGTCGGACAGGTCCAGGACCAGTTCGCAGATGGTGTCCTCTACGACCTTGGGGCTCTTGGACTTGTCCGGGGTCTCCGCGCGGAGCTTCTCCAGGATGTTGCCGTCGGCGTCGACCACGCCTGCCATCACCTTTGTGCCGCCGATGTCGATGCCGACCGTTGGCACGCGGGGTGCGGTCAGGTGTGAGCGGCGCTCCCGTGTGCCGACAGTGCGCAGTACCGGGGCGCGGCGGGAGCCGATGGGGGCGGTGAAGTTGCCGTAGGTGCTCATCACCGCCCGATTCTGCCTCACCGTGAGTAAGGGTGCTGTGCGGGGGAGCAATGGGGTGGTGCGAGATGTTTGCCGGGTGCGGGTGCGTTGTGGCTGATCGCGCAGTTCCCCGCGCCCCTAGCGGCGTTGCAGTTCATGGCGTAGATCGTCCAGCTCTGTTCCGCCTGCCATTTGCCTTGTCAGCTCGTCCAGCGTGACCGAGGACCGCGTGTGATTGCCTACCATCTCGCCCCTCTTCAGCAGGACGAACCTGTCCCCCACCATGTACGCGTGATGCGGGTTGTGGGTGATGAAGACCACGCCCAGGCCCTCGTCGCGGGCCGCCGCCACGTATTTGAGGACCACTCCCGACTGCTTGACGCCCAGCGCCGCCGTCGGTTCGTCCAGGACCAGGACCTTGGCACCGAAGTGCACCGCTCTCGCGATCGCCACGCACTGGCGTTCGCCGCCCGAGAGGGTGCCGATGGGCTGGTCGACGTCTCGTAGGTCGATGCCCATGCGCAGGAGTTCGGCGTGGGTCGTGCGGCGCATGAGGTCGACGTCCATGCGCTTGAAGGGGCCGGCGCCCTTGCGCGGTTCCGAGCCGAGGAAGAAGTTCCGCCAGACCGGCATGAGGGGGACGACCGCCAGGTCCTGGTAGACCGTGGCGATGCCGCGGTCCAGGGCCTCCCTCGGAGAGGACAGGCGGGTCTCCTCGCCCTCGATCCGCAGGGTGCCGCCGTCGTGCCGGTGCAGGCCCGCGATGATTTTGATCAGGGTCGACTTGCCCGCGCCGTTGTCCCCCAGGACACAGGTGACCTCGCCCGCGTCGACCTCCAGGGAGACACCCTCCAGGGCGCGGATGTTGCCGTAGTGCTTGCTGACGTCGGTCAATTCGACGAGGGTCACTTGGTCGCCTCCGCGCGCTTGCGGACCCAGGCGTTGAGCAGGGTCGCGAGGAGCAGCATCGCTCCGAGGAAGAACTTGAACCAGTCGGGGTTCCACTCGGCGAAGACGATGCCCTTGCTGGTCATGCCGAAGATAAGAGCGCCGACGGCCGAGCCGACCGCGCTTCCGTAGCCGCCGGTGATCAGACAGCCGCCGATGACGGCCGCGATGATGTAGATCAGCTCGTTGCCGACGCCCTCGCCGGACTGGACGACGTCGTACGAGTAGAGCAGGTGCTGGCCGGAGATCCAGGCGCCGAGGGCCACGCCCATGTACAGGCCGACTTTGGTCTTCGTGACCGGGACGCCCACCGCGCGGGCCGCGTCCTGGTTGCCGCCCACCGCGAAGATCCAGTTGCCGGCGCGGGTGCGCAGGAGGATCCAGGAGGCCAGTGCCACCAGGGCGAACCACCAGAGGATCGTGATCTTGAAGTCGACGTCGCCGATGGTCAGTGTCGAGGCGAAGACGTCGTGGGCGCTCGGGAAGCCCTCCATGTCGGAGATGGACTTCGTGGAGACCGTGCCGTCGATGAGCTTGGTGAAGCCTAGGTTCAGGCCGGTCAGCATCAGGAAGGTGCCGAGCGTGATGATGAAGCTGGGGAGTTTGGTGCGGGTGAGCATCAGGCCGTTGAAGGCGCCGACGGCGAGGGTGACCAGGAGCGAGACTCCTGTGCCCACCCAGGTGTTCGCCGTCATCTGGTAGCTGAACATCGACGAGACCAGCGCGGAGGTCGTGACCAGGACGCCCGCCGAGAGGTCGAACTCGCCGCCGATCATGAGGAGCGCCACCGGGACGGCCATGATGCCGATCGTGGAGGAGGCGTAGAGGACCGTGCTGAGGCTGGCGGGGCGCAGGAAGCCGTCGGCGACGAGGGCGAAGAAGACGAAGACGGCGAGCGCGCCGACCACCGAGCCGAGTTCGGGGCGGCCGAGCAGCTTGCGGAGGCGGGAGGTCTCCAGGAGGCGGTCGTCCGTGGAGGCTGTCGCCGCGCTCATCGGGTGCCTCGCTCGGTGTACTGCTCCAGGGCCGCCGCCTGGTCCTTGGTGATGATCTGCGGGCCGGTGAGGACGGGCTTGCCGCCACCGAGGACGTCGTCGTTGTACTTGTACAGCCACAGGAGGTCGACGGCCTCGTAGCCCTGGAGGTAGGGCTGCTGGTCGACGGCGAAGCCGAGGGTGCCGGACGTGAGCTCGGCGGCGACCTTGGCGTTGAGGTCGAAGGTGTCGATCTCGGCCTCGCTGCCCGCGTCCTGCTTGGCCTTCACGGCGGTGTCGGCGTACGGGGCGCCGAGCGTCACGACGGCGTCGATGGAGTCGTCGGCCTGGAGCTTGGCGCTGATCGCGGACTGCACGTCGGGCATGCTCGTGCCGGTGACGTAGAGGTTCTGGACGGTGCCGTCGAAGGTCTCCTTGACGCCCGCGCAGCGCTGTTCGTGGCCGACGTTGCCCTGCTCGTGCAGGACGCAGACCGCCTTCTTCTTCCCGCGCTTGTTGAGCTCCTCGCCGACGGCCTGGCCCGCGATCGTCTCGTCCTGGCCGATGTGGGCAAGGGCGCCGAACTCCTTGGACTCCTCGGAGCCGGAGTTCACGGTGATCACGGGGATGCCGGCCTTCTCGGCGCGGGCTACGGCGGCCTTCATCGCGTCGGGCTTGGCGAGGGTGACGATGATGCCGTCGACCTTCTTGTCGACGGCCGCGTCCACGAGCTGGGCCTGCTGCTGGGCCTCGTCGTCGTGGGAGTACAGGAAGTCGATGTTGTCCTTGACGGCGGCCTGCTTCGCGCCGTTCTGGACGATGTCCCAGAAGGTGTCGCCATCACCGGAATGGGTGATCATCGCGAAGGTCCAGCGGGGTGTGTTCACCGCCGCCCTCCCCTGGGCGGCCGCGGCCTCGCGGGCGTCCTCGGCGCGTTTGCCGCCGGTGCTGCTGCATCCGGCGAGTGACACGGAGAGTGCCCCTGCCAGCGCGATTCCTGCCCAGGTCCTCAGTCGTGCCACGAGGCCGTGCCCTTCTTGCTGTGTTCTGACGTACTAAGGGGCTGGTGACCTCACCAGCCCCAAACGCCCCATTGTTGAACACAGGCCTCGCACATCGCGTGACCGGGGACCGCGCGTCGGTCGCATTGTCCGGACATTGCGACCAATGCGGCGATCTTCGAGGGATCTCGCGGCCGTCCCCAGGGCCATTCTCAAGGCCGTTCTCAGGGCCTGACGAGCAGCTGGAACTCGAAGGAGTAGCGGGTCGGACGGTAGGTGTGGGTGCCGAACTCCACCGCGCGCCCGGTGTCGTCGAACGTCACGCGCTGCATGGTGAGCAGCGGGGCGCCCTCCTCCTCGGCGAGCCGGTCGGCCTCGGCGGCGGTCGCGCCGCGGGCGCCGATGGACTGGCGGGCACTGTGCAGGGTGATCCCGGCGGACCGCATCATCCGGTAGAGGCCGGTGGCCTCCAGCTGGGCGGTGTCCAGGTCGAGCAGGCCCGGCGGGAGGTAGTTGCAGAGGTACGCCATCGGCTCGCCGTGCGCGAGGCGCAGCCGCTCGACGCGGTGGACGTCGCTGTCCTCGGCCACGCCGAGCGCGGCGGCGATCTCGGCGGACGCCGGGACCATGGTGTTGACGATGACCTTGGTGGCGGGGCGCTGGCCCGCCGACTCCAGGTCGTCGTAGAGGCTGCTGAGCTCCAGTGGGCGCTTGACCTGGCTGTGCACGACCTGCGTGCCGACGCCGCGGCGGCGGACGAGCAGGCCCTTGTCGACGAGCGACTGGATGGCCTGGCGGACGGTGGGCCGGGACAGACCCAGGCGCGCGGCGAGCTCGATCTCGTTGCCCAGCAGGCTGCCGGGGGTGAGGCTGCCGTGCTCGATCGCGGCCTCCAGCTGCTGGGACAGCTGGAAGTACAACGGCACCGGGCTGCTCCGGTCCACACTGAGTTCGAGCGACACGGTCGGGTCCACATCTGGTTTCGGCACGGGCCGAGCGTAGCTCCGCGCGCTGTTGACGGGAAGTTGTGTAGTCAGATTGTCCGGACATATGCATTGACAGGGTGGGGGCCTCGGCCACATTTTGTTCACATGCGCATCGGGGTCATCGGGACGGGCCGGATCGGCACCATTCACGCGAACACACTCAGTCGCCATCGTGATGTCGGCTCCCTGATCCTCACGGACGCGGACGGCGCGCGGGCGCAGGAGCTGGCGCACCGGCTGGGGGAGACGGCCGCGCCGGGGGTCGACGAGATCTTCAAGTGGGGCGTGGACGCGGTGGTGATCACCACCGCCACGTCGGCGCACGCGGAGCTGATCGGGCGGGCCGCGCGGTCGGCGCTCCCGGTGTTCTGCGAGAAGCCGATCGCCCTCGACCTGCCGGGCACGCTCCAGGCGATCGGGGAGGTCGAGTCGGCCGGGACGGTGCTCCAGATGGGGTTCCAGCGGCGCTTCGACGCCGGGTACGTGGGCGCGCGGGAGGCCGTACGGTCGGGGCGGCTCGGTCGGCTGCACACCGTACGGGCGCTGACCTCCGACCAGGCGCCGCCGCCCGCCGCGTGGCTGCCCCTGTCCGGCGGGCTGTACCGGGACACGCTGATCCACGACTTCGACGCCCTGCGGTGGGTGACCGGGCGGGAGGTCGTCGACGTGTACGCGGCCGGGTCCGACGCCGGGCCGCCGATGTTCCGGGACGCGGGTGACATCGACACGGCCGCGGCCGTCCTCACCCTCGACGACGGCACGCTCGCCACGGCCACGGCGACGCGGCTGAACGGCGCCGGGTACGACGTACGGATGGAGCTGGCCGGGGAACTGGACCAGGTCGTCGTCGGCCTGGACGACCGCACGCCGATCGCCTCCACCGAGCCGTCGGGTCCGCCCGCCGCCACCAAGCCCTGGACCGGGTTCCTGGAGCGGTTCGGGCCCGCCTACGAGGCCGAGCTGAACGCGTTCGTGGAGGTGGTCCGGGACGGCGGGACCAACCCCTGCGACGGACGCGAGGCCCTCCAGGCGCTGCGGATCGCGGAGGCGTGCGAGGTGTCCCGGCGGGAGCGGCGGCCGGTACGGCTGGCGGAGCTGCCGGGCTGAAAGGCGACCGGCACCCGGCCCCGCGTCCCGCCAGGCCGCCCTACCAGCGCACCGGCAGACTCCGCAGCCCCCGTATCAGCATCCCCGGCAGCCACTCCCCCGGCGGTCCGTCGAGGGCGAGGTCCGGGGTGCGGCGCAGGAGGGTCTCCAGGGCGGTGGCGGCCTCCAGGCGGGCCAGGGGGGCGCCGAGGCAGTAGTGGATGCCGTGGCCGAAGGCGAGGTGGCCGCGGGGGTCGCGGCGGATGTCGAAGGTGTCCGGGGACGGGTAGCGGGTGGCGTCGCGGTCGGCCGCGGTGAGGCCGATCATGACGTGGTCGCCCCGGGCCACCGCGGTGCCCGCTATCTCCAGGGGCTCGGCGGCGTAGCGGAACGTCGCGTTCTCCACCGGTCCCTCGTAGCGCAGTGTCTCCTCCACGGCACCGTCGATGAGGCTCATGTCGGCGCGCAGGGCGGCGAGTTGGCCGGGGTGGGTGAGCAGGGCGTGGACGCCGTTGGTGATGAGGTTGACCGTGGTCTCGTGGCCGGCGATCAGCAGGAGGAAGGCCATGCCGCGCAGTTCGCGCGCGGAGAGGCGGTCGCCGTCCTCGGCGGTGGTGCGGATGAGGTCGCTCAGCAGGTCGTCGCCAGGCCCCGCGGAGCGCTTGTCCTCGATCAGCTCGCGGAGGTACGCGTCGAGCCGGACCACGGCGTCGTACGAGGCCTCGGGGCTGGTCGGGGCGACCACCTCCGTCGACAGCTTCCGGAACTCGGTGCGGTCCATCTCGGGCACGCCGAGGAGTTCGCAGATGACGGTGATCGGCAGCGGGTAGGCGAGGGACTGGACGAGGTCGGCGCGGCCGTACGGCAGCATCACGTCGAGTAGTTCGTCGGTGATCTCCTGGATCCTGGGCCGCAGTCGCTCCACCCGGCGCATCGTGAAGGCGCGGGAGACCAGGCCGCGCAGCCGGGTGTGCTCGGGCGGGTCGGCACCGAGCAGATGCCGGCCGATCAGCTCCTCCTCGTGGAAGGTCACGCTGATCCTGCGGCCGTCCTTGGAGAGCCGGGGGTCGGCGAGCGCCGCCCGCGCCTCCTCATGGCCGACGACGAGCCAGGCCCAGTAGTCGGGATCGGAGCCCGGCGGCCGGATCCGATGCACCGGTCCGCGCTCGCGCAGCCGCGCGTACACGGGATGCGGATCCCTGCGGAACGCGTCCCCGAACTCGCCCAGGTCGACCACTTCTGCCATGACCATCCTCTCCCCCTCGCGCTGAAGAACGCTCGGCCTCAAGAACGTTCGGCACGCCCCGCTAGTGCCCGCCCTCCCCGGTTCCCTCCGTTTCCTCCGCTTCCTCCAACAGCCCCGCGTCGTACGCCAGCAGCGCGATCTGCACCCGGTTGTTGAGGTCGAGCTTGGCGAGGACGCGGGAGACGTGGGTCTTGACGGTGGCCACGCTCATGAAGAGTCCGGCGGCGATCTCGGCGTTGGACAGGCCCCGGCCGACCGCGACGGCGACCTCGGTCTCGCGGTCGTTGAGGGCGGCGACCCGCTCACGCGCGCGTGCCCGGCGGGTGTCGGCGGCGGTGCCGGCCGCGTGGTGCATCAACTGCCGGGTGACGGTGGGCGACAGAACGGGGTCGCCGGCCGCGACCCGGCGTACCGCGTCGACGATCTGAGCGGGCGGGGTGTCCTTGAGGACGAACCCGGCGGCGCCCGCGCGCAGGGCGCGCAGGACCTGGTCGTCGGCGTGGAAGGTGGTGAGGACCACGACCTGCGGCGCGTCGGGCCGGGCGCGCAGCCGTTCGGTGGCGGTGAGGCCGTCCACGGACGGCATCCGGATGTCCATGAGGACGACGTCCGGGCGGGTGCGGTCGACGAGCGCGTCGACGTCCTTGCCGTCGGCGGCCTCGCCGACGATCTCGATGCCGTCGGCGCCGCCGATCATCAGGGACAGGCCGGCCCGCACCAGTGGATCGTCGTCGACGAGGAGCAGTCTGATCGCGGTCATGGGCCTTACGTAATCACGGTTTCGGGGCGTGGTGGCCTCGTACGGTTCCGGGGTCGTGGTGCCGTAGGTTCCGGCTCGTCGTGCCGTACGCCGTCAGCCGCGCAGCCGTACGCCGTGCCGGGTCTGGAGCCGGTGGATCTCCCACCAGGCCACCGCGCACACCGAGGCCGGGCCGCCGACGAACGCGAGGACCGAGATGACGGGCGGTCCCGGTGGCGGTCCGCCCGCGGCCAGGCTGATGATCGCGAACTCCCACACCAGGACGCCGGTGAGCAGGGCGGGCAGCGCCGCGTGCACCTCGGCGGAGTTGAACCCGCTGCGCACGGCGGGGCCGGTGGCGAACGCCAGGAAGAACAGCAGCCAGAACAGGGGCACCATGAGCACGACGGTGAACCAGGGCACGTCGGGGGTGGACAGCCCCTCCCGTTCGAGCAGCACGACCAGGCCCGTGATCAGGGGAATGGCCGTCACCGCGCCGACGTACCACAGCGCGGCCCTGCCCGCGGCGCGCACCCGCTGCCGCATGTGCGGCCTGGCGTGCGGCGGCGCCCAGCGGAACAGCACGGCGATCACCACGGGGGCGCTCAGGAGCAGCAGCGGCGGGGTGACCACGAGCCGCATCAGGTACTGCTCCTGTGCCTCGCCGAAGTCCTCCGGCTTGCCGTAGGCGATGAGCAGGGCGAGGGTCATGGCGGCCGCGCTCAGCGCCCGCGCCTTCTGAAGGCGTGTCACCTGAGGGTCGTGGAAGAGGCGGTGGGCGCGGGGCGGGAAGAGGCGGTGCGCCCTGACGCGGGCCGAGCGGGCGAACACGTAGGCCACCATCAGGCCCGGCACCACGAACCAGGTGCACGGCACCAGCAGGAGCACCCACGCACAGCCGTGGACCCGCTGCCGCAGGCCGCGCAACAGGTCGCGCAGCGGCGGCCATTCGGCGCCGCGCAGACCGCCCAGCAGGCCTCCCTGCGGGACGTACGGGCGCGGCTGCGGGACGTACGGCGGGTAGGGGTTCGGATACGGCGGGGGCGGGACGTAGGGCCCGTAGTTCGGCGGTGGCGGCGGATACGGGTTCGCCGGTGGCGGCTGGTACGGGTTCGAAGGCGGTGGCTGATACGGCGGTTGGTACGGATTGCCGGGTCCCCCGAAGCTCACGCTGCTGTTCCTTCCGGTGCTGGTGGTGCCGCGGCCGTGTGAGGCCGACCGAATCTGTTCACCCCAGTCAACTCGCTTCACGCCACGGGGTCATAGGGTTGTGCGGATCCGACCGGCACACGCCCCGTGAACGCCCTGTGTGCGCCCTGTCGTTGCTGGCAAGATCGTCGCATGCGCACCGTGTACGCCCTGTTCGTGGGCATCGACGACTATCCGGGACGCCATCGGCTGCGGGGCTGTGTCAACGACGCGCGGGAAGCGGAGAGTTGGCTGCGGCGGCAGACCGGGACGTTGACGCCCGTGGTCAAGGCCCTGCACGACGGGGAGGCGTCCAGGGCGGCCGTGCTGGCGGCCGTGGAGCGGCATCTCGGGCGGTGCGGTCCGGACGACACCGCGCTGTTCTGGTTCAGCGGGCACGGCAGCGAGTACCGCACGGACGATCCGCGCGAGGCGACCGGCTGGGCGCAGGCGCTGGTGTGCCAGGACAGTCTGGGGCCGCGCGGCCGACCGATGCTCCAGGACACCGAGCTGGGCGCGCTGCTCGACGGCATCGCGGCGCGCGGCACTCATGTCCTCGCGGTCCTCGACTGCTGCCACGCGGGCGGCGCGACCCGCGACCTCGGCTTCGGGCCGCCCGGCGGGACCGGCCGGGGCGTGGACTGGCAGCCCTGGTGGCCGATCCCGACCAGGGTCCGGGAGGCCAGCGGCGCGGGCCCCGAGGCGGCCCGGCATGTGCTGCTCGCGGCCTGCCGTCCGGACGAGCGTGCGCACGAGAACGCCATCGACGGGCGGTTCCGCGGCTACTTCAGTCACGCGCTGCTGGGCGCGCTCGACCGGCTGGGGCCCACCGCCGCGTACGGCGCGCTGCACGCCCTGGCGGAGGAGGGGGTGCGCGCGAGGACGCCGCTCCAGCATCCCGAGCTGCGCGGCCCGGAGAACGGCGGCTTTCTATCGGGGGATCCGGTCTCGACCGAGCCGTTCCTGCTCCGGCACACGACGTCCGGCTGGGAGGTCAACTGCGGCAGGGCGCACGGGCTGCGGGCGACCGGCGCGGAGTTCACGCTGCTGGGCGGGCCGACGTCGCGCAAGGTCGTCGTACGCCAAGTGCTGCCCGAGTCCTGTCTGGTGGAACCGGACGGCTGGCAACCGGGGCCGCACGACCGGTACTTGGCGCACCCGGTGACACCGACCGCGCTCGCGTTCACGCCCGCCGCCGTGACGCTCTCCGGGGACCCCGGGACCGTGCGGCTGCTGTCGGCGGCCATGGCGCCGGTGCCGGTGCTCGCCCTCGGCGGGAAGGGGCTGCCGTTGCGGGTGGACGTGGCGGGCGGATGGGCGCGGGTGTCGGGCGGGGCCGGGTATCCGGTGCCCGATCTGCCGTTGCGGACGGGGGCGGACGCGGAGCGGGTCGTCGACTGCCTGACGCATCTGGCCCGTTGGCATCACATCCTGGAGCTGCACAATCCCGATCCCCTGCTGTCGTCGCTGGTCCGGGTGACCGTCGAGGGCACGTCGGTGGGGCGGGTGGAGTACTCCGCGGACGGCGAGATCGTCTGCGGGTACACCCCGGACGGCCGGGAGCCGCAGGTGATGGTCCGCGTCCACAACGCCTCCGACCGTCAACTGTGGTGCGTACTGCTGGACCTGACGGATCGTTACGCCAGCTCTCCGCATCTGTATGAGGGCGAGTTCGTCGCGGCCGGCAAGGCCGGTCTCGCGCGGCGCGGGGAGCCGGTGTGGCTGCGGCTGCCGCCGGGGCGGGCGTTGGTGCGGGGGGCCTTCGCGCGGGACTGGCTGAAGGTGATCGTGACCGAGAACGAGCTGAACCTCGCGCCGTTCCGGATGTCCGCCTGGCCTCCTGCCGGGCCCGGCGAGGGGCCGCGCGAGCAGCAAGAGGGCGACGGTGGCGGGCTGTTGCGGCTCGCCACGCCGACGTACGGGCGGGACGCGGGCGGTCCGGCGCACGACGTGGGCCGCTGGGGGACGGCCCAGGTCGTGGTGCGCACCGAGGTCACCTGACCCCGCATCACCAGCCCAGGTGGGTGAAGCCGGCCCAGGCGGTCAGGTCGGCGCCGCTGATACGGCCTACGCGGCCCTGGAGTTGGGTGGGCATGCCGGGCGGGGCCTGGCGGTGGTCGTCCAGCATCCACAACTGGGCGCTGCGCAGGGCGGGTCCGGGTGCGAGGCCGTCGCGGCTCATGAAGTGGTGGGTCATGTACATCAGCAGGGACGTCGCCTCGTCGGGCACCGGCCACAGGGAGCCGATCACCGAGCGGGCACCGGCCACGAGGAACGCGGTGGACAGGCTGTACGCCTCGTCGTAGCCGCGCCCCGACACATTGGTGCGGCACGCGGCGAGCACGACCAGCTCCAGCTCCCGGAAGCGGCTACTGCCCTCGGTGAGTTCCTCGGCCGCCAACTCGCCGCCGGACAGGGCGAGATAGGCGCTGTGCCGCTCGCCCTGGCGCACCACTCCGTGGCAGGCGAGGTGCAGGAGTCCGCCGCGCTGCCGGCGCAGCCAGTCGGTGACGGCGGCGGGCGTGGCCCGGCCGGGGCCCAGCAGTTCGCCCTGCGGATGGAAGGCGCGGCGGATGGCGTCGGCCTCCTCGCCCGCGTGGTGGAGGTCGCGGGTGGGGTTGCCGACGACGAGGGCCTGCCGGGTCCGGGCGGCGGGCCGGGCGGCGACCTCGCACAGCAGCCGGGCCGAGGGCAGGTAGGAGATGTCCGTCTCCTGACAGGCGTGACGGTGGCCGCGCCGTCCGGGCATCCGGGCCGCGTGCCAGGGCACGGCGCCGAGCTCCGCCATGGGCAGCAGCACGACGGAGGGCACCCGGCCGTAACCGCGCGGGAGGTGCTTGAGGAGCGGTTCCATCACCGCCGTACCGGCCCAGTCGCAGAGCCGTTCCAGGGCGGCCCGGCTCACCTCCGGGCGGGGCGGCGGGGCGGGGGTGGGGTCGGTGGGCGGGCCGCCGGCGTCGCGGCCGGGGGTGCCGGTGGCGCGGTAGGAGGCCAACTCCGTTGCCTCGACGAGGAGTCGGGGCAGGGGCAGGGCCCGGGTGCTGCCGTCGGCCGAGACGATGAGCGCCTGCCCTTCGTCGGCGTACCGGCCGAAGAACATCCGGTCCGTCAGGCTCGGATCCTCCGCGCTGCCGGGGACCAGGTAGACGAGAGCGGTCCTCCCCATGGTGCGCAGGGCCGCGCCGATCTCCTCGGGGGACGGCGCGTCCAGCAGCCGCTGCCGCAGGGGGGACGCGGAGAGCGCCTGGAGGACCCGGCGGCGCAGCCGGCTGGACGGGCCGGAGAGGGGCAGCTGCCCCGCGAGGGTCAGCCCGGCCTCCGGCTGAGGCGCGACCACGGCACCGGCACGGCGCCATTCGTCGGCGAGTTGCGGCTGCCCCGCGGCGGCCAGCAGGTCGGGCACGGTGGTCGACACCGTCGCCGCGTGCAGGGCGAGGCCCCGTCCGGCGTCGAGTGCGCGGACGGCGTCGGCGTGGGCGCCGTCGGCGATGCACCAGCGGGCCACGTCGAGCGCGTTCTCGCCGGCCCGCCGGGCGGTCTCGGCGGCGTGGGCGGTACCGGACTGGAGGATGCCCTGCCAGGCCGCGGCCCGCAGCGCGTCGAGGCCGACGCGCCGGGACTCCTCGTGGTTGCGGCGCTTGGCGTGGCGGTCGCGCGGATGCAGGTAGTCGCCGCGCACCCGGTACGCCATGGCGAGCGCCATCCCGGTGTTCCCCCAGATGGGATGGTCCGGTCCGCCGGTCAGCTTGAGGGTGTGGCGCAGCCAGGAGATGCCCTGGTCCAGGTGGTGGGGGCAGTCGGCGGGGGGTGCGATGGCGTTCATGGCGAGCATGCAGTGGGCCATGCCGAGGATGCCGGCGTTGCGGAGCCACCGTTCGTCGTCGGGCTCCAGCAGATCCATGGCCCCCTCGACCAGGGCGAGCGCCTCCATCGTGCCCCGGTGGTCGCCGGCGAGCATGGCGCGCGTCGCCCGGGTGAGGCCGACGTCGCCGAGCCGGTCGATCCGCGCGTTCTCCGGGACGGTGGCGAGTTGACGTCGCACCTCGTCCAGGGGAGTCGCGGGCGGGAAGTCCGCCGCGGTGAGGTCTTCGCCGGTGCGGCGGGCACGGAGGACCACCAGGTTGCCGCGGGCGGCGTCGAGGTAGGCCTCCAGGTTGGGCCGGTCCATCTGGTCGGGCGACATGCGCGCCAGGCCGGACTCCATCTCCGCGATCCGCAGGGCGAGTTCGGCCTCGTCCTCGCGCCGGGTGGCCTGGTGGGAGCGGTATCCGGCCAGCTGCACGGCCAGGAGCAGCCGCTGCTGCTCACCGAAGGCGGGGGAGTCGACGAGCCGGGCCAGGTCCTCGACGGCGGAGTCGAAGTCGTCCTCGCCGCCGCCGAGTTGGGCCAGGAGGATACGGGCTCCGGCATGGGAGACCTCGACCGCGTCCCGCTGGGGGCTGCCGGGCGGCAGCATGTCGCGGGCCTCCTCCAGGCGGGCCAGCGAAGCCTCCAACTCCGCCGGGTCGCCCAGGTGTTGCATCGCCTGCATGCCGCTCACGCCCAGAACGCCGGCCTGCCAGGCCTGTTCCTGCGGCCCGTACTTCCGCGCCTCGTCGAGGAGTTCCCGCTGCCGCCCCTCGTCGGCGACCGGCCGGTCGAACATGAGGTGGGGAAGGATGCTGATGATCTGCCCCGCGCGCAGACCGGACATCGTGGTGCCCCGGGGCAACGCCTTCCAGTCCTCGTAGAGCATGTCGTACGCCTCGCGCCCCGAGGCACAGCCCAGATGGCCGAGCACCAGGGAGGTGAGCCGGACCATGTCCTGGGCGTCATTCAGCCCCTGGTGCGCGCCCTGCTGGATCTCGTAGAGCAGCGCGTGCAAGTCGTAGGCGTGCTGCGGCACTTCAGATCGTCCGTTCCGGCCGCCGTGGCGCGGCCTGTGTCCTGTACGGCGCGAGGACGCCGTTGAGCCAGCGCTCGCCCTCCTCGGTCCCGAAGTCGACGGACGGCGCGCCCGTCGCCTCCAGGACCGCTCCCCCGCCGCGGTCCTCGAAGAGCACGGCGACCCGGTCGGCGGGCTCGCGTTTCGACGGCCAGACGAAGCCCTGCGCCCAGGGTTTCGTCCGATGGCGGATCCAGTGTCCCCAGTCCCGGGTCTGCGGATAGTCCGCGCCCTCGGTGTGCACCAGCCAGGTGTCCTGCGCCACCGCCGCGAGGTCCGCGCCGGACATCAGCGACACCACCTCGACGTCGGCGGTCAGCCGCAGGAAGGACAGACTCCGCCGCTCGAACGCGACACGCGGCAGCAGCCGCGGTCCGCCGTCGCCCTCGAAGGGCAGCGAGCGCAGCAGCACCTCGCTCACGGCAGCGCCGACCCCGAAGCCGATGTAGAGGTAGCCGTAGGGGTCGTACGGGGTGCTGTCGAAGCGGCCGCCGTAGTAGAAGGGGTGCGAGGGACGGGAGTTGTACGCCGTCGGCGCGCGGTGCGTGGAGTGGACCCGGTAGACGGGCGTGCCGGCGCGCAGGACGGCGCGGGTGGGTTCGCCGGGCAGCTTCTCGGGCGGCGGGTACTTGCCCATCGGTCACTCCCCTTCCCCGTCGGCGGCCACCAAGGCCCGTGCGGCGCCCAGCAGTTCGGCGTCCCGGTCGCGGCCGAGCAGACCGGCGGGGGTACCGTCCCACCATGTCGTGCGGGACAGCCACCAGTCGGCGGCGCCCCACGGATCGGCCTCGGCGCGCAGCACGGCGTTGACCTCCGGCACGATCCGCCACGGCATGGTCCCGGCCTCGAACTGGAACAGCGGGAGCAGTGTCCGGCCGTCGTCCCCCGACAGGGCTATGAGCCGCGGATCGGCCTCGGGCCACCACTCCGACATGGGCTGTGCGAGCAGTCGTTGTCGTACGGCGCCCAGGACCGGCCCGACCATCGGGTTCCCGTCGAGCACCAGCAGGCACAGGTCGGCGGCGTCGAACCCCTCGTACTGCGCGGCGTCTGACGCGTCCACGAACCGCCCCTGACCGTCACCGTCACCATCGCCGCCGCCACCGTCCCGGCCCAGCCGTGCGGCCTCCGCCGCCGGGAGGGCGTCCAGGAGGGTCCGGGCCGCCCGCTCGGCTGCGGTGCGCTGATCCGGCCCGGCGGCCCGCAGCTCGGCGAGCCGGTCGCCGAGGGCTCGCAGTGCGGCAGGGGCGAGCAGCCGGGACAGACGGCCGAAGTCGGCGGCGAACGCGGCGAGTACGACGAAGGGGTTCATCGGCGGGCACGCTCCCTGGTCGACTCCGGTGTCGGTAACGGCTGTTGGGGCGGGCCGAGCACAGCGAAGGGGATCATCCGCACGACGAAGGCGTTCTGCCGCACGCACGCTCCCTCTGTGACTCCGGTGTCCTCGAAAGCTGTTGGGACGCGCGCCTGGGCGCGACGAAGGGGGATCATCCGCACGCGCCCTCCCCCGCCGACTCCGCCGACTCCGCCGCGTTCAAGGGCTGTTGGGTCGCGCCGAGCACCTCCGTGACCAGCTCCGCGAGGAGGGGTCTGCGGACGACGAGATGGAGTTCGCGGTCGGCGGTGGGGTCGGCGGCCAGCGCGGACCACAGGGCGCTGACGCTGTACTGCGGGGGCAGACCGCCGCGTCCCGCGCCCAGCAGGGGGAAGCAGATCGTGCGCAACGGCGGGTCGTGGGCGTCGCGTTCCTCGTCCATCAGGGCGAGTGCGCGGGCCGCGGCGCCGGCGACGTCCTGCGGGGTGACGTCGTAGTCGTTGGTGCCGGGCCGGGGGACGGTGACGGCCGCGTGGTAGATACGGCGGACTCCGCGCGCGGCGAGAGCCCCGGGCCCGGTCGGCGCGACGGTTCCGGGGAGGACCGGTCGTCCCGAAACTCCGTTCTTCCGGCGCCACTCGTCCAGTTCCTCGTGGACGGGGTCGTGGGTCACGTCGCCCCGCGCGTCGCGCACCGCACCGGCGCGGCGCAGTGCGGCCGGTACGGATGCCTTGAAGATCTCGGGCAGGGCGAGATGGGTGTTGGCCGGTGAAACGATCACGTCCACGTTCCGGAGGAGTTCGACGGGGTGCACATGGAGTGTCACGTCGAGGGGCCCGACGCGCAGGAAGCGGTGTTGCAGATGCGGGGCGAGCAGGGCGGGGCCGGTCCCCGTGGCGCGTCGCGCGCCGACGCCGGCGAGCCAGCACACCTGCTCGGCGATCTGGCCGAGGACCATCTCCTCCTGGCTCTTGCGGAACCGCTCGACGCTGACGCTGTACGCCCGTGCGGCGAGCCTGCGCCGGTCCGCCGCGGGGCGGTCGCGCATCCCCGGTGCCAGGCCCAGCGTGAACTCGGCCGCCGTCTGGAGCGTGCCTCCGCCGAGCCGGGCCACGGCGACCCGCAGCAGGTCCTCGACCTCGACGGGCCAGGCGTCGGTGAGCGCGCCGGAGTGCGGGGCGGCCGCCCGCCTCAGCAGCGGAAGGTCCAGGTCACGGATCCGGACCAGGCCCTCCACCCGGACCATCTTCACCTCCCTGAGGACCGACGCGACCTCGAACTCCGCAGCACCAGGAGACATGCCCCCCATGATCGCGGGCCCGCCGCACCGGCCACAAGTGCCGCACAACGGACCACGCTAGCGGGTTCGGGGGACGGAGACGGGGGGTTGACGGGGCGTCATCCGGTCGCGGGTGGGGCGGAGTTGGGGCGGTGACTGACGGAGTGAGGCTGGTTCGGGGAGCGGCGAAGAGGCGTCGACAGAGCGTCACCGGATCGCGGGCGGAGCGGGGTGAGGGCGGCTTCGGGAAGCGCCGAACGGAATTTGACAGGGCGTCACCCGGTCGCGGCCGGGGCGGAGTTGGGGCGTGTTGGGCGGATCAGGTGGCGCATGGTGCAGAGTCGGTGCGGGGGGCGGAGACGGGGCGGGGTGAAGCGGGGGCGTCAGCCGCGGCGGCGGGCGGCGAGCACCTCGCCCCCTCGCGTCAGCCGCTGCGGCAGGCTAGTACCCCGCCCCTCACCCCCACGGCAGCCAAGCCCGCACCTCGAACCCGCCCTCCGCCCTCGCCCCGCTCTCCAGCCTCCCCCCAGCCAGCGTCGCCCTCTCCCGTAGCCCGATCAGCCCCTGCCCGGACCCCGGTACGGGGGTCACCTCGCCCTCGGGGGCCGGGTTGCGGACCGTGATGGTGAGGCCTTCGCCGGGGGCGCCCTCGACGGCGACGGTGACTTCCGTGCCGGGGGCGTGTTTGCGGGCGTTGGTGAGGCCTTCCTGGGCGATGCGGTAGGCGGTGCGGCCGATGGAGGCGGGGACGGTGGCGGGGTCGGTGACGCGGGTGTCGAGGGTGACCTTCATGCCGGCCTCGCGGGACTCGGCGACGAGTGCGTCCAGGGCGGCGAGGGTCGGCTGGGGGCGCCCGGTGTCGTCGTGGTCGCCCGCGCGCAGGACGCCGATGATCTCGCGCAGGTCCTGGAGTGCCTCGTGCGCGCTCTCCCGGATGACGCCGGCCGCGCGGGCGACCTCCTCCTGGGGTGCGTCGGGCCGGAACTCCAGCGCGCCCGCGTGGACGCTGAGCAGGGTGAGGCGGTGGGCGAGGACGTCGTGCATCTCGCGGGCGATGGCCTCGCGGGCCAGCCGTTGCGCCTGCTCCGCGCGGAGCCGGGCCTCGGTCTCGGCGCGCCGGGCCCGGTCCTGGAAGCTCATCACGAGCTGGCGTTTGGACCGTACGACCATGCCCGAGGCGATCACCACCGCGGCCATGAGGACGAAGATGACGACGGCGGCCAGGTAGGGCAGTTCGGGGTCGGGGCGCATCCAGAAGTAGAGCGGGATCAGCGCGATGTTGGCGCCGCCCAGCCAGGCCACGTACCGGAAGGGCCGGTGCACGGCGAGCGTGAACAGGGCGATGACGCAGGCGCCGCCCGCGGTGTCCGAGACGAGCCCGACGGGGAGGGAGGCGGCGGCCAGTCCGACGGGCCAGCGGCGGCGCAGCCACACCGCGGCGCAGGCGACCGCGCCGAGGATCTGGTCCAGGCGGGCGACGCTGTCCGGGACATGCGGGTTGGAGGTCACGGCGTCCGCGCCGACCAGGCCGATGAACACGGCCACCGCGAAGCAGCTGAAGTCGACGAGCCAGTCGCGCGCGGTGCGCCGGGGCCGCCGTCCGGGGCGCTCGGTGTCCGGGTCGAGTTCCTTGAGGACGGCCGAGGGCAGCAGCCAGCGCGGCCCCGCGTATGTCCGGGGCACCGCCACCGGCTTGTCTGCGCTCACGGTCGACAAATCTACGCAGCCGGGGACCCGGGCACCTCCGTGCGGACGGGATCGCCGACCAAAGTCGCGGGACCGGAGACTTTCGGCGCGGCCGGGGCGGGGAGGGCGCGACCTTCCGCGGCCGCGTCCCGCCCCGTGGCCGATGACGGCGAAAGCACCGAGAGGCGAGCGTGGGCGGTATGAAGCAACTGCTGGAAGCACTCGGATTCCTCGCTCTGGTGCAGGGCGTCGCCGGTCTGCTGCACGAGTTCACCGATCTGCACTGGGGGCTCGTCCAGCGGCTCGGCTTCCTCGACGGCTACGAGATCTACGCGAGCGTGGCCCTGGTGGTGCTGGCGGTCGCGCTGTTCGCCGCCGCCGGGAGCCGTGGGCGAAGTTAACTCCGGGAAAACTCATCGGACTTGACGGGAAAAATCTCCGGAGTTGTCATTGACATGCCACTGTCTACGCGCGTCATCATGTCGGCATGAGATTCCCCCCACGCGCCACTCGAATCGGCGCCGCAGCCGCTCTTCTGTCCGCGCTCTTCATCGGCGGCACCGTCACCGCCACGCCGGCGGCCGCCGCGGTCGGCAGCATCTGCTACAGCGACCTGCCCTCGCAGGCGTACGACACGCTGGAGCTGATCGAGGCCGGCGGTCCCTTCCCGTACTCGCAGGACGGCAGCGTCTTCCAGAACCGGGAAGGCGTCCTGCCCGCGCAGTCGAGCGGGTACTACCACGAGTACACGGTCAAGACACCTGGTTCGTCTACGCGCGGAGCTCGCCGGATCGTCACCGGTGAGGAGTACCAGGAGGACTACTACACCGCCGACCACTACGCGACGTTCGATCTGATCGACTACGGCTGCTAGTCCCCCCACGGATCGGCCCGAGGAACAGTGCGACCCGCCACCCGTCAGGTGGCACGCACCACTGAACCGCCCTGTCCCGCGCACCCCCCACATCGTCACCGCGCGGGACAGGGCGGTTCTGCGTCAGCCCGCCGACCGGCGCCCCCACGCCGTCCCGACCAGCACCAGCGCGCCGCCCGACAGGCCGAGCACGCCGAGCCGTTCGCCGCCGAGGGCGATGCCGGCCAGGGCGGCCCACAGGGGCTCGGTGCCGAGGAGGAGGCTGACCCGGGACGGGGAGGTGCGGCGGACGGCCCACATCTGCACGAAGAACGCGAACAGCGTGCAGAAGGCGGAGAGGAACAGCAGGCCTCCCCACTCGCGAGGCCCGAACTCCGCTGCCGTCGCCCACGGTGTCGCGTCGGCGCCGGTCGCCAGGACCGCGAACACGGCTACGGCGGCGCCGAGTTGGACGGTGGTCAGGGAGAGCGCGTCGGCGCCCTGGACGGCCTTGACGCGGGACATGGCGAGGACGTGGACCGTACGGGCGAGGGCCGCGAGCAGCATGAGCAGGTCGCCGAGGGAGGGGCTGGTGAAGCCGCCGCCCTGGGTGAGCAGGACGACGCCGAGCACGGAGAGGGCGGCGGCGCCGAGGAACGCCCGGGAGGGGCGGGTCCGGGTGACGGCGGCCTCGGCGAGCGGCGTGAAGATCATCGTGAGGCTGATGATGAGGCCCGCGTTGGTGGCCGAGGTGTGGACGACGCCGTACGTCTCCAGCAGGAAGATCCCGCTGAGGATCAGCCCGAGCAGTCCGGCCCCGCGCCACTGGGCGGCGCTCAGGGCGCGCAGCGAGCGCCATCCCGCGATGGCCAGGACCGGCAGGACGATCGCGAAGCGCAGCACCAGGACCGCGATCACCGTCCGCGCGGTGGTGATGTCCTTGGCGGCGAGATAGCTCGCGCCCCACACCACCGCCACGAGCAGGACGGGCAGGTCGGTCAGCCAGGTGCGGCGGGGCGCGAGGGCGCCCGGTACGGCGATCGAGGACATCTGGGCGGCTCTCCCGGTCTCCCACGGTCATGTGGAGACATCGGCGGCTCGCACGCGGAGCGATCACCGTACCGGCGGCACGGATCTTGGGCTAGGCGTTTTCGGGGAGGTCGAAGGAGCCGTACTCCGGGCGCCCGGCCTTGTCGTACGTCTGGATGGAGACGCCGGTCGAAGTGATCAGGCCGCTGCGGTGCCGGAAGGCGGTCGGGAGGCTGCCCTCGGCGAAGAGGCGGCGGCCCGCGCCCAGCACCACCGGGACGGTGATCAGGTGGAAGGTGTCGATCAGGTCCAGGTTCACCAGGGACTGGAGGAGGGCGCCGCTGCCGTGGAGCTGGAGCTCGCCGTCGGTGCGCTCCTTGAGGGCGGTGACCTCCTTGGCCAGGTCGCCGCTGATCACGGTGGTGTTGGCCCACTCGGGGTCGGTGAGGGTGGACGAGGCGACGAACTTCGGCAGGGTGTTGAGCTGGGCGGCGATGAGGTTGTCGGGGTCGGTCACCTTGGGCCAGTACCCGGCGAAGATGTCGTACGTACGGCGGCCGAGGAGGAACGCGCCGACCTGGCCGAAGACCTCGGTGACGAAGCGGCCGAAGTCCTCGTCGTCGAACGGGGCGGTCCAGCCGCCCTGCGAGAAGCCTCCCCTGGGGTCCTCCTCGGGTCCGCCGGGGGCCTGGTAGACGCCGTCGAGGCTGACGAAGATCTGCGAGACGAGCTTGCCCATGACGGGTGCCTTCTCTCGTGGGTGGGGTCTGTTGTCATCACCTCAGACCCCACCGGCACCCGCAACTCATCGGCGGCGCGTGGATCAGCCGGCGTTCGTCGAGAACAGGCCGCCCGTCGGGCCCTGCTTGTCGCCGCCCTGGGCCTTCTTCAGGGCGTTGGCGAGGCTCTCGATGGTGAGGGACTGGAGGATGACGCGGCCGTTGCCCTCCAAGGTGGCCAGCGACAGCCCCTCGCCGCCGAAGACGGCGTTCATGAGCCCCTGCCGGTTCAGGCCGCCGACACGCTGGACGCCGTACTGGATGCCCTCCTCGAAGGCGACGACACAGCCCGTGTCGACCTCGATACGGCCGCCGAAGTCGGCCGGGTTGAGGTCGATGAAGTTGCCGGCGCCGGCGATGATCACGGTGCCGCGGCCGGTGAACTTCTCCAGGATGAAGCCCTCGCCCCCGCTGCGGCCGGTCTTGCCGCCCTGGAAGGCGATGCCGAAGTCGACGGTGGACTCTGCGGCGACGAACGCGTCCTTCTCCGCGAACCACGCGCGCGTGCCGTCCAGCTCCAGCGCGCGCATCTCGCCCGGCAGGACGCCCGCGAAGCCGACGGTGCCCTCGCCGCCGGTCGAGGTGAAGTACTGGAACGCCAGCGACTCGCCCGCGAGGGCGCGCTGACCGACCTGCATGGCGGTGCCCATGGCCTGGCGGAGCATGCCGCCCATGCCGCCGGCGCCGCCCTGCGGCTGCTGACCGCCGCCGCTGCCGGACGGGCCGCTCAGGCGGGTCTCCATGGTCACGTTCGTGGTTTTGAACAGGAACTTTCCGGCCTCGCAGTACACGGTCTGGCCGGGCTGGAGGCTGACGACCGCCATCTGCATGGCGTTGCCGACGATGTCTTGCTGAAGGGTCACGTGAGGAGAACGCGGGAGGCGGAGGAAAGAGTTCCGCCTGGCTGACGGCCGCCTGAGCTACGTGTCCGTTCGCCGCCAGCACACGCGCGTGCGGGCCGCTGGGATGGAGGCATGACAACGACTCACGGAACTCTGCACGGCAAGGCCGCCCTGGTCACCGGGGGCAGCCGGGGCATCGGCGCGGCGACGGTCCTGCGGCTCGCCCGGGAGGGCGCGGACGTGGCACTGACGTACGCGAGCGGCAAGGAGGCGGCCGAGGAGGTCGTACGGCGCGTCGAGGCGCTGGGGCGGCGGGCGGTGGCCCTGCGGGCGGATTCCGCGGACGCCGAGGAGGCGGCGGGGGCGGTGGAGCGTACGGCGGAGGCGCTGGGCGGCTTGGACGTGCTGGTGAACAACGTGGGGGTGGGGGTACTGGGTCCGCTGGAGGGGCTGTCGCTCGCGGAGGTGGACCGGGTGCTGGCGGTGAACGTCCGGGGGGTGTTCCTGGCCTCGCAGGCGGCGGCCGGGCGGATGCCGTCCGGGGGCCGGATCATCACCATCGGCACCTGCATGACCCAGCGTGTGCCGGGCCCGGGCGGGACCCTCTACGCGACGAGCAAGTCGGCCCTGGTCGGCCTCACCAAGGCCCTCGCCCGGGAACTGGGGCCGCGCGGGATCACCGCGAACATCGTCCACCCGGGCCCGACCGACACGGACATGAACCCGGCGGACGGGCCGTATGCCTCCGGGCAGGCGGAGATGACCGCGCTGGGGAGGTTCGGGACGGCCGACGAGGTGGCGTCGATGGTGGCGTACCTGGCCGGCTCGGAGTACGTCACCGGCGCCGAGTTCGCGGTGGACGGGGGCCACGCGGCGTGAGGGTCAGCGGGGCGGGCCGGGCTGCTCAGGCTCGGTCCGTTCCGCCTGGAGGCGCCGTTGTTCCTCGTCGTCCGCGGCCGTGGCGGTGCGGTGCGCGTCGGCGAATCTGCGGACGATGCCGAGCAGTTCGTCGCGGGCGGCGAGCCCTTCGGCGCCCGGGCGGGTGAGGGCTTCGTGGAGGGCGGTCTGGAGGGTCTCCCGGACGTGCGGCAGCGGACCGACGACGAGTCGGCTCCGTTCCAGGTGCCCGGCGAGGCTCTCCAGCGCGCGTACCGAGTCGTCGTCGAGTCCTCGCTGCCAGTGGTCGGCCTCGCCGAGCAGGTACCAGAGAGAGCCCGCGTGGTCGGCCGGCAGCAGCACCGTCACCGCGTCGGCCTCGTCCAGCCCCGTCGTGAGCGAGACAACGGCACGCCGGCTCCAGTCGTCGAGGCCGGTTCCGAGCGCGTCGAGAGCTCGCCGTATCTCCCCCACCTCGGTCGGCGGCAGCGTCAGCGCGACGAGGTCCGGTTCCATGCCCGCGGCCGCGTATCGCGCGCGTGGGGCCCTCTGGCTCCAGCCCGCCACGGCGAACTCCACACCCTCCTCCGGCTCATCGACCGGCACCGGAGTACTGCGCTCGTACCCGTGCCTGCGAAGGTGCCGGTCGATCTCGTCCCACACCATGGGCCATCGGGCGATCCGGCGGCGGTGCGTCTCCAGTTCCACCGAGAACACCTCCTGCCAACCACTCTTGGTGAGAATACGAACGGTCAGGCGCCCCGACTCCAGCCGTGCTCTGCCGAAGACCCGTGCCTTGAGCGTCATCCGCCGCCTCCCTCAGACAAGTCCGCCGCGCACCCGGTGCAGGTAGCTGAACTCGTGTTCCTCACGTGCCTCGCGGAGCGGGCGGATCTCTCGCGTGGCCACGTTGAGCGCGTAGCCGCCGACCGTGCCGAGGAGCCAGCCGAGGTCCGGCAGCAGCAGCGCCCCGCTGGCCGCGGCCGCGAGCGCGACGGACACCGTGACCGAGCGGTGCACCCAGGCCGTACGGCTGCTGCGACCGGCAGCCCGGTAGTCCTCCAGGGCCTCGGAGAGCTCGTGCCTGAGCTGGGCGAACACGTCCGCCGGGTGCTCGTAGTCGCGGCGCAGATCGCCGAGCAGGCGGTGCAGGGCGCGCATCAGACGCCGCCGCTCGTCCGGGTACCTGTCCCGGAAGGCGAGGACATCGGCGGTCGGGGTACCGGGGGCGGGCACCGGAAGCAGCCGCCCGAGCTCGACCTCCCAGGCCAGGGCCCGCACCGCCGGGGACGCGGGGCGCAGGCTGTTGCGGTACGCCGTCTCGTTGTCCGTGTACGGAAAGAAGGCGACGTCCGGGTGGTGGGCGAACTCACGGGCCAGGACGCCGACGATCAGTGCCTGCACCTCTCGGGAGACGTTCAGCGTCCCCCAGCCGTCGCTGGTCGCCAGTCCCATGGCCCGCAGCGCCGCCTCGACCGGGTAGCTGATCTTCGACGTGTAGAGCACTGCCTCGGCCGGCGTCGTGGGCCGCGGTGGGTCCGGACGCGCGGCGAGCCGCCGGAGTTCCTCCATGAGGACGGTCGAGGCCTGCCCCGAGCGCCAGGAGGGGCCGGCCCGTCCCAACGGGTCGAGCACGTCCAAGGACTCCTCGCTGAACGCGAGCGGCCGGTACAGCTCCCGCTCCTCCAGCCGCTTGAGCTCCTCGCCCACGACGGCGTCGTACACCTGTGGGTCGCGCGGTACGACGGAGGCGATCCCGTCCCAGTACAGCAGCGCCTGGTGGAGCACCTCGGTGGGCGGGTTGACGGTCGGGTAGTACAGCAGCACGCCCATCGGATCCCCCCGGCCCCTCGACACCGACGGGATCAACGATAGCGAGGCGCACCGAAGTTGACCCTCCGGTGCGCCTCACGGGGGCAAGCCGCGCTAGCCGCCCAGCTCCTGGTGGCGAGCCGTCAGCGTCGCCACCCCCGTCTCCGTCAGCGAACCGAACAGCCGCAGCCGCGAGATGCCGCCGTCCGGGAAGATGTCCACGCGTGCGTGCGTGCCGACCGCCGGGGTCGGGAGGACGAAGCGGTGGTTGGTGTCGGGCTGGAGGCGGGTGCGCGGGAGGATCTCCCGCCAGTCGCCGTTCTCGCCGTCCTTCACGGAGACCGACGCCCAGCCGGCGCTGTTGCCCTTCAGGTACGCCGTGTCGATCTCGATCGCGCGGATCTGGGACTGGGACACCAGGCGGTAGCGGATCCAGTCGTTGCCCTGGTCGCGGCGGCGGCGGGTCTCCCAGCCGTCGTCCATCTTGCGGGAGCGGCCGGGCTGGATGGTGTTGGAGGCCGGGGAGTAGAAGAGGTTGGAGGCGTCCTCGGCCTGGCCGCCGTTCTCCAGGGCGACCACGTCGAAGGTGCCGAGGACCGACAGCCACTCGGGGTCCGGGACGACCTCGCCGTAGACGCGGAGGCGGGCGATGCCGCCGTCGGGGTGCTGGTTGACGCGGAGGTGGGTGAAGCGCTGCTCGACCGCCACCTCGAAGCCGTTGGCCGCGTGGCCGCCGACCGCGGTGCGGGGGACCAGGGTCGTCCACTTCACGTCGTCGCCGAGGAGTTCCCCGGGGGAGGGCGAGCCCGCCACCGAGGTGGCCTCGACCGACACCGCCTGCGGGTAGTTGCCGCGGAAGTGGGCGGTGTCGACGACGATCCCGCGGATCACGCCGGGCGCACCGAGGCGGACCAGGGCCCAGTCGTGGTCCTCGGCCGTCGGCCACGGGTGCTCGGCGGACGCTCCCCGGCGGCGCCTGGTCTCCCAGCCGTCCATGATCTTGCCCTTGTGCCCGAAGTGCTCGGGGTCGAACTCGGCGCGCCCGGGCAGCAGCAGGTTCTCGCGCTGGGCGAAGAACTCGTCGTTGGCGGCGATGACTCCGGCGCCGAGCTGCCGGGCGGCGAGGTCGGCGTACTGGGTGAAGGGGAAGTCGGCGGTGCGGTAGTCGGCGTACGGGTCGCCGCCGCCGTAAGGGTTCGCGTCGCCGGTGAAGCTCGGAATCGCCGTCACTTGATGTGTGCCTTTCGGTCGTCGGCCGCTGCGGGTGCGGGGCCCCTTTTCGGGGGAAGATCAGTGGGTGCGCGTGAGGAGTTGGCCCTTCGGGTCCGTGAACTCGCCGTCCGCGACGATGCGTTCGCCGCGCAGCCAGGTCGACTTGACCACGCCGTACAGGGTCTTGCCCGCGTACGCCGTCACACGGTTGCGGTGCTGGAGTGCGGCCGGGTCGACGGTGAAGGTCTCGTCGGGGGCGAGGACCGCGAAGTCGGCGTCGCGGCCGGCCTCGATGGCGCCCTTCTGGTCCAGGCCGACCAGTTCGGAGGTGCGCGTGGACATCCAGCGGACGACGTCCTCCAGGGAGTGACCGCGCTTGCGTGCCTCGGTCCAGACGGCCGCCAGGCTCAGCTGAAGGCCGGAGATGCCGCCCCACGCGGTCGCGAAGTCATCGGTCTTGAGGTCGGCCGTCGACGGCGAGTGGTCGGTGACGACGACGTCGATGAGGCCGTCGGCCAGCGCCTGCCAGAGCAGGTCCTGGTTGGCGGACTCGCGGATCGGCGGGCAGCACTTGAACTCGCTGGCGCCGTCGGGGACTTCCTCGGCGGTCAGCGTCAGATAGTGCGGGCAGGTCTCGACCGTGATGCGGACACCCTCGGCCTTGGCGGTGGCGATCAGCGGGAGCGCGTCGCTCGACGAGAGGTGCAGGACGTGCACGCGCGCGTCCAACCGCTTCGCCTGGGCGATGAGTTGGGCGATCGCGGTGTCCTCGGCGTCGCGCGGGCGCGAGGCGAGGAAGTCGGTGTACTTCGGGCCGCCCTGCTGCGGGGCCGCCTCCAGGTGGTGCGGGTCCTCGGCGTGCACGATCAGCAGACCGCCGAAGGAGGTGATCTCGGCGAGGGACTGGGCGAGTCGGTCCTGGTCGAGGTGCGGGAACTCGTCGACGCCGGACGGGGACAGGAACGCCTTGAAGCCGAAGACCCCCGCCTCGTGCAGCGGGCGCAGGTCCTTGACGTTGTCGGGCAGGGCGCCGCCCCAGAAGCCGACGTCGATGTGGGCCTTGTCGGCGGCGACGTCCTTCTTCGTACGGAGGTGGTCGACCGTCGTCGTGGGCGGCAGGGAGTTGAGGGGCATGTCGACGAGGGTGGTGATGCCGCCGGCCGCCGCCGCGCGCGTGGCGGTCCAGAAGCCCTCCCACTCGGTGCGGCCCGGGTCGTTGACGTGCACATGGGTGTCGACCAGTCCGGGCAGGACGGCATGGTCGCCGACGTCCTCCAGACGGGCACCCTCCGGGACGGGAGCGTCGTACGGCAGGACGGCCGTGATCTTCCCGGCGGAGACGGCGACCGATGCGGCGCGCGTCCCTTCCGGAGTGATGACGTGCGTCGAGCGCAGCACCAGTTCTACGTCGGACACCCGGACCCCTCTCTGTCGCCGTTGTTACTTCCGAGAAACGGGATTTACTTCCACGTAACGGAATTCAACGTTCTGTTGAAGGAGTCTTCACTCCCGCTTCCGCGCCGTCAAGGGCACACTGCTTCACAGGGCTTCGACCCGCCACACTCTGGACGTTTCCACAAAGCGGAATTAGAATTCCGACAGGCAGAACGTAGCTACGTACCAGCGGGCAGTCAACCGACTGGCGGGTAGGCTTCTGCCCTTCCTGCCACCCGAAAGGAACGCGCCGTGCCTGCGTCCAGCGCCAGCACCACCGACTCCGCCAAGTCCGCCAGTGGCGGGGTCCAGTCCCTCGAGCGCGCCTTCGATCTGCTGGAGCGGATGGCGGACGCGGGCGGCGAGGTCGGCCTCAGCGAGCTCTCCGCGAGCAGCGGGCTGCCGCTGCCCACCATCCACCGTCTGATGCGCACGCTCGTGGCCTGCGGATACGTCCGTCAGCAGCCGAACCGCCGGTACGCGCTCGGCCCCCGTCTGATCCGCCTCGGCGAGTCGGCGTCCCGCCTGCTCGGCACCTGGGCCCGCCCCTACCTGGCCCGCCTGGTCGAGGAGACCGGCGAGACGGCGAACATGGCGCTGCTCGACGGGGACGAGATCGTGTACGTCGCCCAGGTGCCGTCGAAGCACTCGATGCGCATGTTCACCGAGGTCGGCCGGCGGGTGCTCCCCCACTCCACGGGTGTGGGCAAGGCACTGCTCGCGAACACCCCGGACCACGAGGTGCGCGCGCTGCTGGCCCGTACGGGCATGCCGGCCGCCACGGAGAAGACGATCACCACTCCGGAGGGGTTCCTCGCGGCCCTGGAGGACGTGCGCCGCACCGGTTACGCGGTCGACGACAACGAGCAGGAGATCGGCGTGCGCTGCCTCGCGGTGTCGGTACCCAACTCCCCCACCGCCGCGGCGATCTCGATCTCCGGTCCGGCGGGACGGGTCACGGAAGCGGCCACCGACAAGATCGTCCCCGTGCTCCAGCAGGTGGCGGGCGAGCTGTCCGAGGCGCTGGCCACCCAGAACCCCTCGTAACGGACCGGAGGGCCCGGGGGAACGTCCGCTACCGGCGCGGCTCCCCGAACAGGTCCACCGCGTCCCGTACGTCCGACAGCCCCCGCGACAGTGCGCTGACCGAGCCGATCGCGCCCGCGATCAGCAGCAGGGAGCGGCGCAGGCGGGGGATCTCCGGGGCGCCGTCGGTGGTCATCGCGGCCAGCGCCGCGAGTTCGTCCTCGGCGATGGCGCGGTCGGGGAACTCGGCGGGGTGCGCGGCGAGTTCGCGGCGCAGCCGGGACACCGCGGTCCGCAGGCCCGCCACCCTAGGGTCCTCGTCGCTGCCGGTCACTGGCCTCTGCCCCAAGCTCCGCAACACAGCTCTCCCCCCGCGCACGCCGTTGTGCGCCCTCCGTCGTGATCCCGCCCGAAACCGCCCCGTGGCGTTGGTCAGGCGCCGGGGACGCCGGTCAGTAAACGCCACCCGGGAGGGCGCGCGCCACTCCGCGGACCGAAATTCAGCCCTGCGAAACCGGCCACTCACCGGGGCTTCAGGTATGCAGGACGCATGACGGACGACGAACACCAGGTGGCCGGGCTGATCCTCGCCGCGGGGGGCGGCCGGCGGCTCGGCGGGCGGCCCAAGGCGTTGCTCGGACATCGCGGAAGGCCGCTCGTGGAGCACGCGGTGGGCGCCCTGCGCGCGGCCGGCTGCACGCGCGTGCACGTGGTGCTGGGCGCCGCCGCCGACGCCGTACGGAAGACCGCGCGGCTCGACGGCTGTGTGCTCGTGGACAACCCCGAGTGGGAGCAGGGCATGGGGTCCTCGCTTCGAGCGGGGCTCGACTCGTTCTCCGGCACGGACGCGCGGGCCGTGCTGGTGTCGCTCGTCGATCAGCCCGGTATCGGGGCCGAGGCGTACGCGCGCGTGCTCGGTGCGTACGAGTCGCCGCAGTCGCTGGTCGCCGCCGCCTACGACGGCGTACGGGGGCATCCCGTGCTGTTCGGTGCCGCGCACTGGGCGGGGATCGCCGCGACTGCGACCGGGGACCGAGGGGCACGCGCGTACCTGAGGGAACACGCCGCGCGGGTCTCGCTCATCGAGTGCGGGGACATCGCCCGGCCCTTCGACATCGACACCGCCGAAGATCTGTACCACCTTGAGTGAGCGGGGTGGCACTGAGCGCCACGCTGCCTCGACTCGGAGAATCTCGATATCAACAAACCATTGAACTTCCACGATGAGGAAACTAGTATCCACTGTTCAGAAGCGCCCTACCGCTCCTGGGGCGTTGCTCGCCGTACCCGGTTCGACTGGCACCCGGTGCCACGCTCGCTGAAGGAAGTGACAGCTCATGTCCGCACCAGCGCCGTCCCCGCTGGCCATCGTCGACGCCGAGCCCCTGCCCCGGCAGGAGGAGGTGCTCACCGACGCGGCCCTCGCCTTCGTGGCCGAGCTGCACCGCCGGTTCACGCCCCGTCGTGAAGAGCTCCTCGCCCGCCGAGCGGAGCGCCGCGCCGAGATCGCCCGCACCTCCACGCTCGACTTCCTCCCGGAGACCGCCGCGATCCGCGCGGACGACTCCTGGAAGGTCGCCCCCTCCCCCGCGGCCCTCGACGACCGCCGCGTCGAGATCACCGGCCCGACCGACCGCAAGATGACGATCAACGCGCTCAACTCGGGCGCGAAGATCTGGCTCGCGGACTTCGAGGACGCCTCGGCGCCCACCTGGGAGAACGTCGTCCTCGGCCAGGTCAACCTCGCCGACGCCTACACCCGGAACATCGACTTCACCGACGAGAAGTCCGGCAAGTCCTACGCCCTGCGCCCGAACGAGGAGCTCGCGACGGTCGTCATGCGCCCGCGCGGCTGGCACCTCAACGAGCGCCACCTCGTCGACGCCGACGGCTCCCAAGTCCCGGGCGCCTTCGTCGACTTCGGGCTCTACTTCTTCCACAACGCCCAGCGCCTGCTCGACCTCGGCAAGGGCCCGTACTTCTACCTCCCGAAGACCGAGTCGCACCTCGAAGCCCGCCTGTGGAACGACGTGTTCGTCTTCGCGCAGGACTACGTCGGCATCCCGCAGGGCACCATCCGCGCCACCGTCCTGATCGAGACGATCACGGCGGCGTACGAGATGGAGGAGATTCTCTATGAACTCCGCGACCACGCCTCCGGGTTGAACGCCGGCCGCTGGGACTATCTCTTCTCCATCGTCAAGAACTTCCGTGACGGCGGCGCCAAGTTCGTCCTCCCGGACCGCAACCTGGTCACGATGACGGCCCCGTTCATGCGGGCGTACACCGAACTCCTCGTCCGCACCTGCCACAAGCGCGGCGCGCACGCGATCGGCGGCATGGCGGCGTTCATCCCGTCCCGCCGGGACGCCGAGGTCAACAAGGTGGCCTTCGAGAAGGTCCGCGCCGACAAGGACCGCGAGGCCGGGGACGGTTTCGACGGCTCCTGGGTCGCCCACCCCGACCTGGTCCCGATCGCCCTGGAGTCCTTCGACCGGGTCCTCGGCGACAAGCCGAACCAGAAGGACCGGCTGCGCGAGGACGTCCACGTCGAGGCCGCCGACCTGATCGCCATCGACTCGCTGGACGCCAAGCCGACGTACAACGGTCTCGTCAATGCCGTTCAGGTGGGCATCCGTTACATCGAGGCCTGGCTGCGCGGGCTCGGCGCGGTCGCCATCTTCAACCTGATGGAGGACGCGGCCACCGCCGAGATCTCCCGCTCGCAGATCTGGCAGTGGATCAACGCGGGCGTGGAGTTCGAGAACGGTGAGAAGGCGACGCCGGAGCTGGCCCGCAAGGTCGCCGCCGAGGAACTGTCCAACATCCGCGCCGAGTTGGGCGAGGAGGCGTTCGCCGCCGGTCACTGGCAGCAGGCGCACGACCTGCTCCTGGAGGTCTCCCTCGACGCCGACTACGCGGACTTCCTGACGCTGCCGGCGTACGAGCAGCTCAAGGGCTGACCTCCCAGGAAGCTTTCTAGGAAGCCGACTTGTCCGAGTGGCCCAGGGACTTTCCCGGGGCCACTCGGTCGCGTACGGCCTGCTTCACGGCCGTCGGCTCCGGGAAGCCCCGCTCCTTGCGGTCCCAGACGACCTCGCCGTCGACGCGGACCACGAAGACGCCGCCGGTGCCGGGCTTGAGGGACAGCTCGCCCAGCTCCTGCTCGAAGGTGGTGAGCAGCTCCTGTGCGAGCCAGGCCGCGCGGGGCAGCCAGCGGCACTGGGTGCAGTACTCGATCTGTACGACGGGACTCACGGGGCTCGCGGGGCTCATCCGAGGTGTACCGACCAATCCTGTTCCGCCGCCGGTTTGCCGTGCAGGTCGGGGACCCGCTTCAGCCAGTTCGGACGGCCCTGCTGTGTCTTCGCCGCCCGGAGGGCCTCCTCGGCGGCGAGTTCCTCCCGGGTGGGGAAGTCGGTGGGCAGCCAGGCGGCGGAGGCCCGCACGCGCGCGTGGAGGTACGTCACGTAGGCCTCGCGCGCCTCGTCGGGGGTCGCGAAGTCGGTCAGCCAGGCGTCGGGGACCTCGGCGACGATCTCCCGCAGCAACTCCTCCGTGACCCTGGGCGCCAGCTCCGCGTCCGCCGCCCGTACGTCCGGGGCGTTGTGGCCGAGGGCGTGGTGCCGGAAGTCGTACCGCTTCGTCGGGTCCGAGCCGTCCCAGCGGTGGTGGAAGACGAGGGCGGCACCGTGGTCGATCAGCCACAGGCGCGGCGGCGCGACGCCGAGCGTCGGCCACACCATCAGGTTGGAGCTGTGCACCGTACGGTCCACGTTCACGGTCAGCGCGTCCAGCCAGACGATCCGGCCCGCTTCCAGGGAGTCGACCGGGAAGGTCTTCGCGACCTCCGGTGTGAAATCCGCGGCGCCCGGCAGATAGTCCATGCCGAGGTTGATCCCCGCGCTGGCGCTGTGCAGCTCCCGCACCTCCTGGTGGGGCTCACTGTCGGCGATCGCGGGGTCGAAGTGGACCAGGACCAGTTCGGGGAAGCGCAGGCCGAGCGCCCGGGCCAGCTCACCGACGATCACCTCGGCCACGAGCGCCTTGCGGCCCTGTGCGGAGCCGGTGAACTTGACGACGTACGTCCCCAGGTCGTCGGCCTCGACGACTCCGGGCACGGAGCCGCCGGAGCGCAGGGGGGCGACGTAGCGGGTCGCGGTGACCTCTCTGAGCATTTCCGACCTCCGGCACTGAGTGAGCATAGTAACCGCGGGTGATCGCACAGAGGGCCGCACTTCTTTTGCACAAGGGGTTCCTACGCTCCCGTGGCACCGTCCACCGAGCGCAGGGAGTCGTCCGTGACACTGATCGTCGCCGCCGCATCGCCGTTCCACGGCCATGTCCAGCCGGTCCTCACCGTGGCCTCGGACCTGGTGCGGCGCGGGCACGAGGTCGTCGTGCTGACCGGGAGCCGGTTCGCCGAGGACGTACGGGCCGCCGGGGCCCTCCATGTGTCGTTGCCGCCCGCCGCGGACTTCGACGACCGGCAGCTGGATCTGTACTTCCCCGACCGTGCCGCGTTCCCGCCGGGTCCGGCGCAGCTGGAGTACGACCTGAAGCATGTCTTCGGCGATCCGACCGCCGCCCAGTACCGCGCCCTGCGGACCCTGCTGGCCCGTCGGTTCCCGGCGTCCGTGGTCCTCAGCGATCCGCTGTTCCTGGGGGCGACGGCCCTCAGCCTGTCCGCCCCGCCCGGCCGCCGGCCGCTCACCATCGGCCTGGGCATCACCATGCCGACCCTGCTCAGCGAGGACGCGCCACCCCTCGGGCTCGCGATGCCGCCGCTGGCCGGGGAGGGCGCGAAGAAGCGGCACCGGGAGATGAACGACCAGGTCAGGGAGGTCTTTTCGGGCGCCCAGCGGCATATCGAGGAGAACTTCGGGGAGAGCGGCACCGAGCTGCCCGGGTTCATCTTCGACTGCCTGGTCACCGCGCCGGACCACTATCTCCAGCTGACCGTCCCCGAGTTCGAGTATCCGCGCGAGAACCTGCCGGCGTCGTTCCGGTTCGTCGGTCCGCTGCCCGCCGCGCCGCGTCCCCCGCGGCCGCTTCCGGATTGGTGGGCGGAGGTGGAGGACACGGAGCGGCCGGTCGTCGTGGTCACCCAGGGGACGTTCGCCAACCGTGATCTCGGCAGGCTCGTACGGCCGGCCCTCGACGCCCTGGCCGACGAGGACGTCCTCGTGGTGGCGGCGACGGGGCGTGCGGACGGCCCGGCGGCGATCCAGGCCGCCGGGCCGGTACCGGCGAACGCGCGGATCAGCGGATACGTGCCTTTCGACGCCCTTCTTCCGCACGCGTCCGTGCTGGTCACCAACGGCGGGTACGGCGGTGTGCACGAGGCGCTGCGGCACGGCGTACCGCTCGTGGTGGGCGGCGACGGGGAGGACAAGCCGGAGGTGGCGGCCCGCGTCAAGTGGAGCGGGGCCGGGGTCGATCTGTGCACCGGGGATCCCTCGCCGCGGGAGGTCCGCGACGCCGTGCTGACCGTGCTCGCCGAGCCCGGGTACCGCGAGCGTGCGCGGGAGCTGCGGGCCGCGTTCGAGCGCCATGACGCGCTGGAGGCCGTCGCGGAGGTGGTCGCGACGGCCCCGTAGTCGCCCCCAGCTCTGCCCTCAGCTCTACTCTCGGCGTGCCACGCCTGAAATGTCCGCCCCTGTGAGTGCCGCCCCGCCGCTGCCTAGCATCGGAGTCCGGCAGGGGAGGACAGGGCGATGACATCGATGCCATTGCGGTTCGCGGTGCTCGGGGAGATACGGGTCTGGCGGGACGGGACCGAGGTGGACCCGGGGCCGCCGCTGCGCCGTACCCTGCTCGCCCTGCTGCTGGCCCGGGCGGGCTCCCCGGTCGCGTTGCCGGACATCGTCGACGCGCTGTGGGCGGACCGGCCGCCCGCGCACGCGGTGAACATGGTGCACCGCCACGTCGGCGAGCTGCGGCGGCTACTGGAGCCGGGGCTGCCGCAGCGGGCCGAGGGCGGTCTACTGCTGCGCGGCGGTGGCGGCTACCGGCTCCTGGCCCCGCCCGACTCCGTGGACCTGCTGCTGTTCCGCCGGCTCGTGGCGAGGGCCAGGGAGCACGGCGAGGTGGGGCAGGTCGTCGGGGCGTACGCCGAAGCGCTCGCCCTGCGGCGCGGCCGGGCCGCCGGATGCCCTGCCCGGGCACCCGCACATCCCGTCTTCACGGAGCTGGACCGGGAGTACGACGCCGTGGTGCGCGAGGCGGCCGAGGTGGCGCTGCGCGGCGGCCTCGCGGACCATGTCCTGCCCGCCCTGGCCGAGAGCGCGGCCCGGCACCCGCTCGACGAGGGGCTCCAGGCCCTGCTCGTCCGCGCGCTCACGGCAACCGGCCGGCGGGCCGAGGCGCTGGACGTGTTCCGTGCGACGGCCGGCCGGCTCGCGGACGAGCTGGGCGTCGATCCCGGCCCCGAGCTGAGCGCCGCGCGGGCACAGGCGCGGGCGGACGCGGACCCCGGGCCCGAGGGCTCTTCGTGGGGCGGCGCACCGGCCGGGCCGGAACCGCCGGCCGCTCACGCCGACACCGGGGACCGTCCGTCCGCTCACCCCGACACCGCGGACCATTCCTCCGTACGCCCCGACGCCCCGGACCGTCCCTCCGTACGCCCCGACACCTCAGACCATGCGTCCGGTCACCTCGACGACGCCCCGGCCCACCCCGCCGTCACCCCCGCCCAACTCCCGCCCTCCCTCCCGGTCTTCGTCGGGCGGGCCCCGGAGCTGAACCGTCTGCGTGCCCTGCTCGACGATGCCGCGACGGAGGGTGGTGGAGCCGCGTCCACCGTCGTGATCAGCACCATCATCGGCCCGGCCGGCATCGGGAAGACCGCGCTCGCCGTGCGTCTGGCGCACGAGGCGGCCGACCGTTTCCCGGACGGGCAGTTGTATGTGGACCTGCGGGGGTTCGACCCGGGCGCCCTGCCCACCCGACCGGAGGACGCCGTACGGGGATTCCTGGCCGCCCTCGGCGTACCGGCCGCCCGCGTGCCCGAGGGGCTCGACGCCCAGGCCGCCCTGTTCCGGAGTCTGGCGGCGGGGCGCAGACTGCTCGTCCTGCTCGACAACGCGCGGGACGCCGCCCAGGTCCGGCCGCTGCTGCCCGGCACGCCCGGCTGTCTGGTGCTCGTCACCAGCCGCAGCCGGCTCGGCGGGCTGGTCTCCGCCGACGGCGCCCACCCGGTCACCCTGGGCACGCTCGCGCCGGACGAGGCCCGCGAGGCCCTGGCGCTGCGGATCGGGGCCGCCCGGGTGGCCGCCGAACCCCGCGCCACGGAGGAGATCGTCCGGCTCTGCGCGCGGCTGCCCCTCGCCCTGGCCGTGGTGGCCGCCCGTGCCGCCGACCGGCCGACGTTCCCGCTGGAGACGCTCGCCGAACAACTGCGGGCCGCGCAGGGCGGGTTGGAGGCGTTCCGCGGCGACGACCCCGCGATCGACGTACGGGCGGTGTTCTCCTGGTCGTACGACGCGCTCGGCCCCTCCGCGGCCCGTATGTTCCGGCTGCTCGCCCTGCATCCCGGGCCGGAGCTGACCGTCCACGCAGGCGCCGCGCTCGCGGGTGAGCCGGTCCCCAGGGCCCGGGCGCTGCTGAGGGAGCTGGCCGACGCGCATCTCGTCGCCGAGCGCACGCCCGGCCGCTACGCGTGTCACGACCTGCTGCGCACCTACGCGGGCGAACTGGTGCGCGCCACCGAGAGCGAGGACGCGCGCCGGGCGAGCCTGCGCCGGCTGCTCGACCACTTCCTGCACACCGCCCATGCCGCCGCGCTGCTGTTCGACCCGCCGATCCTGGTGATCGACCCCGTGGCGCCCGCCGAGCCGCCCCCGCGGCCGCAGCCGCTCGCCGACGAGAAGGCGGCCCTGGCCTGGTTCAGCACCGAACGGGCGGTGCTCCGCGGCGCCCTCGGACAGGCCGCTGATCTCCGACTCGACGCTCATGTCTGGCAGTTGGCCTGGTGTCTGGAGCGCTTCCACGAGCGCTACGGCCACTGGCCGGAGTATCTCGCCCTGCAACGCACCGCCTTGGCGGCCGCCCGGCGCCTGGCCGACCCCGGCGCACTCGCCGAGGCCCACCGCGGGCTGGGCCGGGCCTGCATGCTGCTGCGCCGCCACGCCGAGGCCGAGGAGCACTTCCGGGCGGCCGGGGAGCTGTTCGGCGACGACAGCCCTGGACAAGCCCTGATCCTGCTCTGCCGCTGGGAGTTGATGACCCGTCAGGAGCGCCACCGGGAAGCCCTGCCCCTGCTCGGTCCCGCGCTGCCGCTGTACCGGCTGGCCGGCAACCGGCGCGGGGAGGCTCATGTGCTCGTCGCGACGGCCTGGGGGCAGGCCTGCCTGGGCGAGGCACGCGCCGCGCTCGCGCACGCGCACCGGGCGCTCGCTCTCTTCCAGGAGCTCGGGATCCCGCTCGCCGAGGGCTACACCTGGGACGCCCTCGGCCACATCCATCGTCAACTCGGCCGTCCCGAGCGGTCGGTGAACTGCTGCCGACGTGCCCTCGCCCTGTTCCGGGAGGCCGGCGACCTGTTCAACGAGGCCTGCGTGCTCGACCGGCTCGGCGACGCCCTGCACTCGGCCGGCGATTCCGACGAGGCGCTCCACGCCTGGCGGAGCGCGCGGGACGCCCTCCACGACTTCGACCCGGTGTGGGCGGCCGAGGCGCAACGGAAGATCGACCGCCATGGGGCACGGCCCCCGGTCACAAGCCAGGCACACTTCGTCCACTGCCCCGCGCCTACGCTCCCGGCACCACCAACACCTTTCCACGGGGAGCGAGTTAAGTGACGTACACGATGATCAACGGCAACCGGCTGTTCCACACCGACGAGGGGCCGGGCGGTGACCGGGCCGGGGAGACGCTGCTGCTGGTGCACGGCGGGGGCTGCGACTCGCACGACTGGTCGGCGCAGATAGGGGCGTTCGCGGCGCGGCACCGGGTGATCGCCCCGGACCTGCGCGGCCACGGCCGCTCCACCGGGCTGACCGGCGGTATGCGCCCCCGCGAGCTGGCCGCCGACCTCGCGGAGCTGCTCGACGGCATCGACGCCGGTCCGGTGGTCGTCATAGGCCACTCGATGGGTGCCGTGGTCGCCTCCGTCCTGGCCGTCGAACACCCGTCACTGGTACGGGCCGTCGTCGCGGTCGACCCCGGCTACGGCTTCGAGGCGGAGTTCGCGCCGCAGCTCGCCGCCGCCTTCCGCGTGCCCGACCCGGTGGGTACCGCCGTCGCGGTCCTGGGCGGGCTGGAGAACCCCGCCACGGCCGGTCCGGAAGCGGAGGCGCTGCGGGTGTGGCACCGGCGCCGGGTCCTCGCCATGGACCCGATGACCGTACGGGACGTCTTCCACGGCCTGTTCGACGAGGCGGGCGTCCCGCTGACCGTGCGGCCCGGCGTCGAGACCTATCTGTCGCGCCGCGACTGCCCGGTGCTGTCGCTGTCGGCGGCCGCCTCGCTCAAGGCCAAGGGGATCGGCGGGGAGTGGGAGGAGTCCCTGAGCCGGCACCCCTACAGCGCTTCGGCGGTCCTCGAAGGGGTCGGGCACTGGCTGTTCCAGGAGCGTCCGGCCGAGTTCAACGCGCTGGTCCTGGGCTGGATCGAAGGGCTGCCGGCCGTGTGACCGCGGGCGGGGCACGGGGGCGGATCACACGGGGCGAGGGAACACGGGGACTACGAGGGTGACGATGCGGTTCGAGGTCCTGGGACCGGTACGGGTCTGGCGCGACGGCCGGGAGGTGGGGCTCGGCGCGGCCCAGCAACGCCTGCTGCTGGCCCAGTTGATGGCCCACGCGGGACTGCCCGTGGCCATGGAGGAGTTGCAGCACGCCCTGTGGGGCGAGTCGCCGCCGGGCTCGCCCGCCAACGCGGTCTACCGGCACATCGGGGTGCTGCGCCGACTGCTGGAACCCGAGCTGCCGGTCCGTTCCCCGGGCCGGTGGCTGGTACGGGACGCGGGCGGGTACCGGCTGCACGCGACGCCCGAGACGCTGGACCTGCTGCGCTTCCGGGAGCTGGTGCGGCGGGCGCGGCAGGGCGGGACCCGGGGCACGGAGGCGGCCGTGCCGCTTCTGCTGGAGGCGCTGGATCTGCGCACCGGGCCGGTCGCCACCGGCGTCCCCGTGGAGGCGCGCTCCCACCCCGCGTTCAACGCCCTGGAGCGCGAACACCTGGCGGTGGTGAAGGAGACGGCCGACGTGGCCCTGGCCACGGGTCAGGCCGGGCGGCTGCTCGCCGTGCTGCACCGCGCCGCGGCCGAGCACCCGCTCGACGAACCGCTCCAGGCCCGTCTGGTGCGGTCGCTCGCGGCCACCGGGCAGCGGGCGGCGGCGCTCGACACCTGGCAGGCCGTACGAGCCCGGCTCACCGCCGAACTGGGGGTCGAGCCGGGCTCCGAACTGCGGGCCGCGCAGCAGGAGGTGCTGCGCGAGGACGACGCCCGTACGCGGCCGTCCGAGCCGGGCCGGGGCACCGGGAACGTACCGGACCGGGGCGCCCGGAACGGGCCGGTACGGCTGACCGTGGTTCCGGACACCCCGGCCGCCACCCCTCCTCCGGCGGCTTCCCCGCCTGCCGCCGCGCCCTTCGTCCGTCCCGCCCAACTGCCCGCCGACCTGGCCACGTTCGCGGGCCGGCGGTCCGAACTCGCGCACGTGGCGGAGCTGTCGGCGAAGGACGCCCCGGGCACCCGGATCGCCGTGATCAGCGGGATGGGCGGCATCGGCAAGACCACACTGGCCGTGCGCTGGGCACACCGGGCCGCCCACCGCTTCCCCGACGGGCAGCTGTACTTCAACCTGCGCGGCTTCGACCCGGGCGGGAAACCGGCGGATCCGGAACAGGTGCTGCGCGGGTTCCTGGAGGCCCTCGGCGTGCCCCCGCAGCGCACACCGGCCGGGACCGACGCCCAGGCGGGGCTCTACCGCAGTCTCCTGGCCCGGCGCCGGGTGCTGATCCTGCTCGACAACGCGCGGGACGCCGAACAGGTGCGCCCACTGCTGCCGGGCAGCCCCGGCTGCCTCGTGCTCGTCACCAGCCGCGACCGCCTCCTCGGTCTGGTCACGGCGGAGGCGGCCCGCCCCCTGGCACTGGACCGGCTGTCCGCCGCCGAGGCCCGCGAGTCGCTGACCCGCCGCCTCGGCGCCGACCGTGTCCTGGCCGACCCGAAGGCCGTCGACGAGATCGTCACCCGGTGTGCGGGACTCCCCCTGGCGCTGGCCGTCGTCGCCACCCGGGCCGCCGCCCACCCGCACTTCCCGCTGGCCGCGATCGCGGACGAACTGCGGGCGCACCACGGCAGCCTCGACGCGTTCACGGACGCGGACCCGGCCGGGGACGTACGGGCGGTGCTCTCCTGGTCCTACCGGGCGCTGAGCCCCGGCGCGGCACGCCTGCTGCGGCTGCTGTCCCTGCACCCCGGCCCCGACGTCACGCTCCCGGCCGCGGCGGCCGTCGCGGGCGGCGACCCGACGGCGGTCCGCCGGCTCCTGGCCGAGCTCACCCGTACCCATCTGCTCACCGAGCACGCACCCGGCCGGTACGCCTGCCACGACCTGCTGCGCAGGTACGCGGCGGAACTCGAGGCGGAGCACGAGGACGCGGACGAGCGGGAGGCCTCCGTACGGCGTCTCCTCGACCACTATCTGCACACCGCGCACGCCGCCGGCCGGGTCTACTCGCCTTTCTGGCGGCTCGGCCCGCTGCCCGCCGCCGCACCCGGGGCGGGTCCCGAGTCCTTCCCCGACGACGCGCGGGCACTGCGCTGGTACACGGCCGAGGCGCAGGTGCTCTCCGCCGTCGCCGAGCGGGCGGTCGCGCGCGGGGACCACGCCCATGTCTGGGGCCTGGCCTGGGCGTTGGAGCGGTTCATGGACCGGCAGGGCCACTGGCACGACTCCGCCGCCCTCCAGCGGCTCGGCCTCGACGCGGCCGTCCGGGACGGCCACCGTACGGCCGAGGCCCATCTGCACCGCGGCCTGGCCCGCGCCTCCGCCCGCCTGGAGCGGTACGACGACGCGCGCACCCACATCCGGCAGTCCCTGGACCTGTTCGCCGAACTCGGCGACCGGCTCGGCCTCGCCCACGCCCATCGCAGTCACGGCTGGCTCCTCGACCGCCTCGGCGAGCACGGCGGGGCGCTCGACGCGGCGGGCCGGGCACTCGCCCTCTACCGGGACCTCGGGGACCGAGTCGCGGAGACCAGCGCCCTGCACGCGCTGGGCTGGACCCACGTCCTGCGGGGCGAACACCGCAGGGCCGCCGCCTACTTCGAGGAGGCGCTCGGCGGCCTCGCCGGACTCGACGGCATCCGGTACGCCGAGGCCGGGACCTGGGACAGCCTCGGTGTGGTCCGCCATCACCTCGGCGAGCACCGGCGTGCCGTCGCCGCGTACCAGTGCGCGCTACGGCTCTACCGCGAGGTCGGCGACCTGTTCAGCGAGGCCGGGACCCTCCGTCACCTCGGCGACACCTACCTCGCCACCGGCGACCCCGGCGCGGCCCGCACGGTCTGGGAACGCGCGGTGCGGCTCCTGGCCCGGACCGACCCGACCGCGGCCGAGGAACTCCGCACCCGCCTGCTGGCCCTCGGGCACGAGGTGCCCGCACCGCGGATCGCCCTCGTCCCGGCGTCCCCGCGTCCCCCGACGACCTGACAGGGACGGGCCCTACTCCCCCCTGCGGGTCCACGCGCCGTACTGGAGGGGCCCCTGGATCTGGCTGCCCTGTTCCCGTACGGCCTTCTCCAGCTGGTCCGGCAAGGTGTCGTCGGCGGTGAGGCCCGCGGGCAGGGACAGCCCGGTGCGCTCCAGCATCGGGGCGAGACTGCGGACGGAGTCGGCGATCCACCGGACCACCGGTGAGGACGCGTCCGTTCCGACGGGGGTCAGGCATTCGACCGCGGGGCCGGGCAGTCCGGCGTCCAGGAAGGTCCGGGTGAGACGGCGGCCGAAGTCCGGCGGGGTGCCGCCGCGCCGGTACGCCTCGGCGAGGAGGCGGTAGCTCTCGTCCCAGACCGGGCTGGGCGGCCAGCTGGAGAACTCGTTGGTGAGGTCGATCTCGTGGAACACCATGACTCCGCCCGGCCGCAGGAAACGGGCGAAGCGGCGGAGCGTGGCGGCCGGGTCGGGCTGGTACAGCAGGACGAACCGGCCGATCACGGCGTCGAAGTGTTCGTCGGTGTCGAAGTCGTCGAGGGCGGCGAGTTCGAAGGCGACGCTGTCGCCGAATCCCTCGCGCTCGGCCCGGAGTCGGGCCTTGCCGGTGACGACCGGATCCCGGTCGATGCCGACGACCCGGCCCCGCGGTCCCACGATGCCGGCGGCCAGCATCGACACATCGCCCATGCCCGACCCGAGGTCCAGCACGGACATCCCGGGCCGGAGGCCCCCGGCCCGGAGGAAGTGCTCGGTCCACGGGCGCAGGATCCGCGCCTGGAGCATGAGCCGCCGGTGCTCGGTCTCCGAGCTCCCGAGTATGTACGCGTCCTGTTCCGTCATGGTGCCGTCCTCCCGCTGGATCCGCTGCCTGTCGTTGGCGACGGGCGGAATCTACGGAGCGCTTGTGCAGGTGAAGTGGGTGCGCTCTGAACGGCGGCGGGAACGGGGGTCGCCCGCCCCCGGGCCGGAGTTCAGCTCATGAACCGGCCAACGGGTTCGGCAGGGGCAGGTAGCGCGCGTCCGCGCCGTCGGCGCCGGCCCAGCGCAGCAGGAGGTTCGTCTTGCCCGGGAGGGTGGGCGAGGCGAGCAGGGCCGGGATCTCCGGGAGGCCGTGGCGGGCCAGTTCCCGGCGGGCGGCGGGCCAGGGGTCCAGGCCGGGGTGGCGTTCGGCGAGGGCGCCGGCGACCTCGCACAGGTGGTTCACGACGAGCGTGTACACCAGGCGCTCCCACCCGGCCGCCCGGTCCACGTCCGACAGCAGCTTCACGCCCTCGGCGTCCCGGAACAGCGCCTGCACGGGCATGCCGTCGGTGTCGACGGCGACCAGGGTGTTCTGAAGGTGCGCTTCGAGTACGACGCCGTGGTCCGCGAAGGCCGCGAGGGCGGGCGGGACGACCGCGCGCAGATACGCCTCCCACCAGCCCGCACCGCCGGACGGGCAGCCCTCGAAGCCCTCCACCAGGCCCGCCGCGAGCAGCGGAGTGGCACCGGGAAGAACGTGGTCGCGGAAGCCGTCGCGGACCAGGACCGCCAGTTCCTCGAAGGCGAAGTCGGCGGTGCGGTAGCCCCGGTCGGACAGCCAGGCCGCCGGGCTCCCGGCGAACGCCCGGGTCGCCGCCGTGTCGGTCCTGCGGAGTTTCTCCAGGTCGTGGCGCCACAGGCGGCGGATGTCGTTGGTGATACGCACGTCCAGGCTGAACTTGAGGAAGAGGTCGTGCTCGGGGGCGTAGAGCGTGCGGATCGCGGCCGTGGGCCAGGTGTCGAAGCCGGTCGTGCCGAGGCGGATCAGACGGCCGTCGGCGAAGGCGTCCGTGAGGTCGAGCAGCGCGAGCTGCCAGGGGTGGGCGGGCAGCAGGCGGTAGCCGGGCGGAGCCTCGCTCAGGGCGTCCAGGGCCGAGGTGTCGCCCTCCTCCACCACCGCGTCCTCGCGCACCCCGAGCAGGGTCAGCGGGAAGCGGGCGTGCGCCTCGGGCGCGTACGGCAGCCAGCCGGCGACGGGACCGCCGCCGCGTGCCTTGGGGGCCGGGTGGTGCGGGTGGCCGGTGATCAGGGACTGCTCGGAGAGCAGATACGGGTCTGTCGGCGCCGTCGCACGCGCGCGTGCCGTCAGGATCGCGGCCACGGCGTCGCGGCTGTCGATCATCTCGGCGGGCAGTTCGTGGTTGGACAGGCCGGTGTGGAGGGCCAGTTCCTCGGCGACCAGCTTGACGAGTTCGGTGTGGTCGACGCGGCGCCAGTGGCCGTCGGTGTTCACCTCGGGTTCGCCCGGCCGCCGCTCGCCGCGCACCCGCAGCAGCCGACCGCTCGGCAGCCTGAAAGCGTGCTGCTCGCCGGCGCCCGGGAGCGGCTCGGCGACCTCCCGCAGCAGGCAGTTGAGCAGCGGCGCGGCAGCATAGGTGTCGGCGGCGGCCGGGGAGATGAGGTCCACGCGTTTCACTCGTTCTCTACGTGCGGGCGGAGACGATCAGTATCTCTGTCGTCGGCCCCCGCCGTGTCCCCTATGCGTACCCGAGGAGCCCACCCGTGCACCGTTCTCCGACCGCCGAGGCCGAGGTCGCCCAGGAGTTGGCCGAAGTGCGCCCCGACCTGGTGTCGCGGTACACGGCCGAGCTGCCGGGCGCCCGGGCCGCCGTGCTGACCCGGCTGTGGCGGGCGCTGGCGTTCGAGCCGCTGCCCTGGATCACCGGCCGCGTCCCCGGCGGCGAGGGCCTCACCCTGCGCCTTCGGGGCGGGCGGCGCCTCGACGGCCCGGCGGCCGACCCGTACGCGACCGCCGCGTACGTCACCGCCGTACGGCTCGACGGCACGGCGTACGACGATCCCGCTCGGCTCATGACGGGCCTCGGCGTGCCGCACGGCGACGGCCTGGCGGCCGAACTCGGGCACAGCGTGGCCTCGTTGGCGCTGTCGCGGGCCGGGCAGCCGGCGAACCCCTCGAAAGAGTGGCCCCTGACCGAGTGGCCCGTGGCCGACTGGGAGTGGGAGCAGCGGGTCGTGGACGGGCATCCGTTCCACCCCAACTGCCGTTCCCGGCCCGGCTTCTCGGTGGCGGAGCAGTTGGCGTACGGGCCGGAGCACCGGCCGCTGGTCGGGCTGCGGTCGGTCCCTGTTCCGGCGGACGAGTGCCTGGTGTCGGGGGTCTGGCCGGACGGGATGCGGGACGGGGGACGGCTGTTGATCCCGGTGCATCCCTGGCAGGCGGCCCATGTGCTGAAGCGGGCGGGCGAGGAGGGTCCGGGCGCGCATCCGCTGATGTCCCTGCGCACGCTGGCCCTGACCGGTGAAGGCCCGCATGTGAAGACGGCGTTGAGCACGCGGCTGACGTCGTCGGTGCGGGACATCTCGGTGTACTCGATCGGCTTGTCGGCCACCTTGTCGTCCTTCGCGGAGTCGCTGGCGGCGCGTACGGACGGTCTCCTGCACTTCACACGCACCCTGGGCGCGGCGACCGCCGGCTCTCCCGACCTGGCCGCCGTGGTGCGCGAGTCGCCGCAGCAGTACGCCGGAAGCGGGGAGCGGGTCGTGCCGGTGGCCGCGCTCGCCGGCACCGAACTGCCCACGCGCGCGGCGTGGCTCGCGGACTTCACGCGGCTGGCCCTCACCGTCGGGCTGCGGCTGCTGGACCTGGGGGTGGCCCTGGAGGCACACGGCCAGAACCTCCTCGTCGTGCTGTCCGAGACGGGCGCCCCGCTGCGGCTCGTCTACCGCGACCTCGCCGACATCCGCGTCAGCCCGGCCCGGCTGGCCCGGCACGGCGTCCCCGTACCGGAGTTGAGCGGGCGGGTCGTCACCGACGACGAAACCGCCCTGCGGCGCAAGCTGTTCGGGGCGCTGGTGGCGGGGACCCTGGCGGGTACGGCGGGTTCGGGGGCGGCGCTGGGGGCGGCGCTGGAGACCGTCGTACGGGATCTTCCGCGGACGCCGGATCTGGTGGCGCTGAGCGGAACCCCGGTGCCCGCGAAGGCGTTGACGCTGATGAGGCTGTCGCCGGGGACGCCGGGGGACCAGTGGGCGGAGCTGCCGAACCCGCTGCCGTGACGGGCCGTTTTGGAGCGCGGCGCTCCTGATCAATAGGATCCGCCGATGATCACACGTAAACGGCTGGCAGCGGGAGTGTGCGCCCTGCTCGCCGCCCTCACGGCCGGGATCGCCCTCCCGGCCGGGGCGGCCGCCGGCGAACCCACGGGCGAGACCGCGCCCCAGGTCGACCTCGTCCTCGACGTGAGCGGCTCCATGCGGACGGCGGACATCGACGGCGGCACCCGGATGGCCGCGGCGAAGCAGGCGTTCAACGAGGTGCTGGACGCGACGCCCGAGGAGGTCCAGCTCGGCATCCGGACCCTCGGCGCCAACTACCCGGGCGACAACCAGAAGACGGGCTGCAAGGACACCGCGCAGCTCTATCCGGTCAGCACGCTGGACCGCACCGAGGCGAAGACGGCGGTGGCGACCCTCTCCCCCACCGGCTGGACCCCGATCGGCCCCGCGCTGCTGAAGGCCGCCGACGACTTCACCGAGGGCTCCGGCTCCAAGCGGATCGTCCTGATCAGCGACGGCGAGGACACCTGCGCCCCGCTCGACCCGTGCGAGGTGGCCCGCGAGATCGCCGCCAAGGGCATCGGCCTGACTATCGACACGCTCGGCCTGGTCCCCAACACCAAGATGCGGCAGCAGCTGAGCTGCATCGCGGAGGCGACCGGCGGCACGTACACCTCGGTGGAGCACACCGAGGAACTCACCGACAAGGTCAACCAGTTGGTGGACCGTGCGGCCGACCCGGTGGTGACGCCGGTGGCCACCGAGGGCGCCGCGCAGTGCGCGAAGGCGCCGACGCTCAAGAGCGGTCTCTACACGGACCGCGAGGAGTTCGGGCAGGAGCGCTGGTACCGGGTCGAGGTCCTCGACGGCCAGGAGCTGCGCGCCTCGGTGAGCGTGGCGGCCGACCGGGCCGTCAGCCCCGACTACGGGACGCTGCTGCGGGCCGTCACCGTGCACGGCCGTGAGATCGTACGCGGCGAGGCCGCCGGCAACGGGCGTACGGACGTCATCTCCACCGGCCTTCGCTACCCCAAGCCCGAGCGGGACGACAACGACAGCGACAAGCCGGCCCCCGAGGTCGTGTGCCTCCAGCTGACCAACTCCTTCTCCCCCGCCTCCGGCGTGAAGACCACGCCGGGTCTGCCCGTCGAGCTGACCATCGACGTCGTGGACGCCCCGTCCTCGTCGAGCGACGTGGCCTCCTTCGGCCTCGGGCGCGGCTGGTGGCTGCTCGGTCTGCTGGTGCTGGTCGGGTTCCTCGCCGGCCTCGTGTGGGGCTGGGTCTCTCGCTGGCGGGTCGCGGTCTGGAGGACCAACTGATGCGGATCACACGCGTGTTGAGCGCGGCCTTCCTGACCCTGGGACTCGCCGTCTCTCCTGCGGCGGCGGACTCCTCGCCGTCCCCCTCGGCCTCGGCCGACGGTGACGCGCCCACCTCGGCCGGTACGTCGTTCCGTACGGCGACCGAGATCGAGCAGGGCCGGCAGGCCACAGCGACCGGCTCCACGGGCGACTACCTGTACTGGTCGTTCCCGGCGGACGCGGGCCAACGCCCCACCGTCACAGCGACGTTGAAGCTGCCGGAGACCCACTCCGCGCAGACCTGGCAGGTCGACGTCTACGACGGACTGCGCCGCCGCCAGGCCTGCCAGTACGGCGCCCAGACCCGCACCGCGGCCGCGGACACCACGTCCGTGGAGCTGGCGTGCGTGCTGCGCACGGTCCGCGGCTGGTCGGAGCCGTGGGCCGACGACCCGCTGCCGGGCACGTACTACATCCGGCTGACGGCCGTCGATCTCGCCACGGCCGACCTCGGCCAGCCGGTCGACGCCTCGGTGGAGGTCGGCTCCAAGGACATCGGCGGCGCGGCGGCGGTGGACGGCTCGCTGTCCGAGCCGCTGGTGCCGGGGATCGCGGTCACGTCCGCCTCCGACTCCGACGACGAGTCCTCGGAGTCGTCCGCGGTGCTGTCCGCGATCGAGCCCGAGGACGGCTGGGCCTCCGGCTGGTGGTCCGACCGCTGGGTGTGGACCGGCGTGGGCGGTGTGCTGGCCGCGCTCGCGGGGGTCGGCGGATACGCCCTGACACGCGGGCCGGGACGGCCGCGGCGGGTGCCGCCGGGCGCCTGACATCGAGCGTGGAGGCCCGCTGCCGCTCAGCAGCGGGCCTTCACGGCTTTCGCCGCCATCCCGTCACCGCCCACCTCGATACGGCCGTCCCGCACCGCGTCCTCCAGGCTCAACTCCCCCCGGCTGATCGCCGCGCAGGTGACCGTGTCCAGCACGAGCCGCGCGTCGGGCTCCTCGGACGCGGGACCGTCACCGTAGACCGGCCCGTCCTCGGCACCCACATACAGGTGGAAGTCCCCTTCCTCCAGCCGCACTTCGACGAGGCCCTCCCCCACACCCATGCCCCGCAGGGCCCGCAGCATCGGCAGCGCGAACCAGTGCGCCCGTACGGCGTCGGTGGGCCGCAGCTCGCCGAGCTCCGCCTCGCCCCACGCGCCGAGGGCCTGGAGTACGGGCAGCAACTGCCGCCCGCGCCCGGTGAGTTCGTAGACGTACGCCACGCCCGGCGGCGGCAGCTTGCGCCGGGTCGCGAGCCCGTCCCGTTCCATGTCCTTCAGCCGCGAGGCGAGTACGTCCGTGCTGACGCCCGGCAGGTCCGCGTGCAGGTCGGTGTAGCGGCGCGGTCCGGCGAGCAGCTCGCGGACGATCAGCAGGGTCCAGCGGTCGCCGACGGTGTCGAGCGCGCGAGCGGCGGAACAGTACTGGTCGTAGCTTCGGCGAGGTGACATGCGACGCAGTCTAGACAAGTTGTTGGACTTTCCAAGCTCCTACTTGGTAAAACCAAGCAACACAAGAAACCGGAGAGGCAGCAGCGCATGGAGTTCCGGCAGTCCAGCAAGCTCAGCGAGGTCTGTTACGAGATCCGCGGACCGGTGATCGAGCACGCCAACGCGCTGGAGGAGGCGGGCCACAGCGTGCTGCGCCTCAACACCGGCAACCCGGCACTCTTCGGTTTCGAGGCGCCCGAGGAGATCGTCCAGGACATGATCCGGATGCTCCCGCAGGCGCACGGCTACACGGACTCCAAGGGCATCCTCTCCGCCCGCCGCGCCGTCGCCGGGCGCTACCAGACCCTGGGCCTTGAGGTCGGCGTCGACGACGTCTTCCTCGGCAACGGTGTCTCCGAGTTGATCTCGATGGCCGTACAGGCGTTGATCGAGGACGGCGACGAGGTCCTCATCCCCGCCCCCGACTTCCCGCTGTGGACGGCGGTGACAACTCTCGCGGGCGGCAAGGCCGTTCACTACCTCTGCGACGAACAGGCCGACTGGAACCCGGACCTGGCCGACATGGAGTCGAAGATCACGGACCGCACACGGGCCGTCGTGATCATCAACCCCAACAACCCCACCGGCGCGGTCTACCCGAAGGAGATCGTCGAGGGCATCCTCGACCTCGCCCGCAGGCACGGTCTGATGGTCTTCGCGGATGAGATCTACGACCAGATCCTGTACGACGACGCCGTCCACCACTCGGCCGCCGCGCTCGCCCCGGACCTGGTCGTCCTGACCTTCTGCGGCCTGTCGAAGACGTACCGCGTGGCGGGCTTCCGCTCGGGCTGGCTGGTCATCACGGGCCCGAAGCAGCACGCCAAGGACTACCTGGAGGGCCTGACCATGCTGGCCTCCATGCGGCTGTGCGCCAACGCGCCCGCGCAGTACGCCATCCAGGCCGCGCTCGGCGGCCGCCAGTCCATCCGCGAGCTGACCGTGCCGGGCGGGCGGCTGTACGAGCAGCGCGACGTGGCCTGGGAGAAGCTGAACGAGATCCCCGGGGTGTCGTGCGTGAAGCCGAAGGGCTCGCTGTACGCGTTCCCGCGTCTTGACCCCAAGGTGTACAAGATCCACGACGACGAGAAGTTCGTCCTGGACCTGCTGCTGCGGGAGAAGATCCAGGTCGTCCAGGGCACCGGTTTCAACTGGCCGACGCCGGACCACTTCCGGATCCTGACCCTCCCTCACGCCGATGACCTGGAGGCGGCGATCGGGCGGATCGGACGGTTCCTGAGCGGGTACCGGCAGTAGCCCGCCCCTGTTCGGGCACAGCCGCTGCGGGAGGCCGTCTGGCCGAGTCCGTCGTGCGGGTGGGCCTCGCCGCGTGACACCGTGCCGGGAGGCAGGCGTGGCAGGAGGACGGCGTGGGTGATCTGTTTCTCGTCCGGCACGGTGAGACCGAGTGGTCGCGGTCCGGGCGGCACACCGGGTGGACGGACGTACCGCTGACCGAGCACGGGCGGGCGGAGGCGCGGAGCCTCGTACCGCTGATCCGCTCGCACCGGATCGGGGCCGCCTTCGTCAGTCCCTCGCAGCGGGCCCGGGAGACGGCGGAGCTCATCGGGGTGACGGACGCCCGGGTCGACGTGGACCTGCGGGAGTGGGACTACGGCGGCTACGAGGGCATCACCACCGTCGAGATCCAGCGCACCCGGCCCGGCTGGTTCCTCTTCACGGACGGGGTCGCCCCCGGACCCCCTGACCACCCCGGGGAGACCCCGGACCAGGTCGGCGAGCGAGCCGACCGCGTGCTGGCCAAGGCGGACGCGGCCCTCGCCAACACCGAGGGCGTGGTGCTGCTGGTCGCCCACGGGCACTTCCTGCGCGTACTGACGGCTCGACGGCTCGGGCTTCCTGCGGCGCAGGGGGCGCTGTTCCAGCTGGCGACGGGGACACTGTGCCGGCTGGGGACGGAGCATGGGCGGCCGGTGGTGGCGGGGTGGAATGTGCGGCCGCCGGGGGCGTAGGGCGGGGCGCAGGGGCCCAGCGTGGGGCACGGCGCAGGTGGTGGTCGGGCCCCCGGGGGCACCCGGAGGCACCGGAGGCGCTCCTGGGCTCAGGGGTCGTTGTCAGTGGGCCGTCGTAGTCTTCGAGTGGGTTGATCGCGGCCGGGTGATCGCCCGTCGCGCAGGGCTGCCACAGGGGACGGTCGGCCCGGACACGGGGAGGAGCACGCCGTGACACGACCGCCGACCGCCGCGCAGCGGCGTGTGATCGATGCCGCCGATCCCGTGACGGGCCGGATCAGGGGTACGGAGGCGCAGCTTGCCGCGCTGGTCAGGCACGGGCTGGCGTTCCGGCATCCGAGGCCACCCCACGATCACTTCCTGACGCCTGCGGGGCATCGGATACGGGAGGCCGAACCGGAGGCGCCGCCGCCCGAGCCCTCGGCGCCCTCGGCCGCCGCCGGGGTGTTCGCCGCGCGCATCGGCGGGGAGGAGGATCCGCCGCCCGCAGGTCCGGCCCGGGTGCGGGAGGTGCACAGTGCCTGGCAGGGCCTGCTGGAGCTGCGGCGGATGACGAATCCGGACGGGGCCACGGACCGGCCCTGCGGCTGGGAGCGGGCGCATCTGGTGCAGGCCGCCGCGCTCGCCCTGGAGGCGGCCGGGCACCGTCCGGCGACCGGAGCGGACACCGAGGGGTACCGGGTGCGAGTGACCCCGCAGCCGGAGGCCGTCGCCGTGCGCGAACCGGACGCCGTCGCGCTGGGGGCCTGCGCGCGGACGCTGGAGGAGGCCGGGTGGCAGGTGGGCGAGTACACCGAGCCGCGGACCAGAGATCGCTATCTGCTGGCCTCGCCGCGCCGCGTGTAGGGCACACGTGTCAGGATCGGGTCCATCAACTGCCGTGGTACGAGAGAGGATTGACGTGACCGAGCAGTTTTCCGTGCCGGTGACCGTCCGCGGGTACGAGACGGACGTGCAGGGCCACCTCAACCAGAGCGTCTACATCAACTACGCGGAACACGCACGCTGGTCGATACTCAAGGCCGCCGGGATCACCCAGGCCGCCCTCATCGGCAGCGGGGTGGGACCGGTGGCCCTGGAGACGACCATCCGCTACCGACGGGAGCTGGTGGCGGGCGACGACGTCCAAGTGACGTGCGACTTCACCTGGGGCGAGGGCAAGACCTTCCGGATCGAGCAGACCATCCGCAAGACGGACGGCACGGTGGCGGCGGAGATCACGGCCGTCGGCGGCCTGCTGGACCTCAAGGAACGGCGGCTGGTGCCGGACCCGCGCAAGTACTTCAAGGAACTGGCCGCCGATCCGGGCCTGTTCGGACTGTAGAGTCCGGTTGCCGTTCGTCGTCGTAGACGGCCCTCGACTCGGCGATGTAGACCCTGTTGCGCTCGGCCCAGTCGGTCAGGCGTTGCAGGGTCTCGTGCAATTCCCGGGCCACCGGGGTGAGTTCGTACTCGACCTTGGGCGGGACCGTCGGATGGACGGTGCGGATGACGAGGCCGTCGCGCTCCAGGTTGCGCAGGGTCAGGGTCAGCATGCGGCGGCTGATGCCCTCGATGCTGCGCTCCAACTCGGTGAAGCGGATGGGTCCGTGGGCGGCGGCCACCAGGATCTGGACGCTCCATTTGCCGGAGACCCTGTCAAGAACCTCGCGGACGGGGCAGGCGTGCGCGTTCACTGCCTGGACGGTAACACCGGTGTTCCCCTGGGACATCGAACTGCCTCCTTACGACCGGCCTCCATGGTCACCCACGATGAACCCCGTTACAAGTCGTGCACCAAGGGAAGACCAGGGAAGACCGGAGGCAACGCCGCCATGACGGCCATCATCGAATCCCAGGACCGGACACCGCGCCGAACGCAACGAACGTACTCCCGCTGGGCGTCCCTCGTCGTCCTGTGCGCGGGGACGCTGATGACGATCCTCGACGGCAACATCGTCACGGTCGCCATGCCGGCCGTCCAGAGCGACCTCGGCTTCTCCGCCTCGGGCCTGGCCTGGGTCGTCAACGCCTACCTCATCGCCTTCGGCGGGCTGCTGCTGCTCGCCGGCCGGCTCGGTGATCTCGTGGGCCGCAAGCGGATGTTCACGGCGGGGCTCGCCGTGTTCACCGGGGCGTCCGTGCTGTGCGGGGTGGCGACCGGGCAGGGGGTGCTGATCGCGGCGCGTGCCCTCCAGGGCGTGGGCGGGGCGATGTCCTCGGCGGTGGTGCTGGGAATGCTGGTGCCGCTCTTCCCTGAACCTCGCGAACAGGCCCGTGCCATCGCGGTGTTCAGTGCGGTGGGCGCGGGGGGTGCTTCTCTCGGGACCTTTCTCGGCGGGGCGCTGACCGAGGCTCTGAACTGGCACTGGATCTTCCTCATCAACCTGCCCATCGGCATCGTCGCGTGGGTGGCGGCGGCGCGTGTCCTGACGCCGGACCGTGGCGAGGGGCTCGGCAAGGGGGCCGACTATCCGGGTGCCGCTCTGGTCACGGCCGCGCTGATGCTGACGGTCTACGTCATCGTCGGTGCCGGGGACCGTGAAGCGGCCGCAACGGTCCTGCTGGCCGCCCTCGCTGTGGTGCTCTTCGTGGCGTTCATCGTCCGTCAGGCGCGGATCGAACGCCCGTTGTTGCGGTTGCGGTTGTTCCGTTCCCGGATGCTGAGTGGTGCCAACGCCGTCCAGATCCTGATGATCGGCACGATGTACGGGTTTCAGTTCATCGCCGCGCTCTATCTCCAACGGGTTCTGGGGTACGGGGAGTTGCTTACCGGCACCGCGTTTCTTCCGGCGCCGGTTCTGATCGGGGCGCTGATGCTGGGGCTGTCGGCGCGGGCCATCGGGCGGTTCGGTGCGTACCGGGTGCTGCTGGGTGGGCTCGTGCTCATCGTCGTCGGCATGGGGCTGCTGAGCCGGGCGCCTGTCGACGGGGCGTACGTCACCGACGTACTGCCGTCGCTGCTTCTGTTGGGCGCCGGGTTCGCCGCGGCGATGCCCGCGTTGACGGGGCTGGCGATGGCGGGGGTGCGGGAGGAGGACGCGGGGGTGGCGTCGGGGTTGTTCAACACGACGCAGGTGGTGGGGGGTTCGTTGGGGCTGGCGGTGTTGTCGGTGTTGGCTGCGGGGCGGACTGAGGGGCTGGTCGACGGGGGTGCGGCGCGGCTGGTGGCGACGGCCGAGGGGTATCGACTGGCCTTTGGGGTGGGGACGGGGATTGCGGTGGTGGCGTTGGGGGTGGCTGCGGGTCTGCTGCGGCCGGGGCGGAAGTAGGTAGTGGGGATCTGCGGGCAGGTGGGGGTTGGTCGCGCAGTTCCCCGCGCCCCTGAAGGGGCGCGGCAGCGCGCCCGGAATGCATCAGCAAGGCGACTCCGCGCGGCGACAGGTTCCCCCGCACCCGCCGCCACGCCGTCCCCTCACTCCGCTCCGAACTCCCGCCTGTGGTCCTCCACCCACTCCCCGTACGTCCGCGGCCGTCGCCCCAGCACCTCCCGCACATCGTCCGTGACCACCGCGTTCCCTCCCCCGCGCACGAACGCCGTCCCTGCCAGAACGCCCGCCGCCTGTGCCTCGTTGAAGCCCCATACCGTGAGCAGATGCTCTCGGGTCTCCTCCGGTGTGAGGTCGCGTGTGGTCACCGGGCGGCCGAGGGCCGAGGCCAGTGCGGCGGCCTGGTCGTGGACGCTGATCGGTTCCGGGCCCGTCAAGGTGTAGGTGCGTCCTCCGTGGCCGCCGTCGGTGAGGATGCGGGCCGCAACCTCGGAGACGTCCCTCGGGTCGATCACCCCGGACAGGCCGTCGCCGGTCATGTTGGGCACCGGGTCGCCCTGGCCGATGGCCGCCGTCCAGCTGAGCGTGTTGGAGGCGAAGGACGAGGGGCGGAGGATGGTCCACTCGGTGCCGCTGTCCCGTACCGCCGCCTCGCCGGGTACGTGCCACTCGCCGGACGGGCCGACGTCGGGGTTTCCCGTCCCGATCGCGGAGAGCTTCACCAGGCGGGGGACGCCGGCCGCGGTGGCCGCCGCCACCAGGGCCTGGTCGTGGCCGGAGTCCGGACCGGGGGCGCCCAGCAGGAACGCGGCCGTCACCCCGGTCATCGCGGCCTCCAGGGAGCCGGGGTCGAGGTAGTCCCCGCGTGCCACCTCGACCCCGGTCGGCGTCTGGGCCTTCGCCGGGTCGCGGGTCAGGGCGCGGGTCTTCTCGCCGCGTGCGGCGAGCTGTCGTACGAGTTCACTGCCGATGGTGCCCGTGGCACCGGTGATGAGGATCATGGCTTCCACGGTGGGCCCGTCGGTGGCCCGGTCTCTTGGAAATTCCGGCACAGCTCTACCGGCTGCGCGGCGTGCGGCTCGTCTACCGTGGAGGGGTGACGAACTCCCGTGCCGAGCAGGCTCTTTCGCTGCCCGAGGCCCTGCGTCCCTGGGTCGCCGGGATCAGTACCGTGGCCGCGGTCGGGCCGCCGGAGGAGGCGTTCGTGCATCTGCCGGACGTCGGTACGAAGGTCGTGGTGCGGGTGGGGGTGGGCGGGCACCGCGATGTTCTCGCCGTGGGGCCCCGGGTGCGGGCCTCGTACCACGACGGGAAGGCGCTCGCCTCTTGTGTGGAGGTGCGGCTCACGCCCGGAACGGCCCAGCCGTTGCTGGGAGTTCCGGCCGTCTCGCTGGTCGGGAAGGTCGTGCCGTTGGGTGAACTGCCTGGTGACATGGCTCGCCGACTCAATCGCGAGCTGCGGTGGTTGGAGCCCGAGGAGACCGTGGGCCATCTCGCGGACGTGCTGCCCGAGCGGCTCACCGAGACGTCCGGCCGCGCCGAGCTGGTGCGGGCCGGGGTCGACGCCATGTCGGTGCGGATCGGGCGCACGCCCGGGCAGGTCGGTCAGGTGGCTCGCGAACTGGCCGTCAGCGAGCGCCAGTTGCGCAACCTCTTCGCGGAGGGCGTCGGGCTCTCCCCCAAGCACTACGCCCGGATCAACCGCGTCCACGCGGTCCTCACCCACGCCACGACCGCGCCCTGGGCCGAACTCGCCGCCGCCACCGGCTACTACGACCAGTCGCACATGACGTCCGACTTCCGCGCCCTGATGGGCGTCCCGCCCCGCTCCTACTTCACCGGCCGACTGCCCGCCGCCACGCCCTGCCAGGCGGGTCCCCGCGCCTGAATTCGGATGCGGCGGGCGGCTCCGGCCTGCGATGCTCCGGGCCATGTCCGCACGACGACGCGTCAAGCCAAGCCTCTACATCTCCGTCGACATCGAGGCCGACGGGCCCATCCCCGGCCCCTACTCCATGATCAGCCTGGGTGCCGCGGTCGCCGGGGTGCAGGACGCCGACGGGTTCACCCCGGCCGATCCCGAGGAGCGGACCTTCTACCGTGAACTCCGGCCGATCAGCCAGGAGTTCGTGCCAGAGGCGCTGGCGGTGAGCGGGCTCGACCGGGGGCGGCTGTGGACGGAGGGCGCCGAACCCGGCGTGGCGATGGCGGAGTTCAGCGCGTGGGTGCGGGAGGTGAGCGCGGGTGCGCAGGCCGTGATGTGCGGGTACCCGGCGTCGTACGACTGGACGTTTCTGTACTGGTACCTGATCCGCTTCACCGGGGCGAGTCCCTTCGGGCACTCGGGGTGTCTCGACATGAAGACGCTGTACGCCACGAAGGCGCGGCTTCCGTTGCGGGCGGTGGCGAAGGGCACGATGCCGCGCGAGTTGCTGTCCACACGCCGGCACACGCATCACGCCCTCGACGACGCCATCGAGCAGGCCGAACTGTTCGCGAACCTCATGGCATGGCCCGGACAGCAACTCACAGAGACTTGCTAAGGGCACCCCACGGCATTCCCAAGTTGGCGCGCGACTCTCGACTGCCGCTCACAGCGCCTGCCTTGGAGAAGACGTGCCCTTCCTGTCCGGAAAAGCCGCCCGCCGTACCGTGCTCGCCGCCCTCGGGACGGCCGTGTTGAGCACCCAGTGGCCCTCCGCCGAGGCCGCGGACTCGACCGGGCTCGACGATCCGGACAAGAAGGACATCGCCATGCGGCTGGTGTCCAGTGCGGAGAACTCCTCCCTGGACTGGAAGGCGCAGTACAAGTACATCGAGGACATCGGGGACGGGCGCGGGTACACGGCCGGGATCATCGGCTTCTGCTCGGGTACGAGCGACATGCTGGCGCTGGTCGAGCTGTACACGGAGCGGGACGCCGACAATCCGCTCACCGGCTATCTGCCCGCCCTGCGCGCGGTCGACGGGAGCGACTCGCACGAAGGGCTGGATCCCGGATTTCCGTCCGCTTGGCGGAAGGCCGCCAAGACGAGTGCCTTCCGCAAGACCCAGCGTGACGAGCGGGACCGGGTCTACTTCGATCCGGCCGTCGCGCGCGCCAAGAAGGACGGTCTCGGCACGCTCGGCCAGTTCATCTACTACGACGCGATGGTCATGCACGGCCCCGGCACGGACGCCGTGAGCTTCGGCGGTATCCGCAAGCGGGCCCTCGGCAACGCCGACACCCCTGCCGGCGGAGGCGACGAGACGACGTATCTGCACGCCTTCCTCGACGCGCGCGTGTGGGCGATGAAGCAGGAGGTCGCCCACAGTGATGTGAGCCGGGTCGAGACCGCCCAGAGGGTGTTTCTGAAGAAGGGCAATCTCGACCTGGACACGCCGCTCAAGTGGAAGGTGTACGGGGACAGTTACACCATCGGTTAGTGCGCCGCCGCGATCTCCTCGCCCGCCTCCATCGGGTGCGTCACGTCCTGCGCGTCGCGCTGTTCGCCCAGGTGGTTGAAGACGAGGTTGAGGAGCACCGCGGCGAGGCAGCCCGTCGAGATCCCCGAGTCGAGCACGATCCTCGCCGTCTCGGGGAAGGCGTGGTAGAACTCCGGCGCCGTGATCGGGATGATGCCGACGGCCAGCGAGACGGCGACGATCAGGACGTTGTTGTCCTTGTCCAGACCGGCCCTGACGAGGGTTTGGATGCCGCTCGCCGCGACCGAGCCGAACAGCACCACGCCCGCGCCCCCGAGCACCGGGCGCGGTACGACGGCGATCAGCGAGGCGGCCATCGGGCACAGGCCCATCAGGACGAGGAAGGCGCCGCCGGTCGCCACGACGTACCGGCTGCGGATCCTCGTCATCGCGACCAGGCCGATGTTCTGTGCGAAGGCGCTGCACATGAAGCCGTTGAAGAGCGGGCTGATCGCGGAGCCGAGGGTGTCGGCGCGCAGGCCGGCGGCGATGGTCTTCTCGTCGGCCGGGCGGTCCACGATCTCGCCCAACGCCAGCATGTCCGCGGTCGATTCGGTCATCGAGACCACCATCACGACGATCATCGAGACGATCGCGGCGACCTGGAACTGCGGGGCGCCGAAGTGGAACGGCGTCGGGAAGCCGACGACGTCCGCTTCCGCGACCGGCCCGAAGTCCGTGACGCCGAAGGGGATCGCGACCAGCGTGCCGATGACGAGGCCGAGCAGCACGGCGATCTGCTTGACGAAGCCGCGGGTGAAGCGGCGCAGCAGGAGCACGATCACGAGCGTCGCGCCTGCCAGGCCGAGGTAGGTGGTCGAACCGTAGTCGTCCGCCGCGGGGTTGGGGCCCTGGGCCCAGCCGAAGGCGACCGGCAGCAGGGACACGCCTATGAGCGTGATCACCGTTCCCGTGACGACCGGCGGGAAGAAGCGGACCGCCTTGCTGAAGAAGGGGGCGGCCAGGAAGCCGAGGACTCCGGCGACGATGACCGCGCCGAAGATGATCGGCAGGGCGTCGGACTTGTCGTCGGTGGAAGCGACGATCGCGGTCATCGGGGCGACACCGGCGAAGGTGACGCCGTTGACGAAGGGCAGGCGGGCGCCGATCTTCCAGATGCCGAGCGTCTGGAGGAAGGTGGCGAGGCCGGCCGTGAACAGGCAGGCGCCGGTGAGGAAGGTGAGTTCGGTGCCGGTCAGGCCGATGGCCGCTCCGACGATCAGGGGCGGGGCGACGACTCCCGCGTACATGGCGGCCACATGCTGGAGGCCGGTCGTCGCCATTTTCAGGGCGGGGAGTTTTTCGTCGACGGGGTGGGCGGTCACGGCGGTTCCTCCGGGTCAGCTAACACGTCGGCTCTGACGTGGGTTTCTTGGAGGTGGTGCACGGTCGTGCGGGACCGAGGGGGGACGGGTGCATGGGGTATGCGGTGTGACCGTTCCGGGGCGCACACGTGTGGCGTGCGCCCCGGACACGGCCGCCATGAACCCCGTTCGGGTTCACGGCCGCCGGCCGGGAGCCGTCCCTCCCAGCCGGAGATCGAGTGCCGTACGTCAGTACCTGAGTACTTCGGTCCGTACGGTGTTCAGTGCCCGGCGATCTCCGCCAGGCGCCGCGCCTCGGCCCGTGTGGAGCGCGCGATCGCGTCCTCGTCCACGTGCAACAGGCGGCCCGCCTCCACGATCTGACGGCCGTTCACGAAGGAGGCCGTGACCGGGGCCGCCGCGCCGAGGACCAGTGCGGTGACCGGGTCGGCGATGGAGGCGTGGGCGAGCGTGTCCAGCTTCCAGAGCACGAGGTCGGCGAGCTTGCCGGGTTCGAGGGAGCCGATCTCGGCGGCGCGGCCCAGGACTTGGGCGCCGCCGTAGGTGCCGAGGCGCAGGGCCTGCCGGGCGTTCAGGGCGGCTTCGCGGTGGGCGCCGAGGCGGTTGATCAGGAGCGCGTTGCGCAACTCGGTGTGGAGTTCGCCGGATTCGTTGGAAGCGGTGCCGTCGACGCCTAGGCCGACCGGGACGCCGGCGGCGAGCAGGTCGGGGACGCGCGCGATGCCCGCGGCCAGGCGGGCGTTGGAGGACGGGCAGTGGGCGACACCCGTCTTCGTACGGGCGAAGGCGGCGATGTCGGAGTCGTTCATGTGGACGCAGTGGGCCATCCACACGTCCTCGCCGAGCCAGCCGGTGGACTCGAAGTAGTCGGTGGGGCCCATGCCGAACAGTTCCTCGCAGAACCGCTCCTCCTCGACGGTCTCCGAACCGTGCGTGTGCAGGCGTACGCCGAGGCGGCGGGCCAACTCGGCGCCCTCACGCAGGAGTTCGGTGGAGACGGAGAAGGGCGAGCAGGGGGCGACGGCCACCTGGGTCATGGCGTCGAAGGAGGAGTCGTGGTGCTCCTTGACCGTCAACTCGGTCGCGGCCAGGGCGCCTTCGAGGGTCTCCACGGCGAAGTCCGGGGGCAGTCCGCCGTCCTTCTCGCCGCGGTCCATGGAGCCGCGGGCGAGCGTGAAGCGGACGCCTGTCTCGCGGGCGGCGCGGATGATCGCGCCGGACAGGTCGCCGGAGCCCTGCGGGAAGACGTAGTGGTGGTCCATCGCGGTGGTGACACCGCCGCGGGCCATCATGGCCAGCGAGCCCTGCGCGGCCGTATAGGTCATCTGCTCGTCGATACGCGCCCAGGTCGGGTACAGCGCGACGAGCCAGTTGAACAGGTTGTGGTCGGTGGCCAGGCCCCGGGTGATCCACTGGTAGAAGTGGTGGTGGGTGTTGACCAGGCCGGGGGTCACGAGGTGGCCGGTGGCGTCGATACGGCGTACGACGTTCTCCAGGCCCTCGGGGGCCTTGCCCGCGCCGAGCGACTCGATGCGGCGGTCGGCTATGACGACGTACCCGCTGCCGTACTCCGTGTCGTCGGCGTCGACGGTCGCGATCGAACAGTTCTCGATGACGATGCGCTGGGCTGCTGCCATGGTTCGTCCTTAGCGCTGGTGCGGTGAGGGCACGGCAGGACCCCGGGAATTTGAGTGCCGCGGCCGGGAGTCGCACGTACTCGCCGGCCGCGGGTGCCGAAATGGCGTTGCTCGGAAGGGCGTTGCTCTGAAGGGCGTTGCCCTACAGGTTGGTGAGGTCCACCGGGATCTTCGGCTCGACGCCGTCCCGCAGGATGGTCGCCTCGATCAGGCCGTAGGGCCGGTCGGCGGCGAAGTACACCTCGTTGTCGTTCTTCAACCCGAACGGCTCCAGGTCCACGAGGAAGTGATGCTTGTTCGGGAGGGAGAAGCGGACCTCGTCGATCTCGCTGCGGTTGTTGATGATCCGCGAACCCATTTGGTACAGGGTCTGCTGGAGCGAGAGCGAGTAGGTCTCGGCGAAGGCCTGGAGCATGTGCTTCTTGGTCTGCTCGTAGGACTTCTCCCAGTTGGGCATCCGCTGCTCGTCGTCGGTCCAGTTGAACCGCCAGCGGGCGGACACCTGGGTCGCCAGGATGCGGTCGTACGCCTCCGGGAGCGTCGTGTACTTGTCCTTGACGTAGCCCCAAAACTCGGAGTTGGTCGAGTTCATCACGACGAGGTCCTTCAGACCCGAGATGACCTCCCATGACGAGCCGTCATACGTGATCTGCGTGACCCGGGTCTCCTGGCCCTTGCGCACGAACGAGTGCTTGACCTCGTCCGCGCCGATGAACTGGGAGTTGGCGTCGGAGGCGGCGATGCGCTCCCACTGGTACTCCTCGATACGGATCCGCGCCGTCTTGATCGGCTCCTGCGAGGTCACGAAGTGCCGGGCGAGGTGGATGCCGAACTGCTCGGCCGACTCGATGCCGTGCTCCTTGGCGAACGCGTACACCGTGTTCTTGGTGGTGTCGGTCGGCAGCACATTGGCGTTGGAGCCGGAGTAGTGGACCTCGTCCATGTCGCCGGACAGGGCGACCGAGACATTGAGGTCCTTGATGTGATGGGTGGCGCCGTCCCGCGTGATCTTTACGACTCGGTTCTCGGCCTTGCCGTACTGGTTCTGTCCCAGGATCGTGGGCATGTCTGCTAGCTCCCTCGGTAAACGGAGTAGCCGAACGGGTTGAGCAGCAGCGGTACGTGGTAGTGCTCGCCCGGCACGACGGCGAAGGTGATCGCCACCTCCGGGAAGAACACTGCCCCTGCACCGCTGTCCCGATTCGCGGGGGCGTCCTGCTGCGCATCGGCTTGCTTCTTCTCGAAATACGTCTCGACGGCGAAGTCGAGCCGTACGTGTGTCGTCCCTTCCGGCAGGGCCGGGAGGTCCTTGCACCGCCCGTCCGCGTCGGTCGCGCTGCCGCCGAGCGCCTGCCAGTCGGCAGTGCGGCCGCTGCGGGCCGCGAGCTGGATGGCGACGCCCTCGGCGGGGCGGCCGACGGATGTGTCCAGGATGTGGGTGGACACCGAGGCGGTGGTGCTGGTGCTCATGGTGCGTCAGTCCTCTTCGACGAGTCGGGCGAGGCGGATACGGTTGATCTTGCCCAGTTCGGTGCGGACGATCTCCCGTTCCTGCTCCGGCGCGTTCCCGATCCGCTCCTTGACCGCGTCGCGCATCTGCTCGCCGGTCCGGCCGGTGGCGCAGATGAGGAAGACATGGCCGAACTTCTCCTGGTAGGCCAGGTTCAGTTCCAGCATCTCCGTCTTGAGGTCCTCGGAGGCGCCGGCCATGCCGCGCTGCTCCCGCGCCGAGGTCGGGTCGCCCTCCTTGGGGCGGCCGATGGGCGGGTGTCCGGCCATCGCCTCCTCCAGGTCCGCCGTGGTCAGCTCGGCCATGGCGGCGTCACTGGCGGCGTAGAGGGCGTCTGCCGTCGGGTACGGGCGGGCGGCGAGCAGCCGCTTCGCCCATGCCGTGGCGGCACACGCCTCGTGGAGGGCGGCGAACGCCGCGTGCTCCTCAAGGACGTTGAACCGAGCAAGGCCCGGCGGCGTGGGAGTCGAAGTCACGGGAGCCTCCGTGGCCGCGAACGGCCTTCGTACTGAAGCGGGCTCCCGTTAGCTAACGCCCTTCGAGACACAGCGTCAACACTTTGTTGAAAATTCGGGGTTACGAAACCGGCGAACCCGCAGATCAGACCCCTTTGTCCCGGTTCAGGTAGTTGTACACCGTGAACCGGCTGACCCCGAGGGCACTCGCCACGGTCTCCACGCCGTGCCGTACGGAGAAGGCGCCGCGCGCCTCCAATATCCGTACGACCTCCTGCTTGGCCTTGCGGTCCAGGTCGGCCAGCGGCTTGCCCTGCTTGCGCTCCATGGCGGCCAGGATGTGATCGAGGGAGTCCGCGAGCTGCGGCAGCCGTACGGCGACCACGTCGGCGCCCTCCCAGGCGAGCACGACGTCGTCGGGGCCGGCCTCGTCCGGCGGGACCATCTCCCCGCCCATGGCGTCGACCAGCGGCTTCACGGCCGTGATGAAGGGCTCGTCCCCCGTGCCGGTCACTTCCCGCCCTCCCCGATGACACTCTCCCCGATCACGTTCTCCCCGATCACATTGACCTGGAGCGAGACCCGGGTGGCACCGGCCGCCAGGGACTTGCGCAGCAGTGCGTCGACAGCGGTGAGCACGGCGTCGGCGCCGCCCTCCGCGGTGTTGCCGAACGGGCCGACGTCCACCGCGTCCAGCTCGGCACTCTCGACCACCTCACGGGCCGCCACCGCGTGCGCGGGGGCCTCGTCGAGGTCGAACGGCTCGGTCGTGAACTCCACTCTCAATCGCACGCGCACAACCTAACGCGCGGCACCGACTTCCGCCGACCCCTCTTGACAAGCAGCGACACACGGCGGCAATCTTCCATTAAGCAGAAACGAACTTCCGCAATACGGAATCACTCGACACGGAAGGGAGCGCCTGGCCCTATGGGATTCGCAGAGCAGCGCTTCAACGTCAACCTGTCGATCCTCTTCACGGAACTCCCGCTCCTGGAGCGCCCCGCGGCCGCCGCCGCGGCGGGCTTCGGCGCGGTCGAGCTGTGGTGGCCCTGGGTCGACTCCCCCACCCCCGAGCAGTCCGAGCTCGACGCCCTGAAGAAGGCGATCGAGGACGCGGGCGTCCAGCTCACGGGGCTGAACTTCTACGCCGGCCGGCTGCCGGGCCCGGACCGGGGCGCGCTGTCGATCCCGGGCGAGGAGTCGGAGAGGTTCCGCGCCAACATCGACGTGGCCGCGAACTTCGCCCAGTCACTGGGCTGCAAGGCGCTCAACGCCCTGTACGGCAACCGCGTCGACGGCGTGGACCCGGCCGAGCAGGACGCGCTCGCGCTGGAGAACCTGGTCCTCGCGGCCCGCGCGGCCGACCGGATCGGCGCGATCCTGCTGATCGAGACGCTGAACAAGCCCGAGTCGCCGCTCTACCCGCTGGTGTCCGCACCGGCCGGGATCGGGATCGTCGACAAGGTCAACGAGGCGACCGGCCTGGACAACGCGCGCTTCCTCATGGACCTCTACCACCTGTCCATGAACGGCGAGGACCTGCCGTCGGTGATCGAGGAGTACGCCGCCAGGACCGGCCACGTCCAGATCGCCGACAACCCGGGCCGTGGCGCGCCGGGCACGGGGACGCTGCCGCTGGAGGAGCTGCTCGACCAGCTGAAGAAGGCCGGTTACGAGGGCTGGGTCGGCCTGGAGTACAAGCCGGGCGACCGCCCGAGCGCCGAGGCCTTCGACTGGCTCCCGCGCGAAGCGCGCGCCGCCCGCTGACCCCCCTTACGTGAAAGGCACCCCCATCATGAGCAACGCACTTCCGAAGATCGCCTGGGTCGGCCTCGGCATCATGGGCTCCCCCATGTCCGAGAACCTCATCAAGGCTGGGTACGACGTCACCGGCTTCACCCTGGAGCAGGACAAGCTGGACCGCCTCGCCGCCGCCGGAGGCAAGGCCGCCGGTTCGATCGCCGAGGCCGTCAGGGACGCCGACGTGGTCATCACGATGGTCCCGGCGTCTCCGCAGGTCGAGGCCATCGCGTACGGCCCCGACGGCATCCTGGAGAACGCGAAGCCCGGCGCCCTGCTGATCGACATGTCCTCGATCACCCCGCAGACCTCGGTGGACCTCGCGAAGGCCGCCGCCGACAAGGGCATCCGGGTCCTGGACGCCCCGGTGTCCGGCGGCGAGGCCGGGGCGATCGAGGCCGTGCTGTCCATCATGGTCGGCGGCGAGCAGGCGGACTTCGACACCGCGAAGCCGATCCTGGAGGCGCTCGGCAAGACCATCGTGCTGTGCGGTCCGCACGGCTCGGGGCAGACCGTGAAGGCCGCCAACCAGCTGATCGTCGCCGTGAACATCCAGGCGTGCGCCGAGGCCGTGGTCTTCCTGGAGAAGTCCGGCGTCGACCTGAAGGCCGCGCTCGACGTCCTCAACGGCGGCCTGGCGGGCTCGACCGTGCTGACGCGCAAGAAGGACAACTTCCTCCAGCGCGACTTCAAGCCGGGCTTCCGTATCGACCTCCACCACAAGGACATGGGCATCGTCACCGACGCCGCCCGCAACGTCGGCGCGGCCCTGCCCGTCGGCGCGGTCGTCGCCCAGCTGGTCGCGGCGCTGCGCGCCCAGGGCGACGGCGGCCTGGACCACTCCGCACTGCTGCGCGCGGTCGAGCGCCTCTCCGGCGCCCAGATCTGACGCACGGCACCCAAAACCCCGGGCGGCGCACGCTGCTGACACCTGTCCTGTCGCGCCCAAGCGGCGGCGCCGCCCGGAATCCACTTCAACAAAGTGTTGACGTCCAGATCGCCCCAAACCTAGGCTCCACAAAGCGGAAGTTCCTTTCCGAAGCCTCCGCTGACTCCCGTACGGAAGGTCCTTGATGTCGAAGCGCGTGCTCACGACCGAGTCCGGCGCCCCGGTCGCCGACAACCAGAACTCCGCCTCCGCCGGCGCCGGCGGTCCGCTCCTCCTCCAGGACCAGCACCTGCTGGAGAAGCTCGCCCGCTTCAACCGTGAGCGCATCCCGGAGCGCGTGGTGCACGCCCGCGGCTCCGGCGCGTACGGCTACTTCGAGGTGACGGACGACGTCACCGGCTTCACGTACGCCGACTTCCTGAGCGGCGTCGGCAAGCGCACCGAGGTCTTCCTGCGCTTCTCCACCGTGGCCGACTCGCTCGGCGGCGCGGACGCGGTGCGCGACCCGCGCGGCTTCGCGGTCAAGTTCTATACCGAGGAGGGCAATTACGACCTCGTCGGCAACAACACCCCGGTGTTCTTCATCAAGGACCCCATCAAGTTCCCGGACTTCATCCACTCGCAGAAGCGCGACCCGTTCACGGGCAAGCAGGAGCCGGACAACGTCTGGGACTTCTGGGCGCACGCCCCCGAGGCCACGCACCAGATCACCTGGCTGATGGGCGACCGCGGCATACCGGCGTCGTACCGCCACATGAACGGCTACGGCTCGCACACCTACCAGTGGACGAACGCCGAGGGCGAGGCCTTCTTCGTCAAGTACCACTTCAAGACCAACCAGGGCGTACGCTCCCTCTCCGCCGAGCAGGGCGCCGAGCTCGCGGGCAAGGACCCCAACTCGCACCAGACGGACCTGCTCCAGGCCATCGAGCGCGGGGTGAACCCGTCCTGGACCCTCTACGTCCAGGTCATGCCGGCGGCCGAGGCGGCGGACTACCGCTTCAACCCGTTCGACCTCACCAAGGTGTGGCCGCACAAGGACTACCCGCTCCAGCGCGTGGGCCGCCTGGTCCTCGACCGCAACCCGGACAACGTCTTCGCCGAGGTCGAGCAGGCCGCGTTCTCGCCGAACAACTTCGTGCCGGGCATCGGTCCCTCGCCGGACAAGATGCTCCAGGGCCGCCTGTTCGCCTACGCGGACGCGCACCGCTACCGCCTGGGCGTCAACCACACCCTGCTCGCCGTGAACGCCCCGAAGGCGACCGTGGCGAACAACTACGGCCGTGACGGCCTCATGGCCACCAACTCCCAGGGCCGCGCGGCGAAGAACTACGAGCCGAACTCCTACGACGGCCCGGCCGAGACCGGCCGCCCGCTCTCCGCCCCGCTGGCGGTCAGCGGCTGGACCGGCACGCACGAGGCCCCGCAGCACACCAAGGACGACGACTTCTTCCAGGCGGGCGAGCTGTACCGCCTGATGTCCGAGGACGAGAAGTCCCGTCTGGTCGCGAACATCGCCGGCGGCCTGTCCCAGGTCTCCCGCGACGACGTGATCGAGAAGAACCTGGCCCACTTCCACGCCGCCGACCCGGAGTACGGCAAGCGCGTGGAGGAGGCGGTCCGCGCCCTGCGCGAGGACTGAGCCTCACCGGCCAGGCACACACAAACTCCCTGCTCGCGCCCGAACACTGAGAGACCCGGATGAGGGGTGGTCCTCGGTACGGGGCCCGGGCAGGGTGCGGACCGCGGCGGCGTGCGAGCCAGTGCGGTGGTGAAGGACCGGACCCCCTTCTCGACCTGAGGGAAGGGCGTCGCGGACTCCGTCGCCGCCGCCGCGGTCCCAGTACAGACGAAGAGCGCCTGATCACGGACGGTCCCGTGGCAGGCGCTCTTTGCCGTCCACGGGGTGCGCACCGGCCTCGTACGCAGGACTCTGGAGGCATGGCACCCGCACCGCATCACCCGCATGTCGTGGTGCACTCACCGGCCCTGGACGGCTCCCGGCGGGTCACCGCGGACGACCACAACCTCGGCGTCGCCTCCCACCTGGACGACGTCGTGGAGCTACTGCGCCTCGCCGACCTCGACCGGATCGAGGTGGAGGACGAGGACATCGTGGAGTGGCAGGGCGGCGGCCCCGACGACTGGCCGGGGCTGTCCGAACACCACGAGCCCTGAGCCCTGAGCACTGAGCACTGAGCACTGAGCACTGAGCACTGAGCACCGTACGCACACAGCCCGCCTACGCCACCGGGCGTACACGGGCTACGGAATCCTCAAATCAACCTCTGAACCCGCGCCCGGGGGCTTCAACTGCCCCTGGGCGCGGGCACATTCTCGTCTGTGCGGGGCCCGCCGGCACGGGGGCGGCGGGCCCCGACGGGGGAACTCACGGGGGATGCACGGGGGATCGCACGGGGGCAGCAGCGGGGGATGGGCACGCCGAAGGGGCGGCCCATCCCCCCGGTTGGGCCGCCCCTCGGCAGTGGTCGAGCTATCGGCTGGTCAGGCCTTGAGCGGAATGATCGCGGTCGGCGCGTGCCAGTCCTCGGTCGCGATGTCCTCGAACTCCTTGACCGCGCTGATGTCGGCGGTGGGGCTCATCGCGATGTTGGTGACGCGCTCCAGGATCGCCTCCACGACGACCGGCACCCGGTGCTGCGCGGCCAGCTTCTTGGCCTCCTCGAAGGCGGGCAGCAGCTGGTCGGGCTCGGTGACGCGGATGGCCTTGCAGCCCAGACCCTCGGCGACCTTGACGTGGTCGACGCCGTAGACGCCCAGCTCAGGCGAGTTCTGGTTCTCGAACTCCAGGTTGACCTGAAAGTTGATGTCCAGACCGATCTGCGCCTGCCGGATCAGGCCCAAGTAGGCGTTGTTGACGAGGACATGGACGTAAGGGATGCGGTGCTGCGCGCCGACCGCCAGCTCCTCGATCATGAACTGGAAGTCGTAGTCACCGGAGAGCGCGACGACCTGGGTGTCCGGGTCGGCGGTGGCGACACCGAGCGCGGCCGGGATGGTCCAGCCGAGCGGGCCCGCCTGGCCGCAGTTGATCCAGTGGCGCGGCTTGTAGACGTGCAGCATCTGCGCGCCGGCGATCTGGGAGAGGCCGATGGTGGTGACGTAGCGGGTGTCGGGCCCGAACGCCTTGTTCATCTCCTCGTAGACGCGCTGCGGCTTCATCGGCACGTTGTCGAAGTGCGTACGGCGGTGCAGGGACCCCTTGCGCTCCAGGTGCGAGGCGACCCAGGCGGAACGGTCGGGCAGCTTGCCGGCGGCCTTCAGCTCACGCGCGACCTCGACGAAGAGTTCGAGCGCGGCCTTGGCGTCGGAGGCGATGCCGTAGTCCGGGGCGAAGATCTTGCCGATCTGGGTCGGCTCGATGTCGACATGGACGAACGTGCGGCCCTCGCGGTACACGTCCAGCTTGTAGCCGGTGTGGCGGTTGGCCCAGCGGTTGCCGATGCCGAGGACGAAGTCCGACTCCAGGAACGTGGCGTTGCCGTACCGGTGCCCGGTCTGCTGGCCGACCATGCCGGCGTTCAGCTCGTGGTCGTCCGGGATGGTGCCCCAGCCCATCAGGGTCGGAACGACAGGCGTGTCGGTGAGTTCCGCGAACTCGACCAGCAGGTCGGAGGCGTCGGCGTTGATGATGCCGCCACCGGCGACGATCAGCGGCCGCTCGGACTCCAGCAGGAAGGTCAGGGCCTTCTCGATCTGGGCGCGGGTCGCGACCGGCTTGTAGACGGGGAGCGGCTCGTACGTCTCCGGGTCGAAGTCGATCTCGGTCTGCTGGACGTCGATCGGCAGGTCGATGAGGACGGGCCCGGGACGCCCGGAGCGCATGAGGTGGAAGGCCTGCTGGAAGACGCCCGGGACCTGAGCCGCCTCAAGGACCGTGACGGCCATCTTGCTGACCGGCTTGGCGATCGCGGCGATGTCGACGGCCTGGAAGTCCTCCTTGTGCAGGAGGTGGCTCGGGGCCTGCCCGGTGATGCACAGGATCGGGATGGAGTCACCGATCGCGGAGTACAGACCGGTGATCATGTCGGTGCCGGCGGGCCCCGACGTACCGATGGCGACACCGATGTTGCCGGGGTGGGTGCGGGTGTACCCCTCCGCCATGTGCGTGGCGCCCTCGACGTGCCGGGCCAGCGTATGGCCGATCCCGCCGACGTTCTTGAGCTCTTTGTAGAAGGGGTTGATCGCGGCGCCCGGCACACCGAACGCGTTCGTGACGCCTTCGCGCTTGAGGATCTCCACTGCCGCCGCGGCGGCTGTCATACGAGGCATGAGTACTCCTGCTTCGGCCGTCGGACCTGTACTCCCGTCGCGCCCCGCCGCGAGTACTTCCGTAATGCGGAAAGTAATTTCTACTATCTGGAAGCAATGTAAGTGGGGAGGCTTGGGTCGTCAAGAGACGGAAAGAGACGGACAAGCAGGGGGTCCCAGGAGGACGATGGGCCCCATGTCCGAGAGCGTGGCGGTGCGCTGCCCGGTCTGCCGGCGCGAGCATCTCTATACGGCGCCGGAGTACCCGTGCGTCTGCGGTGCGCCCGTGATACCGCCGCTGGATCCGCGTGCGCGGGCCACGGCGGTCTCGCACCGTTCCTGGGAGGACGACTGGGTCACCGTGGCGTGCGCCTCCTGCGGCCGCTCCGGCGAGTGGCCGCATCCGGAGCTGGGCTGCCCGTGCGGCACGGTCCTGCGCGTCCCGGTCTCGGCGGGCACCGCGGCCGAGCGCGTGACCCCGGCCCCGCGGCGCGCCTTCCAGCCGGTGACGATCCGCACCGCACGCGACGCGGTCACGGCCGCCGCCCTCTACCTCCGCTGGCTCGGCTACCGCGACATCCGCCGCGCCGACCAACGCCCGCCCAACGGCATCGGCATCGCGGCCCGAGGCCTCCTGGCCCAGGTCGATCCGACGGTCCGCCCGGCCTCCCTCCGGGACGTGGAATGCCTGTGGCTGACGGCGATGACGGAGTCGGCGTCCTGCGTCTACTTCTCCCTCGCGGGGTACGCCACGGAGGCACGGGCGGTGGCCGATGCGTTGGGGGTGCCGCTGTTCGTGCTGGACCTGACGGGGACTCCGCAGCCGGTGAACAGCCTGGCGGACGAGCTGGACTCGACGGGAGCGTAGGCCTCCGGCGGTGGTGCGGGCGTCAAGAGGGCACGGCCGGGACGGGCCAGATGCGCCCCGGCAGGGGCGGCCAGGAGCACCGACGGGCAGGGCGACGGCGGCCACGGAATCTCAGCCACGCCCGGCGCCCCGCTCCGGCATACTCGCCCGATGCGCATCCGGCCCGCCGCACCCCACGAACTCCCTGCCCTCCAGGACATCGAGCGCGCCGCCGGCGTCCCCTTCCGGGACCTCGGCATGACGGCGATCGCCGACGACGAGCCGCCCGCCGTGGAGGTGCTGGAGCGGTACCGCGCGGCCGGACGCACCTGGGTCGCCGCCGACGACGCGGACCGCCCCGTCGCCTACCTCGTCGCCGAGCCCGTCGACGGTGCCCTGCACATCGAGCAGGTCTCGGTCCACCCGGACTTCGCGCGCCTCCGCATAGGGCACACCCTCATCGAGTACGCCGCCAGGCACGCCCGGGAGGAAGGGCTGACCGGCCTCACCCTGACCACCTTCGCCGAGGTCCCTTGGAACGCCCCCTACTACGCACGCCTCGGATTCGACGCCCTGGAAGAAACCGAACTCACCCCCGGACTACGGAAGATCCGCACCCATGAGGCGGAGCTCGGCCTCGACCGGTGGCCCAGGGTCTGTATGCGCCGGGACTAGCCGGCCGCGTACGTCTCCCGCAGCTCGATCTTCCGCACCTTTCCGGAGACGGTCATCGGGAAGGACTCCAGCACCTGCAACCGGCTCGGCACCTTGTAGTGCGCGAGCCGCCCGTCGCAGAAGGCGCGGACCTCCTCCAGGGTCGGCGGGTCCGCCGGGTCCCGGGCGATGACACAGGCCAGCACCTCCTCGCCGTACCGCTCATGCGGCACCCCCACCACCTGGACGTCCGCGATCTTCGGGTGGGCGTAGAGGAACTCCTCGATCTCGCGCGGGTAGATGTTCTCGCCGCCCCGGATGATCATGTCCTTGATGCGGCCGACGATCTCGACGTACCCGTCCTCCCGCATCACCGCGAGGTCCCCGGTGTGCATCCAGCGTCCGGCGTCGACGGCCTCGGCGGTCTTCTCGGGCTCGTTCCAGTAGCCGAGCATCACGCTGTAGCCGCGGGTGCACAACTCCCCCGCCGTGCCCCGGGGTCGGGTCACCCCGGCCGGGTCGACGACCTTCACCTCGACATGCGGCAGGACGCGGCCGACCGTGCCCGTGCGGTGCTCCAGGTCGTCGTCACGCCGGGTCTGGAGCGAGACCGGGGAGGTCTCCGTCATGCCGTAGCAGATGGACACCTCCGCCATGTGCATCTCCGCGACCACCCGCTTCATGACCTCGACCGGGCAGGGCGAGCCCGCCATGATGCCGGTGCGGAGGGAGGAGAGGTCGTACGTGGCGAAGTCGGGCAGGTTCAACTCCGCGATGAACATGGTCGGTACGCCGTAGAGGGAGGTACAGCGCTCCTGCTGGACCGCCTCCAGGGTGGCCTTCGGGTCGAAGGACGGGGCCGGGATCACCATGCAGGCGCCGTGGGAGGTGGCCGCAAGGTTTCCCATCACCATGCCGAAGCAGTGGTAGAAGGGCACGGGGATGCAGACCCGGTCCTGCTCGGTGTAGGCGATCATCTCCCCTACGAAATAACCGTTGTTGAGGATGTTGTGGTGGGAGAGGGTCGCCCCCTTGGGGAAGCCTGTCGTGCCCGACGTGTACTGGATGTTGATCGGGTCGTCGCAGGACAGTTCCCCGTACGCCGTCGGCGTCCCCCGCGCGATCAGGGCCGCCCAGCTCGGGTCCCCGATGAACACCGTCTCCCTCAACTGCGGGCAGCGGCCCCGCACTTCCTCCACCATCGCCCGGTAGTCGCTCGTCCTGTGGCTCAGCGAGGCGAACAGCAGCGAGATCCCGGCCTGCTTCAGGACGTACTCGACCTCGTGCGTCCGGTACGCCGGGTTGATGTTCACCATGACCGCCCCGATGCGGGCGGTGGCGTACTGGACCAGCACCCACTCGGGGCAGTTGATCGCCCAGATGCCCACCCGGTCGCCCTTGACGACCCCGCTCGCCAGCAGCCCGTACGCCAACTCGTCGACGTCGGCGGCAAATTGGGCGTAGGTCCAGCGGCGCCCCGACGGCACGTCCACCAGCGCCTCACGGTCCGGCCAACTCGCCACCGCCCGGTCCAGGTTGGCGCCGATCGTGTCCCCGAGCAGTGCGGTCCCGCTCGTCCCATGGCTGTACGACAGCTCCACGGTCACCGGAAGTCCTCCTCGCGGTACTCGGCGTCCGACCCGGCCGCGGTCGCCTCGCGCAGCTCGATGCGGCGGATCTTGCCGGAGACGGTCTTGGGCAGCGGCGCGAACTCCAGGCGCCGGACGCGCTTGTACGGCGCCAGCACGTCCCGGGAGTGCTCGAACAGGACCTTCGCGGTGTCAGGGCCGGGCTCCCAGCCCTCCGCCAGGACCACATACGCCTTCGGCACCGCAAGGCGCAGCTCGTCCGGCGCGGGCACGACCGCCGCCTCGGCCACCGCCTCGTGCTCCAGCAGCGCGCTCTCCAGCTCGAAGGGGCTGATCTTGTAGTCGCTCGCCTTGAAGACGTCGTCGCTCCGGCCGATGTAGGTCAGATAGCCGTCCTCGTCGCGCGAGGCCACGTCGCCCGTGCGGTAGTAGCCGCCCGCCATCGCCTCCGCCGTACGGTCCGCGTCCCCGTGGTAGCCGGTCATCAGGCCGACGGGCTTCACCGAGAGGTCCAGCGCGATCTCGCCCTCGGCCGCGCCCGGCGCACCCGTCACCGGGTCCAGGAGTTCGACCCGGTAGCCGGGGCTCGGGCGGCCCATGGAGCCCGTTTTCAGGGGCTGGCCGGGGCTGTTGGAGACCTGGACGGCCGTCTCGGTCTGGCCGAAGCCGTCGCGGATGGTCACGCCCCACGCGCGCCGCACCTGTTCGATGACCTCGGGGTTGAGGGGCTCCCCCGCGGCCACGACCTCGCGCGGCGGGGTCCGGAGCTGGGTCAGGTCGGCCTGGATGAGCATGCGCCACACCGTCGGCGGGGCGCAGAAGGTCGTCACGCCCGCGCGGTCCATCTCCGTCATGAGGCGGGCCGCGTCGAAGCGTGTGTAGTTGTAGAGGAAGACGGTCGCCTCCGCGTTCCACGGGGCGAAGAGGTTGGACCAGGCGTGCTTGGCCCAGCCGGGCGAGGAGATGTTCAGGTGCACATCGCCGGGCTTGAGGCCGATCCAGTACATGGTGGCCAGGTGCCCGATCGGGTACGAGGTGTGGGTCTGCTCGACCAGCTTGGGGCGGGCGGTGGTGCCGGAGGTGAAGTAGAGCATCAGCGGGTCGTCGGCCCGGGTCGGGCCGTCCGGGGTGAAGGCGGCGTCCGCCTCGTACAGGTCGTCCAGCGACAGCCAGCCCTCGACCGGGTCGCCCGCCGCGATCCGCGTGTAGGCGCCGGGCACCTCGGCGAACTTGCCGGTGTCCTCGGAGCGCGCGATCACCTGCCGGACGCGTCCGCGCTCGACCCGGTCGCGCAGGTCGGCGGGGCCGAGCAGCGGGGTGGCCGGGATGACGACGGCGCGCAGTTTCATCGCGGCGAGTGCCGTGATCCAGAGTTCGGCCTGGTTGCCGAGCATCACCAGGATGCGGTCCTCGGCGGTCACGCCCTGGGCGCGCAGCCAGTTGGCGGCCTGGTCGGAGCGGACCGACAGCTCACCGAAGGACAGCTTGGTCTCGCGGCCGTCCTCCTCGACGATGTGCAGCGCGGTCGCGGCGTTCCCGTCGGCGATGACGTCGAACCAGTCGAGCGCCCAGTTGAAGCGGTCGGGGCGGGGCCAGACGAAGCCGTCGTAGGCCGTCGCGTAGTCCTCGCGATGCTGCAGCAGGAAGTCCCGCGCCCCGCGGAACATCTCGGTCGTCATCTGTCCTCCTCGTACCGGACCATTGCCGGGCGGCTCTCTGCCATCGTTTACTCCGTGATGCGGGTCTCACTACCCCCGAACGGGGGTGTGCCCCGCGCTGAAAGGGCGAACAGGTGGTGACAGACGCGGCGGAGATCCGGAACGCGCTGGTACGGCTGCGGCGTTCCACCGGGCTGCCCGTCGCCTTCGGCGGGCTGGTGGAGGCGGGGCGGCCGCAGCTGCGGATCAGCGAACTGAGCGGCACGGCCACCGCCTCGCTGCTCTCGCTCGCGGTGGTCTCGGGCAGCGGGCTCGGCGGCCGGACCGTCGCCCTCGCCCGGCCGTGCGCGGTGACCGACTACTCCTCCTCGCGGCAGATCAGCCATGAGTACGACGCGCCGGTCGCCGCCGAGGGGCTGCGGTCGATCCTGGCGGTGCCCGTGGTGGTACGACGCCGGGTGCGCGGTGTCCTCTACGGCGCCCTCCGGTCGGCCCATCCGCTGGGCGACCGCACGCTGAACGCGGCGGTGGACGTGGCGCGGGACGTGGAGCAGGCGCTGGTGGTGCGGGACGAGGCGCGGGGGCTGGCGGAGGCGTCCCGGGCGGCGCGTCCGGCCGACCCGGTGGGCCGGGAGCAGGTGCGGGAGGCCCACGCGGCGCTGCGGGCGCTGGCACCCCGGATCGCCGACCCGGCACTGCGGGCCGAACTACTCGACGCCTGCGGACTGCTGACCTCGCGGGCACCGGCCGAGGAGGTCGGGCTCGCCCCGCGTGAGCTGGACGTTCTGGCGTGTGTGGCGGCCGGGGCGACGAACGCGGTGGCGGCGGAGCGGCTGGGACTGCGGTCGGAGACGGTCAAGGGGTATCTGCGCTCGGCGATGCGGAAGCTGGGGGCGCACACCCGGGGTGAGGCGGTGGTGGCGGCGCGCCGGGCGGGGGTACTGCCGTAACAATCTGTTGACAATTCATTCATGTAACGGCGCTTTGAATTTCCCCATGCTGCAAGGTTGTTATTTCCCTCACCACGTCGTCGCTCCGAATTTCAAAGAGACGTTGCCTAGAATTTGGCCCGGACACGACACGAGGGGAGCGGCGACCGTGCAACGGGACTTCCAGGAGCCTGCGAGATGCCGCCCTGACCTGGTCATCGGCCGGGAGGAGGTGTTCGGCCGGGCCCGTGAGCAGCTCGCCCGGGGTGGCAGCGTGCTCCTGCACGGCCCGGCCGGAATAGGAAAGTCGACCGTCCTGCGGGCATTGGCCGCGGAAAACGGCGGCGCGGCCCGCACCGTGCTGCGCTGCTCGGCGACCGAGTCCGAATCCCATCTCCCCTTCCTCGCCCTCGCCGACCTGCTCGGCCTGGTCCTCGACGAGGTCTCCGGCAAGCTGCCCGCGGCCCAGCGCACCGCCCTGGAGTCGGCGCTCACCGGCCGCGGCGAGTCCACCCTCCAGCGCGACGGCCTCGCCCTGCGCCTCGCCGTACTGTCCGCGCTGCGCGCCCTGGCCGCCGAGGGCCCGGTGCTGATCGTCGCCGACGACGTGCAGTGGCTGGACTCCGCCAGCTCCGAACTCCTCGGCTTCGCCGCCCGCCGCCTCGGCGACACCCCGGTGCGGATGCTGTGCGCGGTACGCACCGAGGGGCAGGAGTACGACCGTCACCTACGCGCGTCACCTCCCGACACCCTCGCCCTGCGCGTCAACCCGCTGACCCGCACCCAGGTCTCCGAACTGCTCGGCCACCGCGGCTACACGGGCCTGCCCCGCTCCACGGTCCGGGACATCCACCGCACCAGCGGCGGCAACCCGCTCTTCGCCCTGGAACTGGGCCGCGCCCTCGGCGAGAACCCCACCCCGCCCCGCCCGGGCGAGCCGCTGCCCGTGCCCACCTCGCTGCGCGCCCTCGTGCTGAACCGGCTGGAGATGCTCTCCGCCGAGGCCCGCCGCACCCTCCTCGTGGCGAGCGCCGGCGCCCGCCCCACCCTCGCCCTGCTGCGCTCGGCCGGCCGCGAGAACGCCGAGGCCGAGACCGCCCAGGCGGCGGCGCTGGGTCTGCTGGCGACCGAGCCGGAGGGTCCCGCCGTACGGTTCGCGCATCCGCTGATCTCGGCCGCGCTGTACGCGGAGGCGCCCGCGCACGAGCGGCGGGCCGCGCACGCCGCGCTGTCCAAGGCGGCCTCCGACCCGATCGAGCGGGCCCGGCATCTCGCCCTGGCCACCACCGGGGCCGACCCGGAGACCGCGAACAGCCTCGCCGAGGCCGCCGCCCAGGCCCGGGACCGCGGGGCGCCCTCGGTCGCCGCCTCCCTCGGGCTGCTCGCCGCCCGGCACACCCCGGCCGACGCCGACCCGGCCCCGGACGCGCGCCGGCTGGAGGCGGCCGAGGACGCGATCACCGCGGGCGAGCTCGACCTCGCCCGGGACATCGCGCACGACGTGCTGACCCGGGCGACCGTGCCCGCGGACCGGGTGCGGGCCTGGATGATCGTGATCGACACCGCGGGCCACGCCATGACGGAGGTCGACTCGGTCTTCCCGCAGGCCCTCGCGGACGCGGGCGACGACCCGCAGCTGCTCGCCCTGATCCACTACCAGCTGACCTGGCGGGCCGTCCTCGTGGACGGCGACTTCGACCAGGCCCGCGAGGAGGCCGCGCGCTCGGCGGCGCTCGCCGCACGCGCCGGGGACCGCTACAACGAGCTGATGGCGCTCGCCTTCCAGGCCCAGATCGAGACCCTCATGGGCCACCCGGACGCGCCCTCGACCATCAAGCGCGCCCTGAAGGAGCCCCAGGACCCGCGGGTGGCGTGCCATCACAACGGCGCCGGCTACTCCCGGTTCCGCTGGCTGATCATGAGCGACCAGCTCCCCGAGGCCCGGGCCACGGTCACCGCGCTGCTGCGCGAGGTGCGGCGCACCGGGGCCGTCGAGAGCGAGGTGCACTTCCTGCGCGGGGTGGCCGAGACCGAGCTGCGCTCCGGACACTGCGGGCGCGCCCTCGACCTCGCCCGGGAGAGCCTCCTGCTGGCCCGGGACACCGGCATCGGCGAGGTGGCCTCCGCGGTCCTCACCTCGCTCGGCGAGGCCTCCGGCGGCGATGTGGAACGGGCCCTCGAACTGGCCCGGGAAGCGGTGGCGCACGCCGAGGAGGACGGCGACCAGATGTACGTCTCCCGCGCCCTGGCCGCCCTGGGGTACGCCCAGTTGGTCGCCGGCGACGCCGAGGGAACGGTTCGCTCGCTGCGCCGGGTGCGCGAGCTGGAGCACGGGCTCGGCATCACCGACCCGGCGCGCGGCCGCTGGCAGGGCGACCTCGCCGAGGCCCTCGTCCGGATCGGCGAGGTGCGCGAGGCGCAGGACGTCATCGACGTGACCCGCGAGCAGGCGCTGCGCCTGGGCCGGGAGAGCGTGCTGGCCGTCCTGGACCGCGCGGAGGCCCTCGTACGGGCCCGGCGCGGCGAACACGAGGCCGCACTCGCCCAGTTGACCTCGGTCCAGGACCGGCTCGCCAAGCTCGGGCACGGCCTGGAGGAGGCCCGCACCGCGTTCGCCCTGGCCCAGCTGCGCACCCGCAGGCCGGGCCCGACGTCGTACGACGAGGCGGCCCGTCTCTTCCGGCGCTGCCGGGCCCTGCCGTGGCTGCGGCAGGTGGACGCGGCGAGCGCGAGCGCGACCGCGGCGCCCGAGCCGGAGCAGCCGGCCCCCGCGCCGGCGGCGGACGCCCTGGAGGGCCTGGCCTCGATGGAGCGTCAGGTCGCCGCGCTCGTCATGGAGGGCGCGACCAACCGGGAGATAGCCGCCCGCCTGTTCATCAGCGTCAAGACGGTCGAGGCGACCCTCACCCGGGTCTACCGCAAGCTGGGGATCCGCTCGCGGGTGGACATCGTCCGACTGGCGGCGGGGCGCCGTACGAAGTGAGGGACCGCGGGTTTTACTGACCCGGTTGCGTTTGCCGAGGGCTCACCGAGGGTTTTCCCTGTCCAACTCCCCTAGGGGGTTCCCTCATTGGGAAGGGGAACTTCCGAGTTCTAGGTTATGAACGTGCCGCTCGCCCGGGCATACGGGGGTCGGTCCCGCGACCCCCGTGCACCACCCCCCCACACCCGCGCGTCCCCCCACCGGCAACCCCCACTGAGGAGACTCATGTTCGGGCTCAACCGCGCCAAGAAGGCCGCCGCACTCGCCGCGGCCACCGCTGCCGCCGCCACGGCAGCCCTCGTCAGCGCCCCCACCGCTGTCGCCGCCCCGCAGCCCATCGTCGGCGGTTCCACGACCACGACGACCTCGTACCCCTTCATGATGCAGATCACGGACGCCTCGCAGAACCAGTTCTGCGGCGGCACCCTGGTCTCGTCCACCAAGGTCGTGACGGCGGCCCACTGTATGGTCGGCGAGACCACGAGCAGCGTGAGAGTCGTCGGCGGACGCACGTACCTGAACGGGACGAACGGCACGGTCAGCCGGGTCAGCAAGATCTGGATCAACCCGGACTACACGGACGCCACCAACGGTGACGACGTGGCCGTCCTGACCCTCTCGACGGCGATGTCGTACACCCCGGCGTCGTACGTCTCCTCGTCCCAGACCAGCGTGTACGCGGCCGGCACCACGGCCCGCATCCTCGGCTGGGGCACCACCTCGGAGAACGGCAGCTCCTCCAACCAGCTGCGGACCGCGACCGTCCCGATCGTGTCCGACTCCAGCTGCAAGAGCTCCTACGGCTCGTCCTTCATCGCGAGCGACATGGTTTGCGCCGGATACACATCCGGTGGCGTAGACACCTGCCAGGGCGACAGCGGCGGTCCCCTGCTCATCGGGGGCGTCCTGGCAGGGATCACTTCTTGGGGAGAGGGCTGCGCGGAGGCCGGTTACCCGGGTGTCTACACCCGGCTGACCACCTTCTCCAGCCTGGTGACCACACAGGTCAACTCATAACCCAGAAGATCTCCTGAGCACCCCTCAGGTGACATACCAGGGGGCGTTGCGGGCCTCCACGAGCGGCCCGCAACGCCCCCTCTCCATGTCCTGAGCACGCCTTCACGGTCGTACGACGGTCCCGAACCGGATGTCGTACGAGGACCCGGGGTGCATGACGGCGAGCGTGCGCGCGGCTTCCTCGGCGACCTCGTCCCGCTCGGCCTTCGTGAGCCTGCCGAAGGGCTCGATGACGAGGGCGTCCTCCTCCAGCCTCCAGACCCCGGCGAGGAAGCCGTCGACGAGGAAGGTGCTGTGGACCATGTTCCCGACCCAGCTGCGGCCCCGGTACTCCGGCGGGATCACCCGGGTGCGGTCGGCGTGGGAGAGGAGGAGGTTGTCGAACTCGGGGAGGAAGCGGGGCGCGGCCGGGGTGTCGGCGGCGGGGCGGGGCGCGTCGGGGAGGTCGAAGAGTTCGACGCCGTGCTCGTCGCGGAAGGTGAGCAGCTGGGGGCGGAGGCGTTCGAAGGCCTCCTTCAGCCGGGTCAGGCCCACCCATGTCTGCATGTCCTTCACCGAGGCGGGCCCGAAGGCGGCGAGATAGCGGAGTACGGTCGCGTCCGGTGCCGGGGTCGGCTCGGCGGGGCGGCCCAGCCAGTGCTCGGCGGTGGTGAGGGCGACCTGGCCGCTGCGTCCCCACAGTCCCCGCGGGGTGACCTGGACGAGCGGGAGACGGCAGCGGGCGGCGATGCCGAGGGACTGCGGGTCGGCGTCCGGCCACTCGATGAGGAGTTCCTCGCGCAGCTGCTTCATGGTGCGCGGCTCGGCCTCGACGAGGTCACGGGCGAGGGCGGCGAGACGGTCGAGGTCGACGCCTTCAAGTCCCTTGCGGAACTGGGTGAGTTCGCGTTCCCGGGCGGGCTGTACCAGGGGGCGCAGGGTGAGGGCGTCATCGGCGGTGTGGGTGTGGATGGTCGAGCGCATGCTGACGATGCGGACGACCTCGCGGTCGGCCATCAGACCGGACAGTTCCTCGGGGCGGAAGCCGTCGAGGCGGGCGGCGAGGGCGTAGTACGGGGGTTTGACGTTCTGCGCCTGGAGGCCGAGGAGGTGCTCGACGGCGGCCTTCGCGGGGAGGGCCGCGCGGCGCAGGAGGAGCTGCCGGTCGAGGGTCGCGCGGTTGAGGGCGCGGGTGTCGAGCACGGGGGCCGTCGTCGTCTTCGTCATGGGAAGCACGCTACTGAGGCTTGCGGACACCTTCTGTCCTCGACTCTCACCGTTTCCCGCCCCGCGCGGACACGCGGGCGCCGTTTGCCCCGTATATCCTGCCCGTGATCACGCAGCCGTGGGCTCGATCCGGGAGGCAGCCGCGATGTCCGAGCGACGCGCCCGTCCGTCCTCGAAGAACCGGGGCAGGTCCGCCTGGCGCCGTGCCCTGACCCCGCCGGCTCCCCCACCGCCGGAGCAGCGGCCCGCGCGGCCGGCCGAGGCGGAGGAGTCGGAACCGGCGTCGATCGTCCAGGCGGCGCTGTACCGCGACGGCGTCCGCGTCTCCTCCCCCACGACCCTCGCCGAGACCTTCCGCGAACTGCGCGACCAGCCGGCCGGCATGGCCTGGATCGGCCTGGCCCGCCCGACCGAGGCCGAACTCCTCTCCCTGGCCGCCGAGTTCGACCTCCATCCGCTCTCGGTCGAGGACGCGATGGAGGCCCATCAGCGGCCGAAACTGGAGCGCTACGGCGACACGCTCTTCGTCGTCCTGCGCGCGGCCCGCTACCTGGACGCGCCGGAGGAGGTCGACTTCGGCGAGCTGCACGTCTTCGTCGGCCCCGACTTCGTCATCACGGTCCGCCATGGCGCGGCCCCCGACCTCTCGGCGGTGCGCCACCGCATGGAGGAGTCGCCGGAACTCCTGAGACTGGGCCCGGAGGCGGTCCTGTACGCCATCCTCGACGCGGTCGTCGACGGCTACGTCCCGGTCGTGGCCGGTGTCCAGAACGACATCGACGAGATCGAGACGGAGGTCTTCCGCGGTGACCCGGAGGTCTCCCGCCGCATCTACGAACTCTCCCGCGAAATGGTCGAGTTCCAGCGCGCCACCCGCCCCCTGGTCGGCATGCTGCACGGCCTGATGGCGGGCTTCTCGAAGTACGGCACCGACGACGAACTCCAGCGCTACCTACGGGACGTCGCCGACCATGTCACCCACACCAGCGAACGCGTCGACGGCTTCCGCCAGGCCCTCACCGAGATCCTCACGGTCAACGCCACCCTCGTCACCCAGCAACAGAACGCGGAGATGCGGGCGTTGGCGGAAGCCGGCTTCGAACAGAACGAGGAGATCAAACGCATCTCCTCCTGGGCGGCCATCCTCTTCGCCCCCACCCTCGTCGGCACCATCTACGGCATGAACTTCGAGAACATGCCGGAGCTCGGCTGGCACTTCGGATACCCCTTCGCCATCGGCCTGATGGGGATCATCTGCGTCAGCCTGTACGTCATCTTCAAGCGACGGGACTGGCTCTAGGAAGCCGGCTCCGAGGAGCCGGCCTCCGCGGCTCAGAGTGACGTCATGACGTGCTTGATGCGGGTGTAGTCCTCGAAGCCGTACGCGGAGAGGTCCTTGCCGTAGCCGGACTGTTTGAAGCCGCCGTGGGGCATTTCGGCGACGAGGGCCATGTGGGTGTTGATCCAGACGCAGCCGAAGTCGAGGGACTTGGACATGCGCATCGCCCGGGCGTGGTCCTTGGTCCAGACCGAGGAGGCGAGGGCGTAGTCGACGCCGATGGCGTATGCCACCGCCTGGGCCTCGTCCTTGAAGGACTGGACGGTCATGACGGGGCCGAAGACCTCGTTCTGGATGATCTCGTCGTCCTGGTGGAGGCCGGAGACGACGGTGGGGGCGTAGAAGTAGCCCTTGTCGCCCACGCGGTGGCCGCCCGCCTCGACCGTCGCGTGCTCGGGGAGGCGGTCGATGAAGCCGCTGACCTGGGCGAGCTGGTTGGCGTTGTTCAGGGGGCCGTACAGGACGTCCTCGTCATCCGGCTGCCCTGTCTTCGTGTCCGCCGCCGCCTTCGCCAGCGCCGCCACGAACTCGTCGTGGACCGACTCGTGGACCAGGACGCGGGTCGCGGCCGTGCAGTCCTGACCCGCGTTGAAGAAGCCGCCGACGATCAGGTCCTCGACGGCCTTCGTCAGGTCGGCGTCCTCGAAGACCACCGCCGGGGCCTTGCCGCCGAGTTCCAGGTGGACCCGCTTGACGTCCTTGGCCGCGCTCTGGGCGACCTGGATACCGGCGCGCACCGAGCCGGTGATGGAGGCCATCGCGGGAGTGGGGTGCTCGACCATCAGACGGCCGGTCTCGCGGTCGCCGCACACCACGTTGAACACGCCCCGTGGGAGGCCGAGTTCGGCCAGGACGCCGCCGATGATCTCGGCGATCAGGACCGTGGAAGCGGGGGTGGTGTCCGAGGGCTTCAGGACCACCGCGTTGCCCGCCGCGAGTGCCGGGGCGAACTTCCAGACCGCCATGAGCAACGGGTAGTTCCACGGTGCCACCTGGGCGCACACCCCGACCGGCTCACGGCGGATGATCGACGTCATCCCCTCCATGTACTCGCCCGCGCTCCGCCCCTCCAGCATCCGCGCCGCGCCCGCGAAGAAGCGGATCTGGTCGATGGCGGGGGCGAGTTCCTCACTGCGGGTGAGGTGGAGCGGCTTGCCGGTGTCGCGGCTCTCCGCGGCGACGAGTTCGTCGGCCCGTGCCTCCATCGCGTCGGCGATCTTCAGCAGGGCGCGCTGCCGTACGGACGGGGTGGTGTCCCGCCAGACGGGGAACGCCGCCGCCGCTGCCGCCATCGCCGCGTCGACGTCCGCCGCGCCGGAGAGCGGGGAGGTCGCGTAGACGTCACCGGTGGTGGGGTCGACGACGTCGAGCGTGCGGCCGTCCGAGGCGTCCGCGAAGGCACCGTCGATGTAGTTGCGGAACGTGGTGCTCATGGAACGTCTCCTGGTCAGGCGGCGGTGCGGGCGGACAGGTGCTCGTGTACGGCGACCCAGCGGCCGTCTCCGGCACCGCCCTCGGCACCGTTCTCGGCGCGGGTGAAGACGATCGTCTCCCGCTCCTGGACCGTCTCCTCGCCGGAGTCGGTGGAGATGCGGGTCTCCACGTCATGGCTGAAGACGGCGGTGTCGCCGAGATCCTGGATCAGCTGGGCCGAGGACGTGCAGGCGAGGATGCGGAAGCCGTCCTCCGCGACCCACTTCTCCCACAGCGCGCGGTACTCGGCCGTCGAGCCGAGCCGCTGCGGGGTGGTGTGGAAGACGAAGGTCGCGTCCGGGGCGAAGGCACCGAAGTAGTCGTCGAGGCGACCCTCGGCGAAGGCGGCGACGAGCGCGTCGGCGGCGGCGCGGACTTCCTGGACGGTGGTGGTGGTGCTCATGCTCAGCTCCTGGAAGCGAGGGTGAGGGCGGGTTCCTCGGGGGCACCGGTGATCGGCGGCACCGGCGCGTCCGACGCCCGGACGAAGCGGGGGCCGGCCGGCCCGTACACCTCGCGCGGCTCGGGGAACACGGTGAGCAGCGCCAGGTAGAGGACGACCGCGAGGCCGAGGCCGACCGGCAGCGAGATGTCCGTGCCGCCCGCGAGGTCGCCGAGCGGGCCGACGAACTGGCCGGGCAGGTTGGTGAAGAGGAGGGCGACGACGGCGGAGACCAGCCAGGTGGACATGCCGCGCCAGTTCCAGCCGTGCGTGAACCAGTAACGCCCGCCGCGCTGACGGCGGTTGAAGACCTGGAGCGCCTCCGCGTCGTACCAGCCGCGCCGGGTGACGTAGCCGAGGGTCATGACGATCATCCACGGGGCCGTGCAGGTGATGATCAGCGTGGCGAAGGTGGAGATGGACTGCGCGAGGTTGAGCGCGAACCGGCCGACGAAGATGAACGCGATCGACAGGGCGCCGATGAAGAAGGTGGCCTGGACGCGGCTGAAGCGGGTGAAGACGCTGGAGAAGTCGAGACCCGTGCCGTACAGGGACGTCGTACCGGTGGAGAGGCCGCCGATCAGGGCGATCAGGCAGAGCGGCAGGAAGTACCAGCCGGGCGAGATCGCGAGCAGTCCGCCGACGTAGTTGGGGGCGGCCGGGTCGACGTACGGGGCGGCCTTCTCGGCGATGATCGACGCGGTGCCCAGGCCGAAGAGGAACGGCAGCAGGGTGGCGATCTGGGCGAGGAACGCGGCGCCCATCACGCGGCGGCGCGGGGCCCCGGCCGGGATGTAGCGGGACCAGTCGCCGAGGAACGCGCCGAAGGAGACCGGGTTGGAGAGCACGATCAGCGCGGCGCCGATGAAGGACGGCCAGAACAGCGGGTCGGCGGTGGACGTGAAGGCGCCCGCGTACGACGGGTCGAAGTCGCCGGCGAAGGCGAAGGCGCCGAGGACGAAGAGGGCCGAGGCCGCCAGTACCGCGATCTTGTTGACCAGCAGCATGAACTTGAAGCCGTAGATGCAGACGGCGAGGACGAGCACGGCGAAGATCGCGTACGCGATGCCGTAGGTGACGTCGGTCTCGGGGACGTCGGCGAGCCGGTGCGCGCCGCCGACGAGGGCGTCGCCCGAGGACCACACCGAGATCGAGAAGAACGCGATGGCGGTGAGGAGGGAGAGGAAGGAGCCGACGACCCGGCCGTGCACGCCCAGGTGCGCGGAGGAGGAGACGGCGTTGTTCGTGCCGTTCGTCGGGCCGAACAGGGCCATCGGGGCGAGCAGCAGCGCGCCCGCGACCAGGCCGAGGACGGTCGCCGCGAGGCCCTGCCAGAAGGACAGGCCGAAGAGGATCGGGAAGGCGCCGAGGACGCAGGTCGCGAAGGTGTTGGCGCCGCCGAAGGCGAGCCGGAACAGATCGATCGGGCGGGCCGTGCGGTCCTCGTCCGGGATCCGCTCGACACCGTAGGTCTCGATTTCGGTGATCGAGTTCGTCACGGGCCCTCCAACCTTCCATTCATGCAAAGCCCTGCACAGTCATGCAGGGGGACGGTTCCACAGTCTGTGGCCCCGGCCTGACCAGCGACAATTGTGTCCACCACGGAGATGTACGCTGGATTATGTGGCCGACCACAAGCTCACCGTCGGGGACCTGCTCTCCTTCCCCGCCCTCCAGCTCACCGTGAAGGCGGGCCACGCCGGTCTGGGCCGCTCGGTGTCCTGGGCGCACGCCAGTGAGCTCGCCGATCCGACGCCCTGGCTGCTGGGCGCCGAGGTGATCATGACGGCCGGTCTGGCAGTCCCCCGTGACGCGGCCGGACAGCGCGCCTATCTGGAGCGCCTCGACGACGCCGGGGTCTCCGCGCTGGCGCTCTCCGCGCAGCTGCACATGCCCCCGCTGCACGAGGCGTTCTTCGAGGCGGCGGAGGAACGGGGCTTCCCCGTCCTGGAGGTCCCGCTCGCCGTCCCCTTCATCGCCGTCGCCCAGGAGATCGCGGCCGCGGAACAGGAGGACACCCGGCACCGGCTGGGCGCCCAGCTCCAGGTGTTCGGCGCGCTGCGCTGGCTGGTCGCGGAGGATCTGGACACTCCGACGCTGTTGCGCCGCCTCGAAGACCTCTCCGGTTACGACGTCTACCTCTGCACCCCGCAGGGCCGCCCCCTCCTGCCCGGGGTACGCGTCCCGGACCCCGCCGTCCTGCCCGCGTCCGTCGACGCGCCGCCGACGATCCCCGGCGGCTTCGTCCTGCCGGTGCCCGCGCCCGGCGGCCCGGCGGGCTTCCTGGTCGCGTACGAGCGACAGGGCGCCCAGCCCGCGGGGCTCGCCGTCGCCCAGCACATCGCCACGGTGGCGGCGCTGCGGCTCGCGATGGTCCGCAACGAGCGGGAGACACTGCGCCGCGAGGGCGCGGAGACGCTGGCCGAGCTGTTGCAGGAGGTGCTCGACCCGGAGGCGGCGCGGCGCCGGCTCGCCCGGCACGCGATCGAGGGCGACACCGTGCTCCTGGTGGTCCGCCACACCACCGACGAGGCGCTGGTGTGCTGTCTGGAGGACCATCCCCATCTGCTGCTCGCCCGGGGCGAGGACCACTACGTCCTGGGCTCGCCGGAGCTGGCGGCGGCCGTCGGTGAGCTGTCGGGCGTGGCGGCCGGGATGAGCAGGCCGTTCCTGCCGGGGGACGCGCTGCGGGTCGCCCAGCGGGAGGCGTTGTGGGCGGTGTCCAAGGCGGTGGAGTCGGGCCGCCCGGTCGTGCGGTACGGCGACGACTCGACGGGCCGGTGGCTGCCGGACGACCCCGCCGTCCTGACCGCGCTGGTCGAGCACGTCCTCGGCGATGTCCTGCGCTACGACGCGTCCCACGACTCGCAGCTGCTGGTCTCCGCCCGCACCTGGATGGAGCGCGACCGCCGGACCGAGACAGCGGCGGCCGCGCTCCACATCCACCCGAACACCCTCGCCTACCGACTGCGCCGCTTCGGCACGCTCGCCGACCGCGACCTGACCTCGACCGGGGCGCTGGCCGAGGTGTGGCTGGCGATCCAGGCGGCGGGGGCGCTGGGCCTGACCGACTGAGGGCCGCTCACTCACCTTGCATGTGCGTCCACTCTGTCGGCCCGTGCGCCAGGGTGCGGTGCTGCTCTCCGGAGCGGGCGGGGCGGTGCCGTCAGTACGGCGAGGCAGGCGACGACGAGGGCCACGCCGGTCCAGCCGAGTGCGGGCAGGCGTTCGCCGACCACGAGGACGGCGAGGACGGCGGCGACGGCGGGTTCCAGGAGGGAGAGGGTGGTCGCGGTGCTCGCGGGGACGTGGGCCAGGCCCCAGCCGAACAGGACGTACCCGAGGAACATCGGCACGAGGGCCATGTAGGCGCCGACGGCCGCGTTGGACCAGGAGTCGAGGAGCGGGGCGCCGGTGGCGATCAGGACGGGGAGGAGGAGCAGGCCGCCCAGACCGAAGACCGTGCCCATGGCCGCGCCGGAGGTGATGCCGCCGCTGATCAGGCGGTGGGCCGCCCAGGAGTACAGCGCGTAGGTGACGCCGGCCACCAGGCCGAGGGCGATGCCCAGGACGGTTGTGCTCGGGGAGTCCGTTCCGGTGCCGGAGTCCGTCTTCGCGAGGCACAGCAGCAGGGTTCCGGTCAGGCCGAGGGCGGCGCCGGTCGTCCAGCGGCGGGTGAGGCGGCGGCCGTCGACCACGCGCTCGATCAGGGCCGAGGCGAGCGGGGCCGAGCCGATCGACACGACGGTTCCGGCGGCGACCCCGGCCAGGTGCATGGAGCTGTAGAACGCCAGGGGGTAGGCGCCCACCGAGAGCGCTCCGAGGACGACGACCCCGCGCCGCGCGCGCAGCGCGGACGCCTCCCGGCGGATCCGGGGTGCGGCCAGCAGCGCCTGGAGCAGTCCGCCGAGGCCCATGGCGGCGGCGCCGATCGCGAGCGGGCCGACGCCGGGGGCGAAGGTCGCTGCGGTGCCGGTGGTGCCCCATAGGAACGAGGCGAGCAGGACGCAGAGCGAGCCGGCCGCGGCTCCGGCCGGGCGTGCCACAAGTGGCCTGGGCGAAAGCGGCCTGCTCACAGGCGGTCCAGCAGGGTCGTCGCCATGGTCCGCGCATGCTCCAGACGCGTCCCCGCGCCCTCCAGCCCCGCACGCGCCATCGCGCCCTCCAGGAGGAAGGACAGATGCTCGGCCAGCGCTCGGACCTCCTCGGGCCGGTCGGGCAGGAGTTCCGTGAGGTGTACGGCGAGCAGGGCCTCGACCTCCTCCTTGTGCCGGCGCACCACGTCCCGCCCCTCGTGCCCGGCGGGCAGTTCGGCGGCCGCGTTGAGCAGTCCGCAGCCCCGGAAGCCGTGCTCGTAGGCGAAGGCGGCGTGATCGGCGTACGCGTCGAAGACGGCGAGGACACCGCCGCGCCCGTCCCGGACCTCTTCGAGCCGCTTCCGGTACAGGCCCAGCCACTCCTCGTGCCGCGCGTCGAGGTAGGCCATCACCAGGTCGGCCTTGGAGGAGAAGTTGTTGTAGAGGCTCATCTTCGCGACGCCCGCCTCGGCGGTGATCGTGTCGATCCCGGTCGCCGACACACCGTCCGCGTAGAAGCGGCGCGCGGCGGCGTCGAGCAGCCGGGTCCGGGCGCTGCCCTGCCGCTTGCGGGGCCGCGCCGCCGGGGTGGGAGTCTCACTCATGGAGTCATCTTTTCTGATACTAGGTAGACCTGTCTACCTAGTCTTTGGATGCGCGACGGACGGAGTGTCATGAAGACCATCAGCCTCGGCGAGCGCGAGGTACGCGCGGCGGTGTCGATGCGGGAGGCGGTCGATGCCGTGCGCCGCGGGTTTCTCGGGCTGGCGGGCGGGGAGTTCGAGATGCCGACGCGGACCGTGCTGCGGGACGGCGGGTTCCTGGTGATGTCGGCGCAGCACCGGCCGACGGGGTCCGCGATGGTCAAGACGCTGAGCCTGAACTTCGACCGGGTGCCCGCCATCGCCGGGACCGTGGTGTGGAGCACCCTGGACCGGCCGGACCATCTGATCGCCGACGCCGGTGCGGTGACCGCCCTGCGCACGGGCGCGGCCGTCGGGGTCGCCACCGATCTCCTCGCCGCGCCGGACGCCGGCCGGCTCACCCTGATCGGGGCGGGCGGGCAGGCCGCCGACCAGGTTCGCGCGGTCCACGCCGTCCGTCCCCTCCGCGCTCTGACGATCGTCGGCGGCGACCGCGCCCGGGCCCTGGCCGACACCCTGCGCACCGAGCTGGACGGCACCGAGATCCGCACCGCCACCGACCCGGCCGCCGCGGTCGGCGACGCCGACATCGTGTGCTGCGCCACGCCCGCGACCAGCCCGCTCTTCCCGGCGTCCGCGCTCCCCGCCCAGGTGCACGTCAACGCCATCGGCGCGTTCCGCCCGACCATGCGGGAACTGCCGGACGAGCTGCTGGCCGACAGCACCGTCGTCATCGACGAACTCGCCGCCGTCCTGGAGGAGTCCGGCGAGATCCTCCACGCCCTGCGCTCCGGTGCCCTCACCCGGGACGACCTCACCGAACTGGGCACCGCGCTGACCGCCGTCCCGGCGCCGCCCGGCAAGCGCACGGTGTTCAAGAGCGTGGGCATCGCCATGCAGGACTGGGCGATCGCCCGGCTCCTGGCCGACAAGTACCTCCCCTGACCGGAGAAGCCTGAGAAAACCGGAGAATCAGCGGCATGAGCACTTCCAGAACCGTGGCCGTCCTCTCCCTCGGCGGCACCATCGCCATGACCGCCGACCCGGTGACCGGCGGGGTCGTCCCGGCGCTCTCCGCCGGGGAACTGCTGGCCTCCGTGCCCCAACTGGACGGCATGGGCGTCGAGTTGCGGGTGCGTGACGTCCGGCGGATGCCCGGGGCCTCGCTCGGCTTCAACGACCTCGTGGCGCTCCACGCGGAGATCGAGTCGGCCCTGGCGGGCGGTGACGTCGACGGGGTGGTGATCACGCAGGGGACGGACTCGATCGAGGAGACGGCGTTCCTCCTCGACCTGTGGCACGGTCACGAGCAGCCGGTCGTCGTCACCGGCGCGATGCGCAACCCCACCATGGCCGGCCCCGACGGACCCGCCAACCTGTACGCGGCCGTACTCGCCGCGTCCGACCCCCGGTCGCGGAGTGCCGGGGTGCTGGTCGTCCTCAACGACGAGATCCACGCGGCCCGCCATGTCCGCAAGTCCCACACCACGAGCACCGCCGCCTTCACCTCCCCCGGCACGGGCCCGCTCGGCGGGATCACCGAGGGGGAGGTACGGCTGACCGCCCAACCGCCGCGCCGGAGCGGCCCGTTGACAGGTCCGAGAGTCCGTGACGCGCGGGTCGGTCTGTACACGGTGAGCCTCGGTGACGACGGGGAGCTCCTCTCCGCGTGGGAGGGACGGTGCGACGGGCTCGTCGTCGCCGCGTTCGGGGTCGGCCACGTCCCCGAGCGGCTGGTCGCGCACCTCGAACGGTTCGCCGCCCGCGTGCCCGTGGTGCTGGCCTCGCGTATCGACAACGGCCCTGTCCTGACCCGCACTTACGGATATCCGGGCTCCGAGAAGGACCTGATCGGCCGCGGCCTGATCCCCGCCGGCCCGCTCGGTCCGTACCGGGCCCGGCTCCTGCTCCACGAACTCCTCGTCCGGGGCGCGGAACGCGAGGCGGTGGCGGAGGCGTTCACCGCATTCGCCGTCCAGCGGTCCGCGCTCACCAGCTGAGGGAGCCCAGTTGACGCAAGCATGTACGGTCGAGGGATGTTGCGCATCCTGGTCATCGGCGGCGGAATAGGCGGTACGGCGGCGGCGCTCGCCCTGCGCAAGGCGGGCTTCGACGTCGTCGTGCACGAGGCGCATCCCGACTCGGCCGAGGATCTGGGCGCGTTCCTCACCCTGGCGAGCAACGGCATGCGGGCGCTTGCGCAGATCGACGCCACCGACGCGGTCACCGCGATCGGCTTCCCGCTGCGGTCCCTGCGGCTGCTCGACGCGACCGGCACCGAGGTGGCGTCCGGGCCCCTCGGCGAGGCAGACGACCCGTCCCTCCGCTTCCGCTGTCTGCGTCGCGGCGACCTCAACTCCGCGCTCCAGAAGGAGGCTTCACGCCGGGGAATCGAGGTCCGGCACGGCGCACGGCTCGTCTCCGTCGAGGAGGGCCCCGACGCCGTCACCGCCCGCTTCGCCGACGGCGGCCACGCGACCGGCGACCTCCTCATCGGCGCCGACGGCCTCAACTCCACCGTCCGCCGGACGATCGCGCCCGGCATCGCACCCGTCTACGCGGCGCAACGCGTCTTCTACGGCTACACCCGCGACGCGCGCCCGCCCGGCGAGCCCGAGCAGATCACCATGGTGCGGGGCAGCCGGGCCGCCTTCGGGTACACGGTGTCGCCCGACGGGGAGACGTACTGGTTCGCTCGGGTGGCCGACGAGCCCCTGTCCGCCGAGGAGTTGGAGCGCGGCGCCGCCCTGCGCGAGCCACTGGTGTCACTGCTGCGCGAGGACACCGGCCCCGCCGCGGACATCGTCGCGGCCACCTCCGACGACGTACTGGTCACCAACGCCACCGAGATACCCACCGGCACCCCCTGGCGCTCCGCCCGGACCCTGCTGATCGGCGACGCGGCCCACGCCGCCTCCCCCGCGACCGGGCAAGGTGCCTCGATGGCACTGGAGGACGCGGTCGTCCTCGCCAAGTCCCTGCGGGACACGCCCGATACGGCGACCGGGCTGTCACTGTACGAGGCACTGCGCCGCCCGCGCGTGGAGCACAACATCGCGGTCAGCGGGAGCATCTCCCGTGGCAACGGGGGCGGTGGCAGCAGCGGGGGTGTCCCCCGGCCACGGGAGGAAGACCTGGGCCGCCTGCTGGACTGGAACACCGCGGTCGTCGCCTGACCACGCCGACAACCGCCCCCAACTCCCGCTCCCCTCCCCGCAGTTGCGTTGCTCAGTCGGCGGGCTTCTCCCACACCGACACATGCGTGCCGCTGTCGTGCGTGAACGGCTCCCGCTTCCACCCCTCCCAGCGTTCGCGCAGCCGCAGCCCCGCGAGTTGGGCCATGAGGTCGAGTTCGGCGGGCCACACGTACCGGAAGGGGATGTCGGTGTACTCCCCTCGCCCGTCAACGATCTTGATGTGATGGGAGCTCATCGACTGCGTCGCCACGTCGTAGGTGTCGAACCCCAGCCGCTCCGGCCCGACATGGAACGGCACGGCGGTCTGCCCGGGCGGCAGCTTCCGCAGTTCGGGGACCATGACCTCGATGACGAAGCAGCCGCCGGGCGCCAGGTGTTCGGCGACATTGCGGAAGCACGCCACCTGCGCCTCCTGCGTCGTCAGGTTCATGATGGTGTTGAAGACCAGGTAGGCGACGGAGAACATCCCGTCCGTCTTCGTCTCCACCTTCGTCGTCGCGAAGTCCCCGATCGACACCCCGATCGCGTCCCCGCCGGGCTTGGCGCGCAGCCGGGCCACCATCGCGCGGGACAGGTCGATCCCGTGCACCGGCACGCCACGAGCCGCCAGTGGAAGGGCGATACGTCCTGTCCCGACGCCGAGTTCGAGGGCCCGGCCGGCACCGGCGAGCCCGGTCAGGAACTCGACCGCCGGGTCGATGGTGTCCGGCTGGAACGTGTCCGACGACGGGTCGTCGTACGTCGCCGCGATGCTCTCTCCGAAGTAACCGTCCTCGTCCGTCACGGACGGACGGTACGTCGACGGCGGCCGGGCACGCACGGGATTTTCCCCCCGCCGACCCACCGACCGACCCGACGGCAGACCCCTGGCACCGCGTCAGCGGTCACCTCGCCGCCGAACACCGCTCCACCGCACGCTCCTTCGCCTCGCGCAGCGGATTCCCGCTCTTCAGCAGCAGTCGTACGGTGTCCCCGATCCCCTCCACCCGGCGGACCGCGCTCTCGTGGTCCAGGCCGTCGCTCTCCCGGCCCAGCGTGTAGACGACCCCGCCCGCGTTGGCGACGAAGTCCGGTACCCAGACGATGCCTTGGGCGGCGAGGGCGTCGGCGACGGTGTCGTCGGAGAGCTGGTTGTTGGCGGGGCCGACGACGAGTCGTACGGCGAGACGGGCGGCCGTGTCGGGGGTGAGCACGCCTCCGACGGCGGCGGGGACGAGGATGTCCGCGGCCGTGACCAGCGCCTCCTCGGGGCCGATCCAGCCGAACCCCGCCCGCTGCGCGGCGTCCCGCTTGGTGTCGTCCACGTCGGAGACCAGTACCCGCGCCCCGTCCGCCGCCAGGCCCGCCGCGACCCGCGCGCCGACGGAGCCGTAGCCGCTCACGACGGCCGTACGTCCTGTGAAGGACGGCGCCCCGAAGACGTGCTCCACTCCGGCGCGCAGCGCGGCCAGCACCCCGAGGGCCGTGGGGCCTCCGGAGTCGCCGCTGCCGCCGTGCTCCTCGGGCAGGCAGTGGACGTACGGTGTCGAGCGGCGCAGGACGGCCATGTCGGCTGGCGAGGTGCCGACATCGGGGCCCGTGCGGTAGGTCCCGTCGAAGGAGGCGATGAACTCGCCCATGTCGGCCAGCGCGGCGGCACGCAACTCCGGTGCGGGCGTGGCGTGTTCGGGGCCGTCGAGGACGATCACGCTCTTGCCGCCGCCGAAGTCGAGGCCGGAGGCGGCGCACTTGTACGTCATCGCCTCGGACAGCCGCAGCGCGTCCTCCAGTCCGCCGCGCCAGTCGTCGTAGCGGCGCAACCGGCAGCCGCCGACTGCGGGACCGAGTGCGCGGGAGTGGACAGCGACGATCAGCGGGAGTCCGGAGCGGGGGCCGCGGCGGATCCGTATCTCTTCGTGTTCGAGTGTCGGAGTCATGGTCCGGACGCTAGGTTCACGTTCCCGCACACGGGGAAGGTGCCGAACTTCCTTCGGAATTCGGGACCGGGAGACGGACGTGGACGAACTTGATACGGCGATCCTGCGGCATCTTCAGGAGGACGCGCGGCAACCGAACCGGGCCATCGCGCAGAAGGTGGGGATCGCTCCGTCCACCTGTCTGGAGCGGATCCGGCTGCTGCGGCGGCGCGGGGTGATCCGCGGCTATCACGCCCAGGTCGCCCTGCCCGCGCTGAACCGCGGGGTGCAGGCGATGGTGTCGGCGCAGGTGCGGCCACTGAACCGGGAGGTGGTGGCGGAGTTCGAGCGGTCGGTGTCCCGGCTGCCGGAGGTGCTGTCCGTGTACACGATGGCGGGCAGCGACGACTTCCTCGTCCATGTCACCGCCCAGGACATCGAGCATCTGCACACGTTCCTGCTCGAACGGTTCACCGCGCGCCGGGAGATCATCGGCATCCGTACCTCGATCATCTTCCAGCATCTGGCCAACCCGGTCCTGGAGCCGCTGCCCGACGTCAACCCGCAGATCTGAGGCGGGAGTTCAGAAGTAGCGGCTGTAGGGCGTGGTGTCGACGGCGAACATCCCGGTGTAGGGCTGGTCGAGCTGGTAGACGAGCAGCACGGTGAAGGTGATGAGGGCGGTCAGCCCCATCACCATCACGACGTGGGTGAAGCTCCGCTGCACGCCGAACATGAACATGAAGGCGACGGTGAGGGCGCCGCCCACGATCAGCCCGAACCACAGGACCGGCGACAGCCCCTGGTCGGCGTCGCTCTCCCGGCCGCGCCGGGCCTCGTCCAGGGTGCTGAGCTGGGCGAGCGACTCCTGGGTGGTGGCCTGCTGGGCGGGTGTCGCGTCGGCGGACACCTGCACACCGGCCCGTACCTCGTCGAGGATGGTCCAGCCCTCCGTGCCCAGCGGCTGCCCCTTCGCCATGGCCGGCCACTCGTCGTCCGTGACATGGCGGATGTATGTCTCCAGGTCGGCCCGCACCCGCTCCCCCTGCGGCGCGGGCAGCCCGGCGGCGAGCAGATGGATCTGGTGGGCGGCGCTCGCCTCGGTCAGCGCGTGCTCCTCGGCGCCGGAGCGGGTGTCCCACACGGACACCAGGGCGAGGCCCAGGACCAGGGCGTAGAGCACGCCGACCATCATGGAGATGTACTCGGCGACGTCCTCGCGGGGTTCGTCGTCCGGGCCCATCGGCCAGTAGCGGTGCTTGACCAGGACGATCGCCGCGGCGAACAGGGCGACCCCGAGGACGATGGCGAAGTTTTCGATCATGTCGGCACTCAGTTTCGGCGTGAGCCCAGCAGTACCGCCGCGAGGGCGGCCGGGACGAGAACGAGGAACAGCGCGGTCAGCAGACCGAGGCCTGTCGGCCCGGAGCCGTCGCGGTAAAAGCGGCCGAGGAGCGGGGTGCGCTGCCGGGGCTGGGCGGCGGGCGGTTGGGCGGCGGGTGGCCGGCCCGGCGGCTGGGCGGCGGGAGGCTGAGCGGCGGGGGGTTGCGCCGCGCCCGCTTCCGCCGCCGCTCCCTCCGGCAGGACGCCCGGTGCGGCGGCGACGGCTGGCGGCAGCACCGCCTCGGCGTCCAGCGGCACGGGGAGCACCGGCGGGGGCAACAGGGCGCCGGGGAGCGGGACTTCGGCGGCGGGCGGCGGAGGCGGGGGCGGTGGTGGCTCCGGGGGTGCGGCGGGGGGCTCCGCCGCCGGGGGCGCTGGTGGTGGGGCCGCGGGGCGCCGGGTGGGCGTGGTGGCCGGGGGGCGGGCCGGTGGCCGGGGGATGGCGAACGCGGCGGTGGCCGTGGCGTGCAGGGCGGGCGGCGGGACGCGGTCGCCGCGGCGGCCGAGCGTGCGGGTGCGGTCGCTGCCGTCGGCGCGTCCCGCACTGGAGTACGTCCCCGGAGCGCGCCGTACCTGTGCCGTGCACGTCGTCGAACGGCCGGAGTCGAGGCGCCGTACGGTCGCGGTGGCACCCGGGCAGTCGATGCGGGCGGGGTCCAGCACGGGGTCGGTGAGCCGGATGCCGTGCACCGGGAGATTGCCGCCGTTGCGCACCACGTACCGGACGACGGCCTGCGGGCCGCTGACCCGGACCGACTCGGTCAGGGTGAGTCCGCCGCCCACACCGGCGTACCCCGAACGGGCCGTGGCCCGGGACGTGCTGCGCAGATAGGGGATACGGCCGCTCGCGACGACCTGTCCGGCCCAGATGCCGCGGCGTGCCGGGGCCTCGGCGGTGCAGGTCACCGAGCGCAGCCCGGTCAGCATCCGGACCCGGTCGCCGCCGCCCGGGCAGCGGACCCGCGCGCCGGGGAGCGCCGGGTCGGACACCCGGACGTCGTACAGGTCGGCCCCGCCGAGGTTGATCAGCCGGTACGCCTTCACCACGGCGGCGCCGACCCGGATCCCCGGCCGGGTCGCGCCGAGCCCTGGCCGGGTGTTCACCGTGACCCGCAGCGCCAGCCCGTGGTCGCCCGTGCCGTCCGCGGCCGCGGGCGTGGCGAACCCCCCGCCGACCGCGGCGGCGAGCAGGGCGGGCAGCAGCAGGGCGAGCCCGTGCCGCCCGCCGGATCTCCGTACGATGATCACACCAGCATGCTCACCACGGGCGCCCCGGCGGCCCTCCGACGGCACGCCGTCACACCCGCGGCCACCCGGCGCGATTCACTCCGATGCCGGGCCCCGGACCGGCCGCCCGTCGGCTCGCTCACCCGGACGGCCCGCCCTGCGAGCGGCCCGCCCCTGGGCTTCCTAGCGTGGCCGTATGCCCCCGACCGCCCGCCCGCGTGGACAACTCTCCCCGTGGTCCCGCCGGTTCACGGCGGCGGCCGTCCGCCGGGCCCATCGAGCGAGGTGACCATGGACGCCCCTGTGTGCAAGGGCCGGTTCGCCGGCCCCGACGAAGGGCGGGCCTGCACGGCGCGGGCCCGTTTCGAGATCGGCCGGCACGTGGACTTCCCGCTGCCGGTCTGCCCGGAACATCTCGGGCCCTCCCTGCTGCTGGCCCGCAATGTGCTGTGGCCGCCCGAGATCAAGATGATCGGCTGACCGGCCGACCGACTGACCGGCGGTGTCGGGTTGCGGGGCCTGGCTCTCTGTCACAGCCTGAACACACGGAGCAGAGCCGCTTGTCGGGGGGCGCTCGCTCGCTGTCCCCCACTCCGAGGAGAACCCCCAGCATGACCGTTCAGCCCTATGTCATGGAGAAGATCCGCGCCAGCTTCGACTTCATCGACGCCGACGGGGACCACGTCATCACCGAGGACGACCACATCCTTCAGGGCAAGCGGGTCGCCGCGGCCCTCGGGCACCCGGAAGGCTCGGCGGAGGAGCGGCGGATCATCGACGCCTACCTCCGGATCTGGAAGGAACTCCATCTGCCGATGGACACGGACGGCGACGGCAAGGTCGACATGGACGAGTTCATCGCCGCGACCTCGAAGCTGTCCGAGGACCCGGCCATGGCGGAGCGGCTGATCGGCAACCTCACGGACAGCTTCTTCGCCATCGCCGACCGGGACGGCGACGGCGGTATCGACCCGGCGGAGTACGCGGCCTTCATGGCCGGCCACGCGCCCGGCATGCCGTCGGCTGAGGTGGCGGAGGCGTTCCGGCACCTCGACATCGACGGCGACGGACAGATCACCCGGGAGGAGCTGCACCGGGCGAACGTCGAGTACTTCACCAGCAACGACCCGACGGTCCCGGGCAGTTGGGCCTTCGGCCGGCCGACGGCCGCCGCCTGACACTGCGACACCGGGCCGGAGCGAGGCAGCGCGAGCCTCGCTCCGGCCGCACGTCCGACACAGCGATACCCGGCCGGGGTGAGGCAGCGTGAGCCTCGCCCCGGCTTCGCGTTGCCCGGAGCCCGTATACGGCCGCCCCACCCCCTGAGCCGTGCGTCAGCGGCGCGCCCGTCGGAGTTCGGGACGGGGTGGCCGTATGAACTGGAGTGTCAGGGTCGCGGGCGGCTCGGCCAGGCCGGGGCCGCCGGCCGCGACCCAGGTCAGGACGTCGTCCGTGCAGTCGTCGTCGCCGGACCAGCCGACCCAGGTGGCACGGCCGCCACGGCGGCGGCCCTCACCTGAGGGCTGGACCACGAGGACGTTGGCCTGGTCGCACGGGCCCAGGCAGTCGGTCGTACGGACCGCGAGGCGGCCCCCGGAGTCCGCGGCGGCGGCCTTGAGCCGGTCGAGCTGCCACTGGTGGTCGACACCGGGATGTTTGCCCGCGTTGCCGCAGCAGCAGCCCCGGCACACGACAAGGGTGCACGGCCGGGCACCCGCGGCCCCGAACACGGCCCGGCCGCTCATACGTTCCCCTCCCCGCACACCATCACCGTCCAAGATCGTACGTGCGCGAAAGGGTTTCGTGCACATGACGAAACCATTGACGCGCACATGCCCCACCCCTACCTTCTGACCGACATCACGAACTACGTTCGACATTACGAACAGGGACGGTCTCGTATGCCTCGGACTCACCACGGGAGACGCCGCGGACCGCTGCTGGTCTGCGTGCTGACCCTCCTCCTCGCGCTGGTGGCGGCCATGCAACCGGCGGCCGCGGCGGACGGCCGCCCGTACACCAACCCGCTGAAGTCGTCCAAGGGCGCCGATCCCTGGCTGGAGTACTACGACGGCAGCTACTACCTGGTCACCACGACCTTCACCGGCATCCTCGGCATCCGGAAGTCGCCGACGCTGGCGGGCCTGGCCACCGCGCCGAACGTGCAGGTGTGGTCGGACACCACGTCGACCCGCAACACCAACATCTGGGCGCCCGAGCTGCACTTCCTCGACGGCCACTGGTACCTCTACTACTCGGCCGGGCAGAGCGGTGTGGCCTGCTGCGACTCCCAGCGCACCCATGTGCTGGAGAGCTCCGGCACCGACCCGATGGGGACGTACACCTACAAGGGCTCGCTCACCGGCTCCAATCTCACGCCGGGCGGCTGGCTGATCGACGCGAGCGTGCTGGAACACAACGGCGGCCTGTATCTCGTCGGCAGCGGATTCATCAACGGCAGTACGCAGAGCCTGGTGATCGCGCCGATGAGCAACCCCTACACGCTCGCCAGCAGCACCTTCACGGTCATCTCCAGTCCGACCCTGAGCTGGGAGACCTCGGGCTCCCCCGTCAACGAGGGCCCCGAGCCGCTCTATCACGACGGCCGCACCTTCCTGACGTACTCGGCGAGCTCCTGCCAGACCGCCGACTACAAGCTCGGCCAACTGGAGTTGACGGGATCCAACCCGCTCGACCCGGCCTCCTGGACGAAGAAGCAGACGCCGGTCTTCCAGCGCAGTGACGCGAACAGCGTGTACGGCCCCGGGCACAACGGCTTCTTCAGCTCGCCCGACGGCACCGAGAACTGGATCGTCTACCACGCCAACTCGTCCTCGTCCGGCGGCTGCGGCAACGGACGGACCACCCGCGCCCAGGAGTTCACCTGGAACGCCGACGGCACCCCGGACTTCGGCACCCCGGTCGCCCTCGGCACCAGCCTGCCCGGCCCGTCCGGGGAGACGGCGGCGACCCCGACGTCGTACACCCTCGTCAACCGCAACAGCGGCAAGTGCCTGGACGTCAACGGCGGCGGTACGGCCGACGGGACGAACATCTTCCAGTGGACCTGCAACGGCGGGACCAACCAGAAGTGGAAGATCGAGGACCTGGGCGACGACACCAGCCGGCTGGTGAACGTGGCGACCGGCAAGGTCGCCGACATCGCGGACTGCTCCGCCTCGGACGGCGCCGACATCCGCCAGTGGTCGTGGCTGAACAACAAGTGCCAGCGCTTCCGGCTGGTGTTCACCGCCACCGGTGACTACGTGCGGATCGTCAACGAGTCCACCGGCAAGGTCGCCGACGTGGCCGACTGCGGCACCGCGAACGGCACCGACGTACGCCAGTGGACCTGGCTGAACAACACCTGCCAGCAGTGGCGCCTCGTACCGACGACCTGACCCTTCCTCCCCGTTCGATCGCGCAACTGGAGAACTCCCTTGAGACGCAACGCCGTTCGCCTGCTCCTGGCGATGCTGGTGGCCCTCGCCGCATGGCTGGTCGCGCCGGGCTCCCCCGCCCAGGCCGCCGTGCCGGACTCGCCCGCCGTGACCTACACCAACCCGATCGCCGAGAAGCGGGCCGACCCGCACATCTTCAAACACACCGACGGCTACTACTACTTCACCGCGACCGTCCCCGAGTACGACCGCATCGTGCTGCGCCGGGCCACCACCATCCAGGGCCTGTCGACGGCCTCCGAGGTGACCATCTGGACCAAGCACAGCAGCGGGGTCATGGGCGCGCACATCTGGGCGCCGGAGATCCACTACATCGACGGCAAGTGGTACGTGTACTTCGCCGCCGGGTCGACCAGTGACGTGTGGGCGATCCGGATGTACGTCCTGGAGGGCACCGGCGCGAACCCGCTGACCGCGACCTGGACCGAGAAGGGCCAGATCACCACCACTTGGGAGAGTTTCTCGCTGGACGCGACGACCTTCGTCGTGAACGGGGTGCGCTATCTGGCGTGGGCGCAGCGCAATCCGTCGGAGGACAACAACACCAGTCTGTTCATCGCGAAGATGGCCAACCCCTGGACGATTCAAGGGACTCCGGCGGAGCTGTCGCAGCCGACGCTGTCCTGGGAGACGGTCGGCTACAAGGTCAACGAGGGCCCGGCGCTGATCCAGCACGGCGGCAAGGTCTTCCTGACGTACTCGGCGAGCGCCACCGACGCCAACTACTGCCTGGGCATGCTCACCGCGTCGGCCACCGCCGATCTCACCAACCCGGCGTCCTGGACGAAGAGTTCGACGCCGGTCTTCCAGACGAGCGCCGCGACCTCGCAGTACGGGCCGGGCCACAACTCCTTCACCGTCTCCGAGGACGGCAAGTCGGACATCCTCGTCTACCACGACCGCAGCTACAAGGACATCAGCGGCGACCCGCTCAACGACCCCAACCGCCGCACCCGCGTGCAGAAGGTGTACTGGAAGGCGGACGGCACCCCGGACTTCGGGATCCCGGTCGCCGACGGGGTCACGCCGCAGCGCTTCTCCTCGTACAACTTCGCGGACCGTTTCATCCGCCACTGGGAGTACCGGGCGAAGATCGAGGCGAACGTCTCGCCGCTGGCCGACTCGCAGTTCCGGGTGGTCTCGGGTCTCGCCGGTACCGGCACGGTCTCGCTGGAGTCGACGAACTTCCCCGGCTACTACCTGCGGCACAAGAACTTCGAGGTGTGGGTCGAGAAGAACGACGGCACGACGGCCTTCGCCTCGGACGCCAGCTTCTACCAGCGGGCGGGGCTCGCGGACTCCGCGGGGGTCTCGTACGAGGCGTACAACTACGCGGGGCGCTACATCAGGCACTACGACTACCTGCTGTACGTCCAGGCCGCGAGTACGACCACGGCACAGGCCGATGCGACGTTCTACGCCCAGTAGTACGCCCGGCAGACGGCCCGGCAGGCAGTCCGGCAGGCATGACCGAACAGACTATAAACCGCGAGTATAATCGCTGTGTATAGTCCCGGCATGCCTTCTGCCACCAACAAGATGAACAAAACGGGGAACAGGTTCCGGGCCACGCTGATGTCGGCGGCGGCAGCGTGTCTCGCGCTGGCGCTGACCGGCTGCGGATCACTCGACACGACCGCGCCCAGCGCGGCCCGGAACCAGGCCGCGGCCGGCGCCCGGGCGGCCGCCTTCGGGACCGTCGACTGCCGCGAGGCCAAGTGCGTCGCGCTCACCTTCGACGCCGGGCCGAGCGAACACTCGGCCCGGCTCCTCGACATACTCAAGGAGAAACAGGTCCCGGCGACCTTCTTCCTCCTCGGCAAACGGCACATCGAGAAGTACCCCGAGCTCGTCAAGCGCATGGCCGACGAGGGCCACGAGATCGCGAGCCACACCTGGGACCACAAGATCCTGACGAAGCTGACCGCCGAGCAGATACGCGAGGAGCTGGAGCGCCCCAACCGGGAGATAGAGCGGCTCACCGGGCAGCGACCGACGCTGATGCGTCCGCCGCAGGGCCGTACCGACGACACCGTCCACGACGTCTGCCGTGAGCTGGGCATGGCGGAGGTGCTGTGGAGCGTGACCGCCAAGGACTACACGACGAACGACTCCGCGCTCATCCAGAAGCGCGTCCTGAACCAGGTGAACCGGGACGGGATCATCCTGCTGCACGACCTCTACGACGGCACCGTCCCGGCCGTGCCGGGGATCATCGACGCGCTGAAGGCGCGCGGGTATGTGTTCGTGACCGTGCCGCAGTTGCTGGCGCCGGGGAAGGCGGAGGCGGGGAAGGTGTACCGCTGAGGGCTTTTGTGCCGTTCGGGGTTCACCGTGTCTCGGGGTTCACCAGGTGAGGTGCAGTCGGTACGGGGAGCGGTGGATCATCGTCGGTCGCATCTCCACGGGTTGGTCGTCCGCGAGCCGCAGGCCCGGCAGGCGTCGGGTCAACTCCTCCAGGGTGAGCCGGAGTTGCTCGCGGGCGAGCTGTGATCCGGGGCAGCTGTGCGCGCCGAACCCGAAGGCGAGGTGGCGACCCGGGTCGCGGCCGATGTCGAACTCGTCGGGACGAGGGTGCCGGGCGGCGTCCCGGTTGGCGCCGCCGAAGGCCACGAACACCGAGGCGCCGGGCGGGAGTTCGGTCCCGGCGAGGGTGACGGGGCGGGTGGTGACCCGGCGGAACCCCTGTAACGCGCTGTCGTAGCGGGCGGCCTCCTCGACCGCCGCCGGTATCCGCTCCGGCTCGGCGCACAGCAGCTCCCACTGCTCGGGGTGCCGGAGCAGATGCAGGACGGTCGTGCCGATGAGCGCGGTGGTGGTGAGATGCCCGGCGATCAGCAGGTTCTGGAGGTGGGCGACGAGTTCATGCCGCTGTTCGAGGGTGAGTTCGCCGGATTCCGGGTCCGTGAGGGACGTGAGGGACGTGAGGGACGTGACGAGCTCGGTGCAGAGGTCCTCGCGCGGCTCGGCGTGCCGCTCCCGCACATACCGCTCCAGGGTGCGCTGCATCGCGACGACGTCCTCGGCGGCGGCGACCTGCTCGTCCTCCGCCAGCGGCCGGAACAGCAGCTCCTCGGCACGGTGGCCGCCGTGCACGATCCCGGGCACGTCATCGGGGGCGAGCCCGACGATCCGGCCGATGACGTCACCGGGCAGCCGTCTGGCGTACGCCGACATCAGCTCGACCTCGCCGTCCTTGGCGAACCCCTCGACAAGCTCGGCGGCACGCTGGGCGGCGTACGGCAGGACGGCGGCGACCCGGGCCGGTGACAGTCCCCGGACGATCGGTGCGCGCAGCTCCTGGTGCCGGGCGCCGTCGGAGGTGACGACGACCGGCCGCCCGCCGAAGCCGCCGCCGAGGACGGCGAGCGCGGCGGGCGACGGCAGGACGTCGGGGATCAGCGCGTTGGCCGACGAGAACTCCTCGGTCCTGCGCAGGACTTCACGCACGTCCACGTCCCGGGCGACCAGCCAGGCGTCCAGCTCGTCGAGGTACGTCAGCCCGTCGGCCTGCCGCGCCCGTTCGTAGTGCGGGTAGGGATCCCGCTGCAACTCGTCACGCCTGCCCTGGAGTTCACGGTCCACGAGACGCCCTCCGGCCGCCGGTGGTGCGGGGTCGGGCTCATGGTGCCGTATGGGTGTGCGGATGCGATAGACGCCATCGGGGCACGCCTGTCGCTCCGTCAGAAGACGACCGACCACCCCTCCCGCGCGGCCTGTGCCTCGGTGTAGGAAACGCCGTGCACCTTCAGCGACTTGGCGTCGAGGAGGGTGATCTCGCCGCCGTGGTTGCCGAGTTGGGCGCCGCCCGCGAGCGGGACGGTGAGCCAGGCTCCGGCGGCGAGGGGGCCGCCCGGCACCGGGGACTTCTGGCCGAGGCGGTCGCCGATGTGCCAGCCGGTGAGGTCGACGGGGTCGGGCGAGGCGTTGAGGAGGGTGACCGTCTCCGCCTCGGGCGCCGGGCCGCGTGGGTTGACGAGCGCGGCGACGATCCGGACGGGCAGGGTGCCCGGCTCGGGCCGGTTGCCGTCGACGTCCTCCAGGGCGTGTCCGGTGACGTCGTCGGTGTGCCAGGACTGGCTCTGGAAGGCGAGGAAGATCGCGACCCAGCGGTCCGTGCCGGGGAAGTGAATGAGGATCCCCCCGTCCTGCCAGACTCCGTCGTCGCCCCGGAACTTACGGCTGTTGCCCTGGTTCATGTGGATGTCGTGGATGCCGTTGCCCGGGAGGAAGCCGAACACCTTGTCCTTGACGCGGGGTTCGGGCCCGAAGCGCTCCCCGAAGACGTACAGCCGGGCGTCCGGGTCGGCGACGGCGCGCCGTACGTAGTGGTCGAGGAGGTCGGCGAGGTCGTTGTCGGCGCCGGGTGCGTCCGGGGGCAGGGTGCGCATCTTCGCCGGGTCGAAGAGGTTGCCGCGCACGAAGTCGAGGTTGGGGCCGCCGGGTCCGGGCGGCAGGGTGTTCCACCCACTGGCGAGCCCCGCGAGCCGGGCCGTCACCGGGTGCCGGAAGTCCTCGTCGACGAGATAGAGCAGCTCGGAGGGCCGCTCCTGGGACAGGACGTTGACGGCGGCGCGGTAGTGCACGTTCTGGTCGTCCGTCAGATGGATCTGGTAGTGCGGCGTGTCCGCGGCGCCCTCGCGCCGGGTGTCGACCGCCCGTGTGATCAGTACGCCGTAGGCCTTCAGTGGCATGGTGACCAACTCCCCCTGGGGGCGGGCGGAATGCCCACCCATGGGAGGAATCGTAGGGGTTGCGGGCCCCGTCTGTGAGCCGGATATGAATACGCCGTTGAGCTGGCCGGATTCCATAAGATCGGCAGGTGGTCACCTTCCTCCTCGAACGCACCGCCCCACTCCCCCGCGCCGAGACCTGGCGCCGCCTCACGGAGTGGCCCCGCCATGGCGACGTGGTCCCCCTGACCCGGGTGACGGTGCTGACGCCGGGTCCGACCCGCGAGGGCACGGTGTTCGTGGCCCGAACGGGGGTCGGGCCCTTCGGCTTTGACGACCGCATGGAGGTCGTGGCGTGGCATCCGCCGACGGACACCGAGCCCGGGTTCTGCCGCCTGGAGAAGCGGGGGCGTGTCGTCACCGGGTGGGCCGAGATCGAGGTGGGGCCGGGTCCTGGTGGGCGGAGCCGGGTGGTGTGGCGGGAGGAGCTGGGGTTCCGGTTTCTGCCGGGTTTCCTGGATTCCGTGGTGCGGGGGACGGCTCGGTATGTGTTCGGGCGGGCGGTGAATCGGCTGCTGCGGCGGGCGTGAGGGCCAGGCGCGAGGTGAACGTGGGGCGGCAGGACTGGGAGGAGCGCTTCGCGGCGGGGCGGGGGTTCCGAGGCGTCGACGCGCACGAGATGCGGCTGTTCAAGCGGGCTGTGCGGCCCCGGGCCGGGGCGCGGCTGCTGGATGTCGGGTGCGGGCTGGGCGCCTACGCCGCCGCGCTCGCCGGCCTCGGCTGTCGGACGCTCGCTGTGGACTGGGCGGAGGCCGCGGTAGCGGCGGTACGGGATCGGTACGCCGATCTGGAACCTCTCCTGTCCGTGCGTCGGCTGAACTTCGAGGAGGCCACGGACCTGCCTCCGGGCGGGTTCGACATCGTGACGATGCGGCTGGTACTGGCGTTCATGACCGACAAGGCCGCGGTGGCCGAGCGGGTACGGGGGTTGCTCGCGCCGAGGGGTGTGTGGGTGGTGACGACACCGCTGACCGAGCGGCTGCCCGAGGAGCGACGGAGTATCGGGGTGACGGCGGAGGACGTCGCGGTGGTGACGGACGGGTGGGGACGGGGGCAGTGGTACGACCTGGAGGCGGGTGGGCTGCGGTGTTTCGTGCTGCGGTCCTGAGGACGCCGTAGCGGCAGGGCTCAGACCCCCGACCCGACCCGCCCGGCCTCGGACGGCGGCGTCACGTCATGGTGGATCGGCGTGTGCGCCCCCGTGAGCGAACCCCCGCTCCCACCCCGCCGGTTCGCCACGATCTCCGCCCCGATCGACAACGCCGTCTCCTCCGGGGTGCGGGCGCCGAGGTCCAGCCCAATCGGCGACCGTAGCCGCGCCAACTCCCTTTCGGTCACGCCGACTTCGCGCAGTCGTTCCATCCGGTCCAGGTGGGTCCGGTGGGAGCCCATCGCGCCGATGTACGCCACCGGCAGTCGCAACGCCAGCCGCAGCAGCGGGATGTCGAACTTGGCGTCGTGGGTCAGGACGCACAGGACGGTCCGGGCGCCGACCTCCGTGCGTTCCAAGTACTCGTGGGGCCACTGCACGACGATCTCGTCCGCGTCCGGGAAGCGGGCCGGCGTCGTGAACACCGGGCGGGCGTCGCACACCGTCACGTGGTAGCCGAGGAACTTGCCGATCCGCACCAGCGCCGAGGCGAAGTCGATCGCGCCGAAGACGATCAGGCGGGGTGGGGGGACGGACGACTCGACGAGGACCGTGAGCGGGGCGCCGCAGCGCGAGCCCTGCTCGCCGATCTCCAGGGTGCCGGTCCGGCCGGTGTCCAGGAAGGCGCCGGCCTCCGCGGCGACCGTGCGGTCCAGTTCGGGATGGGCGCCGAGGCCGCCGTCGTAGGAGCCGTCGGTGCGGACCAGCAGCGCCCGGCCGACGAGCTCCGCCGGGCCGGAGACGATCCGGGCAAAGGCCGCCGTCTCCCCGCTCGCGGCGGCGCCGAGCGCGGCCTCGACCGCCGTACGGACGGCGTCGCCCGCGCGTACCGGCGCGACCAAGACATCGATGGTGCCCCCGCAGGTCAGACCGGCCGCGAAGGCGTCCTCGTCGCTGTAGCCGAAGCGCTCCAGGACGGTTTCGCCGTCCTGGAGCGCTTGGCGGCACAGTTCGTACACCGTGCTCTCCACACAACCGCCGGAGACCGAGCCGATCGCCGTGCCGTCGGTGTCGACCGCGAGGGCGGCGCCCGGTGGGCGAGGGGCGCTGCCGGTGACGGTGACCACGGTGGCCACGGCGAAGTCGCGTCCTTGCTCGACCCACCGGTGCAGTTCCTCGGCGATGTCCAGCATGTGTCGGTCTCCTCGCGGCAGCGGGCCTGTGGACGGGCCCGCCGGTGCACGTCTAGTGCACGCCCATCCAGCTCTCAATGGGATTGAGGGCGAAATAGACGAAGAAGATCACTGTGAGGGCCCACATAAATGCCCCGATCTCCCGGGCCTTGCCCTGGGCGACCTTGATCGCGACGTAGGAGATGACGCCCGCGGCGACACCCGCGGTGATCGAGTACGTGAAGGGCATGATGACGACGGTCAGGAAGACGGGGATCGCCGTCGCGCGGTCCGCCCAGTCCACGTGGCGGGCGTTCATCATCATCATCGCGCCGATGACCACCAGGGCCGCGGCGGCGACCTCGCCCGGCACGATCGCCGTCAGCGGGGTGAAGAAGAGGCAGGCCGCGAAGAACAGGCCCGTCACCACGGAGGAGAGGCCGGTGCGGGCTCCCTCGCCCACGCCCGTCGCCGATTCCACGAACACCGTCTGGCCGGACGCGCCCGCGACTCCGCCGATCGCGCCGCCCGCGCCGTCGATGAACAGGGCCTTGGACAGGCCCGGCATCCGGCCCTGCTCGTCGGCCAGCTTGGCCTCGGTGCCGACGCCGATGATGGTCGCCATCGCGTCGAAGAAGCCCGCCAGGACCAGGGTGAAGACGATCATGCCGACCGTCATCGCGCCGACCTCGCCCCAGCCGCCGAACTCGACGTCGCCGAAGATCGAGAAGTCGGGCATCGAGACCGCGCTGCCGTGCAGTTCGGGGGCGCCGCTGGCCCACTGCCCGGGGGCGATGACGTCGAGGGCGTTGAGTACGACGGCCAGGAGCGTGCCGCCGAGGATGCCGATCAGGATGGCGCCGGGGATGCCGCGGGCCTGGAGCATGAAGATCGCGAGGAGGGTGACCGCGAAGAGCAGGACCGGCCAGCCGGCCAGTTCACCCGTCGGGCCCAGCGTCACCGGGGTCGCCTTGCCCTGGTGCACGAAGCCGGCCTTGTAGAAGCCGATCAGGGCGACGAAGAGGCCGATGCCCATGGTGATCGCGTGCTTGAGGGCCAGCGGGATGGCGTTCATGATCATCTCGCGGAGGCCGGTGACGACCAGCAGCATGATGATGACGCCGTACATCACGCACATGCCCATGGCCTGCGGCCAGGTCATCTGCGGGGCGACCTGGGAGGACAGGACGCCGGAGACGGAGAGGCCGGCGGCGAGCGCCAGCGGCACCTTGCCGAAGAAGCCCATCAGCAGCGTGGTGAAGGCCGCCGCGAACGCGGTCGCGGTGATGAGGGCCTTCTGGCCGAGCGTGTCCCCCGCCGCGTCCTTGCCGGACAGGATCAGGGGGTTGAGCAGGAGGATGTACGCCATCGCCATGAAGGTGGTCGTACCGCCGCGCACCTCGCGCGCGACCGTGGAACCTCGCTTGGTGATGTGAAAGTACCGGTCGAGCCAAGACCGGCCGGCCGGGACGCAGGTGCCTTCGCCCGCGTCTTCGGCAACGGTCTTCGGCTCCAGTGACTGCTGGGTCATGTGGGCCTACTCCCAAGGTTCAAAGGGGCACCCGTGTCAACCGCCGGAGCGGCTGCGGGATTTGGGAAGGTGCTTCGGCCGCACGACCCGGGGGACGGCCCGAGACGAACGAACAAACGAACAGGGGTGGTACGGGGACTGCTTGGGGTACCGCGAGGATCGAGCCAGATCGAGCCAGATCGAGGGTGCCCGGGCCGGCTCGTTCACGTGCTGTTAACGCGGAGTGGGCTCAGTACACAGCGGCGCCCTCGGACCGGGTCAGTCACGGAAACTCCGAAGGAGTTGGCTGGTCGGGCCGGGCATCTTGTAGATTCATATGAACAGAGGTCCTCAGTGGCCTCCGTGTTTTCCTGGGGAAACGCGCGCCACAGCGGGCGTGACCTGGGACCGGGCCCGGAGGACCGGGAAACGGCGCCCTTCGGCCCGCCCGACGGGCCCCTGCCACCCCGAGACCCTCTATGTTCATCGTAGATTTCGAGACAAAGATCGGCGGCGACGAGAATGCGGCTGCGCGCACTGCTGGACACCGACGCGCTGGGCCTGCGGCTGCTCGGCGGCGAGGACGAGCTGGACCGCACCGTGCGGGGTGTGATGACCACCGACCTGCGTGACCCGAGCCGCTACCTCTCGGGCGGGGAGCTGGTGCTGACGGGGCTGGCGTGGCGGAGGGACGCCGAGGACTCCGACGCGTTCGTCCGCATCCTCGTGCAGGCCGGGGTGGCGGCGCTGGCGGCGGGTGAGGCGGAGCTGGGCGATGTGCCGGACGACCTGGTGGTGGCCTGTGCCAGGAACCGGCTGCCGCTGTTCGCGGTGCACGAGTCGGTGGCGTTCGCGACGATCACCGAGCATGTCGTACGGCAGGTGTCGGGCGAGCGTGCCGGGGACCTCGCGGCGGTCGTGGACCGGCACCGCCGGATGATGACCTCGGGCCCGGCGGGCGGCGGCCCGGACGTGGTCCTGGACCTGCTGGGCTCCGACCTGGACCTGCGGGCGTGGGTGCTGTCGCCGACCGGGCGGCTGATCGCGGGCTCGAAGACGACCGGCCCGGCGCTGCCCGCCGACGTGTGCGCCAAGCTCGCCGCCGAGCACCTGGCGGCCGCCCGCACCGGCCGCCGCGGACCGCACCGGCTGACGCTCGGCTCGACGACGTACTCACTCTTCCCGGTGCGCAGCAGCGGCCGCTCCCCGCAGGGCTCCCGGGACGTGCGCGAGACGGTGCTGTCGGACTGGCTGCTGGCGGTGGAGGCGGACGCCGGGGACTGGCCCGAGGAGCGCCTGGACCTCCTCCAGGGCGTGACCCAGCTGATCTCCGTCGAGCGCGACCGGCGCGACGCGGCCCGTACGGTCCGCCGTCGGCTCGCCCAGGAGGTCCTGGAGCTGGTCCAGACGGGCGCCGCGCCCGCCGAGATCGCCGCGCGCCTCAGGGTGGCCGCCCCCGTGCTGCTGCCCGGCCTCGGCGCGGCCCCGCACTGGCAGGTCGTCGTGGCCCGCGTCGAGTGGGACGGCGCGGAGATCGAGGGCGGCCCGGTGACGCAGTCGCTCCTGGAGGAGATCCTCGTCGACCCGCTGGCCACCGGCCCCGAGCCCTCCGACCGGATCGCCGTGGCCCACACCGGCGACGAGGCCATCGCCCTCGTCCCGCTGCCGTCCGTCTCCACCGAGCACGACGGCTCCGAGACCGGCATCCTCGCCGACGTCCTCCTGGAGTCCGTACGGGACCCCCTCGCCGCCGGTCTCGACGACGACGGCCGGGTCACGCTCGGCGTCAGCGCGGCCGTGCACTCGGCGGAGGGCCTGCGGGGCGCGCTGGAGGAGGCACGGCACGCGCGGCGGGTGGCGGCGGCCCGCCCCGGCCGGGTCTGCGCGGCGGGCCACCAGGAACTGGCCTCGCACGTCCTCCTGCTCCCCTTCGTCCCGGACGACGTCCGCAGAGCCTTCACCGCCCGTCTCCTCGACCCCCTGCGCGACTACGACCGCCGCCACCGCGCGGAGCTCATCCCGACCCTGGAGGCCTTCCTCGACTGCGACGGCTCCTGGACCCGCTGCGCGACCCGCCTCCACCTGCACGTCAACACACTGCGCTACCGGGTGGGCAGGATCGAGCAGTTGACGAGTCGGGACCTGTCGAGGCTGGAGGACAAGCTGGACTTCTTCTTGGCGCTGCGAATGAGTTGAGGTGGTGGGGCGGGTGGCCGACGCGCCGCTCCCGCCCCGTGTGGTGATCCCACGACTTTGCCACCCTCTCGGCCGTGCACAACCGAGCGTGTGCGCCCGGCAGTTCACGCCTCGTCGCGCTCCCCGCCGCCACTGGCTGCCGCGGTGAGGTCGCATCCGCCCCTTGGGGCGCGGGACCGATGACAAGGCCCCACACCGGGAAAACCCCGATGACTTCAGCCTGATCCGCGCCAACAACAACCGTGTCCCCGGTAAACCGGTTCGTGCCTTCAAAGGGCTCCCAGACCGCGCGCCAGAATAGCGCAAGTGAAATCTTTCACACACACCCCCTTGGCCGGGCCCGCTGATTCGTGCTGAGATGCGGCCACCACTCAACAGCTCAATGGTGTGCCGGGGAGGGCGAGGTGGCGTATACCGCCATGTCTGGTAACGGAACGACCCCTGACGATCCACTCCAGACCGCGGTATGGCGGCTGCGCTCACGCGCCTGCTGGGCCGACGCGGCAGCCCTGCTCGACCCGGTGACGGCGGACGCGGCGCTGCAACGGGCGTCGTTGCTGGTGGAGCGGTGTCTCTACACCGAACAGGGCTGGCAGGAGGCGGAGGACGCGTTGCGCACCGCCGAGGCGCTGGCGCAGAGCGACGACGAGCGGGGCGCGGCCGCTTGTGAACGCGGGCAACTTGCGTACGCCGCCACGCTGCACACCGTACGGGACCGGGCCGACGAGGCGCGTGCCGCGCTCGGCCGGGCGGCGGCGCTGATCGCTCCGGGCGCGCCCGGGCGGGCGTTGCTGGACTTCCGGCGGGGGCTGCTCGCGGAGAACCTCGCCCGGTCGCCGCAGGCCGCGCGGGCGGCGTACCGGCGGGCCCACGCCGGTGCCGTGGCCCATGCCGATCCGCTGCTGCTCTCCTTCACCTGGCGCCATCTCGCCGGACTCGCCCTGCGGGACGGGGAGTTGGCGGAGGCGCGGCACGGCTTCGCCGAATCGCTGCGGATCCGGGAGGAGTTGGGCTACCTCGTCGGGACGGCTCCCGCGCTGGCGTCGCTGGCGGACGCGGAGGTCGAGCCGGAGGCCTCGCGGTTGCGGGAGGAGGCGCGGCGGCTGTTCCGGCTGCTGGGCGGCGTACCGACGTGGCTGTCACGGCAGTTGGCGCCGCCGCCTGCCGCGACGGCCTGAGCTAGCCATTCTTGACCTGGTCCACCAGCTTCTGGGCCTCGTTGAGGACGGTGTCGCGGAGTTCGGGGTCGCGGGCGAAGACGACGACCACGACGATCACCAGGAGGAGGGAGACGAGGCCTCCGCCGCGGCCGCCGCGGTGTGGCATCGGGGTGTGCGTCGGCGGGCGGTGGTAGCCGTGCCGGACGTGCTGCTGGTGCGCCTGCCGGTGGGAGTTCACGGCTTGCTGATGTGCCTGCTGGCCTTGCTGACTGGCCTGTTGCGCCTGCTGCTGGGCCATGAAGGACGGGTCCATGGGGTCACCTCCGCTGTCGGCACCAGGCGTGCCGCGCAGGGGATGCCACGCGGGACGGCACGGGCGGGTTCCCGGTGTCGCGGACCGTTGCACGGAGCCGACGATTCTGTGACCGCCGTCACAAGCTCAGGACGCTCCCGCGAAGTGCTCCCCCACCAGCACCCGGACCACATCCACGTCCCCGGCGATCAACGCGTCGAGCAGCGCGGTGTGTTCCGCCGCGTCCGCGACCAGTTCCGCGCGGCCCCGGGAGGCGGGCGGGCCGACCAGGGGCCACTGGGCGCGGCGGTGGAGGTCCTCGGCGATCTGGACGAGCTGTTCGTTGCCGGACAGGGCGAGGACCGCGCGGTGGAAGGCGCGGTCGGACTCGGCGTACGTGGCCCGGCAGCCGGTCGAGGCGGCACGGACCGTCGCCTCGGCGAGGGGCCGCAGTTCCGCCCACCGCTCCGCCGGCACGGTACGGGCCAGCCGCAGCATCACGGGGACCTCGATCAGCGCGCGGACCTCGGCCAGTTCGGCCAGTTCCCGCACCCCTCGCTCCACGACCCGGAAGCCGCGGTTGGGCACGACCTCGACGGCGCCCTCCAGGGCGAGTTGCTGCATGGCCTCGCGGACCGGGGTGGCGGAGACGCCGAAGCGGTCGCCGAGGGCGGGCGCCGAGTAGACCTCGCCGGGGGTCAGCTCCCCCGACACCAGCGCGGTGCGCAGCGCGTCGAGGATCTGCCCCCGCACGGAGGCCCGCTGCACGACGGGCCGGGCGGGGGGCACGGGCGCGGTGAGGGGTGCGGCAAGCGGCGGTTCGGCGGGCGGGCGCCCGGAACGGGCCTGCGGGGCGGCGTCGTCGTCGGCACGGTTGCGTTCGGTACGGGGTTCGGGCACAAGGCGCCCAGGACGCGGCCCGGAGCGCCCGGCACGCGGCTCGGGCACGACGGCGTCGGCGGACCGGGGACGCCCCGCCGCCGCGCCCTCGGCACGCGGCCGCTCCACTCCGGACTCCTCGGAACCGGGTCGCTCCCCCGGCCCCCGCGGAACCGTTCCTTCGCCCCTGGGCCGCTCCCCGTGCGTGTGCTCACCCCGAGCCGCCCCGGCGCCCGCGCCTCGCAGGCCCTCGCGCTCGCGGTCCACGTCGGCGGCCATGAGCTGCGGCGGCACGCGTACCGCGTGCGGCGTCCCCGTGCCTGCGGAGCCCTGCGCGCCCTGCTTCACGGGTCCTCCTGGGGACGTGTCGGTACTTGGGGTCATTACGGCGGGTTGTTACTCGTCCGTCAAGCACCTTAGGCGCAGAAGCGGCTGGTTCAAATCCCAAGGATCTTGGGTAAGGTAAGGCTTACCTCCACAACACAGTCGCACAACCGTCCTGGAACGGTGGTCCCCGCATGCCCGTGCCCCTGTCGCCTCTCACGGACGCCTACCACCGTCTGACCGAGGCTTTTCCGGGGCTCACCGTCACCGAGCTCGCCGCGGGCGAACCGGCCCCGACGGGCGGCGGCTGGGTCACCGCCGCCGCGCTCGCGGAGGGCGGGGCCGGGCTCGACGCGTTCCTGGCCTGGGACGACGCCCAGGTCCTGCGGGACCACGGCCGCCCCGGACGGCCGGACGTCATAGCGAGCTTCGGACTGCACCGGTACGCCTGGCCGGCCTGCCTCCTGATCACCGCGCCGTGGTTCCTGCGGCGCCGCGTGCCGCGCTTCCCCGTGACGCATGTCTCGTACGACCGGACCGAGGGCCCCATGGCCTTCGCCGTACGGACGGGCGAGTTCGCCTGCCTCCCCGACGACCCGGCAGCGGCCCTGCCCGGCGCCCGGGTGGTCCCCGACGAGGAGGCACTGCGGGCCGAGGTGCGGGACGCGATCGCCGCGCACATGGAGCCCGTGCTCGGCGGGTTCGGGCCGCGGATGCGGCGGCGCGGGCGGGCATTGTGGGGCATGGTGACGGACGAGATCGTGGAGGGACTCTGGTACGTGGCCCAGTTCCTCGGCGAGAACGAGCAGGCGCGCGCCGCACGCGAACTGGAGCTGCTGCTGCCGGGGACGACGAAGCCGTACGTCGGGGCGGCCGCCTTCCGCGAGCTGACCGGGCCCGGCGGCGAGTCGCTGGCCACCCGGGACCGGGCGAGTTGCTGCATGTACTACACGCTGGATCCGCGGGACACCTGCGCCACCTGCCCGCGCACCTGCGACGCCGACCGGGTCGTCAAGCTCCTGGCCGAAGCCGCCAGTTGAGGCCCCCTCAGGGGCGACCCGCGTTCGAGGCCGCGCACCGGGTCCCGTAAGATCACCGCGAACAGGGCTCCCAGCCGGGTTACAGGGGATTCACAATTTCCTCACCTGCCGCAGGAACTTTCCGTGGAACCACCCGTACGGGTAGTCTTATTCGAACTCAACTCCCGCCCCTCATGCGGCAGTTCGAGCAGAACGCCGCCCTGGGCATCCCCTTGCACTTCCTTGGCGGCCTCTTGCCCCGAAAACGCCTGAGGGCCGTTGGGATTGGGCCACTATGGCGGGCGTTACGCCCTATCCCAATGCAAGGGACCCCAGATGAGACTGACCGACATATCGCTGAACTGGCTGCTTCCGGGCGCCGTACTGCTCCTGGGCATGCTGGCGGCGGTAGCGGTGCTGGCGCGCAGTAAGCGGTCCGGCGGGGAGCACGCCAAGGACGACTCGTGGGAGCGCAGCGAGGAGCGCCGTCGGCGCAAGGAGGCCATATACGGCACCGTCTCCTATGCGCTCCTGTTCTGCTCGGCGGCGGTCGCCGCGGCCCTCTCGTTCCGCGGCCTCGTCGGCTTCGGCCAGCAGAACCTCGGCCTCTCCGACGGCTGGGAGTACCTCGTGCCGTTCGGTCTGGACGGCGCGGCGATGTTCTCCTCCGTCCTCGCGGTGCGCGAGGCGAGTCACGGTGACGCGGCCCTCGGCTCCCGGATACTCGTGTGGACGTTCGCGGGCGCCGCGGCCTGGTTCAACTGGGTGCACGCGCCCAGGGGCGTCGACCACGCGGGCGCTCCCCAGTTCTTCGCCGGCATGTCGCTGTCCGCGGCTGTGCTCTTCGACCGCGCGCTGAAGCAGACCCGCAAGGCCGCCCTGCGCGAGCAGGGTCTGGTGCCGCGCCCGCTGCCGCAGATCCGTATCGTCCGCTGGCTGCGCGCCCCCCGGGAGACCTACAAGGCCTGGTCGCTCATGCTCCTGGAAGGCGTCCGCAGCCTTGACGAGGCAGTTGACGAGGTGCGCGAGGACAAGCGGCAGAAGGAGGTCAACCGGCTGCGCCGCCGCGAGGCGGACCGCCTGGAGCGCGCCCAGCTCAAGGCCATCAGCCGGGGACACCGCGGGTTCATCGGCCGCGGTGGCGGCCGCCCCACGGAGAACCCCCAGGCCCTGGAGCGGGGCTCCGACCGAGTCACCGCGGAGCCTGCCATATCGGCGCCGGAGCAACTGCCCGTACGCTCACGGCCGTCGCTTCAACCCGTCCGCCACAGTACTGACCCGATCACCGTCGACCTCACCGCGGAGGACGACACGATGGCCCTGCCGCGCCTCGACTCCCTGGAGCGCAAGCTCAAGGACCTTGAGCAGCAGTTCGGTTAAGCCCATCGGGCGTTACGAGGACACCGAGAGGGGGTGTACGGCCGGCCGGCCGTACACCCCCTCTCGTATGTCGGATCACGCGGCTCCGGCGTCGAGTTCGAACCACACCGCCTTCCCGACGCCGTGCGCCCGTACACCCCACGCGTCGGCGAGGGACTGGACGAGCACCAGGCCCCGGCCGTGCGTACCGTCGTCGGCGTTCGGTACGCGCAGTCTGGGGCGGCGGGCCACGAAGTCCCGTACCTCCACCCTGAGTCCACGGGGTCCGACGGTGGCCGTCAGCACCGCGTCGTGGTCGGTGTGGATGAGCGCGTTGGTGACGAGCTCACTGGTGAGCAGTTCCGCTATCTCGGATCGTCCGGGCCTCCCCCATTGCCGTAACAACTCCCGCAGGGCGCGGCGTACTTCGGGCACCGCCCGCAGGTCCGCCTTGCCGAGTCTGCGCTTGAGCTGAGACGCCTGCGCCTGATCCCCGGCGCCCGCGGCCACTTCCTCCACTGTCTCCGCCGAGAAGGCCCCGATCGCCATGGGACCGCCTCCTCGTGCCTGCCTCTTCATGACCCCCGCCCGCGTGCCGATGTCGGTTCCCCTCCTGCTCGAACACGTTCACGGGATCCATGCCCGTTCGGGGCACCGGCAGTCATGTCGAATCGTCAACGACCAGGTGTTCGGCCACGGTTGAAGGGCGCCGCGACGGTACCGGGCGGGCCCTGATCGGGCGCCGTGGGGCGGGGCGCGGGGTGTGCCGGGGGCCGTAGGCGGCGTGGCGGGCGTGGCCCGTGGGGCGGTGTGTGCGGACGGTCGGTACGGGGTGCGCGTGCCGCCGGTTCCGCCGGGTGGCATGTGCCGCGACCTCCGCCGGTCCGGCGCCGCTGCCGTCGCCCGGGGGAAAGCGCTGGTCGACCCACAGGTTCCGGTTGGCCCGCGCGAAGGCGGTCAGGGCCCTCGCCGCCCCGGTCGCCCGCCTCCGACGCCGCCGCACGGCATTCCGGACGCTCCCCTGGACGGCGTACGCCCGGGCCGTGTGCGGGCCGCCGGAAGCGGAGGCGAGCCGGTGCATCTGCCCCCGCGGGCCGCGGGCGCCCCCGTGCTCCGGCATGGCTCCGGGCCCGCACACCCGGGCGACGCGGTGACCGCACGGCCTCCGCCGCGATGTCTAGCGCCGTCTGCCGATCCGGTCGTATACGGCGAAGAGCTGGGGCGGCTGGTCCTGGACGCCCGGCGGGCACGGGGTGCCGCCGTGCTGGGAATCTGGCCTGAAATCACTGCTTCCGTACCGGATCCCCTACACCGGGTCCCCTACAGCGGGAGCCGCCCTCCCGACCCCCGTGGCAGGAGGGCGGCTCCGCTCTTTCCGGTGTGGTCTCCGGTCTCAGTACAGCTTGCGGACCGCGGTGGTCGTCGTCTTCTTGAACGCCTTCACCGGCGCGTCCTCGAAGTCGCCCATCTGCCCCCACTGCACGACCGTGACGGTCCGTCCGTCCCGGCCCACCGACACCAGATGGATGTCGGAGGCGCCCCAGGAGGTGGCGGTGTGCAGGCCGTGGACGCGGGCGCCCTCCTCCACCGGCAGCGTGCCGTAGCCCTTGTACGTGGCGTCGGTCTCCGGCTCGGCCTGCTCGATCCGCGTGGCGCAGGAGCGCATGTCCTTGTCGAAGCGGCTCGCGAGCGCCTTGGCCTTGGCCTCGGTGCCGACGACGATCGTGAGCTGCTGGGCGTTGGTCTCCAGTTCGGTCGTGAACGAGCGGTACCGGGAGTCGTAGCCGGGCAGCGCCTCCGTCAGACAGCTCAGCAGGTCGTCCGGGACGCCGTCGGTGACCTTGCCCGCCTTCCAGGCGGACGAGGGGTGCGGCGGCAGTTCGGAGGCCGACAGGAACTTCGGCGCGGCCGCCGGTGCGGCGTCCGCCGGTGCGGCGAGCGTCGCGCCGAGGGCGAGGCCCGTGACGGCGACCGCGATCAGCGCGCCAACTCGGGTGCGCATGGGCATGGGTGTCCCCCGTGTACGAGTGAGTGCTTGGATGTGGGATGCCGCCGACGGCGGATGGTCGGTCCGGCCGGTCGGTGCGACACCAAGAGCATCAGCCGTCACAGTCGGCCCGCGCAACAGCCGGCGCCCGATCCACCACGGTGGAACCATCCCAGGCCGTCTGACGTGCAGGTACATGGGGTGCCTGGGATGGGGACACGGGTCCGGGAGACGCGGGGGGAACGTTGTCAGGACAGGATGACGGCCAGAACAGCGGGCAGGACGTGGCGGAGTTCGCCGCGTTACTGACGCGACTGAAGGAACGTACGGACCGCAGCTACGGCCAGCTGGCCCGGCGGCTGCACATGAACACCTCGACCCTGCACCGCTACTGCGCCGGCGACGCGGTCCCCGTCGACTTCGCCCCGGTGGAGCGCTTCGCCGCCCTCTGCGGGGCGACCCCGGAGGAACGCCTGGAGCTGCACCGGCTGTGGCTGCTCGCGGTGGCGGCCCGGCAGCGGCCGAGGACGCCGGTGGCCGCGGGCGGCGAGGAAGGCACGCCGGGCGCGGACTCGGCGGAGGACCGGGCCGAGACGGAGGCGGAGGCGGAGGCGGACGCGACGGGGGACGGGGACGGGGACGGCACGGATGCCGACGACGTCGTGGGTGTCGGTTTACCGGCCGGTGCTGTCGGCACCGACGGGTCGCGGCCCTGGTACCGCCGGCGGCGAGTGCTGGTGACGGCGGCCGTCGCCGTCGTGTCGGCGGTGACGCTCGCCGGGGTGTCCGCCCTGTCCGACGGCCGTTCCTCGTCCTCCGACGCCGTACACCCCACCGATCCGGCCCGTACGAGCGCGGCGGCCCCCGAGTCACCCGGTTCCGGCGTGTCGAAGAAGCCGACGGGCAGCGCCTCGCCCTCCGCGGGCCGGAGCTCGTCGCCCGCCTCCCCCAGCGCCGGTGCCGGCGGGGGATCCCCCGCCCCGTCCGGGACGGTCACCGGTGACAGCCCGACGGGCGGGGCGGGTCCGGCCGCGGCCGTCCCGCTCACGTGGACCGTCAACTCCCATGTCTGGTTCGCGGGTTGCGGCCATCAGTACGTCATCGACAAACCGCCGGGCCAGGTGCCGCCGCCCCCTACCGCACAGGACGCCGCGACCTGGGCGGCGGCGCAGGGCGCGCTGCACGGCGGGAGCACGATGGTGCAGATCTCGGTGCAGGGGCGGAGCTCCACGGCCGTGGTGCTGGAGGCGGTCCGCGTGCGGGTCGTGGGGCGTGCCGCGCCGTTCCAGGGCAACTCCTACGCCATGGACAACGGCTGCGGCGGAGCGCTCACGCCCCGCGAGTTCACCGTCGACCTCGACGCGGACCGCCCGGTCGCGCACTCGGTGGCCGGCTTCGACGGGGAGAACGAGATCCCCGCGATCCAGATGCCCTACCGCGTCTCCGCCGAGGACCCGGAGGTCCTGCTGGTCACCGCGCGGACCGTGACCTGCGACTGCGACTGGTACCTCGAACTGGACTGGTCCTCGCAGGGCCGCAAGGGCACCGTCCGCATCGACGACCGCGGCACACCGTTCCGCACGACCGCCGACAAGAAGCTGCCGCAGTACTCGTACGACACGTCCAACCGCGTGTGGGTGTCCGGGAGTTAGGGCCGGGGCACATTGCGCAGGTTGGACCGGGCCATCTGGAGCATCCGCCCGACTCCGCCGTCGAGCACGATCTTCGAGGCGGACAGGGCGAATCCGGTGACCATCTCGGTGCTGATCTTCGGCGGGATGGACAGGGCGTTGGGGTCGGTGACGACGTCGACGAGGGCGGGCCCCTTGTGCTTGAAGGCGTCCTTCAGGGCTCCGGCCAGCTGCTTGGGCTTCTCGACGCGCACGCCGTAGGCACCGCAGGCGCGGGCGACGGCGGCGAAGTCGGGGTTCTTGTTGGTGGTGCCGTAGGAGGGGAGGCCCGCGACCAGCATCTCCAACTCGACCATGCTCAAAGAGGAGTTGTTGAAGAGGACGACCTTCACGGGGAGGTCGTACTGCACCAGCGTCAGGAAGTCGCCCATCAGCATGGTGAATCCGCCGTCGCCGGACATCGACACGACCTGCCGCTTCCGGTCGGTGAACTGGGCGCCGATCGCCATCGGCAGCGCGTTGGCCATCGAGCCGTGGGAGAACGAACCGATCACGCGGCGACGGCCGTTGGGTGAGATGTACCGGGCGGCCCAGACGTTGCACATGCCGGTGTCGACCGTGAACACCGCGTCGTCGTCGGCGAGTTCGTCGAGTACGGACGCCACGTACTCGGGGTGGATCGGGACATGCTTCTCGACCTTGCGGGTGTACGCCTTGACGACGCCCTCCAGCGCGTCGGCGTGCTTCTTGAGCATCTTGTCGAGGAAGCGCCGGTTCTGCTTCTCCTTCACCCGCGGGGTCAGACAGCGCAGGGTCTCCTTCACATCGCCCCACACCGCGAGGTCGAGCTTGGAGCGGCGACCCAAGTGCTCGGGGCGGACGTCGACTTGGGCGATCTTGACGTCGTCGGGCAGGAACGCGTTGTACGGGAAGTCGGTGCCGAGCAGGATCAGCAGGTCGCACTCGTGGGTGGCCTCGTAGGCGGCGCCGTAGCCGAGGAGTCCGCTCATGCCGACGTCGTACGGGTTGTCGTACTGGATGTGCTCCTTGCCGCGCAGCGCGTGCCCCACCGGGGACTTGACCTTCTCCGCGAACTCCATGACCTCGGTGTGCGCGCCGACGGTGCCGCTGCCGCAGAACAGCGTGACCTTGTCGGCCGCGTCGATCATCTCGACGAGCTTGTCGATCTCGGTGTCGCCGGGGCGGACGGTCGGCCGGGTGGTGACGAGGGCGGTCTCGACGGGCTGGTCCGGGGCGGGCTGGTCGGCGATGTCGCCGGGGAGCGAGACGACGCTGACGCCGGAGCGGCCGACCGCGTGCTGGATGGCGGTCTGGAGCAGGCGCGGCATCTGCTTCGGGTTGGAGATGAGTTCGCTGTAGTGACTGCACTCGCGGAACAGCTGGTCCGGGTGGGTCTCCTGGAAGTAGCCGAGGCCGATCTCGCTGGACGGGATGTGCGACGCGAGGGCCAGGACCGGGGCCATGGAGCGGTGGGCGTCGTACAGGCCGTTGATGAGGTGCAGGTTTCCGGGGCCGCAGGAGCCCGCGCAGGCCGTCAGCTGCCCGGTGACCTGGGCCTCGGCGCCGGCCGCGAAGGCGGCGGTCTCCTCGTGGCGGACGTGCACCCAGTCGATGGCGGCGTTGCGGCGCACGGCGTCGACGACGGGGTTGAGGCTGTCGCCGACGACGCCGTAGAGGCGCTTGACTCCGGCGCGGACGAGGATGTCGACGAACTGTTCGGCGACGTTCTGCTTGGCCATGGGTCCATCAATCCACAACCCCCGCCGTTACGCCTCCCACACGGCGGCGGCCGTTCGGTCGTCGGCGTAGCCCTTCACCCGCACCTGGGTGTCGGCGAGGAACGCGGCGAGGCCCGGTGGGGTGGGGCCGGTCCACCGTCCCGTGAGGTACTCGGACAGTTCCGGCTCACCGCGCAGGGGCTCCGCGAGGCCGCCGCTGCACATCAGGAGCGTGTCACCCGGGCGGGCTACCGAGGCGCGGAAGCGGAAGGGTTCGCGGGGTGGTTCGGGGGCGGCCTCGTAGGGGCTGGGCGGGGTGGGGATGCCCAGGTCCATGGTGAGGCGGTCGCCCTCGGGGGTCTCGGCGGGGAGGGAGCCGAAGCCGACGACCGGTTCGCCGGTGATGTCGGTGATCCGGGGCTCGATGTCCTGCCACTCGCCGTCCCTCAGGCGGAACAGGCCGCCCGCGCCCACGCCGAAGAACACGCGCGTACGGCAGTGGAGGTCGGCGGGGAGGAGCAGGCAGCGCAGGGTCGCGGAGTACTCCTCCGGGGCGATGCCCTGTTCCGCGGCGCTGGCGCGGAGTTTGCCGAGGCTGCGGTCGGTGAGGCGATGCAGGCCGGACTTCAGGTCGCCTCGGCGGGCGGCGCGGATGTCCTCGGCGAGCCTCGCGTGACTGCGGCCGATCGCCCTGCCGATCCAGTGGCAGGCCTCCGCGGCGGCCCGGTGGGCGCCGGGGGTGGCCCTGGCGCCGGTCGCCATCGCCACGAGGACGAGGGCGTGGTCGCCGGTGCCGAAGCGGGCGGTGAGGAGGGAGTCCCTTCTCGGTTCGCCTCGGAAGCGGGCGGAGTCACCTCGGACGGAGGCGGCGCGGAGGGTGCAGGCGCCGTAGCGGGCACCGTCCAGGACGGTGTCGGCTACCAGGTCGTCGAGTTCGTCGGGGTCTGCGGGTGGGAGGGCGGTGGGTTCTGCGTCGTAGGTCGGAGGGCCGGAGCCCACGTAGTCGACGGGGGTGGCGGGAGGGATCGTTGGGATGTCGAGGCGGGTTGCTGTGCGGATGGGGGGTGCTTCGGGGGGCGGGGGTTCAGAGTCCTCCTGTGCTGGTGCCGGGGGGTTGGGATCGCTTGCCCGCGTCGGCGGGGTGCCGCCTCTCTTTGGGTCGGGAGCCGCCCCAGCGGCACGACTGCCCGCAGGCTGGGCGGGTACGGGGGCGGCGGGCTGCGCGGGTGGCTCGTCCGCAGGCCGCGCGGCCGCAGCGTCGGCGGACCCCGCGGACGGGCCGGCCGCCGGCCTCGGTGGCGGTACCCCCACCCCCGTGTTCACCGTGTCCGCCGCCGACGCGAACCTGTCGTCCAGCGAGTCGGGCGCGGGTGCGGGGCCCGCGTCCTCGGTGGTGTCGTCGTACAGCTGACCCCACCAGTCGTCCTCGTGACCGGTGGGCCTTCCCCCCTGCTGGCTCATGCCCCTAATTGTCCACCGCACGGGCCGGATGAAAACGGGGCATCCGGAAAAAGCGGCGGCTCGCCGCATAGCGGGTGAGTCGGGGAACAGTCGTGCGAAAAGTGCCGCCGGGCAGTTCCACCCCCCACGGGAGAACCGCCCGGCGGCACCCGGGGTGTCCGGGGCCGTCGATCCCCTACGCGCTAGCGCACGTCGTAGGCCCGGGACACGATCTGGCTGACCGAGTTGCCGTTGGCATCGGTCATCTCCGCCCTGAGTGTGACCTGCTTACCTGTCGCTCCGCTGTGGTCGACCGAGGCGGTCCAGACTCCCGACCCCACGGCCATCCGCGCCTGCGTCCACGTCTCCCCGTCGTCGTACGAGTAGGCCAGCTTCACCGAGGTCAGCGTGCCGGGCCGGTAGCCCGCGTGGCCGGTCGCCGTGAGGGTGATCCGCTGGTCGTTCTCGGCGGGGAGGGTCTTGAGGCCGTCCTCCGGGAGGCCGTAGTGCGGGAAGAGCAGGGGGATGCCCTGGGAGTACGCGTTCTCGTCCCGCGCGGAGCGGAAGGACCAGGTCGTCAAGGTGACCGTCGAGCGCTGCCAGGCCCGGGCCGGGGCGCCGAACTTGGCCGTGTTGAGGGTGAGTTCGTACGACGACTCGGCCGACGGGACCGTGAACACCCCGAACGGGTAGGGGCTGTCGCCGATGACCTCGCCGTCCCGCTTCAGCACCATGTTGCCGATGTCGCCGAAACTCCCCTGGACGCCCTGGTGTTGGCCGTCTCCCCAGAAGGCGGGTGCCACGCCGATGAGGTCGCCCTGGCGTTCGGCGGCGAGGGCCTGGTCGCCGTTCGCGTCGAGCGGGGTCGTCGGCGCCAGGACACCGCCGTACCACTCCTCCGTCCGCCGCTCCCCCTTCTCGTACGTCCGCACGGGGTCGATCATGAACTCGCCCCAGGGGAAGCTGCTGGACACCTCGTGCTCCCAGCCGGTGGTGCCGGGGGTGTGGAACTCGGTGCGCTCGAAGGGTGCCGGGACCGTCTCGATCTCGCCGAAGTAGCCGGTCAGTCCGCTCGGGCGGGTCATCGACTGGAGGTCGATGTGGTCGGTGGCGGTGCCGGCCATCGAGTCGTACGTCGCTGTCGTCGCCGCCAGTTCTCGGTCCCGGACTCGGTAGGTGCGGTCGTCCTGGACCGGGCCCGTCTCCGGGTGGGCGAGGTTGTAGACGTAGGGGCTCTTGGCCGTGGCCGTCCAGCGCAGGGTCACGTCACCGGCCGCCAGCAGTGCCTTCGCCTCGTCCGTCGGGATGCCGAGGACCGGGAGCGTGCCGCCGGTGAATCCGGCCGACGGGTACCAGCGGCCCGGTGCCTCGCGGTAGCCGATCACCGCGACGGCCCCGGCCGTCTTCGCCCGTGTCGCGACCTCGTAGGCGCTTCCGCTGTCGTCCAGTTTCACCAGCGCGATCTTGCCCTTGGCTCCCGAAAGTTCCTCCTCCGTACCGGACTTGGCGTCGTAGAGCCGCGCCTGTCCCTTGCCGTCCAGATTGGCCGAGCTGGTGGACGCGGTGACGGGGTGGAGCTTCTGGCCGCCCACCGCGGCGAGTTCGGTGATCTGCGGGGCCGCCGCGCGCCAGAAGCTGTCGAACTCGAAGGTGCCGTCGGTGGCCTTGCCGGTCACGGAGGCGTAGTAGCCGCGCAGCGATCTGCCGCCGGCCGCGGTGCCGGCGTGCAGCCAGGTGTCGTCCCACGAGCGGGCGAAACCGAGGGTGGCGCCGCGGAGTTCGGTGGGCCGGTCCGTCTTCACGCTCAGCCGGTGGGCCTTGCGGGCGTCCAGGACGACGGTGGTGTCGCCGCGGATCTCCAGCTGTGGACGGGCCAGGTAGGAGAGGGAGTTGAGCAGGGTGCCCTCGGTCTCGGGGGTGGTGATGAAGCTGGAGAGGAAGTAGCTGCCGGGGCGGATCTCGTACGTCTGGTCGGTGGCGCCGTCGTTGAAGCGGCGCTCGCCGCTCGCGTCGTCGGTGCCGATGACGTCGAGGGAGGAGGCGCCGGTGGCCGGGTTGCCGAGGCGGTCGATGAGCTTGACACGCAGCGTCACCGTCTCCGGCTGGACGTACAGCGCGAAGGGCGTGGAGACCGTGACCCCGGCGGCGGTGGCGAGGACGCGGCCGGTGATGTCGCCGTACTGGGCGCGCTTGAGAGAGGCGGTCGGGTCGACGCGGAGCGGGACCTCGACCGTCTTCCCGGCCGGGACGGTCACCGATCCGGCGCCGAGGCGGGCGATGGGTGAGCGGACGGCGGAGCCGTCGTTGCCGGTGATCCCGGCCACCGACAGCCTCAACTCCACCGCTCTGTCCGTGGTGTTGGTGTAGGGGACGGCGACGGTGGTGCGATCGCTGCTGTCCTGCGGCCAGTTGAAGGAACCGGCCTGCACGGCGGGCGCCCCGAGGACCGTCTGGTCGATCGCCGCCTTCACGTCGAGGCGTCCGCCGCCGGTCTCGCGGACGTCGCCAGGGATGTCCGCGTCGGCCGAGGAGACCAGGGCCGCCTTGATCCGCTGGGCGCTCCAGTCGGGGTGACGTTGCTTGAGGACGGCCGCCGCGCCCGCGACATGCGGGGTCGCCATCGACGTACCGCTCATGGACCGGTAGGCGTAGACGCCGCGGCCGCCCGCCGCGGCGGCGGAGATGGCGACGCCCGGCGCGGTGATCTCGGGCTTGAGGGTGTGGGAGCCGTAGACCGGACCGCGGCTGGAGAAGTTGGCGGTGGAGTCGTCGCGGTCGACGGCGCCGACGGTGAGGACGCTGGGGGCGCAACCGGGCGAGGAGACCGTGTTGTCGCCGGGTCCGGAGTTGCCTGCCGCGATGACGAAGAGGGTGTTCGTGTGCGAACGGGCCAGTTCCTCGGTGGCCTGGGCCATCGGGTCGGTGCAGTCCCGCTCGTCGGGGTTGCCGAGGCTCATGGAGACGACGTCGGCGCCCTGGTCGACGGCCCACTGCATGCCGGCGATGATCCATGAGGTCTCGCCGTAGCCGTAGTCGTTGAGGACCTTGCCGTTGAGGAGGTCGGCGCCCGGGGCGACGCCCTTCTTCTTGCCGCCGCTCGCCGCGCCGGTGCCGCCGACGGTGGAGGTGGTGTGGGTGCCGTGGCCCTGGTGGTCGTCGGCGTCGGCGGAGTCGGTGAAGTTCTGCGCCGCGGTGATGCGGCCCTTGAGGTCGGGGTGGTCGGCGTCGACGCCGGTGTCGAGGACGGCGACCTTGGTGCCCTTGCCGTCGTAGCCGGCGGCCCAGGCCTCCGGGGCGTGGACCTGCTTGGTCGACTGGTCGAGGGTTGCCTCGACCTTGGCGTCGAGCCAGAGCTTCGCGACGGACCCCTTCGCCACAGACCCCTTCGCGGCGGACCCGTTGGTCACATCGGCCCAGAAGGCGGCGGCCTTCTTCTTGTCCGCGTCGAGGGCGACCCCGTCGATCGAGTCGAGGACGAGGTCGCGTTCGGCGCCGCGCGGGGTCTTCGGGACACTGCGGGCGGTGACCGCGCGGTCGTACGTCGCGATCAGCGGAATGGAGTCGCTGTGGGCGTCGTCGTAGCCCTGCCGGACCAGGCCGGTGACGTTGAAGAGCTCCTCGTCGACGCGGCCCGCGGCGAGCGCCTCGACGGCGCCCTCCGGATAGACGTACAGGTCGTCGCCGGACTGGCGGGTCTGGGTGAGGGGGGTTCTGCCGTCCTCGCCGGGCAGGGCGACGGCCCCGTCCTTGGTGACGAGGACCCGGTCGCCGGTGACGAGGGTGACGACGGAACCGGCGCCGGGGGTGGTCCGGCCGCCGGGCAGTGTTCTCGACGGGCCCGGTTCCTCGGCCGCGTGCGTGGGCGCGGCGGTCGTTACGGCCAGTACGGCGGCGGTCGCCGCCCCCAGGGCCGTCCGGCGTATCGCTCTCGCCAAGATCGCTCTCCTGCCGTGTCGCCGCATGCCCGCGAGCGCGAGACGCGCACGCCGAAGATTCCCAAGTCGGGCATTGCGGACGGTGGTTGATGCTGCGGTGGCGCCACCTTGGCAGAGTGGCGGGTGGTGCGGCGATGATGTGCCGAGGCGGGTTTGCGCCGTGGCCGATTTCCGCCACGGCACCACTGGGGAGGGGGCTGGCCCATGCTGGGCGTGCTGGGGCTCGACGAGCGGCACGAGTCCGCGTACCGGGCGCTGGTGTCCGTGGGCGCGGCCGATGTGCCCGATCTGGCGCGCCGGCTGCTGCTCGGCGAACGGGACACCGAGCGGGCGCTGCGGCTGCTGGAACGGCACGGACTCGCCGCGCAGTCCTCCGCGCGGCCCGGCCGCTGGGTCGCCGCCCCGCCCGGCGTGGCGCTGGGCGCGCTGCTCACCCAGCAGCGGCACGAGCTGGAGAAGGCCGAGCTGGCGGCGGCACTGCTCGCCGAGGAGTACCGGGCGTCGGCGGGCGAGCCCGCCGTGCACGACCTGGTCGAGGTGGTGAGCGGAGCGGGCGCGGTCGCCCAGCGTTTCCTCCAGTTGCAGCTGGGGGCGACCGAGGAGGTGTGCGCGCTGGTCACCGGCAATCCGGCCGTCGTCTCGGGCATGGAGAACGACGCGGAGGAGCAGGCCGCGGTACGCGGGGTCCGCTACCGGGTCGTGGTCGAGCGCTCGGTCCTGGACCTCCCCGACGGCATCACCGAGCTGTCCGCCGCGCTGGGCCGCGACGAGGAGGTACGGGTCGTGGACCGGGTCCCGACCAAGCTGGTCGTCGCCGACCGCACCCAGGCCCTCGTCCCCCTCACCTCACGCACCGCCGAACCGGCCGCACTGGTCGTACGGGCGAGCGGCCTGCTGGAGCTGCTGTCCGGCCTGTTCGAGTCGGTCTGGCGGGACGCCCTGCCGCTCCGCCTCGGCGGCACCGGAGCCACCGGCGTCACCGAGGAATCGGCGGACGCCCCCGACGCCACCGACCTGGAGGTGCTGTCCCTGCTCCTGGCCGGCATGACCGACGCGAGCGTCGCGAAACAGCTCGACCTGGGCCTTCGGACCGTGCAGCGCCGGGTGAAGCGGCTGATGGAGCTGAGCGGGGTGACGACCCGGCTCCAGCTGGGGTGGCATGCGTACGAGCGGGGCTGGGTGGCCAGGGAGCTGTGACCGGGGGCTCGGGAGGGGTGGCCCGGGGGCTCGGAAGCAGTGCCCCCGGGGGCTCGGGAGTGTCCTGAGTGAACCTTCCTGACCTGCGGTTTCTCCGGCCGTCCGGCACCCTGGTCGCATGGGAGTGTGGGACCTCCTGCTGGTCGGCCTGGTCCTCCTGCTCGGCCTGTGCGGAGTACTCGTGCCCGGGGTGCCGGGGTCGTGGCTCGTGTGGGCCGCGGTTCTGTGGTGGGCGCTGAAGGATCCCCGGCCGGTCGCCTGGTGGGTACTGGTGGGGGCCACGGCCGTGCTGTTCCTGTCCCAGGTGGTGCGCTGGGCCCTGCCGCCACGACGGCTGCGGACGAGCGGGGCGACCCCTCGGATGGGGGTGTACGCCGGGGTCGGCGCGTTTCTCGGATTCTTCCTGGTGCCGGTGCTGGGGGCGATCCCCGGTTTCATGGGCGGGGTCTATCTGCACGAGCGGCTCCGGCTGGGCCGCCACGGGGAGGCGATGGCCGCGCTGCGGACGGTGATGCGGTCGGGCGGGTCCAGTGTGCTGGCGGAACTGTTCACGTGTCTGCTGATCGCGGGGGCGTGGTTGGGGGCGGTGATCTGGGGGTGACGGGGGCGTAGGCCTGCGGCCCTAGGCCGAGGAGCCGATGTGCGGGCGGGACGGGCGTGTTTGGGTGGCCGTATGACCGAATTCAGCGAGGCGGAGCGCGCGTATCTGAGGTCGCAGCGGTTGGGGCGGCTGGCGACGGTCGACCCCCAGGGGCAGCCGCAGGCGAACCCGGTCGGCTTCTTTCCCCAGGAGGACGGGACGGTCCTGGTCGGCGGGTACCAGATGGGCCGCAGCAAGAAGTGGCGGAACCTTCAGAAGAACCCGAAGGTCGCCCTCGTCGTCGACGACATCGTCAGCCTCCGGCCGTGGAAGGTGCGCGGGGTCGACATCCGGGGCGAGGCCGAGCTGCTCGTGGGTCCGCACGAGCTGGGGCCGCACTTCAGCGAAGAGGTGATCCGGATCCATCCGCGGCGGATCCACAGCTGGGGTCTGGAGGGCTAAGGGCGGGAGTCCTGAAGGAAGCCCTCCAAGCTCAGCAGTGCCGTCTTGCGTTCCAGCCCGCCCGCGTACCCCGTCAGCGCCCCGTCCGCCCCGATCACCCGATGGCACGGCCTGACGATCAGCAGCGGGTTGGCGCCGATCGCCCCGCCCACCGCACGTACCGCCGCCCTGGGCGCCCCGATCCTCGCGGCGATCTCCCCGTACGTCGTGGTCGCGCCGTAGGGGACGTCGTCCAGGGCGGCCCAGACCCGCTCCCGGAACTCGGTGCCCTCGGCCCGCAGCTCCAGCCGGAACTCCTTCAGCTCGCCGGCGAAGTAGGCGGCGAGCTGCTCCTCGGCCTCGCGGAAGAGGGCGGGGTCGTGGAGCCAGCCGTCCTGGACCGTGCGGCCGCCTTTCTGTCCCGGCACGGACAGGGAGGTGAGGACGCCGGTCGGGTCGGCGGTGAGGAGGAGGGAGCCGACGGGGCTGTCCACGCTCGTCCAGTGGAGGGTCGCAGGGCCAGTCGTACGGGCGGTCATCGGTGCTCCAACTCCCCTGCGGCGCGCAGGTGTTGTACGGCGTACGAGCGCCAGGGGCGCCAGGTGTCGGGGATGTCGAGGTCGGGCGGCGCCACGTCGGGGTCGCCGAGGGCGCGGGTGCGGACGACGGCGACGGTACGGGCGTCCAGGCCGGGCAGGGCGAGCAGGGCCGACTGCGCGTCGTCGCGGTCGGCGCCCGGGTCGAGGCGTACGGCGCCGTCGGCGAGGGCGGCGGTGAGCGCGCCGAGGGGGCCGTCGGGTTCGGCCTCCGCGAGGACCGCCGGTTCGGGGAAGAGGTGGGTGAGGTTGCCGCAGGGCGCGTCGAGGGCCTTGCCGTACCGCCGCACGAGCCGTTCGGCCTCGGTCGGCCCGACGAGTGCCCGTACCGCGAGTTCCTCCGGGTCCGCCGCCCCCGGCGACCGCAGTCCGGGCCGGGCGGCGACCAGCGGGGCGAGCCTCGGATCCGCGCCGAGCCGCTCGTCGACGGCGTACGGGTCAGCGTCGAGGTCGAAGAGCCGCCGAAGCCGTTGCACGGCGGTGGTGAGATCCCGCAGGTCGGTGAGGTGGAGCCGGGCGTCCAGCCAGCCGTGGGGCGGTTCCTCGACGGCGACGATCCCGGAGCCGTACGGGAGACGGAGGGTGCGCCGGTAGGTGCGCTTCCCGCGAGGGCCGCTCACTTCCTCGACGCCGGGTACGGCCTCGTCGGCGAGGAGGTCGAAGACGGCCCCGGACTCGTACGCGCCCCGGTAGGCGAGCCGCAGCGGGACCCCCGCCGCCGGGGTGGCCGTACGACGGGACGCGGGCGCGGCGGCACGCAGCTCGCTCGGGGTCGACGCGTACACGGTCCGGATCGTGTCGTTGAACTGCCGCACACTGGCGAACCCGGCGGCGAACGCGATCTGCGTGACCGGCAGCTCGGTCGTCTGCAACAGCACGCGCGCGGTGTGCGAACGCTGCGCCCGGGCGAGGGCGACGGGACCGGCCCCGAGCTCCGCGGTGAGCTGCCGCTGCACCTGCCGAGCGCTGTACCCCAGCCGCTCCGCGAGCCCGGCGACGCCCTCCCGGTCGACGACCCCGTCCCCGATCAGCCGCATCGCCCGCCCCACCACATCGGCCCGCACATTCCACTCCGCCGACCCCGGCACGGCATCCGGCCGACACCGCCGACAGGCCCGGAACCCCGACCCCTGCGCACCGGCGGCCGTCGCGAAGAACCGCACGTTCCGCCGCTTGGGCGTGACAGCGGGACAACTGGGCCGGCAGTAGATCCCGGTCGTCTCGACAGCGAAGAAGAACTCCCCGTCGAACCGCCCGTCCCGACTCCGCACCGCCTCGTACCTGCTGTCTTCATCCATCACAGGGTCCAGTGTGCGACGTGAACGAACACAGGGCTGGCGGAAATCAGACACGGCACTCAGGAGCGCCCCGAAAGGGGCGCGGGGAACTGCGCGACCAGCCACACACGGCCCGCGGCCCGCGATTCACCCGCACCCCTACGGCGTCACCGCCCCCGCTTGAACTCCATCGCCGCCCGCCCCTCGGCACCCTTCCGCTTCCACTCCCGCCGAAGCTCCGCACGGACCCGCGCATCGGTCTTGGCCACGATCCGCTGATTCTCCCGAATCAACTTCCGATAGCTCTCCAGCCGCCGCTCCGCCAGCGAACCGTCCTCGACGGCCGCAAGCACCGCACACCCCGGCTCGGCCTCGTGCGCACAGTCATGGAACCGGCACTGTTCGGCCAGCTCGGAGATCTCGGAGAACACCTGCCCGACGCCGCTCTCGGCATCGAACAGCCCGACCCCACGGAGCCCCGGAGTGTCGATCAGCACTCCCCCGCCCGGCAGGGCGAGAAGGTTGCGGGTGGTCGTCGTATGACGCCCCTTCCCGTCGACGTCCCGAGCTGCCTGGACATCCATGACGTCCTCCCCGACCAGCGCGTTCGCGAGGGTCGACTTGCCCGCTCCGGACTGCCCGAGCAGCACACTCGTACCGCCGGAGACGACGGCGACGAGCACATCGAGCCCGTCCCCCTCCAGCGCGCTGACCGTCAGCACCGGCACCCCCGGCGCCGTCATCTCCACGTCCTGGACGAGATGCGCGAGTGTCACCGCGTCCGGCACGAGGTCGGCCTTGGTGAGGACGACGATCGGCTGGGCGCCGCTCTCCCAGGCCAGGGCGAGGAACCGTTCGATGCGGCCGAGGTCGAGTTCGACGGCCAGCGACACGGCGATGATCGCGTGGTCGACGTTGGCGGCGAGGATCTGCCCCTCGGACCGCTTGGAGGAGGTGGAGCGGACGAAGGCGGTCCGGCGCGGCAGATACGTCCGGACGTAGCGCGGGTTGCCGCCGGGCTCGACGGCGACCCAGTCCCCGGTGCACACGACCCGCAGCGGGTCGTGCGGGGTGACGAACGCGGTGTCGGCGCGCAGCAGACCGTCGGCGGTCTGTACGTCGCACTGGCCGCGGTCGACCCGGACCACACGTCCGGGCAGGAGCCCTTCTGGCTCGTAGGGGGCGAACTCGTCCGCCCATGCGTCGTCCCAGCCGTAGGGAGCGAGCGCGGTGAAAACAGAACTGGCGGAACTGTTGGAACTGACGGAACTGCTGGAAGTCAAGGGAGACCCTTCAAAGGGCGGCCCCGGCACAAGAGTTGGAGTGAGGTCAGCCGGTGGCCACGGAGGTGGACTTGATGAACTCCTGGATGCGGGCAGCGCCCATCACAGAGACAGCCATCGGTCGACACCTCCCGTTCTCGACTCGGCGACAGCGGCGGCCCTACCGGCCACCGCGAGAAGCGACCCTCAGCCTAGGGACGCCCGTGGACCCGCGCCACCGAATTTCTCGCTCCTCTTTCTCGCCCCTCCAGGGATTTACCTGCCGTTTGCCCAACCAGCTGAGAAGCGCCTGAGAAAGGCCTCGCAGCCCCCGGACAGGGCCGTCGCCACCGGGACGCGCTGAGCGGCCTTCGACGCCTCGCGGTCCGCGGTCGCCTTTTCATCGGCCTCTCATCCCTGCCGAGCACAGTCACGCCCTGACCGCTGAAGAACCCCCACAGCTTCGAGAATTGCGAGGTGCGGTGCCATGAGCGACGCCGACATGGTCGGGAACACGGTGAGCGGAGCCCAGCAGGAGGAGGTACATCCGGAGGCATCAGACAGGCGTGGCTTCATGCGGAAGGTGTTCCTCGCCGGCGGTGCGGCGGCGTTCACCTCGATGGGCGCCGGTGCGCTGGCCTTCGCCGACGACGGCTCCACCGCCACCCCTTCGGCTTCGGCTTCGGCTTCGGCGAGCGACAGCGCGAGCCCGTCGCCGAGCAGCAGCGCCACGCGTGCCGCGGGCGGGAACCCGCTCGCCGGTCTGACCATCACCGAGGACTTCTACGGTCTGACCACCGACGGCAAGCAGGTCGACGACCTGTTCACCATCCATTCCCAGGGCGTGGACACCGCGCCGGTCGTCGCGGCCGCGCGGGCGTTCCTGGCCGGTCTCACCGACACCCAGAAGAAGGCGACCCAGTTCACGGTCCGCTCCACCGAGTGGCGTCAGTGGAGCAATCTCGACCCGGGCGAGTTCAAGCGGCAGGGTGTCTCCCTGGCCGATCTGACGGATACTCAGAACGCCCTGGGCACCGCCCTGATGAAGGCCGCACTCAGCGCCGACGGTCTGGAGACGACCGAGAGGATCCGCCGGCTGAACAAGGCCGCCGGTGAACTGGTCGGCAAGAGCGATGTGTTCAACGACGAGCTCTTCTACTGGACGGTGATGGGCACCCCGTCGGACACCGAGCCCTGGGGCTTCCAGTTCGACGGCCACCATCTGGTCGTCAACTACTTCGTGCTCGGCGACCAGGTCGTCATGAGCCCTTGTTTCTGGGGCTCCGAACCGACCTCGCTGGAGATCGACGGGGAGACGGTGTCGGTGTGCCAGGAGGAGGTGGAGGCGAGTCTGGCGTTCATCCAGTCGCTGACCGAGGCCCAGCGGAAGACCGCGATCATCTCGGCCACCAAGGCGGACGAGGACATGAAGGCGGGCGCCTTCGCCGACAACGCGGTCGAGGCGTACGCCGGTATCCGGGCCGGCGCGCTGACCCCGGCGCAGCAGAGGAAGCTCCTCGCGGTCGCCGAGGCGTTCGTGAACCGGGCCAAGGCGGATGCGGCGAAGGTGCGCATGGCCGAGATCCGCGCCCACCTCGACGACACCCACGCCGCCTGGATCGGCGGGACGGGCGACGACGACCCCTTCTATCTGCGCCTCCACAGCCCGGTCATCTGGATCGAGGTCGACTGCCAGGCGGCCGGCCCGCTCGGCCCGGCGTACGGCAAGACCCGCGCGGACGGCCCCAGCCAGAGGCACATCCACTCCGTCGTCCGCACCCCGAACGGCAACGACTACGGCCGCGAGCTGCTGCGCCGGCACTACCTGACGTCACCGCACCACCGGTGACCGACGCGGTCCGCGACGACCGCCGCTGAGCCCTTGGACGTCGCCGCGGAGGAGCCCACGGGCGTACGGCTCCTCGCGGCGCCGTACCGTCGGGGATCATGGCCCTTGAAGGGCGGCCGGGCCGAGGGCAAGGACCCCGGCCCGGCTGCCGCTTCCTCCGTCGGCCCGCCACGAAGGGAAACTGAACGAGATGGGGAAGGTCATCGACCGGACGGTTCTCATCGTGGGCGCCTCCTCCGGCATCGGCGCCGAAGTGGCCCGCAAGCTCGCCCCGGGCGGCAACCGGCTCGTGCTGGTGGCACGGCGGGCCCCCGAACTGGCCTCCGTGGCGGAGGACGTCCGTGCCGCCGGGAGCGGCTGCCTGGACATCGTCGGCGACGCCCTGGATCCGCGGGCGGCCGCCGATGCGGTGGCCGCCGCCGTCGCGGCGTTCGGCTCCGTCGACATCGCGCTGCTCAACGCCGGCCAGGGGCCGGACATGTCCATGGACGAGGTCGGCACGGACGACGTCGCACGGATCATGGCGCTGAACTACGACGTGGTGGTCAACTATCTGATCCCCTTGATCCAGCAGATGAAGCGGCAGACCCACGGCGGCCTCATCGCCCACACCAACTCCCTCGCGGGGCTGATGGGTATCCCGCGCCAGGGCCCCTACTCGGCGGCCAAGGCGGCGGCACGGACCCTGATCGACTCCGCGCGCGTCGAACTGGCCCCCCAGGGCATACGGTTCACGACGATCCACCCCGGGTTCGTGGCGACCGACCGTGTCGGCGCGGACGGACTGCCCAAGCCCTTCCAGATCACCCAGGAACGCGCGGCTCGCCATGTCATCCGCGCCTTGGAGAAGGAACCGGCCAACTCCCACTTCCCCTGGACCACCGCCACCCTGGTCCGCGCGCTGCGCACCCTGCCCGTACCGCTGTCGTCCCGGATCCTGCGCGCCATGGCTTCCCGGTGAGCCACCGCATCGATTCCGGTGCCGCGGGTCAGGCCGTGACTCGTTGTTCCGCCGGGTACGGATATCACTTCCCGCATCAGCACTGTTCGCCGCGCGACAGCCCATGATCACGCCCGGTCAGGAATGCGCCTTCAGTTGGCAATGTCGCACTACAGACGCCTTCGTCCCGCCCCGCCCCTAGTGTTCTCGGAGTGTCCGCGTGTCCGCCCACTGCGGAGCCATGGCGGGCACGGTGCACGACGTTCGGAGGCGGGTTCCGATTCTGCAAGCATCCGCGACGCGGGGATACGCCGAACCGCCGCTGAGAGCACCGGGTCTCGTAGGCCGGCGGCAGGAAGTCGCCGAGGTCAAGCGGCTGTTGGCCGGGCACCGGCTGGTGACGCTGACCGGGATCGGCGGGGTCGGCAAGACGCGGCTGGCGCTGCACGCCGTACCGGGACTGGCGCGGGCGTTCGGTGACGGGGCGCATGTCGTGCAGCTGGTCGGGGTGCGGGACGCGTCACTGGTGCCGCTGGCGGTGATCGAGGCGCTGAACATCCTTGACGCGTCGGGGTGTTCGCCTCTCCAAACGCTGGTCGACCATGTCAGGGACCGCGAGCTGCTCCTCGTACTGGACAACTGCGAACATCTCGCCGACGCCTGCGCGGAACTCGTCGCGACCCTCCTCGAAGAGAGCGCACGCGTGCGCGTGCTGGCCACCAGCCGGCATCGGCTGGCCCTGGACGGTGAGCACGTTCTGGAGGTGCAGCCGCTGGCGACTCCCTCGCCGGGAGAGCGACTCCCGGCGAACGCCGCTCTGGAGTATCCGGCGCTCGCCCTGTTCGCCGACCGGGCCGCGGCCGTGCTGCCGGGGTTCGCGCTCACGGCGGACAACCAGGACGCGGTGGCCGCGCTGTGCCGCCGGCTCGACGGGCTGCCCCTCGCCATCGAGCTGGCGGCCGCGCGGCTGCGGGTGCTGGGCGTACGGCAGCTGCTGGAACGCCTCGACCGGCGCTACCGGCTGCTCGCCGAGAGCCGAGCCGATGACCGGGCCGATGACCATGGCGATGACCGTGCCGGGGATCCGGCCGAGGACCGGGCCGAGGAACACGCCGAGAACCGGGCCGGGCAACACCCCCGCGACCCCGCCGGGGACACCCCCGGCCACGACCAGGCGCTGCCCCGTCACCGCACCCTGCGCGCCGCCGTCGACTGGAGCCATGACCTGTGCACCCCGCAGGAGCAGACCCTGTGGGCGCGCGCCTCGGTCTTCCCGGGGAGCTTCGACGTGGACGCCGTGGAAGAGGTCTGCGCGGGGCCCGGCCTGGACCGCGACGAGTTGGTGGACGCTCTCACCGGGCTGGTGGACAAGTCGCTGCTGGTGCGGGACGGCGACGCGGTGCACGCCCGGTACCGGATGCTGGAGTCGATCCGGCAGTACGGCCTCGACCGGCTGCGCGAGACGGGCGACGGGGCGGAGGAGGCGGCCCGGTACCGCGTCCGGGACTGGTGTCTGCGGTTCGCCGAGGAGTGCGAGCGGCGCTGGTTCGGCCCCGACCAGCCGGAGCTGGTGCGGCGGCTGCACGCCGAGCTGGACACCGTCCGCTCGGCGCTGGAGTTCTGTCTGGTCACACCGGGCGAGGCGCGGACGGGGCTGCGGCTGGCCGGGCATCTGTGGTTCTTCTGGTTCGCCTGCGGCACCTGGGTGGAGGGCCGTTACTGGTACGAGCGGCTCCTCGCCGCCGCTCCCGAGCCGACCCGCGCCCGGGCCCGGGGCCTCTGGGCGCTGGCCCTGATGCTGCTGGTGCAGGCCGACCCCGCCCGGGCCGAGCCCCTCGCCGAGGAGTCGTACGAGCTGAGCCTGCGCCTGGCGGACGACACCGAGGCCGCGCACACCTTCCTCACCCGGGGCGGATCCGCCCTGATCCGGGGTGACTTCGGGCGGGCGCGGGAGGTGTACGAGGAGGCGCTGTCCCGGCCGCCGCGGGAGGACGAGCTGATGGGCCTGGTCGGCTTCAAACACGTCGAGCTGGCCTTCGTCCTGACCATCCAGGGCGAGTACGACCGGGCGACGGCGCTGTGCGAGGAGTTCCGGCAGACCTGTCTGGCCGCGGGCGAGCAGTGGGTCCACTCGTATCTGCTGCGCATGCTCGCCTTCGCCGAGTGGTCCAAGGGCGACCGGGCGCGGGCCAGGACCCATGCCCGGGAGTGCCTGCGGCTCAAGCGGGTCGTGGGCGACGTACTCGGGATCGCGATGACGCTGGAGCTGCTCGCCGCCGTCCATGCCGGGGACGGCGAGGGCCGGCCCGCCGCCGTACTGCTGGGCGCGGCCGACCGGATCTGGCGGCACACCCGCTCCACCACCACCCGCAACGAGTCGCACGGCCCGGTACGCCGCGCCGCCGAGGAGCGGGCCCGCCGGCTGCTGGGCGAGAGCGGGTTCGAGAACGCCCACCGCGAAGGCCTGGAGCTCTCCTTCGACCAGGCCGCGGACTACGCGCTGGGCAAGCGGACCGCCCCGCGCCACCCCGGTCTGGACGGCCGTCTCACCCGGCGTGAGGCCGAGGTCGCCGGACTCATCGCCCAGGGGCTGACCAACCAGCAGATCGCCGACCGGCTGGTCGTCGCCCGGCGCACCGCCGAGGGCCATGTGGAGCGCATCCTCAGCAAGTTGGGGCTGACCTCGCGCAGTCAGGTCGCCCTGTGGGCCGTCGGGCGCCATGACGTGGACAACGGTCGGCGCACGCAGGAGGCAGACACATGACAGGAGGACAGACACATGACCCGCACACCCGCAGGGCACCACGTCGGCATCCACTCCGGTGACGAGGAGTTCCTGGCGGTCCTGGTGCCGTTCCTCAGGGAGGGCATCGCCGCCGAGGACGAACCGGATCCGCTGGCCGTCGTCCCCGCCCGCAAGCTCGTCCTGCTGCGGGACGCGCTCGGCTCCGACGCCCGCCGCGTGGACCTCCGCGAGTCCACCCGGTGGTACAGCGGCACCCCGGCGAACGGACTGGCCGTCGCCCTCGACTACTACGCCGGGCACGCGGGTCCCACCGGCCGGATCCACATGGCGGGCGAGCCGGTCTGGGACGGCCGCTCCGCACGCCAGACCGCCGAATGGACCCGCTACGAGGCCCTGGTCACCGACCTGTTCGCCCCGTACCCGATCACCGCGATGTGCCTGTACGACACCCGGACCGCGCCCCCGGCCGTCATCGACGCCGCCCGCCGCACCCACCCCACGGAACTGGACCGGCACGGCGTGCACACCGGCCCCGAGTTCACGGACCCCGCCGTCTACGTGACCCAGGACCTCTCCCCGCTCCCCGCCCCGCCACCGGAGGCGCTCGCGCTCGGCCTCGCCGGGGACATGACCGCCGCCCACCGTTTCGCCACCCAGCAGGCCAGGTCCCTGGGCATGGCACCGGAACCGGCGGACCGCTTCGGCGAGGCCGTCTCCGGCGCCACCGGCTATGCCGCCGCCCAGGGCCTCGACAGCGCGCACCTGCTGCTGTGGTCGGTCCGCGAGCGCATCCTCTGCGAAGTACGCGCCCCGCGCGGCCGCATCACCGACCCGTTCCTCGGCTTCCGGCCGCCCGGCCCCGAGCCACGCCCGGAGGACGGACTGTGGCGCACCCGCCAGATCTGCGAGTTCGTGGACCTGAGGTCCGAGGACGCGGCCGAGGGCGGCTGGACGATCCGCATGGAGACAGCCCTCACGGCCACCGGCTGACAGCGACAACGACAACGACAACGACAACGACAACGCGCATGGCGTGCGCTTGACGCACCCGCGCGCGGATACACGTAGTTTCCCCCGCGACCCGCACGGCCCGCCCGGCGCATGGTGGACGCGAGCCGAAGGGTCGAGGGGAAACGACGATGCCGAACGACCATCCGCGCGGCCATCCGGTGGGCGGCGGTTGTACGACGATTCTGGGCCCGGGAGGATCCTCGGTCCGCCGGGCCAGAGCCGTCGTCCGCACCTGGCTGACGGAGTACGGCCTCCAGGACCCCGCCGACACCGTCGAACTCCTGGTCAGCGAACTCGCCACCAACGCGGTCCGGCACGCCCCCGGCCGCTACCGCCTCACCCTCTCCCTGGACCCGCACGCCGGCCTGCTGCGCTGCGCGGTGGCGGACGAGAGCCCGGACCTCCCGCCCGACGGCCCCGACGGCCCCAACCGGGGCGTGGACGCGCCCGACACCGACGCGGAGGGCGGCCGCGGCCTGCTGCTGGTCGACGCGCTCGCCGACCGGTGGGGCAGCGGGCGCGTCGAGGGAGGGGTCGGCAAGGAGGTGTGGTTCGAGCTGAAGGTCGAGATGCCTGAGGACGGCGACTCCCACCGTGCCGTCACCACCCCGGCACTCGAGTGGCGGCTCACCGACCGGGCCACGGTACCGACGGTGCTGCACCTGACCCCGGCCGCCCCCGGCCAGACGCGCTGAACGGCGCGCCTGGCCGCCGCCGGCTCAGCCGACCGGCTGCACGATCACATCGTCCACGTACGACGTCCCGCTCGACGTGGCGCGCAGCCGCAGCGTCGTCGCCGTGGCCGGAGCGGTCAGCTCGACGCGGTGCCACTCCCCTGCCGTGGTGTCGGCGGCGGTGGCCCTACCGACGACCGTGCCCGAGGAGTCGAGCACCTCGACCGTCACGGGCGCGGACGCCGAGTCGGACCGCACGAGCGCCGCGACCCGGCGCGAGGTGCTCCCGGAGAGGGACCGGGTGAGGGAGGAAGTACCGGTCAGCTTCCCGGAGTTGCCCAGGTCGCCCGCTGGGTCGGCGGCGACGGCGGCGGTGCCGGTGACGGTCCACGAGGAGGAGAGGGTGTCGAAGATGTCGGTCAGTACGGGAGTGGCCGTACCGCTGCCGTTGTACGCGCCGATGTTGGGGGCGGCGGTCGACGAGACGGTGTTGCCGTAGTAGTCGAGCCCGCCGTTGTCGGCGACGACCGCGCCGGTGCCGAGGGTGCCGTAACCGCTGATCAGCCGGTAGCCGTGGGGGTCGCGGGTGCCGGGGGCGACCAGGCCGGGTGCGGTGCTGACGGTGTTGGTCGCACCGGTCGGGGCGGTGACGCCGTAGAAGGCGTTGTGGTCGAAGGTGACGCCCGCATCAGAAAAGTTCCAGCTGAGTGAACCGCTGCCGGTCTTGCGAACGATGTTGTCGGTGAAGGCCAGATCGAGGGAGGCGGAGGTGGATTCGGTGAGGAAGACGGGGCTGAGCCCGCTGCCGACCGCGATGGTGTTGTTGTATATCTGCCCGCCGTCGATCTGGCCGCTGCACACCTGGAAGGTGCGGGTGCGGTCGTTGACGGAGATGTTGTACCGGATCACGAAGTCGGTGACCGGGGTGTCGTACGGGCAGAGCAGGAAGAACCCGCCGTCGTTGTCGTGGGAGAGGTTGTACTGGAACAGGGTGTTCTTCGTGGAGTGGTCGACGTCGTACGACTGGCCGTCCTTGGTGGTGTTGCCGCCGGAGACCTCGTTGTACTGGAAGACGCCGTTGTCGCTGTTCGCGGTCCAGATACCGATGTTGACGCTGCCGGCCCGCTCGTTGAACCCGGTGACGGTGTTGTGCTCGACGAGCGCCCCGTCCTGGCCCTTGGCCACGATGCCGTCGCCGCCGATGTCCCGAAGATCGTTGCCGCGGACGACGAGACCCGTGGACGCCTTCCAGTCGGCGAAGCACAGGGAGTCCTGCCAGAACGCGGCGAGCTGGTCGCGCTTGCACCAGTTGGACCAGGTGTAGATGCCCTCGCGGTCCACGGAGTGGATCTCGTTGTCGAGGACGCTGGTGTCCGCGAACGCGGTCGGGGTGGTGGTGCCCTGCGCCTCGATGACGATGCCGCCGGTGGCGTTCGCGTACTTGCCGGTGCCGTGGTAGTTGCCGCTGACCGTGGCGGGCAGGACACCGCGTACGTCATGGACGTCGAGGCGCTGGAGCGTGATGCCGCTGACGAGGCCCGCGTCCTTCGCGTACACGTAGACCCCGCGCCGGTAGGCGGTGTTGTCACCGTCGGCGGTCAGCTCCAGGTCCTGGACGGTGGTGTACGGGGTGTTGTCGAGGAGTACGGCGTTGACCTCGCCGTCCGCGTTGATCGCGGGCGCGTCGCCGGTGCCGTAGGCGCCGATGACGACCGGTGCGGCGGCGGTTCCGGTGGCGTCGGGGGCGAACTGGCCGGAGCAGGCCGTGCCGCGCTTGAGGAGAACCTGGTCGCCGGCCGTGAGGGTCAGGGCGTTGGGCGAGGTCAGGGAGTTGTAGGGGGAGGTGGAGGTGCCGCTGCCGTTGGAGGCGGCGGAGCAGTCGACGTAGTAGGTCGTGGCGGCGGCCTGGGCGGGTGACGCGGCGGCGAGGCCGGTGCCGAGGGCCGTCAGGCAGACGAGCAGGGCGGTTCTGCGCAGGCGCATGGAGGGACTCCGTGGAGGACGGGAAGGGGGTGGACGAGGGGGGCGAGGGGGATGAAGGGGACGACTGGGTATGCGGCGTGGGGCGTCGTCCTACATCGGGCCACGCGTCCGGTCGTGCGTCGGGGCATACGTCGGGTCACAGGGACACCTCCGGGATACGGGCGGACAGTCCGCCGTCGACGGGCAGTACGGCACCGGTGACGAACGAGGCGTCGTCCCCGGCGAGGAACGCGACGGCCCGGGCCACCTCATGGGGCTGTCCGGGGCGACGCAGTGGATAGGGCCGGACCCGCTCGGCCAACTCCTCGGGGTCCGCGGCCAGATGGGCGTTGCGCTCGACCAGGACCAGGCCGGGGGCGACCGCGTTGACACGGATGCCGTGCGGGCCCCACTCGTGGGCGGCGGTGCGGGTGAAGGCGACGAGTCCGGCCTTGGCGGCGGAGTACGCGCCGAAGCCTTCGGCGGCGAACGAGGCGTGCACGGAGGCGATGTTGACGATCGCGCCCGGCCGGCCCGACTCGATCAGCGGGGCGGCGAAGGCGCGGGAGAGGCGTACGGCGGCGTGCAGGCTCACGTCGAGGGTGCGCTGCCAGCCGTCCTCGGTGCCGTCGAGGAGGGAGGCGCGTTCCTCGGCGAAGGCACAGTTGACGAGGACGCCCGCGTCCGGGCCGGCGGCGGCCAGGATCCGGGCGGGTGCGTCCGGGGCGGTGAGGTCGGCGACGACGGGCCGGATCCGCGGGTCGGCGATGTCCCGTACGGACTCCAGGATGTCGACGGCCACGACCGGATGCCCGCGGTGGGCGAGTTCGGCGGCGATGGCGCGCCCGATGCCACGGGCGGCACCGGTGACGACGGCGGTGGTGGTCATCGTTTCAGCAACCCCTTGTTCAGCCCGTCGGACAGGAGGTTGAAGCCGATCACGAGCGCCGTGACCACGGCAATCGGACCGAGCGCGTACGCCGGGCTGCCGTTCAGGAAGGTCGCGCCGGTCCGCAGCAGGGCGCCGAGCGAGGGCGTGGGCGGGGTGACCCCGATGCCGACGAAACTCATGGCGCCCTCGACGAACACGGCCGTGGACAGGGACAGCGCGGCCTGCACGATCAGCGCGTCGAGGATGTTCGGCAGGATGTCCCCGAACAGGATCCGCACCCGCCCGGCCCCCAGCGCGACCGCCGCGAGCACGTACTCCCGGTCCTGCTCCGAGCGGACGGCGTCCCGCGCGATGCGCCCGAACAGCGGAACGTTGATACCCGTGACGGTCCAGAACACGGCCGCCGTGCCCGGCCCGAGCAGCGCGGCCAGCGTGACGCCGAGGATCAGCGCGGTGAACGCCAGCATCACGTCGAAGGCCCGCTGGAGGACGACGTCCAGGGCGGGGTGGAGTGCGCAGAGCACTCCGAGGGTGATGCCGACGAGGGCGCCCAGGGGGACGGCGGTGGCGGCGACGAGGAGGTCGAGTCGGATGCCGTACAGGGTCCGGCTGAGCAGGTCGCGGCCGAACTCGTCGGTGCCGAGGGGGTGTTCGGTGCTCGGGCCGAGCAGGGCGTCCGGGCCTTGGGTGAGCGGCGAGTAGGAGGTGAGCAGCGGTGCGGCGAACCCGGCCAGCGTCAGCAGGAGCACGAGGGCGAGGCCCCAGCGGGCGGCGGGCGAGGCGAGGGCACGGGAGCGGGTGACTCGGCGTACCCGGCCGCGGAGGGCGAGGGCGGTGCTCATGAGGCGCCTCCGGCACGCACCGGCGGTCGCGCGAGGGTGCCTGTACCTCTGCGACGTCCTCGGGCCGGGAGGCCACCTCGTGGCGCGCTGCGGCCCGGTGACGCGGTGGCGCCGCTCACCCCGCCCCTCCGATCCGCACCCGGGGGTCCAGCCCCGCCTGTACCAGGTCGGTGAGCGTCTGGAGTGCCACGAACACCGCCACCGCGAAGAGCAGCAGGTCCTGGACGAGGAGGTAGTCCCGGCCGAGCACTGCCTGGAGCAGGAGCTGTCCGAGCCCCGGCCAGGCGTAGACCGCCTCGACGACGATCGCCCCGCCGAGCAGCTGCCCGGTCTGGATGCCGAGGACGGTGACGACCGGGGGCAGGGCGCCCGGTAGGACGTGCCGGGCCAGGAGGCGTCGGGGGGACAGGCCCTTGCCGTGTCCCGTGCGTACGTAGTCCTCCTGGCCGGCCTTGCGGAGGGACGTGGCGAGGAAGCGGGCCAGGACCGCGCCCGTGGGCAGGGCGAGGCACAGGGCGGGGAGGAGCAGGTACTGGACGCCGATCACCGGGTCGGCGAGCAGGGACTCGTGACCGGCGGCGGGGAGCAGGGGGAAGGTGACGGCGAAGACCAGGACGAGGGCGACGCCGGTGACGTACGGCGGGACGGCGAGGGCGAGGTTCACCGCGCCGCCGAGGAGGCGGCGGACGAGCGGACGCCGGGCCGTGCCCAGGGCGACGCCCGCCGCTCCCCCGAAGGTCAGCGCCAGCAGCAGGGCGGCGGCGGTGAGTTCGAGGGTGTTGCCGAGGCCGTGGCCGATGAGCGTGGCGATGGGGGCGCCCAGGATGAAGGAGGTGCCGAGGTCGCCGGTGAGGAGGCCGGTGAGCCAGGTCCAGTACTGGGCGGGCAGCGGGGAGTCGAGGCCGAGGGAGGCGCGGACCTCGGCGACCGTGGCCGGGGAGGCGTCCGGGCCGGCGAGGACGACGGCCGGGTCCCCCGGGGCGAGCCGGAGGACACCGAAGACCAGCACGGACGCCACGGCCAGCACCAGGAGGGCGGACGGGACGCGGCGGAGGGCGTAGCGGAGCATGGCGGGAGACCGGCCTCAGCCGACCGTGGTCGCGTCGAGGTCGAGGTAGTCGTACATCGTCCAGTTCAGGCCCCGCACCTTGGTGCTGCGGGTGAAGGTGTGCGAGCTCGCGACGAGGTCCGAGACGAACTGCTCCTCCAGGAGGAGGTCGTTGAGCCGGTCGGAGGCCTCCTTCGCCGCCGACTCCTCCGTGGCCTTCCACAGCGCGTCGGCGAGGGCGCGGTACTCGTCGCTGTCGAAGTTGGAGGCGTTCTTCTCGGCGTTGAAGGGGAACGCGCCCTTGACCAGGGTGGCCGGGTGGAGCTGGCCGAAGCCGTGGCCGTTGATGAACAGGCCGGGCAGGGCGCCGGACTGGAGCCTGGCGAGGAAGTCGGGGGCCTGGAGCGGTTCGGCCTTCGCCTTCAGGCCGATCTGTGTCAGGTCGTACTGGACGATCTCGGCGATCTTGGCGTTGGTGGCGAGACCGGCGTTGTAGACGACCTTGACGGTCTTGCCGCTCGCGCCCGCCTCCTTGATGAGCGCCTTCGCCTTGGCCAGGTCGCGGCGGTAGTGGGCGGCCTTGGTCTTGTCGTAGGCGGGTGAACTGGTCGCCCAGGGCAGGGAGGTGACCGTGCCGATGCCGCCGAGGACCTGGCTGAGGATGCGGTCGCGGTCGACGGCCCAGGCGACGGCCTGGCGGACGCGCTTGTCGTCGAGGGGCTTCACCTTGACGTTGGAGGCGACGTAGAAGCCGGAGTCGTGGGCGTCGGAGACGGTGACCTCGAAGCGGTCGTCGCCCTTGACGGCCGCCGCGTCCAGGGGGGCCACGTCGACGAGGAGGTGGGTGCCGCCGGAGCGCAGGGAGGAGACCATCGAGGAGGACTGGCCGACGACGGTGACCTCGACGGCGTCGAGGCTCGGGACGCCCTTCTCCCAGTAGCCGTCGTACTTCTTCAGCTCGAAGCCGGTGCCGGGCGTGTAGTTCGCGACCTCGAACGGGCCCGTGCCGATGATCTTCGTGCCCTTGAGCAGCTCGTCGATGGACTCCTTGTCGACGATGAGCAGGATCTCGAAGAGGTCGAAGAGGTTGCTGACCGGGTGGGCCAGGTCGAGGGTGATCGTGTGCTCGTCGTCCTCGGTGATCTTCTCGATGGCGAGAGCCACGTGCTTGAGCTGGGAGGCGGTGGTCTCCTTCGTGAGGTTCTCCAGGGCGAAGGCGACGTCCGCGGAGGTGAAGGGGCGGCCGCTGTGGAAGGTGACGCCCTTGCGCAGCTTCAGGGTGATCGACTTCTGGTCGGCGGCGATGGTCCAGGACTCGGCGAGGCCGGGCTTGGGGTCGAGGGTCTTGTGGTCGTACTCGGTCAGGGTGTTGAAGACCGTGCGCGCGATCGTGAAGTTGGGGTTGTTCTGGCCGAAGAGGGTCGCGGGCGCGATGTCGGCGGTCTGCGCGATCTTCAGCGTGCCGCCCTTCCGCGCGCTGCCCTTGCCGGTGGACTCCTCGGCGGCGCTGCGGCAGGCGGGGACGGCGAGCAGGGCGCCGCCGACGCCGATCGCGGCGAGGAGGCCACGGCGGGACAGGACGAGTCTCTCGGGCGTGCGGGCAGGGGTGTGCGAAGGCATGACGGAACTCCGGGGTTGGGAAGGCAGGTGACGTGCAGGCAGGTGGTGATGTGCAGGCAGGTGAAAGGTCGGCCGGGGCCGATGAGTTGAGGGAGCGTCAGCTGTGCGGGGCTGAGGCGGACGTCAGGCGCGACAGGACGGGCGCGGTTCGAGGCGCCCGCTCCACACTCGGGTGACCGCCGGGTGCTCGGTGTCGAGTTCGAGGCCGATGCCGGGGGCGTCGGTCAGGGTGAGCCGGCCGTCGTGGACGCGTTCGGCGCCGTGCACGAGGTCGGGGCGCCAGTCGACCTCGCCGTAGGCGTATTCCAGGCGTTCGGCGAGCCGCGCGGGCGTGAGCTGGGCCGCGTGCAGGGTGGCGACGGGGCCCGAGGGGTTGTGGTGGGAGATGCGGGCCGTGCCCGAGTGAGCGGCCAGTTCGAGCGCGGCCCGCGGTCCTCCCGCGTGCTTCACGTCGGGCAGGAAGACATCGAGCAGTCCGCGTACGGGGTGAACCTCCGCAGCCCGGGAGGCGAACTCGCCTCCGGCGAGCGGGAGTTCGGTGCGGGACCGCAGCTCGGCGAGTTCGGCAGGGCGTCCGATGCCCACGCCGTCCTCCAGCCAGTGCAGGTCCAGTTCCTCGAACGGCCGCAGGAGCGAGGTGAGTTCGGCGAGGGTGAGGCGTTCGTGGGCGTCGACCATGACATCCACCCGGTCCCCGACGGCGTCCCGGACGGCACGTACCCGGTCCAGGCCGATCTCGGCGAGCGTGCGCCGCCCCTCGGTGTCCGGGGTGTCGAAGGGGGCGAGCTTGACCGCCCGGAAGCCGTCGCGTACGGCCGCCTCGGCGACCCGGGCGACCTCGCGCGGGGTGCGGCCGCCGGGGGCGCGGTTGATGTTGGCGTACAACTCCACTCGCTGCGGAGGCTGTTCACCGGTCAGCAGCCGCCGCAGCGGTACTCCGGTCCGCCGCGCCTCGCGGTCCAGCCGAGCCTGTTCGAGGCCGCCTCGTACGGTGATCGCGACGAAGCCCTCGTCACCCGGGCAGCCGTCGAGTTCCTTCAGTGCACCGAATTCCTTCAGTACATCGAGTTCCTTCAGTACGGCGTCCAGTGAACCGGCGTCCGAGCACTCCCCGTACCCGTACGAGCCGTCCGCGCCGCCGACCCGCAGCACCAGCCACTCGGTCCGCGCGCTCACGGCGACCCGGAACAACTCCCAGCACTCGGCGGGAGACAGCGCAGCGCTCACGACGCCACCTCCTGCTCGTCCACGCCCGAGCGCGCGAGCGGGTCCAGATAGACGCCCTCCAGCAGCGGGATCGCCGAGGCGACGACCAGCGTGCCCGTGCCGAAGGTGCTGGGCACGATCCGCTCGTCGGCGTTCCAGCCGCGGTGCACCCGGCTGTTGACCTCCTCGCGCAGGTCGGTGAGGTACTCGTCGGCGGCGACGATGCCGCCGGCGAGGATGACGCGGCTCGGGTTGAGGAGGTCCGCGACGGTGGCGACGGCGCGGCCGGCGTGCCGGGCGCGGGTGCGGAGCAGGTCCTGGGCGCGGACGTCGCCCGTGCCGGTTCCGGCGGGGCGGGCGGCGGCCACGATCCGTTCCAGCGGGAGGTGTTCGTCGGTCGCGGCGAGGATGCCCAGCTCGCGGGCCCGTGTCACGAGGGCCGCGTCGCTGGCGACCGCCGACAGGCAGGCGGCGCCGCAGCAGGCGCACGGGCCGCCCTCGACGCCGCTGACCGGGAGGTGCTCGATGCCGCCCGCCGCCGCGCCCGGGCCGCGGTGCACCGAGCGGTCGACGACCACGGCCGCGCCGAGGATGTTTCCGAAGAAGACGTACACGAAGTCGTCGACCTCGCGCCCGGCGCCGAACCACAACTCGGCGCGGGCGGCGGCCCGTACGTTCTGGTCGAGCAGGACCGGTCCCGGCACCCGCCCGTCCAGCAGCTCCAGCAGCCGTACGTCGTCCCAGCCGAGCGCGCTGTGCTCGACGACGGTGCCGGTGTCGCCGTCGACCCAGCCGCCGAGGCTGATGCCGGTACCGAGGAGGGTGCGGGCGCCGAGCCGCGCGGCGAGGAACTCCCCTGCCCCGGCCGCCGCTTGGTCGGCGATGCGGCGCGGGTCGAGGTCGCCGTCGTGGTCGAGAACGTGCTGCGAGATCACGGTGCCGTCGAGGGCGACCAGGCCGAGCGTGGTGCGCAGCAGACCGATGTGGATGCCGAGCGCGGCCGGTCCGCCCGCGGCGATGCCGACCGGGACCCGGGGTCGCCCCTGGGTCGCCTCCAGCGGGGCGTGTTCGGCCAGCAGCCCGGCCTCGGCGAGGACGGCGGTGAGCTTGGTGACGCTGGGCGCCGACAGCCCCGTACGACGGGCGATGTCGGCGCGGGAGAGCGGGCCGTCGGCGAGGACGGCGCGCAGGACCGCCGAGGCGTTGCCGCGGCGCATGCCTTCCGCTCTCATCGGGCGCTCCCCCTGACTCTTCTAACTCTTCGGCCTTGACCGTTCTACTTAATTTCAGAAATTAAGTCAGCCAGGGGTCGGCGCGCAACCGCCACCGCCGAAGATCTCGGCAGGTGGACAGGTGCGGTGGCGCGGTCAGGACGTGGCGCAGCTGCGGCCGTTGAGCGTGAAGTCGTACGCCGGGGAGTTGGTGCCCTGCCAGGAGGCGAGGAAGCCGAAGGAGAGGCTGCTGCCCGCGGCGACGGACTTGTTGTAGTCGGCGGCGGTGGCGGTGACCCGGGAGCCGTTCTGGGCGAAGGTGGCGTCCCACATCTGGCCGACCTTCTGGCCGTCGTCGAAGGACCAGGCGACGCGCCAGCTGTCGAGGGCCTCGTCGGTGGTGACCGTGACGCTGGCCTGGAAGCCGTCGGGCCACTGGTTGACGAGGTCGTAGCGGACCTCGCAGGTGGCCGCCGCGCTCTCGCTGGGGGCCGGTTCGTCGTCGCGGGCGGTGGAGGAGGTGGTGCCCTGGGGTTCCGGGTCGGGGTTCTCCTTGCGGGGGGTGGTGCTGCCGGAGGGCGCGGGGGACGCGGAAGGGCGGTCGGTCGCGGAGGACGACGACGGTGACGGCAGGGGGGCGCCGGGGTCGGCCACCGGCTGGCGGTCGGCGGAGTCGCCCGGGGTGGCGGCGCCGTCGTCCATGCTGCCGCCGCCCATCGGCATCACCGAGACGGCGAGGGCGAGCAGCGAGACGAGTACGGCGGTGACGAGCAGCCCGTTGCGCACGACCCGCGCCCGCTGCGCGCCGGGGTCGACGGGCCTGGCCTCGATCGGTTCCGGGCGGCCGGCGCCCAGCCGTACCTCAGCGGCGCGGCGCCTGCGTTCCAGGTAGGCGAGGCCGCCCCAGCCGATCACTCCGCCCGCGAGCGCGCCGGGCAGTCCGCCGCCGTGCAGCCGCAGACACGCGGCGGCCTCGGCGCACTGCACGCAGGTGGCGAGGTGGCGGGAGAGGTCGCCCGGGGTGTCGGCGGCCGACGAGCGGGTGACGGCGTCGAGGAGGCGGGCGTAGCTGCGGCACTGCGCGTCCATCGGCGTGTCGAGGTGGTTGCGGTGGCTGCGGTCCCTGAACAGGCCGCGCACCTGGTTCAGTTCCTCGGCGATGTTGGCCGGGTCGAGGCCGAGCCGGCGGGCCACCACGGGCAGCGGCAGCGCCTCCACCTCGGCCAGCCACAGCAGATCGGCGTCGGCCTCCTGCAAGTCGCGCAACCCCCGTGCGGCGAGCGGGCGTTGCAGTGGCGGGCCGGTGTAGCGGTCGGCCTTCGCCGAGTTGAGCCACAGCCGCAGATCGGGGTCGAGCCGGTGCCCCTGACCGCCGGACTCCCAGTCGGCCGCCGTGGCGCGAACGGCCGTCAGCAGCAAGGGGATCACGGGCAGCCGGGGCGCACGCCGGCCGGCACTCCTGACGGTGCCGCCGGCGTCGGTGCGGGCCTCGCGCATACCGAGGGCGAACGCCTCCGTGGCCAGCTGGGTGGCGGCCTCGGAGCCGGCCGTGCACAGGTCGGCGTACGAGAGCACCGCGTCCCAGCACTCGGTGAACAGCGCGGCCTCGGTGGCGTCCTGGGGGGTCGGCAGGTCGGGCATCAGACTCCTGCATGGAAAGCGAGGTCAACTCACCTTATTGGCAATGGAGTTGTGGGGAACCTCGCGACAGCGCCCGAGCTTTTCACGGGTTCCACACAACTGACAAGCTCACTATTCAAATCTGGTTACCGGGCGTCTGCGCACGCCCACACCGTGTTGCCCCTGTTGTGCGTGTTGCTCCTGGAGTTACTCCTGTTGCTCCTGGAGACATACGCAGAAAAGGCCCGGACGTCTCGATCCGGGCCCTGACTGTTCTGTTCGCGCTCCCCCGATTACGCCTCCACCGGCTCCTGAGCGGGCTCGTGAGCGGGGAGGCTGTCCATGAAGGAGCTGACGGAGAACACGGCACGGCCGGGCCCGGGTTCACCGTATCCGGGCGGCGAGGAGAGACCGAAGTCCTCCATGGTCTGGCGATACGCCTGGAGCAGCCGGATGTGGTACTCCAGCGGCGCGCCCTGCGGATTGGCCTTGCCGAGCGGGGTGGTCGGCTCGGGGCACCAGGTGGTGAAGCGGGGTGTGATGCCGTGCGACATGAAGAAGCGCAGCCCCTCGGTGGTGGAGTCGATGGCCTCGTCGACCGTCTTGAAGCCGAAGGGCTCGGCCATCTCCACGCCGGCCACGAAGTTGGGGATCACATTGCGGGCGCCGAAGATGTCCGCCGAGTCGAGGATCCGCTTGTGCCACTCGTCGCGGCCGACGTACCGCTCCTTGCCGGGGCAGTACATCTTGAACAGATACTCGTCCCACACCTCGTAGTTGGGGTGGTAGATCTGCACGCCGTAGTCCTTGAACCGCTGCACGTCGTCCTTGGGCAGCGCCTGCGCGACGACCTTGCCGATCCAGCGCCCCGGGAAGTGCTCCTCGATGGCCTTGGCGTACCGCCCGTAGAAGTCCGCCTCGTCCCGGCCGCCGACCGTCTTGGTGATCGCGCCGCCGGTGAGCGTGTAGGCGGTGGACGCCTTCTGGGTGTCGTACCGGTCGATGATCTCCAGGGCTTCAAGGACCTCGTCGACGTCCTTGACACCCGTGTACGGCCGTCCGGCGGCCTTGTGCTGGCGCCAGTTGTGGTTGATGTCGCAGTACTGGCACTCCTCCTTGGCGCCGAAGTACTGGCAGACCCGGAAGACGGTCAGGTAGATGAGGTACCCCCACTGGATGGTGGGCGCGACCTCCATGACGGACTTCCCGTTGGAGAGCTTGTGCTTGTAGTACTCCGGCATCGGCGGCACCCCGACATCGGCGATCCGCTTGCCGTCGAGGTAGAGGCCGAGCATGCCCTCGTCGTCGGCGGCGACGCGGTACGGCGACGTCGGGTTCACGCGCACCGAGACGACGGTGCGGCGCAGGTCGTACGGCCCGCCGGTGAGGATGATCTCCTCCGGCGGCCGGCGCAGCGCGGCCTCGCCGAGCTCGGGCAGGGTGCCGTGGTCGAAGGAGAAGATGAAGTACGACTTCGGCTTGACCTCCCCGCCCTCGTTGTCGCTGAGGGCGGACGGGTCGAAGGCCACGCCACCTCGCAGCAGGTCCTCTTTGAAGACGGCTTCCCGCGGTACGTGCGGGAACCGCTCCATCAGATCCTCGACCAGTGCGGTACGGCTGCCCATCCGACTCTCCTCCCGGCTCAGGCGTTCGACTCCCCACCGTATGCCTCCCCTCGGCGGTCAGCCGTGCCGGGTCCCCCCGTGGCGCGCGATGTGTCCTGGTATGGGGATCCCCGACGGCAGCAGAGGGTCCGCCACGGGCGCGCCCCAGACCGAGGTCAGGGGCAGGGTCCCGGCCCAGAGCCCGAGTTCGGCGTCGGGCCCGTCGCCGTCCTCCGGCGGGCCGGTGCGGATCTTGACGGAGGCCGTTTCGAGGGAGAGGGCGAGGAGCGTGGTCGCGGCGAGTTCTTTGCGGTTCGGGCTCCGGGCGTACGACCACTGCCCTGGCGCGGCATGCTCGGTGAGCCGGCGCAGCCCCTCCAGCTTCTCCCCCGGGTCGGTGACCTTGCGGGCCTCTCCGTGGATCATCGCGCTGCGGTAGTTCACCCCGTGCTCGAAGACGGACCGGGCGAGGACCAGTCCGTCGACGTGGGTGACGGTGACGCACACGGGGACGCCGCCGCAGAGACTGCGGCTCGCCACCGAGCCGTGGAGGTAGAGCTGCCGGTCGTCGCGCCCGTACACGGTGGGCACGACCAGCGGGCGGCCCTCGACGACCACTCCGAGGTGACAGACGAAGCCCGCGTCCAGGATGGCGTTCAGGTCGGCGCGGTCGAGGCTGCCCTGGTCGCGGAGGCGGCGGTGGCGGGTGAGGTCGGTCTCGGGGAAGGAATCCAGTGGGTCAGGCAGGTCGAGCGGATCGAGCGGGTCGAGGGTCATGACGAGGGACGCTACTGATATCGCGCGGGGATCGCCAGATCTTTACGAATACGGATACTCGATCGCGCCCCGCACGACGAAATCCGCAGAACTCAGGCCCCCCGCTCCAGCCCCGCCAGCTCCACCGGATACGCCGGCCTCCCGCCCGACACCAGCCGCTCCGCCTCCTCCGCCACCGCCGTACCGAGCCGCCCCAGCTCGTTGCCCTGGGAGCCCGCGAGGTGCGGGGTGATGAAGGCGTTCGGGAGGTCGTAGAGCGGTGAGTCGGCGGGGAGCGGCTCGGGGTCGGTGACGTCGAGGATCGCGCTGAGGCGCCCGGAGCGGAGTTCGCCGGCGAGGGCGTCGTGGTCGACGAGGCCGCCGCGCGCGGTGTTGATCAGGACCGCCCCGTCGGGCATCAGGGACAGCTCACGGCGTCCGATGAGGTGGCGCGTCTCCGGGGTCTCGGGGGCGTGGATGGTGACGATGTCCGACGTGCGCAGGAGGTCGTCGAGCCGCACGAGGGGTACGCCGAGTTCGGCGGCCCGCGCCTCGTCGACGTACGGGTCGGTGAGGGCGGGCACCAGGTCGAAGGGGCGCAGCAGTTCCAGCACCCGGCGGCCGATCCGGGAGGCGCCGATGACGCCGACCCGGCGGCCGTGGTTGCCGATGCCGGGGACGATGCCCCAGCCGGGGTGGGCGCGTGAGGTGCGCAGGTGCTCGCGGGCGACGAAGAGGTCCTTCCCGGCGAGGAGGATCATGGCGAGGGTGTATTCGGCGACGGGCAGGGCGTTGGCCTCGGCGGCCGAGGAGACCTGGATGCCGCGCCGCCAGATCTCCGGTGTGGCGAAGCCCTTGACCGAGCCCGCGGAGTGCAGGACCGCGCGGAGTCCCGGAGCGGCGTCGAGGGCAGTCGTGTCGATGCGGGGGCAGCCCCAGCCGGTGACGAGGATCTCCGTGCGGGCGAGGGTCTCGCGGACGCGCGGGTCGGTGAAGTCCTCGGCGACGACGTCCGGGTCGATGTCCACCGACTTCCTCAGCCGTGCCAGTACCTCCGGCGGGAAGACCTGCGGGAGGTTGGCGGCGGTCATGGCGAACAGCGCCTGCGGACGCTCGGGCAAGGTGGTGACCCCCGGTCGAGGAAAGGGATAGAAACCGCTCTCTACGTCGTTCTCCACGTTAGGCGGGGGCGGATGAGAGGGTCAACGGACCTGCACTGCATGAAAGGAACGACAGGGATGACGGAGACGGTCGCCAACTGGGCGGGCAACATCACCTACAGCGCGAAGGAACTGCACCGCCCCTACTCGCTCGACACGCTCCGCGCCCTCGTGGCCGGGAGCGCCAAGGTGCGGGTGCTGGGCAGCGGGCACTCCTTCAACGAGATCGCCGAACCGGGCCCGGAGGGCGTCCTGTTGTCGATCGCCGGCTTCCCTCCGGTGATCGAGGTGGACTCGGCGCAGCGCACGGTGCGGGTCGGGGGCGGTGTGCGGTACGCGGAACTCGCCCGCGCGGTCCACGCCCAGGGGTTCGCGCTGCCCAACATGGCCTCGCTGCCCCATATCTCGGTCGCGGGGTCGGTGGCGACGGGGACGCACGGTTCGGGTGTCGGCAACGGTCCGCTGGGTTCGGCGGTGCGGGAGGTGGAGCTGGTCGTCGCCGACGGATCGACGGTGACGATCGGGCGCGGCGACGCGCGGTTCGGGGGCGCCGTGACCTCGCTGGGCGCCCTGGGTGTCGTCACCGCGCTGACGCTGGACCTGGAGCCGGCCTACGAGGTCGAGCAGTACGTGTTCACCGAACTGCCGCTGGACGGGCTGGACTCGGGGACCTTCGAGACGGTCATGTCGGCGGCGTACAGCGTCAGCCTGTTCACGGACTGGCGGGAGCCGGGCTTCAGGCAGGTGTGGCTGAAGCGGCGGACGGATCAGCCGCTCGACGGCTTCCCGTGGGCCGCGCCCGCGACGGAGAAGCTGCACCCGGTGCCGGGGATGCCCGCGGTCAACTGCACCGAGCAGTTCGGGGTGCCGGGGCCCTGGCACGAGCGGCTGCCACACTTCCGGGCGGAGTTCACGCCGAGCAGCGGGGCGGAGCTCCAGTCGGAGTATCTGCTGCCGCGGCGGTATGCCGTCGACGCGCTGTATGCGATCGACGGTATCCGGGAGACCGTCGCCGGTGTATTGCAGACCTGCGAGGTGCGTACGGTCGCCGCCGACGAGCAGTGGCTGAGCCCGGCATACGGGCGGGACACGGTGGCGCTGCACTTCACCTGGATCGAGGACACGGCGGCCGTACTGCCGGTGGTACGGCGGCTGGAGGAGGCGCTGGACGGCTTCGCGCCGCGGCCGCACTGGGGGAAGGTGTTCACCACGCCGGGCGCGGTCCTGCGCGGCCGCTATCCGAGGCTGGACGACTTCAGGGCGCTTGCGGACGACCTGGACCCTGACGCAAAATTCGCCAACGCGTTTGTCCGGGAAGTGCTCGCCGACTGACTTTATAAAGCCCCTTTCCTAACCCCTTGTCGAAAGGTCCGGCGGGCCATAGCCTTGCGCCGCGCCGGTGCCGATGTCGTCCCGGCGGGAGCCGAAGGGATGGGGGCACGGCCCGATGAAGCGCACCTCACGTGACATCCGCACCGCGAACCGCTATGAGGTGCTGCGCCAGATCATCGCCGCGTCGCCCACCTCCCGGCAGGAGCTGGCGGCCGCCACCGGGCTGAGCCTGGCCACGGTCGCCACGCTCGTCGGTGAACTGCTCGACCTCCGGATGATCACGGAGGTCGGGTTCGAGGACTCGGCGGGCGGGCGCCCCCGGGGACTCGTCGCGGTCAACGCGTCGGGGGGCGCGTTGATCGGCGTCGACATCGCGGAGACGTACGTCCATGTCGAACTGTTCGACCTCGCGCTGAACGTGCTGGCCCGCGCCGAGGAGGACGTAAGGCCCGGGGAGAGCCTGCCCGAGCAGGTCGTCGGGCATGTCGCGGCGGTGGTCGGCCAGGTGGTCGCGCAGGCCGGCGTAGAGGGCGCGCGTGTCCTCGGGGTCGGGGTGAGCGTGCCGGGTCAGGTGGACCGGGACACCGGGTTCTCCGAGTACGCGCCCAACTGGGACTGGCACGACGTGCCGTTGCTCGATCTGCTCACCGAACACATCGCGTACCCCCTGTACTTGGACAATCCGCTGCGGGCCTCCGCGGTGGCCGAGCTGTGGTTCGGGGCGGCGCGCGGGCGCGGGAACGCCGTGGTGGTGAACCTCGGGACCGGCGTGGGCGCCGGACTCGTCCTGGGCGGCGGGCTGCACCGGGGTGTCAGCAACAGCGCGGGTGAGTGGGGCCACACCACGATCGTGCTGGACGGCCGGGAGTGCCGCTGCGGCAAACACGGCTGTGTGGAGGCGTACGTCGGCGCGTCCGGAATCATGCTGAATCTGCGGGAGTTGAGCCCCGACAGCCCGCTGCTGCATCCGGACGACCAGACGGCCACGATCGCCGCGCTGGCCGAGGGGCTGCGACGGGACGACCCGGTGGCGGTCGACGCCCTGCGGCACACCGTCCGTTATCTCGGCGCCGGGATCGCCAACCTGGTCAATCTGTTCAACCCCGAGGTGATCGTGCTCAGCAGCTGGGTCGCGGCCGCCCTCGGCGAGTCACTGGTCGCGGAGGTGCGCGAGGCCGTCGCCCGGCACGCGCTGCCCCGGCCGATGGCCGCCACCGAGATCGTCCTCTCCCCGATCCCCACCGACCCGGTGTGCCTGGGCGCGGCGACGTTCGCGCTGGAAGGGGCACTCCAGTCCGTCGGGCAGAGGCAGTCCAAACGCTCCGCTCCGGTGCGGGCCAAAGCGCGGCACCGGCAGTAACTCCGCACCCCTGTAAGGGGATCGCGGGCCGCCCGGACGACGGCCCGCACCTCGTGACGTCCGGCATCCCGAACGTCACACAACGCTTCGAACAGGCTTCGTCCAACCCCTTGCCGAAGCCTTAGCCGAAGGTTAACGTCCCGCACCGCAACTCCTTTTGAGCCATGGGCGTTGAGCCGCAGCCGTACTCGAGACAAGGACGTCAGCATGTCGGCATCGAGCAACACCAACTGGTCCCGCCGATCCCTCTTCCGGGCCGCCGCCGGCATGGCCGCCGCCGGGACCCTGGCCGCGTGCGGCGGGAACACCGGCCGCAGCAGCTCCGGCGACAGCCTGGTGCAGTACTTCCACGCCTACGGCGAGGCGGGCACCGAGCAGGCCATCAAGCGGTACGCCAAGGCCTACAAGGACGCCAACATCACCACCCAGTGGATCACCGGCAACAACTTCGAGCAGAAGCTGTTCGCCGCGCTGCTCACCAAGAACGCGCCCGACGTCTTCGAGTTCCACCCGCAGATCCAGCTCATCAAGAGCGGTCAGGTGGCCGACCTGACCGACATCATCGAGCCGGTCAAGAGCGACTTCAACCAGGCCGACATCGCGTCGCACACGGTCGACGGGAAGATATACGGCGTCCGCATGATCGACGACCCGCAGTTCTTCTTCTACCGGCCGTCGGTGTTCGAGAAGGCCAAGATCGAGGTCCCGCAGACGCTGGAAGAGCTGCTCGAGGCCGCCGACAAGCTGACCACCAGCAAGGTCAAGGGCGCCTTCCTCGGCAACGACCTCACCACCGTGCAGAACCCGCTGATCTGGTCGGCCGGCGCGGACACCCTCACCGCCGACAACAAGCCCGCCTTCAACACCGACGAGGTCGCCGCAGGCCTCAAGCAGCTGCGCTCCCTGTTCACCAGCGGCAACCTGCTGCTCGACGCCCCCACCGACTGGTGGGACCCGTCGGCCTTCACCCAGGGCCTGACCCCGATCCAGTGGTGCGGCATGTGGGCCATGCCCGCGATGATCGAGGCGCTCGGCGACGACATCGGCATCTTCCCCTTCCCGAAGGTCGGTTCCGCCGGGAAGCAGTCGGTCACCAACGGCGGCTGGTCGATGTTCGTCAACGCCAAGGGCAAGAACGTCGACGCGGCCAAGGAATACGTCAAGTGGCTGTGGATCGAGCAGAAGAAGTACCAGGAGGACTGGGCGCTCTCCTACGGCTTCCACATCCCGCCGCGCACATCCATCGCCGAGACCGCCACCAAGCTCAAGACGGGCCTGCCGGCCGAGGGCGTGAAGCTCTTCAACGAGTTCGGCCACTTCGACAACATCGGCTGGACCCAGGCCATGATCGCCGCGGTCAACGACGTGATCGCGAACTCCGTCCGCAAGAACGAGGACCCGAAGTCCCAGCTCGCCGCGGCCGAGAAGAAGGTCGACACCGAACTCAAGAAGCTGTTCGGATAGGCCGGCGGACGGATCTCGACATGTCGACCACCACCACACGCGGGGTCGCCTCCCCCGCCCCGGCCAAGGTCTCCAAGGACCGGCCGCGGCGGGGCCTGAGGGCGAGCAGCACCTTCAACTTCTGGCTCTTCACAGGGCCGTTCCTCATCGGCCTGATCGTCTTCGTGTTCGTACCGATCGGCTGGAGCCTCTATCTGAGCTTCTTCGAGGCCCGGTTCACGGTCACCCCGAGCGAGTTCGTCGGGCTCGAGAACTACCGGACGATCCTGTCGGACACGGACTTCAGGAACTCCCTGGTCACCTTCACCGTGTTCGCCGCCTTCATCGTGCCGACCACCTGGGCCATGTCCCTCGGTCTCGCCCTGCTGGTGAACCGGCTGCGGTTCATGAAGGCGTTCTTCCGGTCGGTCTTCTTCCTGCCGACCGCGGTCAGCTACGCGGCCGCCGCGCTGATCTGGAAGATGTCCATCTTCAACGGCGTCCGCTTCGGCCTGGCCAACACGGTCATCGGCTGGTTCGGCGTCGACAACATCGCCTGGCTCGGCAACCCCGACCCGCCGTGGTACTGGCTGGTCATCGTGACCGTCCGGCTGTGGCTCCAGTCCGGCTTCTACATGATCCTCTTCCTCGCGGCGCTCCAGAACATCCCGCGCGAGCTGTACGAGGCCGCCGCCATCGACGGCGCCAAGCCGGGCTGGCAGACCTTCCGGTACATCACACTGCCCCAGCTGCGGGCGACGTCGACCGCGGTGATCCTGCTGCTGCTCATCGCCGCGTACCAGGCCTTCGACGAGTTCTTCATCCTGCTGGGCAAGGCGACCTGGGGCATGCCGCCGCTGGTCGAGCTGTACAAGATGGCTCTGGGCGAGAACCAGAACTACGGCGCGGGCAGCGCGGGCGCCCTGGTGCTCACCGCGCTGATCTGCCTCGTCACGCTCCTCCAGGGCAAGATCATGGGCTTCGGAAGGGGTGAGGAGTCCCAGTGACCACCACAGCACCCGATGTCGGCAAGGCTCCCGCGAAGCCGGTCAAGGCCAGGCGTCTCGGCGGCGTCATGAGCAGCACCGGCCTGTATGTCGCGACCGGCGTGGCCGCGCTTCTCTTCCTCGTCCCGTTCTATCTGATCGTCCGCAACGCCTTCATGACGGACCCGGAGATCACGGGCGAGGAATGGAAGTGGTTCCCCACCGACATCCAGTGGAGCAACATCAAGGAGCCGTTCGACGACGTCACCGTCGACTTCGCGCGCTCCATGTGGAACTCCCTGGTCGTCGCCGTCCTGCACACCTCGGGCATCCTGCTGGTCTGCTCGCTGGCCGGCTACGGCCTCGCCCGTATCCCGTACCGGCACGCCAACAAGGTCTTCTACGCCGTCCTGGCCACCCTGATGGTGCCCACGGCCGTGACCTTCGTGCCGAGCTTCGTGCTCGTCTCCTCGCTCGGCTGGGTGGACACCTACCGCGGTCTGATCATCCCGGGCCTGTTCAGTGGTTTCACCTGCTTCCTGTTCCGGCAGTACTTCCTGGGGTTCCCCAAGGAGCTGGAGGAGGCGGCGCGCGTGGACGGACTCAGCTACTGGGGTGCGTACTGGCGTGTCGTGGTGCCCAACTCGCTGAACTTCTTCGCGGCGATCGCGACGATCACGTTCATCGCGGGCTGGAACGCCTTCCTGTGGCCCCTGGTCATCGGCCAGGACCCCAGTGCGTGGACCGTGCAGGTCGCGCTCTCCTCGTACGCCACCAACCAGACCGTCAACTACCACCTGATCTTCATGGCGACGGCCATCTCGATCCTGCCCCTCGTGTTCGTGTTCCTCTTCCTCCAGCGCTGGCTGGTGCAGGGGATCGCGCAGACGGGCATCAAGGGCTGAGGCCCCGACACCCCCGTTCCACAAGACCGACCTGGAGACCGATGTCTTTCCGCACCACCACAGACGTCGACTACGTAGAGGACGTATCGCCCGGCAGCGGGGCCCTTCCGCCCCGCGCCTGGTGCGCGTCCTCGGACGCCAAGTCCCTTTCCCTCAACGGTAGTTGGCGGCTGCGCGTGTCGCCGACCATCGACGCCGAGGACGACTCGTTCGCCGAGGAGGGCTACGACGCCGGGGACTGGGCCGAGGTCCAGGTCCCCGGGCACTGGGTCCTGCAAGGGCACGGTTCGCCCATCTACACGAACGTCGTGTACCCCTTCCCGGTGGACCCGCCGCACGTGCCGACGGAGAACCCGACCGGCGACCACCTGCGGGTCTTCGACCTGCCGGCGGACTGGCCGGACCGGTCCGAGGGCGAGGCGGTCATCCGCTTCGACGGGGTCGAGTCCTGCGCCCGGGTCTGGCTGAACGGGACGGACATCGGCGAGTTCAAGGGCTCCCGGGTGCCGCACGAGTTCGCGGTCGGCCATCTGCTGAAGCCCGCGGGCAATGTGCTGGCGGTACGGGTCCACCAGTGGTCCGCGGGCTCGTATCTGGAGGACCAGGACCAGTGGTGGCTGCCCGGCATCTTCCGGGACGTCACGCTGCTGCACCGCCCGGCGGGCGGCGTCCTGGACTTCTTCGTGCACGCCGACTACGACCACGTCACCGGCGAGGGCACCCTGCGCGTCGACTCGGACGTCGACGGGCGGGTGCGGGTCCCCGCGCTCGACATCGATGTCACGACCGGTGAGCCGGTGACCGTCGCGGTCGAGCCATGGACGGCGGAGTCCCCGCAGCTGTACGACGGCGAGCTGGTCACCGAGGGCGAGCGGGTCCCGCTGCGGATCGGCTTCCGCACGATCGCCCTGGAGGACGGCCTGATCAAGGTCAACGGCAGGGCGATCCTCCTCAAGGGCGTCAACCGCCACGAGTGGCACCCCGAGAGGGGCCGCGCCCTCGACCTCGCGACCATGCGCGAGGACGTGCTGCTGATGAAGCGGCACAACATCAACGCCGTCCGCACCTCGCACTACCCGCCGCACCCGGCCTTCCTGGACCTGTGCGACGAGTACGGCCTGTGGGTCGTCGACGAGTGCGACCTGGAGACCCACGGCTTCGGGGAACAGGACTGGCGGGACAACCCCGTCGACGACGACCGCTGGACCCCGGCCCTCCTGGACCGCGCATCCCGGATGGTCGAGCGCGACAAGAACCACCCGTCGATCGTCTTCTGGTCGCTGGGCAACGAGGCCGGCACAGGGCGCGGCCTCACCGCGATGTCCGAGTGGATCCACGGCCGTGACTCCTCCCGCCTCGTGCACTACGAGGGCGACTGGAACTGCCGTGACACGGACGTCTATTCACGGATGTACGCCGACCACGCCGAGGTCGAGAAGATCGGCGAGCGGCTCGACGGCGGCACCCTCAAGCGCCGCCAGCTCCCCTTCATCCAGTGCGAGTACGGCCACGCCATGGGCAACGGCCCCGGCGGCATCGCCGATTACCAGGAGCTCTTCGAGAAGTACGACCGCAACCAGGGCGGCTTCATCTGGGAGTGGATCGACCACGGCATCGAGCATCCCGAGCTGGGCTACGCCTACGGCGGCGACTTCGGCGAGGAACTGCACGACGGCAACTTCGTCTGCGACGGCCTGATCTTCCCCGACCGCACGCCGTCCCCCGGGCTGATCGAGTTCAAGAAGGTCATCGAGCCGGTCCGCATCGAGGGCGACGGCGGCGCCGTACGCGTGACCAACAAGTACGACTTCGCCGATCTGTCGGCGCTCGCCTTCGCGTGGTCGTACGAGGTCGAGGGCGAGGCGGTGGAGTCCGGCTCGCTGTCGGTGCCCGCGCTGCGGCCCGGCGAGACGGCCGAGGTGAAGCTGCCGGAGCCGGCGGCGGACGCGCGGGGCGCGGAGACGCGATGGACCGTGCGGGCGGTGCTGGCGGACGAGACGGCGTGGGGGCCGAAGGGCCATGTGGTGGCGTGGGGCCAAGTCCCGGTCACCGCACGCGCGTTGCCGACCGTCGCGCCCACCGACGGCCCGGCGCTCGACGCGGGCGAGCGGCGGATCACCCTCGGCCCGGCCGCCTTCGACGCCCGTACGGGTGCGCTGAAGTCGATCGGCGGGGTCGCGGTGGAGAGCCCGCGCCTGGACGTGTGGCGGGCGACCACCGACAACGACGAGGGCGAGTGGAACGGCGGCATCTGCTACAGCAAGCTGTGGCGCGCCGTCGGACTGCACCGGATGCGGCATCGGCTGGACGCGGTGGAGCTGTCCGACGACGCGCTGACGGTCCGCACCCGGGTGGCACCGGCCGCGCGTGAAGTGGGCCTGGCGGCGGTCTACCGCTGGACCTCCGACGGCAACAAGCTGAAGCTGACGGTGTCCGTGGCGCCCGAGGGCGAGTGGCAGGTGCCGTTGCCCCGACTGGGCATCCGGCTCGGGCTCGCCGAGGCGGACGCGGTGGAGTGGTTCGGCGGCGGTCCCGGCGAGGCGTATCCGGACAGCCGTCTGGCGTCGACGGTCGGCCGTTGGCGGTCGACTGTGGACAGTCTTCAGACGCCGTACGTCCGTCCGCAGGAGAACGGTGCCCGCGCCGACGTCCGCTGGGCCGAGATCGGCGGTCTGCGGATCGAGGGCGACCCGGAGTTCTGGTTCACGGCCCGCCGCTGGACGACCGAGCAGCTGGACGCGGCCACCCACCGCCCCGACCTCGTCCCGGGCGAGACGGTGTGGGTCAACCTGGACCACGGCCACCACGGCGTGGGCTCGCAGTCCTGCGGCCCGGGCCCGCTGCCGCAGTACCACCTCGGCGCGGAACCGGCGGAGTTCTCGTTCGTCTTCTCGACCGCCGAGTAAGAGAACCATTAATCGATTGACTGATTGATCGACATTCCGACACCGTCGGGACGTCGTCCACGGCCGGTCGGCATCCTTGCCGACCGGCCGCAACTCTGTTCGCACACAAGGGAGTTGATGTCACTTGATTGGCAGTATCGAGGTCCGCGGACTCTCCCGCACCTTCCACTCCACCGTCCGCCGACCGGGCTTCACCGGCGCGGTCCGTTCCCTGGTCAACCCGGAGCGGGTCGCCAAGCACGCCGTCACCGACATCACCTTCGACGTGGCCCCGGGCGAACTCCTCGCCCTGCTGGGCCCGAACGGTGCCGGCAAGTCCACCACCATCAAGATGCTCACCGGCATCCTCACCCCCACCTCCGGACACGCCAGGGTCGCGGGCGTCGTCCCGTACGAGGAACGCGAGCGCAACGCGCGCAACATCGGTGCCGTGTTCGGGCAGCGCACCCAGCTGTGGTGGGACCTCCCGGTGCGCGAGTCGTTCGCGATCCTGCGGGACATCTACGAGGTGCCGAAGGCCGAACACGCCGCCCGCCTCAAGGAGTTCGACGACCTCCTCGACCTCTCCTCCTTCTGGGACACCCGGGTCCGCCATCTCTCCCTCGGCCAGCGCGTGCGCAGCGACCTGGCCGCCGCCCTCCTTCACGACCCGCCGGTCGTCTTCCTCGACGAGCCGACCATCGGCATGGACGTCGTGGTGAAGGAGCAGGTGCGGGAGTTCCTGCGGCACCAGGTCGAGCAGCGCGGCCGTACCGTCCTGCTCACCACCCATGACATGACCGAGGTCGAGCGTCTCGCCGAGCGGGTCGTCCTGGTCAACCACGGCCGCCTGGTCCTCGACGGCACCCTCGACGAGATCCGCCGCAAGTTCGGCTCGACCTGGCAGATACGGACCACCCTCGCCGACCCGCACACCGAGATCGTCCCGCTGCCCGGCATCGCGCTGCTCCAACAGACCGGCGCCCGGCTGGTGTTCGGCCCGGACGGCAGCGAGGGCGCCGGCGCGCCGACCGTGCACCAGGCGCTGAAGGCGGTCGTCGAGCGGTACGAGGTCACGGACATCGCGCTCGACGAGGCGGACCTGGAGGACGTGATGCGGGCCGCCTACGTCCATGCGGACGGTGTCTGACATGGCGGCGATCCACGCCTGGCGCGCCGCCCGCGTCACCCCGCTCGGCGAACTGCACACCCCGCCCCGCATGACCGCCGCCCTGCTCCGCCTGACCGTCCAGGTGGTCCTGGTGGCCTCCCTGTGGCACGGCCTGTACGAGAACACCGGCACCACGGCGGGCCTCGACCGCGACCAGGCGGTGACCTACGCCGTCCTGGCCGTACTGGCGTCCCGGCTGCGGGAGTTGGACCAGTACGCGGGCCGTGACACCGTCCTCCAGCACATGCACTTCGGCACGATCATCTACTGGTATCTGCGCCCGCTGAAGCCCCAGCGGTACTACGCCCTGCGCGCGATCGGCGAGCGCCTCTACGGTCTCGCCTGGGCGCTCGGCGGATACGCCGTCTGTCTGGCGCTCGGTGTGGTGGAACCCCCGAAGTCGGCGGCCGTGGCGGGGGTGTTCGCGCTGAGTCTGCTGCTGGGCCAGTGGGTCCTGTACTACGTCATGCTCGTCATCGACCAGCTGTGCTTCTGGACCCTGCGCAACGGTGCCGCGATGCTCATCCTGATCTTCGCGCAGAACCTCATGGCGGGCGTGTACGCGCCGCTGTGGTTCTTCCCCGACTGGTTCATCACGCTGAGCACGTTCCTGCCGTTCCAGGCGACGCTGAGCGCGCCCCTGTCGATCTACATCGGCCGCATCGAACTCTCCGACGCCTGGCCGCAGTTGGCGATCCAGGGCGCCTGGGTCGTCGTACTGGCCCTGTTCACGCGTCTGTTGTGGCGGCGCGCCGCCCGCCGAGTGATCTCGCAAGGAGGCTGAGGCCGTGAACGCCGTACGGATCATGTGGCGCATCACGCGCCTCAACTTCCGTGCCCAGCTGGAGTATCGCTCCGAGTTCCTGATGATGATCGCGATCGGCGCGGTCTGGCAGGTCTCGGTGATCGTGTTCGCGACGGTCCTGCTCACCCGGTTCGCCGGGATGGGCGGCTGGGACAGCTCGGACGTGCTGCTGATCCCGGCGACCCGGATGCTGGCGCACGGCCTGTTCGTGCTGTTCCTCGGCCGGGTGCACGGTCTGGGCCGGCACATCCAGGAGGGCGTCATCGACACCTACCTGGTCCGCCCGATGCCGGTGTACCGCCAGCTCCAGCTCCAGCACTTCCCCACCAACGCGATCGGCGACCTCACGGTGGCCGTCGGCCTGATGGCGGGCGCGCTGAGCCGCAGCGACCTCGACTGGACGGCGGGCCGGATCTCGTACCTGATCGCGGCGGTACTGGGCGGCATGCTCCTGGAGGCCGCCCTGTTCACGGCCGTGGCCTGCGCCTCCCTGCGCTTCCCGGCCGCCGACTACTGGGGCCGCTGGCTGGAGGAACTCCTCGGCACCTTCGGCAGCTACCCCCTCAACGTCCTCCCGAAGGCCGTGGGCGGCTTCCTGACATACGGCCTCCCGCTCGCGTTCGTCGCCTACTTCCCGGCCGCCGTCCTCACCGGCCACGGCCACGCCACCGGAGTCCCGTACTGGCTGGCGGCGGCCTCGCCGCTGCTGGGGGTGCTGGGGTATCTGGGGGCGCGGTGGCTGTGGCGGTGGAGCCTGAGGCACTACACCGGGGTGAACGGCTGACATCCGCCTCGGACGACGGACGGCCGGGCCCGCCAAGTGGCGGGCCCGGCCGTGGGGTTGGTGCTCCCTAGGGGCAGCTGAGGCGGATGTCCCCCGTGTCGGTCGTGCAGGTGTCGGTGCCGTAGCCGCCGTTGGCGGTGTCGTTGCCGGAGACGCTGTCGACCGTGTTCAGGCGGTCGTTGCCGTAGTTGCCGATCAGATTGTCGTTGCCGGGGCCGCCGTTGAGGGTGTCGTCGTTGAGGCCGCCGTCCACGCGGTCGTTGCCGTAGTTGCCGTACGCGGTGTCGTTGCCGTAGCTCGCGTTGATGGTGTCGTCGCCGCTCAGGCCGCAGATCACATCGGTGCCGTAGGTGCCGGTGATCGTGTCGTTGCCGCTGGTGCCGATGCGGGTGCAGCCGCGGGAGTTGTTGACCGTGGTGGTCACCGTGGCGGAGTTGTTGGCGGTCGCGGGGTCGGTCTGGGTGGCGGTGACCGTGGCCTTCTCGGTGAGGGTGCCGGTGGCCCGCGGTTCGGCGACGACGGTGACGGTGGCCTTGGCGCCGGGGGCGAGCGTGCCGAGGGCGCAGCTGACGGCGGTGGTGCAGGTGCCCTGGGAGGGGGTCGCCGAGATGACCGTGCCGGCCGGGCCGGTGAGCGCGTCGGTGAGGGTCACGCCGGTGGCGTTCGTCGTGGCGCTGTTGTTGGTGACGGTCACGGTGTACGTCGCCCGGTCGCCGATGCTGACGGTGCCGGTGCCGGTCTTGGTGACCGAGAGGTCGACGCCGGTGGGCGGGGGCGGCGGCGGGGTGCCGGTGCCGCCGAGGTAGCGGGCGAGGGCGCGGTCCTCGCCGGTGTCGCCGAACGCGACGATCTTGCCGTCGGTCTGGAGAGCGAGGGCTCCCACCGTGTCGTAGGCGCCGAAGTCGGTGGTGGTCCGGCCGCCGCTCGCGAAGCCGGTGTCGGCCGTGCCGTCGGCTTGGTAGCGGGCCAGGGCGAAGTCGCCGCCCGCGGCACCGGCGGCGAGGATCCGGTCGTCGGGCTGGACCGCGAGGTCGTACACCGTGGACGAGGGGCCGAAGTCGGTGGTGACGACGCCGCCCGTGCCGAAGCCGCCGTCGAGGGTGCCGGCCAGGTTGTAGCGGACCAGGGTGAAGTCCTCGCCGGACCAGCCGGACATCAGGATCTTGCCGGTGGACTGCACGGCCACGGAATCGCCCCAGTTGTAGCCGCCGAGGTCCGTGGTCACCTTGCCGTCGCCGCCGAAACCGGTGTCGAGGCTGCCGTCCGGGAGGTAGCGGGCCAGCGCGAAGTCGAAGGAGGTCTCGCCCGAGTAGCCGGCCAGCACGATCTTGCCGTTCGACTGGAGCACCATGTCCCGCGCGACGGCGCCGCCCTCCTCGGAGAACGAGGTGAAGACCACCCCGTCGCCGTCACCGAAGGAGGTGTCGGGGTTGCCGGAGGTGTCGTAGCGCACGAGCGCGAACGAACCGCCCGCCGCGGCTCCGGCGAGGATCTTCCCGTCGTCCTGGACGGCGACTCCGGCCGCGTCCTCGGCGCCGCCCGCGAGGCCGGGGCTGACCCAGCCGTCGCCACCGCCGAAGGACGTGTCGACGCTGCCATCGGCGTTGAACCGGGAGACCGTCAACCAGCAGCAGCCCGCGAACTCGTCCTCGGTCTCCTGGTGACGGCCGACCACGACGATCTTCCCGTCGTTCTGGAGCGCCACCCCCTCGGCCACATCCTCGCCACCGTCCATGTCCAGGCGCGCCTCCCCACCGGCGCCGAATGCGGTGTCGAGGCTGCCGTCGGCGTTGTGGCGCATCACGGAGAAGTCGAAGCTCTGGCTTGACCGCACGGTGACGATCTTGCCATCGCCCTGTACGACGACGTCCCCGGTGCCGACCGCGAGGCCGTTCGGGACGGTGACCTTGCCGCCACTGCCGAAGGTCGCGTCCAGATCACCGGGTGCGGCGAGCGCGCTGCCCGGTACGGCCAGGACGAGCGCGAACGCCACGGCGGCGCGCAGTGCGGCCGCTCTCAAGGATCCCCGTAGGGAAGCAAGGGTGGACATGCGCCCAGCTTCCGGACGCCCGTGCGAGGTGCGGGGGCGACTGGCCAACGGCTGGTCCCACTGGTCCGCACACTTCCACCCCCCGGGGTGACCGGACCGACAATCGGCCCGCGCCCTAGAGTCGGGTGCGATGAGCGACGAGAAGAGCGGCGAGAAGGCGGGCACGTACGAGGACCAGGTGTGGCCGCGGCTGGCCGGGCTGCTCCGGACCACCGAGGAGGCGGCGGCGGTCCTGGAGTGCCGGGAGATCGCCGAACAGGAGGCCGCCCTCTGCCTGCTGGTGGACCGGCTGTTCGAACTGGAGCTGTCCGTCGGCGACTTGGCGCGGGCCGAGCTCGCCGCGATGGCCTCGCTGTGGTCGGTGTGGGACACGCTCGGCGAGGACATCGTCGCGCTGCCCGGAGCGCAGGGGACCCTGCGGATGTTCTGGAACCTGGAGCCGGTCGACGGCAGGGACGGCATGGCCCTGGTGCCGTGGATGCAGTGCGTGGGCTGCGGCCGCATCCTGGCCCTGGAGCACCGGCACGAGTCGTGGGGCGCCCTGTCGTTCTCGCCGGTGTCGTACGTCGTCTCCGTCCCGGACGGCGAGGGCACCCAGTACGTGTACGACGCCGAGGGACCGGACGCGGTGTGGCGGGCGCTGGAGAGGCTGACGGCAACCTGCCGGGACGCGGCGTGAGTTCGGCGCGGCCGTCGGGGACACCCGTTCGCCCCTGCACGGCATCGGCTTCCTACACAGGGTTGTCCAGCGGGCTCAACTCAGCGGTCTGTGGGGCGTGTTCGGCGGGAATCCGGTCCAGGGAGCGGATCCCGGGGATCGGTGACGGCAGCAGCCACAGCACCGACAGCACCCCGCCGACGGCGACCGTGACCAGGGTGGCCCGCAGTCCGAAGGCCGTGGCGAGCGCACCTCCGGCGAGTGCGCCGAGGGGGCGTACGCCGTAGTTGACGGTACTGAAGGCGCCGGTGACGCGGCTGCGCAGGGCGTCCGGAGTCACCGCGGTCTGGAGGGAGTTGAGGTTGACGTCGAACCACATCACCCCGAGGCCCATCAGGAAGTAGGCGCCGCCGAGGCAGCCCGCGGCGGCCCAGGCAGGTCCGCCGGCGAGGGCGGCGAGCGCGTAGGGAGAGGGGAAGAGCACGGCCCCGACGGCGACCGCGCGTCCGACTCCGATACGGCGGGACAGCCAGGGCGCGGTCAGGGCACCGACGAGGGAGCCGGTCGCCCCGATGCCCAGGGTCAACCCGATGGCGCCCGGGGAGAGTTGGAGGATCCGGTCCGCGAACAGCACCACCAGGCCGGTGCCCGCGAGGAACGTGAAGAAGTTGACGGTCGTGCAGCAGCCGAGGCTCGCCCGCAGCACCGGGTGGCGGACGACGAAGGCCAGGCCGTCGCGGGCGTTCCGCAGCAGCGCGGGCACGGCGGCGCCGGTACGGGGCGGGGGCGGCGGCTCCTCGATCCGGACGCGGCCGAGGAGCACCGCGGAGACCAGGAAGGACAGGGCGTCGACGGCGACGGTGACCGGTGCGCTCAGCGCCTGCACGAGGCCTCCGCCGGCCGCGGGTCCGGCCACGAAGGAGGCGGAACGGGCGGCGCTGAACTTGCTGTTGGCGTCGACGTACGACGAGGGCGGCACCAGCCGTGCGAACAGCGGCTGCCACGCGCACCCGGCCACCACACCCGCGAGGCCCGTCAGCAGGGCCACGGCGTACAGCTGGCCGAGCGTGACCGTGCCCCACAGATACGCGGCGGGCAGCGACAGCAGTACGCCGGCCCGCACCAGGTCGGTGACGATCAGCAGCCGCCGTTTGCGCCGGCGGCCGTCGACCCAGGCGCCGAGCACGATCCCGAGCAGGTTGGGCGCCCAGGCCAGCGCGGTGAGCCAGGCGACCTGGGCGGCGGAGGCGTCCAGGAGACCGACGGCGATCAGGGGCACCGCCACCTCGGAGACCCGGTCGCCGAACTGCGAGACGGCGCCGCTGGTCCAGGTGAGGAGGAACGGACGGTCCCGCCACAGGGAGGTCCCGGAGATCACCGTCCTCCCGGAGACGACTGCCCGGGGGCGCCTCATTCCGGCGTTCCGGGCTCGTCGGCCACCGCCTCCGGGAGGGCGTACAGGAGCATCCGCACGGCCCTGCTCCCCGCCGGCCGCCGGTCGGCCTCGCGGGTGACGTACGGGGCGAGGAGTTCCTCCAACGCGTCCTTCAGCGCGGCCAGTTCCTCGGCGGTGACCATGATGCCGGTGTTGTTGGACATGGCGGCGCCGAGCCACTCCGGCTCCAGGTCCGGGGCGGTCTCGGTCAGCCAGCGCATCGGGAGTTCCGCCCGACTGGCGAACATCTCCCCCGCGAGCACCTGCGCGGCGGCCCGGCCCTCCTCGTCCTCCGGCACCTCGAAGCGGTACCCGCGCGCCACCGCCTCCCAGCGCCGCTCCCGCCGGTCCGCCCCGGCCTCCGCGTCCCTGACCAGCCCGAACCCGGCGAGGTGACGCAGGTGCCAGCTGGTCACGGACGGGGTGGCCCCGACGTACGGGGAGAGCTGGGTGGCGGTGGCGGGCCCGTGCCGCTGGAGCCGCTCCAGGACGGCGAGCCGTACGGGATGGGCCAGGGCGCGCATGGCCTTGGGGTCGGTGATCTCCATGTCGCCGAAGCGGTTGCCGGAATCCATGGCATGAGAGTGTCCTCTCACAAAGTATGAGAGTCAACTCTCATGTCTCTCACTGTTCCCCCAACTGCCCTTGCGCGTCACACTGGTTGCCGCAGAACCTGAACACCGTTCACCTTCTGTCCGCCCCCTCCCGACCGGAGCCCCCCATGAGAAGACTCCTCGGCGCCCTCGCGGCCGCCGCGCTGGCCGTCACCGGCCTCGCGAGCACCGGCGCCGCGCCCGCGGCCGCGGCCACCACCGGCTCGTTCAACGTGCTGACGTACAACGTCGCCGGTCTGCCGGAGGGCCTGAGCTCCGGCCATCCGGAGACCAACACCCCTTTGATCTCCCCGCGGTTGGCGCCGTACGACATCGTGAACGTCCAGGAGGACTTCAACTACCACGCGGCCCTGTACGCCGGCGACAACCACCCGTACCGCACGGCGACCAGCGGAGGCGTGCCCTTCGGCGACGGCCTCAACACCCTCTCGGACTACGCCTTCGACGACTTCGAGCGGGTGAAGTGGAACAACTGCACCGGCACCAACTGCCTGACGCCCAAGGGCTTCTCGCTGGCCCGGGTGCGGCTCGCCGAGGGTGTCTTCGTGGACCTGTACAACGTCCACACCAACGCGGACGACAGCGACGACGCGCTGGCCGCCCGCCGCGCCAACGTCGAGCAGCTCTCCGACTTCATCCAGGCGAACTCCGCGGGCAACGCCGTGATCGTCATGGGTGACACCAACACCCGCTACACGCGCGCGGGCGACAACATCCGCACGCTGGCCGACGAGAACGGCCTCACCGACGCGTGGGTGCAGCTGGTCAAGGGCGGTGTGCGGCCGACGCAGGGCGCGGACGCGCTGGTGTGCCCGACGACCGCGCCGACCAACGACTGCGAGGTCGTGGACAAGGTCCTGTACCGCGGCAGCAAGCTGTTCTCGCTGACGGCCACCCGCTACAACAACGAGTGGGCGTCGTTCCTCGACTCCGCGGGCGGCAACCTCTCCGACCACTTCCCGCACACCGTCGACTTCTCCTACACCCTCAACTCGTCCCTGAAGGCGAGCGACTTCTTCGGCGGCCCCCACGGCACGGCGTTCAACGACGCGGACGACCTGCCGTCCGCCGTCTCCCCGCGCACCCTGACCCTGCGCGGCGCCTCCCGCCTCGACGCGGTGTCCCTCACCCACGACGGCGGTATGACGCTCAGCCACGGCGGTACGGGCGGCACGGCGACGTCGCTGACCCTGGCGTCCGGTGAGCACCTCACGTCGGTGAAGCTGACGCAGGGTCAGAAGGACGGCCGCACCAGGATCTTCTCGGCCGCCTTCACGACCGACAAGGGCCGCTCCCTGTCCTCCGGCACGGCCACCTCGGACACCAAGACCTTCACGGCACCGTCCGGTTGGCAGATCGTCGGGTTCACCGGGCGGTCCGGGGACGAGATCGACAAGCTCGGCGTGGTGTACGCGCCGATCGCCTGACGATCGGGCACCGCCCGAGTTGGTGTCACCGGCGCCCGGCCTGCACTCAAGGTACTCAAGGAGTGATCAGTACACGCTGGAGCTGGAGGGGGACCGGTGACACCAGAGGCTCCTGGACCGTTCAACCGCCGGGTTCGCCTGCTGACCTCGCTCGCCGACCGGCGTAGCGGTGGTCTTCCGGTGTCGGCGCCGGGATCGCCGAACCGTAGGCGACCAGGGGGCCGGCGAGCAGGCCGATTTCTCGTGGGTGGGGCGTTGTCAGTGGCTGTGGCTAGGGTCTTCGACAGGCCTCACTCCTCCGGCAGGCCTCACTCCTCTGGTGGTCGCCCCTCGATGAGCCGCTCCGCGATGTCGTACGCCCATTCCTGCGCCCACCGCCGCAGTTCCAGGACGTCCCGGTCGCCGAGGCCGTGGGCGGTGAACTCCGTGTCGTCGATCCAGTCCGTGCCGGAGAGACGGGCGTGAAGGTCGGTGAGGTCGAAGGGGCCCCGGGTGTGCCGGCGGCCCAGTTCCTCCAGTTCGGGGTGGCTCCAGTGGTGCCGGGCGGCGCGGACGTCGATGAGGTCGGGGGCGAGACCGAGGTCGGCCAAGGCTCGGACCTTGGTGCCGATGACGTCTTCGAGGGCGAGGGTGAGACCGGGTTCCGTCGGCACCGGCGGGCGCCAGAGCGCCTCCTTGCGGAGATCGACCTCGCACTCCGCGCCGGTTCGCGGGTCGGTGACGACGAGGTGAGCCGACAGCGGGCCCCGCTCCGCCGTGCGGACCGGCCACCCCAGGCCCGCCAAGCCGGTCCGGACGGTCGCGGCGAGGAACTCCATCCGCGCCGGGTGCTCGGTGGCGACGCTCACGCCCGTGCCGCCGCAGCCCGTCAGCCCGTGGGCCCGAACCGCGCGGCTCCCGCCGAGTGCGAGGGGGAAGGGCGCGCCCACGGAGAGGACGTCCGCGCAGAGACGGCCCCACGGGTCAGCGAGGTCGTCCGGACCGTCGCGACCGTCTCCCATACCTCTCCCCACCACGCCGAAGGCCCTGAGAATACGGCGCCTGCGTCCGGACCCTTGCCTAACTAGGATGCTCCCTAGAAACCCTAGGCAGGAACTTCAGGTTCACCGTTCACCCCCGGAGACCCCCATGGCCCGCGCCGGAATCACCGCCGACCGCCTCACCGAGGCCGCCGCCGACCTCGCCGACGAGGTGGGTTTCGACAACGTCACCCTCTCCGCGCTGGCCCGCCACTTCGGGGTGAAGGACGCGAGTCTGTACTCGCACGTCAAGAACCTCCAGGAGCTGCGCACCCGCGTCGCCCTGCTCGCCGGCGGCGAGATGATCGACCGGATCGCGGTCGCCGTGGCGGGCCGGGCCGGGAAGGACGCGCTGGCGGCGTTCGCGGGGGCCTACCGGGAGTACGCCCTGGAGCGCCCCGGCCGGTACGCCGCCACCCAGATCCGTATCGACCAGTCCCTCGTCGCCGACTCCCCCGACCTCCGCCGTACCGCCGAGATCACCTACGGCATGCTCCGCGCCTACGGCCTGGAGGAACCCGATCTCACCGACGCCGTACGCCTGTTGCGCAGCACCTTCCACGGCTACTGCGCCCTGGAGGCCGGCGGCGGCTTCGGCGCCCCCCGTGACGTACGGAAGTCGTGGGACCGGACGATCGACGCCCTGCACGTCCTGCTGGAGAACTGGCCCCGCGAGGAGCGCGCCGAGGACTGAGACGCGTTACGAGTACGGCGTCCAGGGCGCCGTCACTCCCCCCGCTCCCCCGAACTCCGCTCCACGCAGAACTCGTTGCCCTCCGGATCGGCCAGGACCGCCCACCCCGTACCGTCCGGCCTGCGCTGGTCGGTGACGAGGGTCGCGCCCAGGGCGAGGAGACGCTCGACCTCCTCGTCGCGGGTGCGGTCCTGCGGCTGGAGGTCCAGGTGGACGCGGTTCTTGGCCGTCTTGGGCTCCGGGACGGTGACGAACAGCAGGCTCGCGCCCTCGATGAGGGCCATGGGGTCGCCGGGGTTGTCGTCCTCGTGCAGGGGCAGGTCCAGGACCTGGGACCAGAAGCCGGCGAGGGCGTAGGCGTCGGCGCAGTCGATCGTCGTATGGCGGATTGCGGAGGTCATGCGAGCGATCTTGGTGCACCGCCGTGAAATCAGGCAACCGACCGCTGTGAGATCAGGCAGCCGGCCGCTGTGAATTCAGGCCACCAGTGGGGCAACCTTCCCGCCCCCGGCGGCGACAAGCAGGCATGACTTCGGCAAGACACACCACCTCCCACCGCCGCATCCGCGGCGCCCGCAAGCCGCTCGTCGCGGGGCTCGCCGCGACCGCGGCACTCGTCGGCGCCTGGTACGCCACCGCCGGCGCGAGCACCACCACAGGGCTCGCCGTCTCCACGACCACGGTCTCCCTGTCCGCCAAGTTCCCCTATCTGTCGGCGGGTTACAACAACGCCCGGGAGTGGACGCGGACGGCGACCGCGGCCGCCCCGAACGGCACCCTGCGCGTGGCCTGGCCCGCCTCCGACGGTATCCACGTCACCCCGCTGACGACGGCCGGTAAGCGCGCGGGCGCGGACACGATCGTCAAGGGCGCCAAGGAGGTCGGCGGGCTGGTCGCCCACAACGACGGCTTCGCGCTGCTCACCCGGGTCTCCGACACCAACAAGTGGAAGGAGACCGCGGCCGCGATCGTCCGCTACACGAACGGCAAGAAGACCTTCCAGACCAAGCTCACCGGCACCGCGACCCACGACACGTCCCCGACGCTGGACGGCCAACTCACCTGGAACGGCACCAAGTACGGCGCCTACTTCGTGGTGCACGGCGCGGGCGGCTTCGCCGACGGGCACTTCGGCGACAAGATGCAGTACGTCACCGCCAAGGGCAAGAAGGCGAGCGGCGGCTGGAGTTGGGGGTGCAGCCACAACGAGGGCATCGCGCTGCACGCCGAGACGTCCGGCGCCTTCACCTCCCTCTGCTTCGACGACTGGCGCTCGGGCCTGTTCGTGTCGACGAAGATCGGCGCCCCGGACAACGCCCCGGTGGTGCAGCGCGAGCAGTGCTGGGCGGGCTACTGCGGCGGTACGTTCGCGGGCCGCACCGGCGACCTGGTGAAGTCCGCCACCGGCCGCTACGCCACCGCGTTCGCCTCGCGCGGTGCCGCGTCGGCCAAGAAGAACCCCGACGACTCCAGCGGGCGCGGCTGGTCCGTGACACCGAGGACCAGCACCCACCAGGTCGCCGTCGCCTTCATGAAGAACCGCAACTCCGGTCCCGGCAAGGCGATTTACCTCTCCACCACCAAGGGCACGGACCATGTCAACGTCCGCCTCGCCCCGTACGGCAAGGACCGGCTGCTGCTCTCCTGGGAGTCCGTCAAGAACGCCAAGTGCAAGGCGGGGACCTGCACGGGCACCTTCGCGGGCACGCATCTGCGTCTCATCGACTGGAACGGCAAGTTCCAGGGTGCGGACAAGATCGTGAACACGCGGATCACCGGTGACATCGCGGTCCAGAAGGACGGCACGCTGACCTGGGCATCGGTGCCGGTGACCCCGTCGTACGCGTCCGCCCTGAACGGCGCGTCCCCGACCACGAAGACGCTGAGGATCACCCGCCTCACCCCCTGAGGACGGTCCCGGCGGCGGCCCCCGCGGTCAGCCGTCCGCTTCGGCGGCTTCGGCGGCTTCGGCGGTGAGGACCCCGACCATCCGGCGTATGACCTCCTCGGGCAGCGCCGGATTCCGGGCGGCCGTCTCCGCGCCGCCGCCTCTCAGCAGCCAGACCAGGAGCCGGGCGGGCAGGTGGGGGTGGAGCGCGGCAGCATGCCGTACACCGTCGTGCGGGTCCTGGAGCAGCCGCGCGGCAGCGCCGGCCGGCAGCCGTGGGTCGGTCGCGGCGCGGTAGCGCACCTCCTCGCTGGGGTCGCGGCTGAGCCGTTCCACCAGCTCGGGGGTCGACTCCGGGTCGTCCAGGGCCAGTCGGCGCATGCGCGGGCTGGGGTCGTCGGCGTACCGAAGGAGGTCGTGGCGGGGGAAGTTGGGGTGGCCGCGCGGCCGGTCGGGGGCGGTGAGGCTGCCGTCCCACCACTTCCACACCGACAGAAGCATGTCCGCGGGGGCGTCGTCGCAGGACTCGGCGAGGAACAGCTGGACGACACGGTCCTCGTCACGGGCGAGGCGTTCGACGACGTCCGGCGGCAGATGCCGGGCGCGGGCGACGCTTCTGCGGACGAGGGGGTGGGCGGAGGCGGCGAGGCGGCGCATGGCGTCCTCGTCCTCGTGCAGGGCGACCACCCAGTCGAGGTCCCAGTAGTGGACCTTCGGGTCGAACTCGTAGTCGATGGCGGCGCGTTGCTCCTCGGTGAGGTCGGCCCGCTTCGCCACGGCCGAGCGGACGTACGCGTCGGAATCCTCGGCGAGGAGGAGGACGAGGTCCAGGTCCAGGCGCGGGTTCTCGGCGAGGGCCCGACGCTCTGTGTACTCGCCGTGGCGTGCCAGGTGCTCGGCGAGTTCACGCTCCAGAAGGCAGGTCTCCAGGGCCTTGGCGCGGATCTCGGGCACTTCCACGGCCTCGAACACCGGCCGGGGCATGGGGTGTTCCCGGTGATGCAGCAGCCGGGCCCGGGCGCGTACGGTGGCGTCCGGATCGGCGAGGAGCAACTCCCGTGCGGAGGCGTCGAGTCGGGGCCATGCCGTCTGACAGGCCATGGCCCGTACGGAGCCGTCGGGGTCGGCGGCGAGCGTGACCGCCAGATCGACGGGCAGGGCCGTCAGTCGCGCGGCCTCCGAGCGCACGCGCGCCGACGGATCCGCGGCGAGCCTCCGGCAGGTGTCCTCGGTGAGCTCGACCCGGTAGTCCGCGGCCAGCATGGCGAGGATGAACCGGTGACGCTCGGGCTCCTCGCCGGCGATCACACGGTCCCACTGTCCGGGCGTGAGCTTCTGGTGCTCGACCGCGCGGAGCCGCGTCTTCCACTCCGGGTGGTCCAGGAGCGCGTCCACGCTCTCCGTCGGCAGTCGGCCGTATATCCCATACACCGAGCTGTCCGCCAACGCCAACAGCGGCCGGAGCTCCCCCGGGGTGGCCGGATTGAGCGAGAGCCCGCCGGCCCACGACTCGAGCAGCGCCTTCGTGGGCTCCGGCCCCGAGAACAGCGACTCCCAGGCGGCCGCCCGCTCCGCCGCCGTCTCCCGCCCGACGGCCCGCGCATCCTCCTCCTGCCGCTCCTCGACCCGGTCGACGGCGACGAGCCGGACGTCGTACTCCCCGCTCGTGGCACCCACCAGCGCGTCCCCGTCCAGGGACAGGGTGAGGAACTCCGGCCGCCCGGGCCGCTCCCCGAGCACCCCGGCGAGATCCCATGCGGCGCCGAGCCGAACCCGTACCCACCGCGGCGGCGAGCAGCCGACGTCGACGAGGAACACCCCGTCCTCCCCGAGGACCCCCGCCTCCGAGGCCAGCCGGTACCACTGCGCGTTGACCTCATCGATCAGGTCGGACCGCTCCGACCCGACCTTCACGGCCGGTTCGGCCTCCCACCCGACGACATACCGTCGAGCGAACGGAACCGGCAGCACCTCCTCGGCCTGCCAGTCCTCCACAACCTCAAGCCCGGCCCGCTCCAGCCGCTGTATGTGTTCGCATCCCCCACCCATGATCCCCATACTGCCGGACCCGCTCAGCCGGAGGCGACGACTTCCACCCCGGAGTCCGCAAGCCGCACCCGCACCTGGCCCCCGACGGACCAGCGAACCGTGAACTCGCCCTCCCCCTCGCCCGCCACGGTCACGGCCTCCCCCAACGGCACGGGATCCGCTTCCGCCGTGAGCCGGGCCAGCGCGACGAACAGCGTCCCGTCACCCTCCCCGACGACCCCGCCCAGCGCCTCATCGAGCCCGAGGACAGGCACCAACTCCGCCCGCACCCCGTCCGGTGCGGCCCACCCGGTGACCCGCACCGACGTCCCGACTTCGGCCCCGGACACGAGATACGCCCGCACCTCCACGGCCCCCCGAGCCAGCACCACACTCGTCACCCGGGTATCCCCACCGCCCACATGCCGCGAGGCCACCCAGCCATCCCCGACGCCGAGCGGCTCGATGCCCGTACGGCTCGGATCGTCGCCGACGATCACGCTGTTGTCGTACGACGACGAGGGCGCCGTCACGGTCGAGTACGCGAGGCGGGTGTAGTACGGGTCGTAGCGGATGTCCTCGCTGCCGTGGTTGTGCAGCCGGACCAGACCGTCCGAACGGGTCGACTGGATCAGCCAGTTGGGCGCGGCGACCGGGCGCACCTCATCGGCGCGCTCGACCGGCCCCGGTTCTTCCACGGACGTCCACACCTCGTGGTCGGGCGGCAGAAGCAGGCCGATGAAGGCCTTGCTCGCCCAGTACGGGGAGGCGGGCCCCGAGTAGCCCTGGAGAACGGCTTCGTCGGGCCCGTGCCAGCCGAGGGTGAGCAGCCCGTCGGAGTTCACCGCGCCCCGGTCGAGGAAGTACTTCAGCGCGCCGGACGCCAGCCGCCGGGTCTCGCCGGGCGTGAGCGGCGTATGACCGGTGAGGGCGCCGAGCCACAGGGGGGCGGCGGTGGCGAAACGATACGTCAGCGAGCGGCCCTGATGCATGGGGGCGCCGTCGCCGCCGAACAGTCGGCTGTAGTCGGCAAGGTGGGCCGACAACCGTTCACCGTATGCAGTCGACAGCCGACTGTCGCCGGCGAACCAGGCATGCAACACCGGATACAGATGCATCGCCCAGCCGTTGTAGTAGTCGAACTTCCGCCCCTCGCCGTCGGTGTACCACCCGCCACCGACGTACCACTCCTCGATCCGCTCCAGCCCACGCTCGACGGCTTTCCGAGACGCCGCGACCTCGTATCCGACCTCTTCGAGGAACCCCCCGACGGTGACCGGGAACAACTCCCAGTTGCAGGGCCACGCCTCGGCGCTCAGCGCGTCACCGAGCCACCCGGCCACCCGCTCCCGCGCCGAGTCCTCCAGCCGGTCCCACAGCAGCGGCCGTGTCAGCCGCAGCGCCACGGCGATCGACGCCGCCTCCACCAACGGCTGACTGCGGTCCTCGATCCGGGGCCACACCCCGGACACCCCGGCCGCGAGCCCCTCGGCATACCGCTGAAGCACGGTCTCGTCCTGCCGGAACGCGGCCAGCAGGACCGTACGGGCGTACCCCTCAAGGCCGTCGGAGAGCCGCCCGGACCAGCTGGTGCGGTCACCGGGGAAGTAGTAGAGGGCACCCCCTTCGGCGGCATACGGCTCGGTCGCGGCGAGCAGCGCGTCGGCGGCGGCCTCCCAGTGGGCACGGGTGTATCCGGTGTACGGGCTACGGATGCGGTCGTCGGGAGGAAGGTGCATGGAGCTCTCTTTCAGATCGTGACAACACCCGGCACGGAAACACGCCTTTGTCTTTTAGGGGTGCGGGACTGCGTCGGTTTGCGGATCCGCCGCGTGGGCGCGGCCAGCCCCCACCGGCCCGCAGGTTACTCAGCGGCTCACCCCAGTGGAACGTATAGGCCTGGGGCGCCTCGGTTCCGGTCGAGGCGCCCCAGGGGCTCATCCCACCCGCACCCGGCCTTCCGGCACCAGGCGCTGGGCGACGAGTTCGTCGCGGACGAGGCCGGCGTACACCGTGGCCCCGTGCACGGAGGTGTGCGTGTTGTCCCGCTTCTCGTTGTAGAGGTAAATCGACTTGGAACCCTCGACTCCCAAGGATTCCACGAGTGACTTCGTCTTCGCCGTCAAGTCGATCAGCGGGACGTCCTGCGCGGCGGCGACCGAGCGGATGACTGCGGGGTGGTCGACGCCGAGGCCGTTGACCAGGAGTGCGGTGTTGTTGTTCAGGGTGCCGTCGGAGTTGAACCAGCGTCGCACGATCGGCGTCACGAGGACAGGCTCACCGCCCTTTTCGCGGATCCCGGCGACCAGTGTCTCCAGGTTCGTCCGGTAGGTCACCTCGTCGGTGGTCTTGTCGTTGTGGGCGAGCTGGACCAGGACGAAGTCACCGGGACGGATCAACGGCTGTACGGTGGCGAACAATTGAGGGTTCGACAGATACGTCACCGTACTCTCGCCCGAGTCCGCGTAGTTGGCGACGGAGAGACCCTTCCGCAGGTACTGGGGCAGCTGTTGGCCCCAGCCGGAGTACGGGTCGCCCGGCTGGTCGCAGACCGTGGAGTCGCCGACGAGGAAGATCTGCCGGGCATGACGGGCCGGCGTGACCTGGATGCCGGCGAGGGCGGGCGCGGAGCCACCGAGCACGAGATCGAGGCCCGGGGCGCCCTCCACACCGGTCGGCTCCCCCTCCGGCGTACGGACGTTCACCGTGAAGCTGCGGGCGACGCGCTCACCGGCCGCCGCGGCCGTCTCGGGGAGCAGGGAGCGGCGCGTCTCGCCGCTGATGCTCGTGCTCGACTCGGCGTCGCCGCCGAGGAGGACCCTGACGTCGTACGTACCGGCGGGGACGTCGAAGTGGCAGGCGCCGGCGGCGCAGTTCTCCAGACCGAGCGGGCGGTGGCCTTCGGTTGTCGCGCGGGCGGTCGCGTGAGTGGTCGCGTGGGCCGGTGCGGCGGTCAGTGCGGTGCTCAGGGCGACCGTCGCCAGCAGGGCGAGGTTGAAACGTCTCATTCACGGCTCCTCAGTCATGGCGGCAGGGCGGCAAGACCTGGCGGCTGGGACCGTACCCGTCTCGGCAAGCGCTTTCTAGTCCTTGGACTGATTTCACAAGATTGCCAACCTCCCGCAAGCGAAAGCCCTTTCGCGAAATCGATTCAACTGTCACCCTCGCTCTCACCCGCACCACCCCCACACCCTCCCGAAGGAGGCACCCCCATGTCCGGATCCGCAGCGAACAGACCGGTCCGCCGCCGCACCTTCGTGCTCGGCACCGCGGCCGCCGCCGGATCGGCCGCACTCGCCGCCGGACCGCTCGCCGAGACGGCCTCGGCCGCGACCTTCGGCTACACGGACGACGGTTCGAACTACGTCGTCGACACCGGCGCCAACCTCGTCTTCAAGGTCAGCAAGACCAACGGCGACCTGACCTCGCTCGTCTACCGCGGCACCGAGTACCAGGGCTACGGCGGCAAGAACTCGCACATCGAATCCGGCCTGGGCACCTCGACGGTGACGATCAGTCAGTCCGGTTCGACGATCCTGATCTCGGTCGCCTACGGCACGCTGAGGCACTACTACGCGGCCCGCAGCGGCGAGAACAACGTCTATCTGTGGACCAATCGGGCCGACACGTCGGTCGCGTCGACCCGCTTCATCCTGCGCGTCAAGGCGGGCCTGTTCCTCAACGACGAGCCCGATTCCTACACTTACGCGCCCACCACCATCGAGGCCTCGGACGTCTTCGCCAAGTCCGACGGCCAGACCCGCTCCAAGCACTACTCCAAACTCCGGGTCATCGACTACAACTACATCGGCTGGACGACGGGCAGCGTCGGCCTGTGGATCGTCCGCTCCAACCACGAGAAGGCCTCCGGCGGCCCCTTCTACCGCTCCCTGCTGCGCCACCAGAGCGCCGACGGCGGCGGCCTGTACGAGATCCTGCACTACGCCCAGAACCAGACCGAGGACGAGCGCTTCGGCCTCCAGGGCCCGTATGTCATCGCCCTCACGGACGGCGGCGCGCCCTCCTCGTCGCTGTACCCGGGCACGCTCACCACCTCATGGGCGGACTCGCTCGGCATCTCCGGATACGTGGCCTCGGGCGGCCGGGGCCGGGTCGCGGGCGTCGGGATCACCGGGCGGGACACCTCGTACGCGTACACGGTCGGGCTCGCCAACTCGGCCGCCCAGTACTGGGGTTCGGCGCGGGCGTCGGACGGCTACTTCTCGATCCCGGGGGCGCTGCCGGGGACGTACACGCTGACCGTCTACAAGGGCGAGTTGGCTGTATACAGTACATCGGTGACCGTATCCGCCGGTGGGACGACCACACTGAACACCATCGCCATCCCGTCCTCGAACGACCCGAGCAACGCGAGCGCGATCTGGCGGATCAACGACTGGAACGGCACACCGAGCGGCTTCAAGAACGCCGACCTGATGACGTACGCCCATCCGTCCGACGTCCGCGCCGCCGCCTGGACCGGCAACGTGGTCATCGGCAGCGGCACGGAGACCTCGGCCTTCCCGTGCTACCTCTGGAAGGACGTCAACAGCGGTCTGCTGGTGTACTTCAAGCTGACCGCTGCCCAGGCCGCCGCCGCGCACACCCTGCGCATCGGCGTGACGACGGCCTACGCCAACGGCCGGCCGCAGGTCGTCGTCAACGACACCTGGACGTCGGCGATCCCCTCCCCGCCCACGCAGCCGAGCACCCGGTCGCTGACCAACGGGTCCTACCGGGGCAACAACTACACGTTCACCTACAGCGTTCCGGCCAGTGCCTGGCTCACGGACACCAGCCAGTACAACATCCTGAAGATCAACGTGGTGAGCGGTTCGGGGACGACGGCCTACCTCAGCGCGGGCACGTCGATCGACGCGATCGACCTGCTCGCGTGAGCTGAGGGGACGTCATGTTCCGCGCGTCCACTGCTGGTTCGTCGCTCCGTTGCACGTGTACGTGATGATGGCGGCGGAGTTGGCGGTGGACGCGCCGTTCACGTCCAGGCACTCGCCGGTGGCGCGGGCCTTGATCAGCCAGTAGCTGCCGGAGGCGGTGAGGCTCCACTGCTGGGTGGTCGCGCTGCCGCAGTTCTCCTGGGTGACGGTGGAGGCGTTCTCCTGGAGGCACAGGGAGCTGCCGCGGCCGACCAGTTGGTAGTAGCCGGTGCCGAGGTCCTTGAACCACCACTTCTGGTTGCCGCCGCTGTTGCAGGTGTACTGGCTGATCGCGATGGACTGCCACAGCGACTGGTTGGGCACGTCCGCGCACTTGGAACTGTTGCGGGCGATCAGCGTGTTGTACGTCGCGCTCGTACCGCTGATCGTCCCGGCGGCCGCGTCGACGGTGACCTCGGGGTACCAGGACATCGACATGGTGGTCGAGCTCGGGAAGGCCAACGGCAGCCACACATAACGGGAGTCGTTGACGGTGCCGCCGAAGGAGTTGCCCCAGCGGTCGCCCATGTAGAGGTAAGAAGTGCCCGAAGTGCCCTGCACGGGAAGGACGTAGGCGGTCTGCGAGTTGTACGTCGTGGAGTCGCCGACGTTCGCCATCGAGGTCCACGGTCCGGCGAGCGAGGTCGCGGTGGCGTACTGCTGCTGGTTGGCGCTCCAGCCGGTCGCGCCCGAAGTCAGCATGAAGTAGACGCCGTTGCGCTTGAAGAGCGCCGGGGCCTCGCGGTGGCCGCCCGCCCAGGGGTTGGCGACCAGGCTGTCGATGCCGGTGTAGGACGAGTTGAGCTTGTAGATGTGCAGGTCGTAGTTCTCGTTGGCGGCCGAGACCATGTAACCGGTGCCGTCCGTGTCGACGAACGTCGTGATGTCACGCGACATGTAGGTGTCGAACGGCCGGAAGCTGCCCTGGTAGGTGTAGTCGCCGTCGATGGTGTCGGAGACGGCGACGGCCGCGCGGGCCTCGCTGTAGTCGGTGCCGTTCTCCTTGTGCATCCACATCACGAACTTGCCGGTGGACGCGTTGTACATGACCTTCGGCCGCTCGATGTAGGCGGTGGCGAGCTCCGAGGCGGAGGACTGGGTCAGGACGTTGTTCCTGAACTCCCAGTTCTTCAGGTCGGTGGAGCGGTAGGCGGACACGTACCGGAAGGTGTTGTCGGCGTTGCGGTTCTCGCCGAACCAGTAGTAGTACGAGCCGACCTTGATGACCCCGCCGCCGTGCGCGTGCAGGGCGTTGCCCGAACTGTCCGTGAACTGGACGCCGTTGGGGATCGTCAGGGCGGCGGCCTGGGCGGGCCCCGCGGTGACCAGGGCGCCGGCGAGCGCCAGACAGAGGGCGAGCAGTACCGCGTACGCACGTCTCATGACGCGACCTCCATGTTCGTGGCGGTGTCCGCCACCGGTATGCCGAAGTCCGGGGTGCCGTCCGCGTGCCAGCCGAGCTTCTGGACGCGGGTGTGCCGGTTGGGGTCGTTCAGCGGGTCGCCGACGATCTCCTTGTACTGCCGGGCGTGGTACACGAGGACGTCGCTGCGCCCGTCCTCGGCGACCGTGAAGCTGTTGTGGCCGGGGCCGTACTGCTGGGTGGTGTCGTTGCTGGTGAACACCGGGACCGGCGACTTGGACCAGTTCGCGGGGTCCATGAGGTCGGCGTCCGCCTCGGCGGTCAGCAGTCCCATGCAGTAGTTGAAGTCGGTGGCGCTGGCCGAGTACGACATGAAGAGGCGTCCGTTGCGGGCGATGACGGCCGGACCCTCGTTGACCTTGTAGCCGATGCACTCCCAGTCGTACTCGGGTGTGGAGAGCCGGACTTGAGGACCCGTCAGAGTCCAGGGATCGGCCATCTTCGACAGCCACAGCGCGGTGTTGTTGTCCATGCCGGGTTCGTGCTGGGCCCACGCCAGGTAGCGGGTGCCGCGGTGGGCGAAGGTGGTGGCGTCGAGGGAGAAGGTCTCCCAGGCGGTCTTGATCTGGCCGCGCTCGGTCCAAGTGCCCTTGAAGGGGTCGGGGTTGGCGTTCTCCAGGACCCAGATGCGGATGTCCCACACGCTCTCGGCGGGCGCGGAGGCGAAGTAGATGTACCACTTGCCGCCGATGCGGTGGATCTCCGGCGCCCAGATGTGGGCGCCCATCGGGCCGGTGGCGTGCTTGGTCCAGATGACCGACTCGGCGGCCGTGGCAAGGCCGTTGAGGGTGCGGGAGCGGCGCAGGATGATCCGGTCGTACTCGGGCGCGGTGGCGGTGAAGTAGTAGTGGCCGTCGGAGTGCCGGTGGATGTGCGGGTCGGCGCGGTTGCGGACGAGCGGGTTCACGAAGGGGGCTGCCTTCCGTGGGCTCGGGGCGTCCGCGGCGATCGCGGGGCCGGCGGCGGCAACCGTGGGGGTGGCAGCCAGGGCGCCCGCGGCCAGGGCACCTCTCAGCAGCGATCGGCGGTCGGGGACGGGAATGGGAACGGGGGGAACGCGGCTCATGCGGTCTGCCTCTCGGATGGGGTGTCCTGAGAGTGATGTTCGAAATTGAGAACATCTGTTGTTATTGCGAACAGCCGAAAGGTAAGGCTGGGGAACGGGGAGGTCAACGGGTCGGACGCGATAAGAGAAGGCGCTTTCTACGCTGCCGCGCCAAGGGCCGGGACAGGGCTGGGTCAGGGTCGGCACTTTTCTGTTATCGGCGGACGGTCCGGCGCGTCTCCGTATCCGTGCGCAGCCATCCCCACAAGACAGCAGCGGCCGCCGGCGCCCTCGCGGCGGTCGCCTTCCTCGTCACCGCTCCCCCGGCCGCGGCCGCCGGCATCCGGGACGCCACCGCCGACGTCCTCGCGGGCCGCGACGTCACGCTCACCGGCGACACGGTCGTCACCGTGCCGTCCGGGACGACGACGTACAACGGCGTCTTCCGCGGCGAGGGCACCCTCACCGTGCGCGGCGACGGAACCCTGATCCTCACCAAGGACAGCGACTTCACCCTGCCCAAGTCCCGGCAGCGACAGAAGGTCTCGATCCAGGGCGGCAACCACCCGTACGTCACCACGGCCAACCCCGACCCACCGGCCATCACGGTCGCGCGCGGGGCGACCCTGCAGTACGGCAACGGCGGCACGACCGGCCTGATCGGCCATTTCCCTTACGGCACCCCGCAGTTCGCGCTCAACCAGGACAACATCCGTGTCGACGGCACCCTGCGGCTGTCCCTCAAGGACGTCGGCTACAACCTGGGCACCATCAGCGGCTCCGGCCTGATCACCCAACCGCGGTTCCTCTGGGGCACCTGGGACCTGTCGGGCACCCACCCCTTCTCCGGCGTGATCGACAACGGCACCCAACTCAACGCCGGAAGACCCGAGTTCGCGACCTCGCTACCCAATGTCCGCAAGATCCTCAACCAGGGCACCTGGACCGTGGACACCCCGCTGGGCCAGACCGTCACCATGGGCATGGACTTCTACCAGCGCGAGTACGGCAGCGACATCAACGTCCAGTCCCGGCCGGGCAGCAAGGTGATCCTGACGGGCCAGTACAGCTGGTCGAACCAGGGCGGCGACACCAACCCCTCGCTCAGCGACCCGTCCCTGAACTGGACGCCCGCCCGGAAGAACGTCAACAAGCGCGGCACCAACATCAAGGGCGCCAACGTCCAGTGGGGCGACGGCACGACGCACAAGATCTTCATGCCGGGCACGGCGGAGACCGTCTACATCAACCTCCTCGCCGCGCGCTCCCGTTCGCTGCTCACCTTCGACTACAACGGGCCGGTGACGCTGGGCGCACCCATCGGCGGCGGCAAGTTCCACGACACGCTCGCGGCGCCCGGTGCCGGGGACGTCGTCATCGCCGGGACGCGCGGGAACGACGTCACGTTCGCGGCGGTGCAGTACTACAACGGTTCGACGACCGTCGAGAAGGGTGCGGTGCTGCGGCTGGGCAGCGGCCGGTCGGGTGGCGACGGTGGACTGTATACCGCAGGCAGTCTGTACAAGATCGTCAACCATGGCTCGCTCGTCGTGAACAACGTCAGCAAAGCACTGTCCCTCCCCCGCATCGGCGGCAACGGCTCGCTCACCCAGGCCGGCGCCGCGACGACCACACTGACCGGGAGCGGAGTGACGTACACCGGCACGACGACGGTGAAGAAGGGCACCCTCGCCCTGCGGCAAGGCGCGACCCTCCGGCACACCAGGGCGATCCGGCTGACGACCGCCGGCGCACGTCTCGACGTCGGTACGGCGGGACTGCGGCTGTCGACCTCCCTGAGCGGCAAGGGCACGGTGCAGGGCTCGGTGACCAACGACGGTGTCGTCGCGGGCGGCATCACGGTCTCCGGGAACTACACACAGAGCTCGAAAGGCGAACTCGTCCTGCGCGACAAGCCGTTGAAGGTGACCGGCGCGGTCCGGCTGGCCGGTGACCTGGACCTGGCGACCGCCGGAGCGGCCGAAACTGCCGCGGCCGCCGGGGCCGGGGCCGAGCCCGCCGACGAGATCACCGTGCTCAACCACACGGGCGACTCGAAGACTTCAGGCGCGTTCACCGGCCTGAAGGAGGGTGCGAAGGTGAAGCTCGCCGACACCACGTACCGGATCAGCTACCGGGGCGGCGACGGCAACGACGTCGTACTCACCCCTGCGGCGACGCCGAGCAAGTCCCCTTCCGCGCCCACGACTTCGAGCTCCGGTGCCGCGGTGACCGAGAACGCGGGGGCCGCCACGGACGACCGTATGGGCTGGTGGCCGTACGCACTGGGACTCGGCCTGCTCGGCGGCCTCGCGGTCCCGGCGACCCGACACCGCCGCGGAGGGCAGCGGCGGGGCGGGCGGCATGCGTCTCACGGATGAGCCTATGAGCCTCACCCGTGAGCGCCCGCTCGGTGCCTCCTGCCGCGGGTGAGGACCTTCAGTACGGCGGAACGGTCAGCGGCACTGGCAGCGGGCATCCCCCTGACTAGGCCGGACAGCGGGCGACGCGATCACCTCCCGGCAGGCCGACCTGTTCGCGGGGTGGACATCAGTGGGGGTTCCGGGCGCCGAGCGGCTACCGTCGATGGCATGACCAGCAACTCCTCCTCAGCCGAGACCCTCGCCGAGGCGCTCGCCGCCGGGACCGTCGTGCTCGACGGCGGTATGTCCAACCAGCTCGAGTCCGCCGGGCATGACCTGAGCGACGAGCTGTGGTCGGCGCGGCTGCTCGCCGAGCGGCCCGAGGCGATCACCGAGGCGCACCTCGCCTACTTCGAGGCCGGCGCGGACGTGGCCATCACCTCCAGCTATCAGGCCACCTTCGAGGGCTTCGCCAAGCGCGGCATCGACCGCGAGCGGGCGGCCGAACTGCTCACGGCGAGCGTCGAGTTGGCACGTGAGGCGGCGCGGCAAGCGCGGGAGAAGGGCGTCACGCGGCCGCTGTGGGTGGCCGCGTCGGTGGGCCCGTACGGGGCGATGCTCGCGGACGGTTCCGAGTACCGCGGCCGGTACGGTCTGAGCGTCGACGAGCTCGAACTCTTCCACCGGCCCCGTCTCGAAGTTCTCGCCGCCGCTCGGCCCGATGTGCTGGCCCTGGAGACCGTTCCGGACGCCGATGAGGCGGAGGCGCTGTTGCGGGCGGTCCGTGGATTGCATACACCCGTCTGGCTTTCGTATTCGATCGACGGTCGGCACACGCGCGCCGGCCAGCCGCTGGAGGACGCCTTCGCCCTGGCCGCCGACGCGGACGAGGTGATCGCGGTCGGCGTGAACTGCTGCGCCCCCGAGGACGTCGACGCGGCGATCGAGATCGCGGCCCGTGTCACCGGCAAGCCGGTCGTCGTCTACCCCAACAGCGGCGAGGCCTGGGACGCCGAGGCCCGTGCCTGGAACGGCGACTCCTCCTTCACCCCGGGCCAGGTCCGCGCCTGGCGGGAGTCCGGGGCCCGGCTGATCGGCGGGTGCTGCCGGGTGGGACCGGAGGCGATCACGTCGATCGCGGGGACGTTGACGGCGGCGTAAACCCTCGCCTCCGGAACCCGTCGCGGTTCCGGCCGCGGTTCCCGCCGCACCCCCTCGTCCCCGCCCTCCCCCGCTGCTAGCCTCCGCATCGGGAACCGGTTGCCATCATGTTGCCGCAGTTCCCGAGGGGTGGGCCCACCAGGCCCGGGGAGAGGGACGAGGCAGGCATGACCAGAAAGAGCGAGGACGCGAGCCGCAGCACGATCCGGGACGTGGCGGCCCGTGCGGGGGTGTCCGCGTCGACGGTGTCCCGGGTACTCGGCGGGGTCTATCCGGTCAGCGCGTCGACCCGCACCCGGGTGATGCGCGCGGTCCGTGACCTGGACTACGTGGCCGACGCACGGGCCAAGGCGATCGCCGGTGTCGGCACGCCGACGCTGGCGTTCGTCCTGGAGGACATCACCGGCCCGTCGTTCGCGCTGATGGCGCACGGTGTGGAGCGCGAGGCGATGCGGCTCGGGCATCTGTGCCTCGTCTGCAGCACGGAGGGGGACGCGCGGCACGAAGTGGAGTTCGTGGAGATGATGCGCGCGCAGCGGGCGGCCGCCGTGATCCTGGTCGGCGGCGGCGCCGACACCGTCGAGTACCGCGACCGCACCCGCCGCATGGCCGACTCGCTGGCCTCGGCGGGCTCCCGCCTGGTGCTGTGCGGCCGCCCGCCGCTGGGGCCCGGGGCGCCCGTCACGGTCATCGAGTACGACAACGAGGGCGGCGCCTATGCCCTGGTCGCGCACGTCCTCGCCCAGGGGCACCGCCGGGTGCTGTTCCTCGGCGGCAAACCGGACCACTCCACGGCGCAGGGCCGCGAGCGCGGCTATCTGGCGGCTCACCGGGCACGCGGCGTCGAGCCCGCCCCGGAGCTGGTGCTGCACGGCGACTTCACGCGCGACTCCGGGCACCGTCTGATGCGCGGGGCGCTCGAACAGGGGCTGGACTTCACGGTGGTGGTCGCCGCCACCGACATGGTCGCGGCCGGCGCGCTCACCGCGCTGCACGAGGCGGGGCTCAGCGTGCCGGACGATGTGTCGCTGGCGGGGTACGACGACATCCCGTTCGCCCGGGACCTGCATCCCGCGCTGACGACCGTGCACGTCCCCTACGAGGAGTTGGGGCGGCTCGCGGTGCGGACCGCGCTGGGCCGCGAGCCCAACACCCCTGATGAACACCTGCTGTTGGGCACGCATGTGGTGGTACGGGACTCGGTGGCGCCGCTCAAGGACTAGCGGGGCGTGGCGCGGGCGGGGGCACGGCGAGGGGCACACCCCTGGAGCGGCGGCAAACCGTCGCGCCCGACAGGGAGAACGCGAACGGCAACGCCGACAGGGGGCAGCGAACCACCACGCCGAAGGGCGCAGCGAACGAAACAGTCGCGCCGCCGCAGGAATAGTTCCCCTCTTGTCGGGGGAGCCGGTTGATTCCTATGCTCAGGCCGCGGAAACCGCTTTCCACCCGCACTCTCGCCCTTCGGAGCCACCCCGTATGAGCACCGGCCCCATCCGCCCGACTCCCGGCGCGCACACTGCCCTCCACCCGGCGGCGGCCGCCCGCATCACCGGCGGATTCTGGGCCGCCCGCCGCCGCACCAACGCCGAGGCGAGCATCCCCCGGGGCCCCGCGCTGCTGGAGGAGGCCGGAAACCTCGCCAACCTCCGCGCCGCCGCCGACGGCAAGGGCTCCTTCAACGGCGACTTCCCGTTCCAGGACTCGGACGTGCACAAGTGGCTGGAGGCGGCCTCATGGCACCTCGCCGACCACCCCGAGGACGCTGAACTGACAGCTCATGTCGACGAGTTGGTCGCGCTGCTCGCCGCCGCGCAGGACGCGGACGGCTACCTGCAGTCGTACTACCAGGTCGCCCGCCCGGAACGCCGCTGGCAAGAGCTGGGCTGGGGCCACGAGTTGTACTGCGCGGGCCATCTTCTCCAGGCCGCGGTCGCCCACCACCGGGCGACCGGACGCCGTGAACTCCTCGACGTCGCCGAACGGTTCGCCGTACACATCGCGTCGGTCCTCGGTCCGGGCGGGCGGATCGACGGTGTCTGCGGGCATCCCGAGATCGAGACCGCGCTGGTGGAGCTGTACCGGGAGACCGGGGAACGGCGCTGGCTGGACCTCGCCGGACACTTCGTGGACCGGCGCGGCCACGGCCTGCTGGACGCCGACGTCAACCCTCATCTGGGCCGGGCGTACTGGCAGGACCACACGCCGGTGCGCGAGGCCACGACGGTCACCGGGCACGCCGTACGGCAGCTGTATCTGCTGGCGGGCGTGGCGGATCTGGCCTCGGAGACGGGCGACCGTGAACTGTATGCAGTAGCCGAGCGACTGTGGGACGCGATGGTGGCGTCGAAGACATACCTGACGGGCGGCGTCGGGGCCCGGCACGAGGGCGAGGCGTTCGGGGAGCCGTACGAACTGCCGTCGGACCGGGCCTACGCGGAGACCTGCGCGGCGATCGCGTCGATCCAGTTCTCCTGGCGGATGGCGCTGCTGACCGGCGAAGCGAAGTACTCCGACCTCGTCGAACGCACCCTCTACAACGGCTTCCTGGCCGGCGTCGGCCTGGACGGCGACAGCTGGCTGTACGTCAACCCGCTGCACGTGCGCGAGGAGTACGAGGGCGCGTTCGAGCCGGACAAGGCGGCCCGTCGTACCGCCTGGTTCCGCTGCGCCTGCTGCCCGCCGAACGTGATGCGGCTCCTGGCCTCCCTCCCGCACTACATGGCGAGCGGGACCACCGGGGACGACGCGGGCCTTCAGCTGCACCAGTACGCGACCGGCGTGTACGAGGCCGGGGGCGGCCGGGTCAGCGTCGCGACCGCCTACCCCTGGGAGGGGCGGATCACGGTGACCGTCGAGGAGGCGCCGGACGCCGACTGGACACTGTCGCTGCGGATCCCGTCCTGGTGCACGGACTTCACCGCCACCGCCCCCGACGGCGAACCGCCCGCCGAGACGCTCCCCGGCTGGCTGGGGCTGCGCCGCCACTGGTCCCCCGGCGACACCCTCACCCTCGACCTGGAACTGAACCCCCGCCTCACCCGCCCCGACCCGCGCGTGGACGCCGTACGCGGCTGTGTCGCCATCGAGCGCGGCCCGCTGGTCCACTGCCTGGAGGGCGTGGACCAGCAGCCCGGCGTCCGCTTCGACGACCTGACCCTGCCGTACGGCTCCCGTCTCACCGTCCGGCACGACCCCGACCTGCTGGGCGGGGTCACCGTGGTCACGGCCGACGGACTGCGCCGGGGAGGCGCAGACGCCGTACCACTGACCGCAGTTCCGTACTACGCGTGGGCGAACCGTGAGGAGGGGCCGATGCGGGTGTGGATTCCGGAGGGGTGAGGTCGGCGGTGGGTTCGGCGTCCCAGAGGGCGAATTCCGGATCCCGTGGACCGTATGCGGTGTACGGGGTGCGTACGGTACCCCGCGGATCGTATGCGGCGTTCAGAGTGTCTACGGTATGCCGCGGATCGTATACCGTAGACGCGGAGCCTACGGTATCCCGTCCACCGTCTCCGAAGATCCGCACCGGATGCGACGCGTCCCACGCCTCCCACCCCGGATCACCCTCCACCGCGAACCGCACCCACGCCCCGTGCATCGCCTCGGTCAGCTCGTGCGGGGCGCCCTCGCCCGCCAGTTTCACGGACTCCGGGCTGTCGCCCGTGCCGAAGACGAACCCGAGTTCCAGGGCGTGGCAGGCGCCGAGGCCGGGGAGGTTGGAGGGCCAGGCGAACTCGTAGACGTACGAGGTGCCGGGGCGGGCCTCGGCCAGGCGGTGCAAGGGGATGCGGAGCAGGTGGTCGGTGACCATCTGGCCGACGATGTCGGCGGTGCCGGCCTCGGGGTGCAGGGTGCGGTAGCCGCGCGGTATCTCGTGGCCGGTGTGGCAGCGGGCCATGGCGCCGGCGAGGGCGACGGGGCCGAGGCGGTCGACGCGTTCGAGGAGGCCGCCGGGGACCAGCCAGAGCCGGTACTCGTCGCGGGTCCAGCCCGCCATCAGGTCGACGTCACGGGCGACGTCGCCGTCGATGAGCGCTTCCAGGGGGTCGCGCGGGACGAGGTCGCCGTCGACGACGATGCCGAAGGCGGGGCCGCCGAGCACCGGGCTGCTGAGCCGGCCGACCTCGCCCTGGGTGCGCAGCAGCAGTTCGGGGTCGACCTCGGCGAAGGCGGCGGCGGTGGCGGGGATCTTCAGCCGGGTGGCCATGCGGCGCACCATCCGCCGTACCTTGTCCCGGTCGGCGGCCTCGGGCGGCCCGCTCTGCAGGATCGCGCGCCGGACCAGGCCCTGCGCCTGCGGTGCGGCGAGCAGGGCGCCGGTGCTGATGGCGCCGGCGGACTGGCCGGCGAGGGTGACGCGGGCGGGGTCGCCGCCGAAGTTCTCGATCGAACGGTGCACCCATTCCAGTGCGGCGAGCTGGTCGCGCAGGCCGGGGTTGGCGGGGGTGTCCGGGAAGAGGCCGTAGCCCTCGACTCCCAGCCGGTAGTTCACGGAGACGAGGACGACGCCGTCGCGCGCGAAGGCCTGCCCGTCGTAGACCGGTACGGCGGAGGATCCCCTGGTCAGGGCGCCGCCGTGCAGCCAGACGAGAACCGGGAGCCGGGCTCCGCGGCCCGGCTCCGGTGTCCACACGTTGAGGTTGAGGCAGTCGTCACCGGGCACGACCGGGTCGGACAGGTACTGGGCGAAGGCTTCGGAGTACGGCGGTTTCGGCGCCGTCGGCCCGAAGGCTCCGGCGTCGCGGACGCCGTCCCAGGGCTCGGGCGGGACGGGCGGCCGGAACCTGCGGGGGCCGAAGGGGGGCGCCGCGTAGGGGATGCCGCGGAACACCGCGATCCCGTTCTCGTACCGGCCGCGTACGGATCCGTACGGCGTGCTCACCACGGGGTCTGTCCGGACTGCTGTCATTCGACCACCAGCCTCCTCGCCGCGCTCGTGCACCGGTAACAACAGAGCACCACATCACGGCCGGCTATTCCGGTGCACGAGGCGAACTGGAGGCTGTTCGAGGTACATCGCATACAGTCGGCGACCGCTTGCATACGGTCGGCAATCACCTGCATGCGGTCGGTGGGCGACGCTACTTCGCGTACATCAGCGTGCCGAAGCCGAGCTGGTCGAAGCCGCCGCTGGTGGTGCCGTAGTCCCCGCCTCCGCCCTCGGGGGCGTTGGCGTAGTAGAACGCGGAGATGTACTTGTCGTCGAGGTAGAGCCGCCGGTTGTAGTGGAAGTGGAGCATGGCCCAGACCGGGCGGACCTGGCCGCGGGAGGCGGAGGAGATGACCGTCTGGGAGGACTGGGCGCAGCTCTGGCCGGTGCCCCAGGTGTAGGTGGTGAAGGGGACGTCGTTGCCGAGGTTGTACTTCGCGACGTACTGGGCGGCCTTCATGAAGCGGCGACTGTCGTAGGAGTACAGGTCGTCGCCCTGGTTCCAGGCCATCTCGCAGATCGCGCCCATCTGGCCCATGCCCATGACGGTGTGCCCCTGGTCGCGGCCGGACTCCTGCCACTGGCCGAGGTCGTAACCGTCGCTGTCGGTGTAGAGGTACGGGACCGCGTGGGCGATGGAGCCGTTGCCCGCGCCGGACTTGAAGTAGGTGACGGCCTGGTCGTACTTGGCGCTGTCCTCGTTGAGGATGCCGGTGGCCAGGATCGAGGCCATGTTGCAGAGGTCCCAGTTGGCCCAGTAGTTGGTGATGCAGGCGTCGTTGTGGTTGGTGAGGAAGCTGTTGTTCATCGGGTAGAAGACGTTCGCCATCAGCTCCTGGGCGGCGGCGAGGTCGAACCCGTCGTAGTCCCGCATGAGTTCGCAGGCGTTGGCGAACTGCCAGCCGTAGAGGCCGGCGGCGAGGAAGCGGTCGGCGTTGCCGCTGATCGAAGTGAGCGTGGTGGACCAGGCGTTGAGGATGTTCGCGGCGCAGACGGCGTTGGCCTCGGTGCCGCCGACCTTCCAGCGCAGGGCGTTCTGGTAGGCGGCGGCGATGTCGTTGTAGAGCAGTCCGTAGTTCTCGCCGGTTCCGCCGCGGATGACGGTGGCGGTGGCCCGGTTGGTCCAGGTGGACTGGGAGTGGGAGTTGGCGGTCAGCCGGTTCCAGCCGGACAGCCAGGGGTCGGTACCGGCGGCGACCCTGACCTTGGCGCGGTTGATGTCACCGGCGTTGTGGAGCATGCCGGGGTGGGTCCAGGTGGACGGGGCGGCGTCCGCCGTGGTGGCGGCGAAGGCACCGCCACCGAGGGCGAGGGCGGCCCCGAGTCCGCCGGCGGTCCTCAGCAGACCGCGGCGGCTCAACTCGCCTTCCTGGACGGGCCGGTGGGGGGAGGTGCGGCTCATGTGCGTCTCCAATCCGTGGGGGGATCTAGAGAGAGGTGACACTCACCTCTTCGAACTGGGTGGTGCAGCGGACCAGCGGGCTGCGGGAGCAGACCACGAGGCCGACGTGGTAGGAGGCGTCGCCGAAGCCGGGGATCTCGCCGGAGGCGAGGTCGGTCCAGGTGGCGCCGTCGTCGGTGGAGACAGCTGCGGTGAAGGCGGTCCCGGTGCGCTTCAGCCGTAGCAGCAGGGGCAGTTGGACGGTGGCGGTGCCGGAGAAGGCGGAGGCCCCGGCGACGGTCTTGCGCAGCATGAGCTGTGCGGTGGTGCCGCCGGTGACGATGACTCCGGCCGCCTGGTCGAACGGGGAGAGCGACTTGGCCATCAACAGGCCGACCCGGTCGGCGGTGGCGCCGGTGCGGGAGACCAGACGGGCGGTGACCTCGCAGTCTCCGGTGACGGGCTGCCGCACGAACTGCCCTGTCATTCCCTGGTTGTTGACGGAGAGGTCGGTACCCGCGCCGCGGACGGTGAAAGTGCCGTCGGCGTACGAGGTGCTGCCGGGTGTCGCGACCGCTACGACTCCGAGGGTGCCGTAGGCACGGTCGTCGAGGACGGGGTCGCCGAGGTCGCCGTGGGTCCAGGGGGTGGGCGGGGGCGTGCCGACGGTGAGGGCCAGGGTGCCGGTGCCTTCGCCGGCCGCGTTGCCCGCGCCGGTCGTGATCGTGAACTCCCCTGTCCCGGTGGGGGTTCCGCAGATCAGGCCGGTGCGTCGGTCGAGGCGCAGGCCGTCGGGGAGCCCGTCGGCGGTGAACCGTATGGGCTCGTGCGAGGCGCGCAGAAGGTGCCGGAAGGGTTCTCCCTTGTTCGCGAACGCGGTGGTGACGGAGGTGAGTTGGGGTGCGCCGGGTGTAGGCATCCGTGCGGAGGCGGGTTCCGAGAAGGGGCCGCGTCCGGAGCTGTTCGTCTTGGCGACGACGTAGTGGTACTCCGTGCCGGAAGTGCCGGTGGCGTCGGTGTACCGGATGCGGGTGCCGAAGCCGACCGGGGCGACGCGGCTCGCGATCGTCTCGTAGGGGCCGTCGGCGGTGGTGGCGCGCAGCACCTTGTACTGGGCGGAGAGATCCGGGTCGGTCCAGGCCAGCTCGACGGCGTCGGCGCCGGTGGCCGCCCGCAGGTCGGTGGCGGTGCGGGCGGGGCGGGGGGTGGACCAGACCTCGCCTGCCGCGCTGGAGACCACGCTGACGTGGTCGAAGGCGCCGGTGCCGGTTTCGGCGTAGTCCTCGTCGACTCCGAGGCAGGAGGTGAGGACGAGACCGGCGTATGCGATGTGCGGTAGACCGTCGACCTCGGTACGACCGACTTCTGTCCACCGTATGCCGTCGGGCGAGATCGCCCCGGTGCACCAACGGCCCCTGCGGGTCACCCGCACCCAGTACGGCGCCCGCAGCCGGTAGCCGTCACCGGCGCCCTCGACGTACGGGGCTTCGAGCGGGGTCGCCGACTCCGGCAGCGCGCCGAGGTCGGAGATCGGGAAGGATGCGTTCACCGTGATCGCGTCCTGCTGGGAGGGCGGTACCGGGGTGCTGCCGGTGGTGGAGACGTCCGCGCCGGCCGAGGGGCGTACGGTCCACACGCCGCTCCAGGTGTGCAGCGGCAGGCCCTGGATCAGCATCGAGGCGTGCGCGGCGTCCGCGTCGAGGCCGGCTCGGAGGCTGACGCCGATCTTGGAGTACTGCGAGGTCAGCGGCCACACGATCCGCGCGGTGACGGAGCCGTCGCCGCGCAGGGGAAGGTGGACGAGGCGGTGGGTGTCGGCGGTGCCGCTCGCCTCCAGGAGGAACCTTTCGCCGTCGAAGGCGGCGGAGCCCAGGATCTTCACATCGCCGATGTCCTGGGTGGCCCAGGGTTCCGGGAGGCCGGCGGTGGCGGCGACGGGGCTCGATGCTCCGCTGCTCCCCTGGGGGTTCGCGGCGGTGACCGTGTAGTAGTAGGTCCGCCCGGTCCGTACACCGTCGTCTGCATACGATGTTCCGTCGACCGCCGACGCGATCTCGGCGTACGGCCCCTGCGGCCTGCTCGCCCGGCGCACGCTGTACGCCGTCGCCCACGCCGACGGCAGCCACGCCACGATGACCGACACACCGTCGTCGTCGCCCACCGCCGTGACACCCGCCGGCGCCGTCGGCACGGTCGACCCGGCCGATGCCGATACCGGTGCCGTCGTCCCGGCGTACGCGAACGTCCCCCAGCCCGGCAGGTCGTCGTTGCTGCCCTCGACGACGCGGGCGCCGCCGGTCCCCCGGAAGACGGCCGCCTTGGTGTACGGGGTGTCGAGGCCACGGACGCCCGCGTAATGGGCGTAGTACATCTCGTAGATCGGCGGCAGGGTGCCGCGGACCTTGTCGGAGACGGCGGTCTTGATGTACTTGCCGGTGCGGTCGAGGTCGGGGGTGAAGGGGACGGCGCCGCCGAGGTTGTAGCGGGCGGCGTACTCGGCGTTGGCGAGGATGCGGTGGTCGTCGAAGGCCCAGAGGTCGACGCCCTGGTTCCAGGCGACCTGCGCGGCGTCGCCCATGAGGCCGACGGCGAGCTGTTCGTGGCCCTGGTCGCGGCCGCTCTCCTGGCCCTGGCCGTCGGCCGTGACGACGCGGTTGCGGACACTGCCGTTGCCGGCACCGGCCGCGGCGAACCGCAGGGCGTCCTCGAAGAGGGTGCGTTCCTCGCAGAACACACTGATGGCCAGGATGGATTGAAGGGCCGTCAGATCCCAGTTGCCGTTGGCGTACAGCATGTAGCCGGAGATCGCCGGATACCAGACGCGCAGAAAGGACTCCTCGCAGCGCGCGATGTCGGCGTCGCTCCAGCCGTCGTAGTCCGAGTGCCGCAGCAGTTCGGCCGCGTTGACGAACTTGAAGACCTGGAGCCCCGCGCCGAGCGGCCCGTCGGCTCCGGTGACCATGGTCAGCGAGGCCGACCAGGCGTTGAGGATGTCCCGGGCCTTGTCGGCGTTGGCGCGGTTGCCGGTGACGGCCCACATGAGGGCGTTCTGGTAGGCGGCGGCCGAGTCGGCGACGGCCTGATTCTGGAAGTTGGTGGGGCCGCGGCCCCAGGAGGTGATCTGGCCGGTGTTCTGGACCGTGTACGTCGACTGCGAGCGGGCGTGAGCGGCGAACGCGAGATAGCCGTCGTAGATCGGGGATTCCTTGGCGGCGACGGCAGATCTCATCCGCGATATGTCGTCGACTGTATGAAGTAGGCCGGGGTGGGTGAACTGTCTACCGTCTACGGTCGTCTCGCGGTATGCGGTCGACTCGTCGTATGCGGTCGACTCGCCGTCCGCCGCCCGCGCCGTGCCGGGCACGAGCAGTCCGCCGGCGCCCGCCGCCAGCAGCAGGGCCGCGGTGCCGCCGAGAAGCCCTCGGCGGCTCGTCACCGAAGTGCCGGGAGTGCTGTGACTACTGGAGGTACCGGAAGTACGGGGAGTGATCACGACGCCGCGGCCGCCTCGGCCTCGGCGGTGGTGAGGAACTTCAGGTTGGTGACGTGCTCGTTGTAGTACCACTGGATCGAGTCGGTGGTGTAGTACCAGCTCGGCTTCTTCATCGAGTCGGCGATGACCTGGCCGTTGATCACGAGGTTCTCGAACGTCACGTTGTCGATGGCGTGTTCGGCGTCGTAGCCGAGGAAGAGCGACGGGTTGGCGTGGGTGCCCGTGTAGGTCAGGTTCTTGACGTACACGTCCTGGATGCCGCGGCCGACCGAGGTGTTGTACTTCGTGTTGTACATGACCTTGAGGTAGATGACCTGCCCCCAGCGGATGTCCTCGATCCGCACGTCCTCGACGCGGACGTTCTCCAGGAGGTTGGAGTCGCCGACGTTGAGGGCGATGCAGCCCTGGTAGTTCATCTGGGGCTCGCGTTGGTCGCAGATGTCGAGGTTCCGGAAGACCAGGTTCTCCAGCGTCTCGGGGTTCTCGGTGTTGCCGTGCGTGCCGACGTTGATGGGGTGGGCGACGTCCGCCCAGAGGGTGGAGTTCTTGACGGTGATGTTCCTGGTGTCGCCGTAGTAGTCCCAGCGGTGGGTGTAAATGGCTATGCAGTCATCGGAGTTGCGCATGAAGACACCGTCGATGGTGACGTCGGTGCTGGAGAAGACGTCGATGCCGTCGCCCCAGCCCTTGGAACTGAAGGCGCACAGGCCCTTGATGGAGACGTCGGTGGACTCGCCGATCTGGACCGCGTAGCCGTTGGGGTTGAGCACGGTCACGGCGTCGATACGGATGTCGGTCGAGCCCTCGACGAGGATGCCGCCCGCCTTGGTGCCGGCGAGCACGCCGCGGCCGGTGATCCGGGCGTCCTGTACGTCCTTGAAGACGACGGTGGCCTTGAGCAGGGCGCCGCCGTCGAGGTAAACGGTCTTGCCCGAGGGGACGTTGAGGTACCCGTCGGCGGTGGTGTGGACGCCGGGGCCGTAGTAGAGGACGTCGGCGTCGTCCGCCTTCGGCTTGCGCTTCTCGATCGGGCGGGCGAAGAGGTGCAGGGAGTCGAAGAGGTCGTCGTTGATCTGGACGACGATGTTGCGCGGTCTGTCCAGGGTGAACCGCAGGGTGTCGGCGAGGACTTCGGGTGCGATGCCGTACGAGTCCGGCCGCACCCGCACCTTCTGGGTGCCGCCCTTGATGTACGTCACCTCGACCTCGACCTGACCGCAGAAGTCGAAGTAGGCGAGGGAGGAGTTGTACTGCTTCTTGCTGCCGGTGGTGGCGTTGATCTCGGCGAGCGTGGGCCGGTAGACCCCGAGTGTCTCCCAACTACCGCCAGGCACCCGGACCTTGACGGTGTAGCTGCCGGTGTTCACGGGGGCGCCGGACGGTACGGGGTACGTCACCAACTCCGGCTCGACCGCGGCGTCGTCGGCCCGGGCCGCCGCGGCCGTCAGGTTGGTGAGACCGGCGGCGAGCACGGTGGCGCCCGCCGCCTGGAGGGCGGTACGGCGCGACAGGGGCGTGTTCATCTCAGTACTCCTCGCGAAAATTCAAAGGCCAGAAGGCCTACAGAGTGAGCGGGCAACTCGCCCCAGGACGTGGCTACTTGAGGCCCGTCGTGGACATCCCGGCGACGAAGCCGCGCTGGGCGATGAGGAAGATCAGCAGGATGGGGACGACGTACATCACGGAGGCCGCGGCCTGGAGTTCGGGGACGGGTGTGCCGGCCTCGTTGATGTAGGTGGTCATCACGGCGACGGCGAGTGTGGTGCGGTCGGTGGACAGCAGCAGCTGCGGGGCGATGTAGTCGCCCCAGGTCCAGGTGAAGGCGATGATGAAGCTCGCCGACAGGACGGGCCAGGACTGCGGCAGGAAGATCCGCCAGAAGATCGAGGTGTAGCCGCAGCCGTCGACGATGGCGGCCTCCTCCAGTTCGCGGGGCATGCCCGCGAAGAACTGCCGGAAGAGGAAGACGAGATACGGCGCGGCGGACAGCCCCCACAGCACCCATGGCCAGTAGGTGTCGACCATGCCGAGCTTGGCGAAGATCAGGTAGGTGGGCAGCAGGGTGACCATCTGCGGGAGCATCATCGAGCCGAGCAGCACCCCGAACAGCACCTTCTTGCCGGGGGCGTCGAGGCGGGCGAAGCCGAAGCCGACCCAGGCCGAGCTGAGGGTGACGAGCGTGGCGTAGAGCAGGGCGATGATCAGGGAGTTGCGGGCGTAGCCGAGGAAGTCGATCTGGTTGAAGGCGTCGGCGAAGTTGTGCCACTGGAAGGCGTCGGGCAGCCAGTGCACGGGTGAGGCGGCCAACTCCCCTTGTGTCTTGAGTCCGGAGAGGATCAGCCAGCCGAACGGGCCGAGGAACAGGCCGGTGACGGAGACGAGGACCGTGTAGAGGGCGAGGCGTCTGGCGCGCACCCGAACGCGGACGCCGGCTGCCGGTGCTGAACGCGGGCCGGAGATCGCTGACTTGGGCGGCAGGCTGGTCGCGGTCACTTCTTCGCCTCCGGGTCGACGTTGTAGAACACGGCGCCGGACGTGAACTTGAAGATGAGTCCGGTCACGACGAGGATCAGGACGAAGAGCACCCACAGCAGCGCGGACGCGTAGCCGTAGCGGCCGAGCGCGAAGTACTGCGCGAACACATGCATCATGTAGAGGTAGTTGGACTGCGGGACGGTGGTGATCCCGCTCGTGTCGCCGAGCGGCGCCAGCAGCAGCGGCATGATGGTCTGCACCGAGGCGATCATCCCGGTGACCGTCTGGAAGAGCAGTACGGGCGACAGCAGCGGCACGGTGATGCTGCGGAAGGTGCGCCAGGCGCTCGCCCCGTCGATGCGGGCCGCCTCGTGGAGTTCGCGGGGGACGTCCTGGAGCCCGGCCAGCGAGATGATCATGATGTTGCCGGCCGCCCAGAGCACGGTCATCAGCAGGACGTAGCGGGCGTAGGGGTCGGCGAGCCAGGCGACGGCGTCGATGCCGAAGAAGGTCAGAACGCCGTTGGTGGCACCGGAGTTCTGGTCGAAGAGCAGCTTGAAGGCGAGGCCCGCGCCCACCGGCGGTACCACGGCGGGCAGATAGAGCAGGGTACGGAAGAGCCCGCGTGCCTTGAGCGGCCGGTTGACCAGTACGGCGAGGCCGAGGCCCGCGATGATCGACAGCGGCACCGAAGTGACAGCGAACAGTCCGGCGCGGCCGAGGGAGTCCCAGGTGACCGGATCGCCCAGCAGCTCACGGTAGTTGCCGAGGCCGACGTACTTCCAGTTGGGCGAGATGCCGTCGAAGGTGGTGAAGCTCAGCCACAGCGCGTACGCCATCGGCACGACGGTCAGCAGCAGGAACCCGATGATCCAGGGTGAGGTGAACAGATAGAACGCGCGGTGTCTGCGGGCCGTCATGGAGGTCCGCGGCCGGCCGGTGGCGGCGCGGGCGCGTCCGGGGCCCGCGGTGGCGTCGGGCCGGTCCGCGACGGAGGAGATCTGATCGACCGTCATCCCACCTGCTCCTTACCGCGCTTGAGCTGCTCGTTGATGGCCGAGTTCAAGCGCCCGGCGAGGGTGTCGACGGAGATCTGGCCGTTCATCGCGGCGGGGGCGATCTGGTTGAAGAGCGCGTCGAACGCGTCCGCCCTGGTGTACGGGGTGAAGGAGACGACCGAGAAATGCTTCAGCTCGTTGTTCTGCACCTTCAACACCCGTCTCTGGTAATCCTCCTGACTGGGCATCAGGGAGCGCAGGGACTTCAGCGTGGGGATGCCCCAGCCGCCGGAGGCGCGTGCCTTGGCCGGTTCCTCGCCGAAGAACCACTCGAAGACCCGCCAGGCGGCGTCCTTGTTCTTGGCTCCGCGCGGCATCCACAGTCCGGTGCCGCCCTGGCAGGCGCTGATCCGCGCGCCGCCCGCGAACACCGGGGCGGGCGCCAGCCGGGAGACCTGCGCCAGCTTCTTGTCCGGGTAGATCATGCCGCCCAGCCAGTAGCCGGAGTTCGACATGCCCAGCCGTCCGGCCTGATAGGTGGGCCCGTCCCAGCCGTTGGGGTCGGGCTGGATGAGGCTCGGCCCCACCTTGGTGGCGCAGTAGTCGATGTACCAGGCCAGGGCCTTGCGGGCCTCGGGGGTCGTGAAGTCGACGCGGGAGAAGTCGTCGTTGAACAGGTTGCCGCCGGCGGACGCGGTCAGGGTCGACAGGAGCGTGGCCCGGGTGAGGCCGCCGTAGCTGCCGCCGAAGACGGTGGTCTGACCGTTCTTGCGCTGCACGAGCCGCTTGGCGGTGTCCTGCCACTCCTCGAAGGTGATCGGCTCGGTCTCCGCCGGGCGGTCGACACCGGCCTTGTCGAAGGCCGCGGTGTTGTACCAGTACATGGAATCCTGCGAGAAGTCCTTCGCCATGCCGTAGCGCGGGCCCTTGCCCTGGGTCCGGCCGTCGAACCGCCACAGGTCGTTGACGGGATCCAGGTCGTCCAGCTTGAGCACACCGCTCCCCGCGAAATACGGGTCCAGCTCCTCGGCCACGTCCCGCGCCGCGAAGAACGGCGCGTCCACGGCACCCACACCGCGCACCAGGTCGGGCGGGCTGCCGCTGGTCAGCATCGCGATCAGCTTGGTGATGTCGTACTTCACCAGGACGATCTTGATGCCGAGGGCCTTGTTCGCCTGCCGCACCTGCTCCGGGAGGATGTCCCCGGAGTTGACCATCACGGTGACGGTCTCCCCCGAGCCGCTGACCCCGCTGGACACCTGCATCGCACAGCCGCTCAGCGCGGCAGCGCCGGCCGCGGCACCTCCCGCCGACAGGGCGAGGAATCGGCGGCGGCCCATCGAAGCACCGACTTGACGGTGCATGAACGCACCACCTCCCGCTTCACCTAGTTGGCTCGATTGCGTGGCAACCGGTTGTTGGGCAGTGGGGCAGAGCTTCTTCCTGTCCGGAAACCGCGTCAAGAGGCCCGACGAGTTTTCGAAAAGACTGTGTAACCTCGGTGACACGCGCAGGGCGGCCGACAAAGTCGCGCCGATCGATGAAGGTGCAGGTCATAGCCTTCTTGTACGAGGATGTGGACCACCTCGGTTCTGGCGTGCGAGCCGATCGGAAAAGCCCCGCACCACGGCCACTTCAGCCACCCGGGAGAGCACGGGATGCGACTCGACCGCCCCAGAGGGGCAGTCGCCAGAAGGCTCTCTTGACGGCATGGCGGGGAACCGGTTGCCATGGAGGATCAAAGGGCCGTCCCACAGCTCGGCGTCAACCCGCCCACCCTGGCCCCAACTCCCGCTTCCACCGCCCCACCCCGCCGTGACATGCGCATACGCGGCGAGAAGGAGCCGGCCGAAGCCCGCCGAAATCCGCGCTCGTGCGATCCGCCGGACCGATTGACCCGCCGTTCCCGGCAGATCTACGGTAGAAGACGCTTTCTGAAACTGTTACTACTCAGCATGTCAGGAGTCTCATGCCCACCCCCCAGCTGCCGCGGGCCGTGTTCGCGATGGACCCGGTGCACCTCCCCCTGCTGTTCCCCCCGGCGCTCATGGCCCGGCTGGGGCAGGTGGCCGACCTCGAACCCGGCCTGGTCCTGCGGGACTTCGCGGATCCCGCGGCGGCCGAGGCCCTCGCCACGGTCGAGGTGCTCATCACCGGCTGGGGCTGCCCGAGCCTGGACTCCGAGGTCCTCGCCGCCGCCCCCCGGCTGCGCACCGTGCTGCACGCGGCGGGCTCCGTCCGCTCGCTCGTCGGCGAGGAACTGTGGGAACGCGGCATCAGCGTGTCCAGCGCGGTCACCGGCAACGCGCTGCCGGTCGCGGAGTACACCCTCGCGATGATCCTGCTCGCCGGGAAGGAGGCCTTCACCCACCGCGAGCGGTTCCGCACCACCCACGCCTATCCCCCGCCGGCCGAGACCGCGCACACCGGCAACGTCGGCCGCCGCGTCGGCGTGATCGGGGCCTCCCGCGTGGGCCGCCGGCTGCTGGAGCTACTGCGGTCCTTCGACTTCACGGTCCTGCTCCACGACCCCTATGTGAGCCCCGCCGAGGCCACCGCGCTCGGCGCACAACTCGTCTCGCTGGACGACCTGTTGAGCCAGTGCGACATCGTCAGCCTGCACGCCCCGGACATCCCCGAGACCTACCGCATGCTCGACGCCGGGCGGCTCGCGCTGATCCGGGACGGCGGGGTGCTCATCAACACCTCCCGGGGCGCACTGGTCGACCCCGACGCGCTGACCGACGAGCTCGTCGCCGGTCGACTGTATGCGGTACTCGATGTGACCGAGCCTGAACCGCTGCCCGCGGGGTCACCGCTGTACCGGCTGCCGAACGTGTTCCTCACCCCCCATATCGCCGGGTCGCTCGGCAACGAGCTGGAGAGACTCGGGCGGATCGTGGTGGAGGAGCTGGAACGGGTGGCGTCCGGCGGGGCCCTGGCGCACGAGGTGCGGCACGCGGATCTGACCCGTGTCGCCTGAGCGAACCGGCACCTCTCGGCCGACGGAAACAATGGGATACGGTTTTCCGCACCGGCTCCGGGCCGGGCCCCCGACCGGTGTCCTCCCGGCCCCCGGTGGGGCGATCGCGACGGTGAAGGAGCCCCCAGGGTGAGTCAGCGCAAGGCTTCGGGCGACGCCGGACGGGCCACCATCCGGGACGTGGCGGAACGGGCAGGGGTCTCCGTCGCCAGCGTCTCCCGCGTCCTGTCGGGCAACTACCCGGTCTCGGAGGAGCTGCGCCGCCGGGTGATGAAGGTGGTCGGCGACCTCGACTACGTCACCAACGCCCACGCACGCTCCCTGGCCGGCGGCGGCACACCCACCGTGGCGATCCTCATCAACGACATCACCGGCGCCGCGTTCGCCCATGTCGCGCGGGGTGTCGAGGGGGCCGCCACCCTGCGCGGCTGGCTCTCGCTGGTCGGTACGACGGGCGACGACCCCGAGCGCGAGCTCGCCCTGGTCAACATGATGCGCCAGCAGGGTGTCGCCGCAGTGGTGCTGCTCGGCGGTGCCTACGACTACGACGAGTACCAGTTGCGCATGGCCCGCTTCGCCCGCTCCCTCGACGCGGCCGGCTCCCATCTCGTCCTGGTGGGCAGGCCACCGCTGGAGGGCGACGTACCGGCCACGACGGTCGACTACGACAACGAGGGCGGCGCCTACGCCATGGCCAGCCACCTCCTGTCCGCCGGGCACCGCAAGGTCCTGGTCCTGCCGGGACATGCCGAACTCACTACCGCGCAGGGCCGGTTGAGGGGAGCGCAACGCGCCTTCGAGGCGTACGGCGTGCCGTTCGAACCGGGCATGGTCCGGCACGGTTTCTACGACTACGAGCACGGTTACGACGCCGTCCAGGACAGCCTGCGCGACGGGCTGGACTTCACCGCGGTGCTGGCCGGGACCGATGTGGTCGCCGCGGGTGCCATGCAGGCGCTGCGCGCGGCGGGGCTGCGGGTGCCGGAGGACGTGTCGATCGTCGGGTACGACGACATCCCGCTGGCGTCCCAGCTGACCCCCCAACTCACCACCGTGCACGTGCCGTACGAGGAGATGGGCCGGGTCGCGCTGCGCGCGGTCGCCGACCGTCGCGAGGGGGGCGCGGGCCGTCGCAAGGGCGACGGCGACCATCTCGTGCTGGGCACCCATGTCGTCGTACGCAACTCCGTCCGGCCGCCCGCGCCACGCGCATGATCTAGCCGCTCTTCTAGCGATCGTTTCGTAAACGTTTTCCAGAGATTTTTACGCAGCCTCCAGGGCCCGCGCCGATGGTCGGCCGGGCCCTGCGCAGACCTCACCAAACAGGCGCCGACCTGCGTATACACCTCAAGGTCGAGCGCCACCCCAGGTCGGCTCCGGCATAACACACCGGACAACGCGCCGTAACAAATTTCCGCGCGCCTCTTGCTCTGGCCGGATCCGTCGCCCTACCGTCCCAGCAACCGCTTACTACCACTTCCGCTTGGCCGAGCCGTCGTCCTCGTTCGTTCCGAGACGCCCAACTTCCGAAGGAACACGGTCAGATGAACTTCACCAGCCCCCGGAGAAGGTTCGCCCACGCCGCCGTCGCGGGTATCGCGCTGACGGGTCTGCTCGCCGCCTGCGGCGGTTCCGACTCCGGAGACTCCGGGTCCAAGTCCTCCGGTCCGGTCACCCTGGACTTCTGGGGCTGGGCCAACGGCCAGGAGGCCGTCGTGAAGGCGTTCAACGCCTCGCACAAGGACATCCAGCTGAAGTACACGAAGGTCACCGACCAGTTGACCATGCAGAAGCAGCTGAGCAACGCGGTCAAGGCCGACAACGCCCCCTGCCTCCTCCAGAACACCGGTGAGTACGTGACGAGTTGGGTCGCGCAGGGCGCCCTGGCCGACATCACGAAGTACGTCGAGTCGAGCAAGGGCCAGTTCAACTCCGGCTCGTGGGCGACCGGTCAGGTCCAGGGCAAGACGTACGGCGTCCCGACCGCCTCGGCGCCCGCGTTCACGATCTACCGCACCGACATCTTCGAGAAGTACGGCCTCAAGGCCCCCACGACCTGGGACGAGTTCATCGCCGCGGGCAAGGTCCTCAAGAAGCACGGCATCAAGATCACGAACTACGCCGGTGAGGACCCCAGCACGCTGGAGGTGCTCGCGATGCAGGCGGGCGCGCACTGGTACGCCATCGACGGCGACGCCTGGAAGGTGGACTTCCAGGACGCGGGCACCCTCAAGGCCGCGAAGGTGATCCAGGAGATCATCGACAACGACCTCAACGCCAAGCTGTCGTTCGCCGACTACGCGGCCGTGCAGCGCAGTTTCGACAACGGCGACACCGCGACCCGGCAGATCTCCACCTGGCAGATGTCGGGCATGGTGCAGAACTTCACCAAGTCCTTCGGCAAATGGGCGCTTTCGCCCTGGCCGACGTTCGCGGGCGAGGCGGCGAAGACGCCGGCCGGCACCAACCAGAGCGGCAATCTGACGCTGGTGTCCGAGCAGTGCAAGCACCAGGAGCAGGCCGCCGAGGCGGCGTTGTGGATGTCCACCGACACCGGCGCGGTGAAGACCATGGCGAGCCCGGAGACCGGCAGCGGTGTGATGCCTGCGCTGGCCGACAGCGACGCGTACGTGCCCGAGGCGATCTCCGAGAAGCTGCTCGGCAAGAACTACGAGCCGGCCCAGCAGATCGTGAAGGACAGCCTCAAGACCGTCACCACCGACTGGACCTTCGGCCCCAACTGGACAGCGATGTTCACCGAGTTGCAGAGCCAGTGGGGTCAGGTCGTCGCCAAGAAGGAGACGGTCACCGACCTCCTCGCCCATATGCAGGAGTGGACGGTCAAGGACCTGAAGTCCCGCGGCATCAACGTCAAGGGCTGAGGCACACCCCGATGATTCGCTCCCTGCGCTGGAAGGGCGCCGCCTTCACGGTGCCCTTCCAGCTCGGCTTCGTCTTCCTGTACCTGCTGCCGATCGGGTACGCCGTCTACCAGTCGCTGTACCGCTCGCAGTCCTCGGGCCTCGGCCTGGGCGGCACCACCGACGAGTTCTCCGGCTTCGACAACTACCAACAGGGCCTGACCGACTCGAAGTTCATGGGTTCGGTGCTGCGGGTGGTGCTGTTCGCGCTCGTGCAGATCCCGGTGATGCTGCTGATCAGCCTGGTGCTGGCGCTGCTCCTCGACGCGGTGACGGCCAAGGCGGCCGGCAAGTTCCGGATCATGCTGCTGGTGCCTTACATGATCCCCGGCGTGGTCGCCGCGATCGTGTGGATCAACCTCTACAGCCCGGACGTCGGCCCGCTCACCCCGCTCGGCGACTTCTTCGGCCTCCACTGGAACTTCTTCTCGCCGTCGATGGTGTGGCCGTCCATCGGCAACCTGCTGACCTGGCACGGCATCGGCTACAACATGGTCATCATCTACGCGGCGCTGCAAGGCGTCCCGCGCGAGCTCTTCGAGGCGGCGCGGCTGGACGGCGCGTCGGAGTGGCGTATCGCGCTGAGCATCAAAATCCCGTTCGTACGGGCCGCGCTGGTGCTCACCGGCATGCTCTCGATCATCCAGATGCTACAGATCTTCAACGAGCCCGCACTGTTCCGGAACATCACCCCGGAGACGGTGGACGACAGCTTCACCCCGATCATGATCATCTACAACCAGGCGTTCAACGCCGGGAATTACCACTACGCCGCGACCCTCTCGGTGCTCCTCGCACTGATCCTCGGTGTCGCCTCCTTCCTCTTCTACCGGCTCACTTCGAGGGAGGTCGACTGATGACGCTCACGAAGGAGCGCTCCGGCACGCCCACGGTCCATCGCCTCAACAGGCCTGATCCCAGGGCTCGTTCACGAGGCGGCCAGCGCTTCCTGCTCATCGGCCTGGTCCTGGCGAGCGTCTACAGCCTGTTCCCGGTGTGGTGGCTGATCGTCGCCGCGACGAAGGACCGCACGGGCCTGTACCAGTCCAACGGCCTGTGGTTCTCCGGCTGGCACCTGTGGGACAACCTCCATCAGGTGTTCACCTACGAGGACGGCATCTTCCTGCGCTGGACCTTCAACTCGTTCCTGTACGCCGGTGTCGGCTCCCTCGGCGGCACACTGATCGCCCTCGCGACGGGCTACGGCCTCGCCCGCTTCGACTTCCCCGGCCGCAACCTGGTCTTCGCGAGCGTGGTCGGCTCCTTCCTGGTCCCCCTCGCGCTGCTGACCCTCCCGCTGTATCTGCTGTTCTCGGAGATCGGCCTCGTCGACACCCCCTGGGCGATGCTGATCCCCTGCCTGATCAACCCGTTCAGCGTCTACCTCGCCAAGGTGTATACAGAAGCCACCATCCCGTACGAACTCCTCGAAGCCGCCCGCATCGACGGCGCCGGCGAGCTGCGGATCTTCTTCAGCATCGTGCTGCGGATGATGACGACGGGCGGCGCGACGGTGTTCCTCCTCGCCTTCGTGAACACCTGGAACGCCTTCTTCCTCCCCCTCACCGTGCTGCGCGGCGAGGAGAACTGGACCCTCAACCTCGGCCTGTACAACTGGTCCGGCAAACGCTCCGAATCCGGCATCGACCTCACCAGCCTGGTGCTGACCGGCGCCCTGCTGTCCATCATCCCGATGGCGATCATGATGATCGCGATGCGCCGCTACTGGCGCACCGGAGTGACCCTGGGAGCCCTCAAGTGACCGCCAGGCCAAAGGTGTTGAAGTGACGCTGCTGCACAACCCGGTCATCCGCGGCTTCGCCCCCGACCCCTCACTGGTCCGGGTAGGCGACTGGTACTACGTGGCGACCAGCTCCTTCGAATGGTTCCCGACCATCCCGATCCACCGCTCCCGCGACCTCGCGCACTGGGAGTACGCGGGCCACGTCGAGGGCGCCGCCGCGGGCAACTCCCTTGCGGGTGTGCCCGATTCGGGCGGCCTCTGGGCCCCCTCGCTGAGCTGGGACGGCGAGCGCTTCTGGGTGGTCCACTCGATCGTCCGCTCGGTGGGCACGCCGTACTTCGACGCGGACACGTATGTCAGTACGGCGACGGAGGCGACCGGCAAGTGGACGCCCCCGCGCAGGATCGCGAGCCACGGCTTCGACCCCGCGCTCTTCCACGCCGAGGACGGCCGCCTGTGGCTCCTCAACCTCCAGAACGACTGCCGCCCGGGCGGCCGCCGCTTCGCCGGCATCGTGACGACGGAACTGGACCGCAAGACCCTGGCCCCCATCGGCGACACCCACCTGCTCCTCCAGCACGAACGGCTCGTCGAGGGACCGAAGTTGCTGCACCGGGGCGGCTGGTACTACCTGCTGCTGGCGGAGGGCGGCACGGGCTTCGAGCACGGGGTGCTGGTGGCACGGAGCCGTGCGCTGACGGGACCGTACGAGGTGGACGACCGGCCGCTGCTGACGACGCGGGACGATCCGACGGTGCCGTTGCAGAAGGCGGGGCACGGGGAGTTGGTGCGGACGGCGGGTGGGGAGTGGGTGCTGAGTCATCTCGTCGCCCGTCCACTGCATACCGTCGACACTCGGCATACAGTCGACGGTCGGCACGCTGCCGACTGTATGCAGACAGCCGACGAGGGTCGACGGTGTCCACTCGGCCGGGAGACCGCGATCCAGGCGGTGGTGTGGGACGAGGAGGGGTGGCCGAGGCTGCGGCACGGGGGGCATCATCCGGCGGTGGAGGTCGACGTGGCGACGCCTCGGTATGAGTTCCAACCAGCGGTTGAGTGCCAACCGCCGGTTACCGATGACCCGTTGGGCTGGCCCTGGAGCACGCTGCGCGAACCCCCCGACCCTTCCTGGGCCGACCCCACGATCCGCCCCGGCTGGATCCGCCTGCGCGGCCGTCACGGCCCCGAGTCCCACTGGGCCCACAGCCTGCTCGCCCAGCGCATCACCGAGCACCGCGCCGAAGCCGAGGTCACCGTCGAGGCGCGCCCCCGCACCTTCACGCAGGCCGCCGGACTCGTGCTCTGGTACAACACCGAGGCCTACTTCGCTCTGGACCTGACCTGGGCGGAGCCCGAGGGCGAAGGGCAGCACGGCCAGCAATGGCGGGGCGCCGGCCGTACCGTGCTCAGCCTCGTCGAGCGGGACGAGGACGGCACCCGGCAAGCAGCCCGCGTGGAGGTCGACGCGGGCGCCCCGATCACCCTGGGGGTCTCCGTCAACGGCGCGGACGCGCAGTTCTGGTTCCTGACGGACGGCATACGCACCCCGCTCGGCGAGCCCCTCGACTTCGGCAAGCTCTCCGACGATCACGGATCCAAGCTCCGCTTCACCGGTGCCATGGCCGGTATTCACGCCGTGGACCTCGTCGACGCGGCGTTCACCGCCGATTTCACGGGGTTTCGACTGAACTGCTGGTAGTGAGTCGTCCTCGTCCTGCTGGTAGTCGGCGGGCCTCTTCCCGACTTTCCGCGGCGAATCTAGGGTAGGAAGCGCTTACTATCCACCCTGGTCGAAACTTTCCATGGCCCTCGGGCGGGCCGGAGAGGTGGTTCCCGATGGTCCGTACGGGGAGTGCGAGTGTGGCCGCCGGTCCGACGCTGGCCGTGGTGGCGCGGGAGGCGGGGGTGTCCGTGCCCACCGCGTCCAAGGTCGTCAACGGCCGGGAGGACGTGGCGCCGGAGACACGGCGCCGGGTCACCGAGGCCCTGGACCGGCTCGGTTATGTGCGCAGACCCCGGTTCGACGCGGCGAAGCCGCCGGCGTTGGTCGACCTCGTCGTGCACTCGCTGAACAGTTCCTGGTCGGGCGCGGTGCTGCACGGTGTGGAGGAGGCCGCGCATGACGCGGGACTTGAGGTGGTCGTCTCGGCCGGCCTGACCCGCAGGCGGTGCGGCACTCCTGAACGGGGTTGGCTGGACAAGCTGATTGCCCGTGGTTCGTCCGGAGTGCTGTTCAATCTGGCCGAGTTGACGGATTCCCAGTACGCCTGGCTGGAGCAGCACCGGATCCCGTTCGTGATGATCGACCCCGTGGTCGAGCCGCCTGCGGGGGTCGTGTCCGTGGGCGCGGCGAACTGGCAGGGCGGGGTGAGCGCGACCGAGCATCTGCTGGCGCTGGGCCATGAGCGGATCGCGGTGATCGCCGGGCACCGGCGCAAGATGTGCAGCACGGCCCGGGTGTCCGGGTACCGCTCGGCCCTCGCGTCGGCGGGGGTACGCCACCGCCCGGAGTACATACGCCACGCGGGCTTCGACGAGTCCGTCGCCCGCACGCGCATGCTCGAACTCCTCGACCTCCCCGAACCCCCCACCGCAGTCTTCGTCTGCTCCGACCGCATGGCCCTCGGCGTCTACGAGGCCCTCGCGGAACGGGGGTTGAGCATCCCGGACGACATGAGCGTCGTCGGCTTCGACGACCTCCCGGAGTCCCGCTGGGCGAGCCCCGCGCTCACCACGGTCCGGCAGCCGCTGTCGGAGATGGCGGCGACTGCGATGCGGTTGCTGGCGCGGATGATGGAGGGGACTCGGCCGGAGGGGACGCGGACGGAGTTGTCTACGCGGTTGGTGGAGCGGGCGAGTACGGGGCGGCCGCGGGGATGAGTGGGCCTCGCCCTAGGTAGCTGCCCGCCAGACCGAGGCGTCCACCGTCAGGAAGCTCAAACCGGGTTTGTCCCACAGCGCGGTCGACTTCACCTGCACCACGAGCAACGCGATGTCTCCGGAAGGGTGCTGAATGCAGAACTCGCTGCCGGCAGAGGCCGCGGCCAGCTCGAAGTAGTGGAAGTCGTCGCCCTTGGCGCCGGTGAGCATGAAGCTGCAGTCCTCGTAGGTGCTGCCCCCGCTGCCGAACATCTGGAGAATCGCGCTGCTGTCGCTCTCCAGAGCGCACCCGACTTCTTTGCAGGTGAAACGGATGTCGCCCTTGCGGTCGTCGCGCGTCTCGGGGCGCACGCCGTCGTGGATGTAGAAGGAGTTCTTCTCGTCCAGCATCACGGGGTTGAACGCCGGCACCGCACGAGGCTGCCCGCCCGAAGCCGAGGAGGAACTCGAACTCGACGCCTCCCCCGCCCCACCTCCGGCCGTCGGCGAAGCTCCCGACGTCCGCCCGGACGCCGTCGGGTCCGGTGTCGAGGTGAGCGAGGCCGTGTCGTGGCCCTGGTTTGCTCCTGACCCGTCTTGGAGCTTCCAGACCAGGCCCGTCACCAGTAGCGCCCCCACGGTGACGGCGGCAGCCGAGATCAGGGCGATACGGCGTCGGCGGGGCCGTTGCTGTGCCGGTACCGTCGGGGCTGTCGGCCGCGCCGGCGCGATCAGCGGCATCGTGAGCGCCGAGGTGAGGTCGGGGACCGGAGCCGGGACGGTCACTATGGGGCCCGTGACATCGCGCCAGACCGCCGGTCCGCCACCCGCGTCGGCGTCCCGGTCCAACTGCCGCCGACACCACTCGATGACCTCCGCAGGGGTGAGCCGCTCCTGAGGATCTTTTGCGAGGCACTGTTTGAGCAGTGATCGGAGCGGTTCGGGTAGGAGGGACAGGTCTGGCTCGGAGTGCACGATCCGGTAGAGGACGGTGGCGGAGGGACCGTCCCCGTACAGCGGCCCGCCCAGCGCAGCGAACGCCGCCGTCTGCCCCAGCGCGAAGACATCCGTGGCCGACGTGATCTCGCCCGCGACCGCCTGCTCCGGCGCCATGAACTGGGGCGTGCCGACGGCGGCGCCCGTCGCCGTGTAGGCCGTCGTGTCGGCGGCCAGGGAGATGCCGAAGTCGATGACGCGGGGGCCGTCGGAGGCCAGCAGGACGTTGGAGGGCTTCAGGTCCCGGTGGACGATTCCCTCGCCGTGGATGGACTGGAGCGCCTCGGCGATCCCCGCCATCAGCCACAGCACCGCCGGTACCGGCAGCGGTCCACGCCGGTGCACGGCCTCCGCCAGGGAGGGCCCGGGGACGTAGAGCGTGGCCAGCCACGGCGGACTGGCGTTCGCGTCGGCGTCGATCAGTTCCGCGGTGTAGGCGCCCCGCACCCGCCGGGCCGCCTTGATCTCGCGGCCGAAGCGGCGACGGAAGTCGGGGTCGTCGGCCAGTTCCGGGCGGACGACCTTGATCGCCACCGGTCGGCCGCCCGCCGTGTGCGACAGATAGACCCGGCCCATGCCGCCCGCGCCTAGCCGGGCGGCGAGACGGTAGCCGGCCACCACGGGCGGATCGTCCACCTGGAGTGGCTGGAACACGTCGTCCGCCGCACTGTTCACCTGTTCTCTTCCCCCTGGTCCCCTGAGCCCCTGAGCCCCGCATCCGTCGGTCCGATGATCCGACGAACAGCAGCAGCTTAAAGCGATTTCTGTGACTGCTGTGACTGACGTGACTGCTGGGGAATTCGGGGTACCGGATCGCCGGATCAGTCCAGCCGCGCCGCCCACCTGATCCCGCCCAGCAGATGCGCCCGGAAGTCCGGATCCTCGTACGCCTCCGCCGCATGGCCGAGCGCCGTGTAGAAGACCCTCCCCGCGCCCTGCTCCCGGCACCACACCAGCGGATGGTCGTCGCCCATGCCGCCGCCCGTGTACGACGACTCGTCGGCGCGCGCCAACACCCTTACCGCACCACGCGGGTTGCTGCGGAAGTCGTACCACTCGTCGGTGAAGTCCCATACGGCGGGCAGGTGTCGGGTCGCCGGGTGGTCGTGGTCCTCGATGACGGCCTTGCCCGGCTGGTAGTCGGGGTGGCGGTCGAACCGGGCGCCCAACAGCTCGCCGTAGTACGGCCATTCGTACTCCGTGCAGGCCGCCGCGTGTACGCCGACGAAGCCGCCGCCCGACTCCAGGTACGAGGCGAGCCGTTCCCGGCCGGTCGGTGTCAGGACCTCGCCGCTGGTGGAGAGGAAGACGACGGCGGCGTACCGGTCCAGGGGCGCTTCGAGGGCCGACGGGTCTTCGCTCGCGTCGACCTCGAACTCCCCCAGGGTGCGTACGGCGGTGACGGCGGCCGGGATGGAGTCATGGCGGTAGCCGGTGGTTCGGGTGTAGACGAGGAGTCGGGGGAGTCGGGGTGTCATGGTGTCGACCCTACGGGGGATGGGACAGCCGACCCGCCGCACAGGTGTTCCATCATGGACACGCCTCTGCGTAGCCTCGACCACACGATGAACACGATTCCCGCACGGCTGGACCACCTCGTCCTCGCGACTCCCGATCTGGCGGCCACGGTCGCCGGCTTCACCCGGCGTACCGGTGTGGCGCCCGCGCCCGGCGGTGTGCACATCGGGCGGGGCACCCGCAATTTCCTGGTGTCCCTGGGCGGCACCGGCTATCTGGAGATCATCGGTCCTGACCCCGAGCAGCCGGATCCGCAGGGGCCTCGGCCCTTCGACGTGGACGCGGTCAGTTCGGCGCGGACGGTGACGTGGGCGATCAGTCCGCCTGATCTGGACGCGGCGGTGGCCACCGCCCGTGCCCGCGGCTACGACCCCGGCGACGTGCACCCGATGAGCCGGCGCAGACCGGACGGCACCCTGCTCCAGTGGCGGTTGACGGACGGCGACACCCAACACCCGTCCGGTCTGGTGCCGTTCCTCATCGACTGGAGCGGCACGGTCCACCCCACCGCCTCGGGTCTGCCCACCACTCCCTTGCTCTCGCTGTCGGCGACCGCTCCCGACCCGGAGGAGATCCGCGCCCTGCTGGCCACCCTTGACACCGAACTCGCCGTCACCGAGGGGCCGGTGGGGCTCTCCTTCACCGTGGACACCCCACGGGGGCCGGTCACCTTCGACTAACCGTCCGTACCGCCATCAGCAGCCCGCTCGCCCAGGCCAGCCGGACGGTACGGAAGTCCTCGCGCGCCTCCAACTCGGTCAACAGCCGTGCGACGGACGCCTCGTGGCCCTCGGGCCAGCCGGGCTGCGGGTCGAGGTCGTCGATCAGGTACGTACCGCCGGGTGCGACCAGGTCCAGGGCTCGCTCCAGGTGGGTGAACTTCCCCGGCCACGTGTCCGCGAAGACGAGGTCGAAGGGCTCCGCGTCACCTTCGTCGGCCGCCGAGAAGTACTCCTCCAACCACGTGCCGCCGTCCGCGCCGACGAACGTCACACGCGGGTCGCCGCCCAACTCCCCACGCGCGACGGCCTGGACGGACTCGTCGAGTTCGACGGTGACCAGGCGGGCGTCCGGGTCCATCCCGTCGAGCAGCCAGGCCGTGCCCTCGCCCACGCCGGTGCCGAGCTCCAGGATCCTGCCGACCGGGCGAGCCGCCGCGAGCACGCTCAGGAGGCTTCCGGTGCGGGCGTCGCAGGACATGGTGAAGCCGGCGTCCCGGGCGGCGGCGCGCAGGGCGGGCAGGGCGGCTGGGGTGCGGAGGGGAGTGTCGTCCATCGGGACAGCATGCGAGGCCGGGGGCGGCGCGCACAACACGTCCGATTCCTTCAAGACCGGCCTCCCCCGCCCTGCCTACGGTGACCGCATGACTCCACGATTCGATGCCATCGGCCTGGTCGTCTCCGACATGGCCGCCTCCGTCGCCTTCTACCGCCGGCTCGGTTTCGCCTTCCCCGAGGGTTCGGAATCGGAGGGACACACCGAGGCCCAACTCCACGGCGGGTTGCGGCTGTTGCTGGACACGGAGACGGTGGTGCGCTCCTTCCACCCCGGCTGGGAAGCACCGAGCGGCGGCAGCCGGGCGGCGCTCGCCCTGCGGTGCGACAGCCCCGCCGAGGTCGACGCGGTCTACGAGGAGATGGTGACCGCCGGACATCATGGCGAGCTGAAGCCGTGGGACGCGTTCTGGGGCCAGCGGTACGCCACCCTGCACGACCCGGACGGCAACGGCGTCGACCTGTTCGCGCCGCTACCGTCGGCCCAGTAGCTCCGTCAGCGGTGCGCCCGCCAACTCCCGTACGTCACGCGCGAGATGGGCCTGATCGGCGAACCCGCACCGGAACGCCGTCTCCGCGTACGGCACTCCGCCCCGAGCCAGGACAAGGGCGCGCCGCAACCGCAGGATCCGGGCGAGGGTCTTGGGCCCGTACCCGAACGCCGCCCCGCACCGACGCTGCAACTGCCGTGCACTGAGCCCGAGTTCACCGGCTACGACGGCGACCGACCGGCCCTCGTCGAGGGCGTCCACGACATGTCGTACCAGCGGATCCGGCGCCCCGCTGTCGGCCGCCCACGCCAGCGCCACCTCTTCGAGCCCGCTCGCGGGGTCGGCGGCCGCGTTCACGCGCGCGGTGAGCCGGCGTACGGAGGCGGCGGGCCAGAGGTCGGCGAGTTCGACGCGCCGGTCGAGCAGTTCGTGGGCGGGAACGCGGAGGAGCGCGGGTGCGGTACCGGGATAGAAACGCACCCCGGCCCAGGGGCTTGCCTCGCCTTGAGTGACGTACGCACGCGTATCCGGCCCGGCAACGAGCAACCGCCCGTCGTGCCAGAGCAGATCCATGCACCCGTCGGGCAGAACGCGCCCGGTCTCGGCTCCGGACGGCACATTGGTCCACACGACGGCACCAGCAAGCCGGGAGGACCACTCCGAGTACATGCGAACAAGGCTACGCTCGATCAGCTCAGGGTCCTTACGCCACCCTCCCCCGATGCTCCTGCGGACTCACCCCGTACACCCGCTTGAACGCACTGGACAGCGCGAACGCACTCCCATACCCCACCTGCCGGGCGATCGCCTCCAGCGTCGCCTCACTGTCCCGCAGCCGGTCCGCCGCCAACGCCAGGCGCCACCCCGTCAGATACGTCATCGGCGGCTCCCCGACCAGTTCCGTGAACCGCCGCGCGAGGGCCGCCCGCGACACCCCCGCCTTCGCGGCGAGGGAGGCGACGGTCCAGGGGTGGGCGGGGTCGTCCTGGAGGAGTCGCAGGACCCGTCCGACGACGGGGTCGGCCAGGGCCCGGTACCAGGCCGGTGCCGCCGCCTCGGGGCGGGAGAACCATGCCCTGAGGGCGGCGATGACCAAGAGGTCGAGCAGGCGATCGAGGACGACCTCCTGGCCGGGTTCGTCGCGCACGATCTCCTCCATGAGGAAGGGCGTGAGCGGGCAGTCCCACACGTCGGAGGTGAGGGTCAGGAGCGGCGGGAGCGCGTCCAGCAGCCGCCCGCTCACCTCGCCCTGCCACAGGTACGTGCCGATGAGCATGACGGTCGACCCGTCGAGCCGGTCGCCCCAGGTCCGTACGCCGAGGTCCATGACGCCGTTGAGGGAGCGTCCGTCGGGGTAGCTGCACTCGGCGCCGGGGCCGATCACGGCCTGCGGGGCGGTTCCGGGGTCGTCGGCGCAGGTGTACGGGTCGGGGCCGCGGGTGATGGCGAGGTCGCCGGCGGTCAGCCGTACTCGTTCGCCCGCGTCCGGCATGATCCAGGCCTCGCCTCGGACCATGAGCATGACCGTGAGGGGCGCGCGGTCCTCGATGCGTACGCACCAGGGGGGTTCGAAACACGCTCGGATCATGAAGGCGCCCCGCGCGCGGGGGCCTTCCAAGAGGCCTGCGAGAGCGTCCATGCCGTCAGCGTAGACGCCCGCGCATGGGAATGAGCCGTTCAGCGATGGGCAGTTGGCGCGGCGGACAGTTCACTCGAAGCATGACGGAACACACAGGGAACGTGACGGTAGTGGTGACCGGTGCCTCGGGTCGTACGGGCAGCCGGGTGGCGCAGGCGGTACGGGCGGCGGGCCTTGACGTACGGGCCGTGTCGCGGGCCCAGGGGTTCGACTGGGAGAACCCGACGACCTGGGCGGAGACCCTGCGGGACGCGGACGCGGCGTATCTCGCGTACCCGACCGACGTCGGCTCCCCGGAGGCCGCCGAGGCGGTCGGGGCGCTGGCCCGGGAGGCGGTGGGGCTGGGGGTGCGGCGGCTGGTGCTGCTCTCCTCGCGCGGGGAGGAGCGGGCGCGGCCGGCGGAGGACGCGCTGCGGTCGTCGGGGGCGGACTGGACGATCGTACGGGCCGCTTGGTTCTCGCAGAACTTCAGTGAGGGGCCGTTGGTGGAGGGGCTGCGGCGGACCGGGGAGTTGGTGTTTCCCGGGGGTGAGGTGCGGGAGCCGTTCATCGATGTGCGGGACATCGCGGATGTGGTGGCGGGTGTGCTGACTTCTGGGGACCGGTATGTGGGTGACGTCGTCGCCGTCTCGGGGTCGCGGTTGTTGACCTTCGGGGAGGCGGTCGCGGAGGTCGCCGAGGCGAGTGGGCGGGAGTTGACGTATCGGGCCGTGTCTCCGCGTGCGTACGGCGAGGTGTTGAGCGGGTTCGGGGTGCCGGGCGAGGAGGTGGAGTTCCTCGTCGAGTTGTTCGGGGCGCTGCTGGACGGGCGTAACTCTTATCTGTCGGACGGGGTGCGGCAGGTGCTGGGGCGGGAGCCTCGGGACTTCTCGGAGTTCGCCCGGGAGGCGGCGGCAGCGGGGGTTTGGAAGGAGTAGCGCCGTAGGGGCGGTAGCCGCAAATCGATACAGCCCCGCGCCCCTGGGCCAACCCTAGGAACCGTCCGCCTCCTTGTGCGGCGGATGCGTGCTCTTCACATGCGTGCGCAGCCTCGACGTCACGTCCTCCGGCGGCAGGAACCGTGACCACCGCTCCGGGAACTCCGACGGCATGTCCGGGTCCTCCGGGTCGATCTCCTTGTGGGTCGCCGCCCTCGCCACGTAGTCCGCGACCTGCGCCTCCCGTGCCCTCTCGTTCGCCGCGCGGGCCGCTGCCGTAGACGCGGCGGGCCAGACGCGGTCGATGGCGGCGTTGACGGCGGCGCCCACGAGGACGGCGAAGGCGGAGACGCCGATCCAGAGCATGACGGCGACGGCGGCGGCCAGGGAGCCGTAGATCGAGGCGCCCTCGATGGTGTTGGTGAGGTAGATGCGGAGCAGGAAGCTGCCCAGGACCCACATCGCCAGGGCTACGAGTGCGCCTGGGACGTCCTCGATCCAGGGGGAGCGGACGGGGACGGACACGTGGTAGAGCGTGGTCAGGAAAGCGACCGACAGGACGATCACCACCGGCCAGTACAGGATCTGGACGAGTGTTTCGGACCACGGGACGATCCGGACCACCGCGTCCGGGCCGGCGACCATCAGCGGGAGGGCGATCGAGCCGATGAGGAGTGCGGCGAGGAAGAGCAGGAAGGCGACCAGGCGGGTCTTGACGATGCCGCGGACGCCGTCGAGGCCGTACATGACGGTGATGGTGTCGATGAAGACGTTGACGGCGCGGGAGCCGGACCAGAGGGCGAAGAGGAAGCCGATGGAGATGACGTCGGGGCGGCCACCGTTCATGACGTCGTCGAGGATCGGCTGGGCGATCTGGCGGACGCCCTTGTCGGAGAGGACCGTGCGGGAGGCTTCCAGGAGGTTGGCCTCCAGGCTGCTGATGGTGTCGGTGCCGGTCCAGTCGTCGACGTAGCCGAGCAGGCCGATCATGCTGAGCAGCAGCGGCGGCACGGACATGAGAGTGAAGAAGGCGGCCTCGGCGGCGAGGCCGAGGATGCGGTACTCCATGCAGGAGTTGACGGTGTCCTTGAGCAGCAGCCAGGCGGTCCTGCGCTTGGAGACGTTCCGGTAGAGGGCACGCGCCCGGTGGAGACGGCCGGAGGGGGGCCGCTGAGGGGATTCACTTGCTGGCTGCACGCCCTAAAGGTATCCGCCGCGGGAGGTCGCACTCATCCCCCGGGCCGGTCGGGGGTGTGCGGGTGGGCGGGGTTGTTGCGCTGTCATGGCCGCGGTGGCCGAATTGTTCGGTGGTGCGTAACGGAATCGAAACATTCGATTACGCCCTCTTTCGGTGAGTTCCTTGGCGGGGCCCGCATTCGGGCCGCATATACGGCATGAGCCTGTCATGGATCGGTATCCGGAAATCGCCATTGTCAGAAACGTGCTTGAAGCGTTCATGAATCGTCCGAAACAATTCGGATTGGATTCGTTGCGCATGCCGAGGATCACTCGGGCGCATACGACACGGGGGAACTTCGCAGGTCACTGACCATGGCCGGGCTCTTCCCGCGTGTCTTGGAACATCTCGCACCGCATTTCTCACCGCCCCCGGGGAATTGCACCAGTCACCGAGGAGCTCATGTGCCGACCGGCACCGAACGTGTTCTCGCCGAAGTCCTGGCCGGTGTCGTCCAAGTGGACCATGTACCGCCCGACAGCCACTTCTTCGACGATCTCTGCGCCAATTCTCTCGTCATGGCCCACTTCTGCGCCCGGGTCCGGAAGCGCCCGGATCTGCCGTCGGTGTCGATGCGGGACATCTACGGCAATCCCACCATCCGCAGTCTGGCGGCGGCCCTCGAACAGGTCCCGGAGGCCGCGGTGGTGCCGGTCGAGGAGCCGCCGCCCCCGCCCGGGAGCACGCCGCGGTATGTCCTGTGCGGGGTTCTGCAGTTGCTCGTCTTCGTCGGGTACTGCCTGCTCGCCGGGGCCGTGACCGCCCGCGGCTACGAGTGGGTGTCCGCCGGTGCCGGGGCCGTCGACGTCTATGCGCGGTCCGTGCTGTTCGGCGGCGCGCTGTTCGCCGGTGCCTGCGCGCTGCCCGTCGTGGCGAAGTGGCTGCTGGTCGGGCGGTGGCGGGAGACCGAGTTCCCGGTGTGGAGCCTGGCGTACGTCCGCTTCTGGACGGTGAAGGCGCTGCTGCACGCCAATCCGCTGGCGCTGTTCGCCGGCAACCCGCTGTATGTCGGCTATCTGCGGCTGCTGGGCGCGCGCATCGGTCCGGGGGTGACGATCCTGTCCCGCTCGGTGCCGGTCTGCACGGATCTGCTGACGATCGGCGCCGGCACGGTCGTGCGGAAGGAGGCGTACTTCCTCTGCTACCGGGCGCACCAGGGTCGTATACAGACGGGTGCCGTCACGCTCGGGCGGGATGTGTTCGTCGGGGAGAAGACCGTCCTCGACATCGGCAGCTCGATGGGCGACGGCTCCCAGCTGGGGCACGCGTCCGCGCTGTACCGGGGTGTCCGCGTCCCGGCGGGCGAGCGGTGGCACGGCTCCCCCGCGCAGCCGACGGACGTCGACTATGTGCGGGTGCCCCCGGCCGAGTGCTCCGCCGTACGCCGGGCCGGGTACGCGCTGGCCGCGCTGGGGCAGGCGCTGCTCGTGTTCGTGCCGCTCGCGGTCGGCGGCAGCTATCTGCTGCTCACCGAACTGCCCTGGCTCGACGTGCTGCTCGCGCCCGGCTCGCGGGATCTGACGTCGGCGGCGTTCTACGGCGAGGCCCTCGGGCTGTCGATCGGCTGCTTCCTGGCGTTCGTCGTCCTCGGCCTTGCCGTGGTGACGCTGGTGCCGCGTGCTCTGAAGCCGCTGGTGCGCGCGGGGCGGACGTATCCGCTGTACGGCTTCGCCTACTCGGCGCACCGGACGATCGCCCGGCTGACCAACATCAAGTTCTTCAAGTGGCTGTGCGGCGACAGCTCGTACATCGTCCCCTATCTGCGGTCCATCGGATACGACCTCTCGCGGGTGGAGCAGACCGGCTCCAACTTCGGTACGGAGGTGCAGCACGAGACGCCGTATCTGGCGACGGTGGGCAGCGGCACGATGGTCGCGGACGGTCTGTCGATCCTGAACGCCGACTTCTCGGGTACGTCGTTCCGGGTCGCCCGCGCCTCGATCGGGCCGCGTAACTTCCTCGGCAACCACATCGCCTACCCGGTGGGCGGGCGTACCGGCGAGAACGTGCTCCTCGCGACGAAGGTGCTGGTGCCGCTGGACGGCGAGGTCCGCGAGGGGGTGGGGCTGCTCGGCTCGCCGAGTTTCGAGATCCCGCGGTCGGTGGAGCGGGACAGCCGCTTCGACCAGCTGCGCGAGGGCGCCGAGCTGGACCGGCGGCTGGCCGCGAAGAATGGATACAACCTGCGCTCGATGGGGCTGTTCCTGTTCATCAGGTGGCTGCACTGGTTCGCGCTGATGGTCATCGGGTTCGCCGCGATCGATCTGTACGAGCGGGTCGGCGTCTTCCTGATCGGCGTGTCGATGGTCGCCGGGCTGCTGTTCAGCGTCGGCTACTACGTGCTCGTGGAGCGGCTGCTGTGCCGCTTCCGGCCGCTGACGCCGATGCTGTGCTCGATCTACGATCCGCGGTTCTGGCGGCAGGAGCGGTTGTGGAAGGTGCCGGACGACCATCTCGTCCTTTTCAACGGCACACCGTTCAAGAACGTCGTCTGGCGGCTGCTGGGGGTGCGGGTGGGGCGCCGGGTCTTCGACGACGGTGTCTCCATCACCGAGCGGACCCTCGCCTCGGTCGGTGACGACTGCACGCTCGGCGCGCACACCAAGGTGCAGTCGCACTCGCAGGAGGACGGCACCTTCAAGTCCGGCCACATCGCGATCGGGGCCGACTGCACGCTCGGCACCGGCGCACTCGTCCACTACGGCGTCTCGATGGGCGACGGCGCCGTGCTCGCCCCCGACTCCTTCCTGATGAAGGGCGAGGAAGTGCCCGCGCGGGCGCACTGGGGCGGAAATCCCGCGGTGGGGAGGCAATCGAGGCCATGAACACGATCCCGCGATGGACCCTGGACCCGAGGCCGGGCTCGGCGGAGTACGAACTCCCGCTGCCCGACGGTCTCCTGATCAGTCATCAGGCGGTGGAGGCCGCGCACGACCGCGTGCTCGCCGCCCTGTCCGCGGACCGCGACGACACCACGCTGCACGTCGGTGTCACCGGCCGCACGCTGCGCCTGCGCTACCGCACCGACGTCCTCGACCGCGAGGCCGCCGCCCGGATCGCCGGCTACCACCTGACCGCGCTCACCACACCCGTACGGCGGAGCCTGCTGTCCGAGTCCGAACTCCGGTTCCAGCTGGAGGAGTTGGCGGGCCCCGAGCGCGGGCTGCCGGACCGGCGGGTGCACCAGCTGTTCGAGGAGCGGGCGGCCGCGCATCCGGACGCGGTGGCCGCCGTCCACGAGGACACCGCGTGGACGTACGGCGAGCTCAACGCCCGGGCGAACCGCATCGGCCGGGCTCTGATCGGGCACGGGCTGCGGGCCGAGGGGGTCGTCGCCGTCATCATGGAGCGCAACCTCGACTGGCTGGCCGCCGTGCTCGGCGTCCTCAAGGCGGGCGGGGTGTATCTGCCGATCGAGCCGCACTTCCCGGCCGCACGGATCCGGGCGATCCTGACCCGCGCCGACTACGACCTGATCCTCACCAAGGACTCCGTGGCCGCCGCCTACACCGAGGGACACGCGGACACCGACCTCGGCATCCCGGTCACGGCGGACCAACTCGCCTACATCTACTTCACGTCCGGCTCCACCGGCGAGCCCAAGGGCGCCATGTGCGAGCACGCCGGGTTCCTCAACCACGTCCTCGCCAAGCTGGAGGACCTGGACATCGGCCCCGGGCAGGTGGTCGCGCAGACCGCGCCGCAGTGCTTCGACATCTCCCTGTGGCAGCTGCTGTCCGCCCTGCTGGTGGGCGGGCGGACCCTGCTGATCGGGCAGGACACCATCCTGGACGTGCCGCGGTTCGTGGACACGATCGAGCGCGGCCGGGTCAATGTGCTCCAAGTCGTCCCCTCCTATCTGGAGGCCGTGCTCGCCGAGTTGGAGCAGCGGCCCCGCGAACTCCCGGAGCTGCGGCGGGTGTCGGTGACCGGGGAGGCGGTGAAGCGGGAGCTGGTGCAGCGCTGGTTCGCGGCCTGCGCCGGGATCCCGCTCGTCAACGCCTATGGCCTGACGGAGACTTCGGACGACACCAACCACGAGGTCATGGACCGGGTGCCGGACGAACCCCGGGTGCCGCTCGGGCGGCCGGTCGCCAATGTGCGGATCTACGTCGTCGACGAGCAGCTGGTGCCCGTACCGCTCGGGGCGCCCGGCGAGATCGTCTTCTCCGGGGTGTGCGTGGGCCGCGGGTACGTCAACGACCCCGAGCGGACGCGGGCCGCGTTCGCCGAGGACCCGTACCGGCCCGGGGAGCGGCTGTACCGCAGCGGGGACCACGGGCGCTGGCTGCCGGACGGGAAGCTGGAGTTCCTGGGCCGCCGGGACAGCCAGGTGAAGATCCGCGGGTTCCGGATCGAGATCGGCGAGATCGAGAACGCGCTGCTGCGGGTCGACGGGGTCCGCGACGGTGCCGTGGTCGTCGTACGCGGGACTCGGCTGGTCGCGTTCTGCACCGGTCCGGCGCCGGTCGCCGCCGACGCCGTACGGGCTCGGCTGGGCGCGTCGCTGCCGCCGTACATGGTGCCGGCCGTCGTGCACTGGCGGGAGCGGCTGCCGCTGACCGCCAACGGGAAGACCGACCGCAAGACGCTGACCGCGCTCGCCGAGGGACTCGACACCGGCTCGGAGGAGCCCGGTTCGCCGCTCGGGGCCGCCGCGGACGAGCCCGGTACGCCGGGTGAGCGGCGGCTGGCGGCCGCGTGGGCCGAGGTGCTCGGGATCCCGGCGGAGCGGATCGGCCGCCACGACCACTTCTTCGACCGGGGCGGCACCTCGCTGGCCGCCGTGAAGCTGGCGATCGCCCTGGACCGGGCGATCAGCCTCAAGGACGTCACCCGGTATCCGGTTTTCGCCGACCTCGCCGGACTGCTGGACGCAGCCACGTGAAAGGAACCACCTCGATGCCGCTCTCCACTCCGGCCGGCCGTCCCCCGCGGCTGGCCGCCGACCCGGCCGGTGACCCGGAGGCCTGGGCCGCCGCACACCGCGACGAGCTGCGGGCCGCCGTCGCAGAACACGGCTGTCTCCTGGTCCGCGGCCTGGGTCTCGCCGACCCCGCCACCACCGCCGCCGTCTTCCGGCGCCTCGCCGACACCCTGATGCCCGACCGGGAGCCCTTCGCACCCCGGCGCTCCTACGCGGACGGCGTGTACTCGTCGTCCAAGTGGCCGCCGAACCAGCAGATGTGCATGCACCACGAGACGAGCTACGGCGTGGAGTTCCCCGGCCTGCTGCTCTTCGCCTGTCTGGAGGCGCCCGCGTCCGGCGGCGCCACCGGAGTCGCCGACGCGGCCGCCGTGCTGGAGGCGCTGCCGGCCGGGCTCACGGACCGGTTCGAGCGGGAGGGCTGGATCCTGACGCGGACGTACCACGACGAGATCGGGGCGTCGTTCGCCGAGGCCTTCGGCACCGAGGACCGCGCCGTCGTCGAACGCTGCTGCCGCGACCGGTCCATCGACTTCGCCTGGCAGCCCGACGGCTCCCTGCGCACCCGCCAGCACCGCCCCGCCGTCCTGCGCCACCCGGCCGACGGCCGCCGCTGCTGGTTCAACCAGATCGCCTTCCTCAGCGAATGGACGATGGAACCCGAGGTGCGCGCGTTCCTGGTGGAGGAGTACGGCCCCGACGGGCTGCCCTTCACCACCCGCCACGGCAATGGCGATCCGATCGACGAGGACGTCGTGGCCACGATCAACGAGGTGTACGAGAAGCACACCGCGCGCGAGCCCTGGCGCTCCGGCGATCTGCTGCTCGTCGACAACATCCGTACGGCACACAGCCGGGAGCCGTTCGACGGCCCGCGCGAGGTGCTGGCGGCGCTGGCCGATCCGGTCCGGCGCGCCGACCGCGAAGTGAGGACCGCATGACCGCCCTGACCGCACCGCCGTTCGCCGTGATCTCCGGCGCCCAAGTCCAACAGGCCCTGAAGGGACAGGAGTTGGACATCGCGCATCTGGTCGAGGCCGTGTACCGGCTGCACGGCGCGGGCGACGCGGTGAACCCGCCCTCGTTCTTCCTGCGCTTCCCGGACCGCCCGGCCTCCCGCATCATCGCGCTCCCGGCCTCGCTGGGCGGCCCGCTCCGGGTGGACGGCCTGAAGTGGATATCGAGCTTCCCGGAGAACACCCGGTCCGGCCTCCCCCGCGCCTCCGCCGTCCTGATCCTCAACGACCCGGACACCGGCTACCCGTACGCCTGCCTGGAGAGTTCGGTCATCAGCGCCACCCGCACCGCGTCCTCCGCCGCCCTGGCCGCCGACCGCCTCAGCCGCTCCAGGACCCGCCCGACCCGCGTCGGCTTCATCGGAACCGGCCTGATCGCCCGCTACATCCACTCCCATCTCGCCGCGACCGGCTGGGAGTTCGAGGAGACGGCCGTGCACGACCTGTCGCCGAAGAGCGCGGCGGGCTTCTGCGGCTACCTGGAACGCTCGGGCGCGAGGGGCAGGGTGAAGATCCACGAGACCCCCGAAACCCTCATCCGCACCAGTGACTTGCTGGTCTTCGCCACGATCGCCGCGAAGCCCCACGTCCACGACCCGTCCTGGTTCGACCACCACCCCCTGGTCCTGCACGTGTCGTTGCGCGATCTCGCCCCGGAGATCCTGCTGACGTCCGCCAACTTCGTCGACGACGTCGAGCACTGCCTCAAGGCGGACACCTCCCCGCACCTGGTCGAACAGCTCACCGGGAACCGGGACTTCATCGACGGCACGCTCGACGACGTCCTCACCTCACGCGTGCCCGTACCCGCGGACCGGACGGTGGTCTTCTCCCCCTTCGGCCTCGGGGTGCTCGACCTCGCGGTCGGCAGGTTCGTCCATGACGAAGTGGCCAGGCGGGGGGAACTGCACGTCGTCGACGGGTTCTTCCACGAGCTGCGCCGGTACGGCTGACCGACGCGCACGTGGCGCACCAGAACAACCAGGGGGAACACCATGCCCGTCATATCCGATCCCACACAGTTCAACGAGGAGGAGCTGTACGTCGACCTGCGCGCCGCCCTCGGCCTTCCGCTGTATCTCAAGTGCGAGGGCTTCAACTTCGCCGGGTCGATCAAGATGAAGGCCGCGACCGAGATGGTGACGGCCGCCGAACGCGAAGGCAGGCTGCGGCCGGGCGCGGTCCTGGTCGAGTCCTCGTCGGGCAACCTGGGCGTGGCGCTCAGCGTCATCGCGGCGAGCCGGGGCTACCGGTTCCTGTGCGTGACCGACGTCCGCTGCAACCAGTCGAGCGTCCGCCTGATGGAGGCGCTCGGCACCCGGGTCCACATCATCGAGGAACCGGACACCCACGACGGCTTCCTCGGCGCGCGCACCTCGTACGTCCGGGGTCTCTGCGCCTCCGACGACCGCTACGTGTGGCTCAACCAGCACGCCAACCAGAACAACTGGAAGGCCCACTTCCGCACCACGGCCCCCGCCATCGCCCACCGCTTCCCCCGCCTGGACGTCCTCTTCGTCGGGGCCGGCACCACCGGCACCCTCATGGGCTGCGCCCGCTGGTTCTGGCAGTGGCGCCGCCGCGTCCACATCGTCGCCGTCGACAGCGTCGGCTCGGTCAGCTTCGGCGGCCCCCCGGCCCGCCGCATGATCCCGGGCCTGGGCACGAGCGTGCCCCCGGCCCTCCTGGACACGTCGTACATAGCCGAGGTGATCCACGTCGAGGAACAGGACACGGTCCGGATGTGCCGCGCCTTGGCGGCCAGAGGCTTCCTGTTCGGCGGCTCGACCGGAACGGTGGTGAGCGGGGCGAGCGAGTGGCTGGAGCGCCAGGGCGGCCGCCCCCTGACGGCAGTCGCCCTGGCCCCCGATCTGGGCGAACGCTACTTGGACACGGTCTACCGAGAGAACTGGCGAGCAGGCCTGCTAGCAGCGCCCCGTTAGGGGCGCGGGGCTGTATCGATGTGCGGCTACCGCCGCGTGGGCGCGATCAGCCACAAACGACCCGCACCCGCCGAACGACATCACACCCCCACGGCGGGTAGGTTCCACACATGGCAGGCAGCACGCACACCGTGACCAACCAGCCCCCACCCCTGATCGGCTACGACGTCTACAACGCCGACAACTCCCTGGTGGCGGCAGTGGAACGCCACACGGACCCCACCGCCCTGGACGACGTCCGCGGCGAACTGACGGCACTCGGCAAGGCCTCCGGTTCCGCCCAGGTCCAGGCATGGGGCACGCAGGCCAACGAGAACCCGCCAACCCTCCGCACCCACGACCGCTACGGCCACCGCGTCGACGAAGTCGACTTCCACCCCGCCTGGCACCGCCTCCTCGGCAAGGGCGTCTCCGCCGGCCTCACCGCCGCGTGGACCCGCCCCGCGGGCCACGTCCGCCGGGCCGCCGCGTTCCTGATCTGGACGCAGGTGGACGCGGGCAACCTCTGCCCCCTGTCGATGACCCACGCGGCGGTCCCCGCACTGCGCACGGACCCAACTCTCGCCGAGCAGTGGGAACCCCTCCTGACCTCGATGGTCTACGACCGTGAGCTGCGCCCCGCCCACCAGAAGGCCGGCGCCCTGTTCGGAATGGGCATGACGGAGAAGCAGGGCGGCAGCGACGTACGGGCGGGCACGACACAGGCCGCCCCACTCGCCGAGACCGGCACGTACACCCTGACCGGCCACAAGTGGTTCTGCTCGGCCCCCATGTCCGACGGCTTCCTGGTTCTCGCCCAGGCCCCCGAGGGCCTCAGCTGCTTCCTCGTCCCGCGCGTCCTGGACGACGGCACCCGCAACCCGTTCGGCATCCAGCGTCTCAAGGACAAACTCGGCAACCGCTCCAACGCCTCCGCCGAGGTCGAGTTCGACGGCACGTGGGCCAGGCGCGTAGGCGACGAGGGCCGTGGCGTACGGACGATCATCGAGATGGTCGCGGCGACCCGGCTCGACTGCGTCCTCGGCTCGGCGGGCCTGATGCGGCAGGCCGTCGCGCAGGCGATCCACCACTGCGCGTACCGCGAGGCGTTCGGCGGCAAGCTCGTCGACAAGCCGCTGATGCGCAATGTTCTGGCCGATCTCGCCCTGGAGTCCGAGGCGGCGACGACGCTCGCGCTGCGGCTCGCGGCCGCGTACGACGACGGCGGTGAGCAGGAGCGGGCGTTGCTGCGGATCGCGGTGCCGGCGGCCAAGTACTGGGTGACGAAGCGGTGTCCGCCGGTGGCGGTGGAGGCCGCCGAGTGCCTGGGCGGCAACGGCTATGTCGAGGAGTCGGGGCTGCCGAGGCTGGTACGGGAGTCCCCGCTGAACTCGATCTGGGAGGGCGCGGGCAACGTCCAGGCGCTGGACGTGCTGCGGGCCCTGCAACGCGAGCCCCTTGCCCTGAACGCCTATCTCCAGGAGGTCGGCAGGGCGCGCGGCGCCGATCACCGTCTCGACGGCGCCATCAAGGATCTGCTGACCGAACTGGCCGACCTGGACGGTGTCGAGGGCCGGGCCAGGCGGCTGGCCGAAAGGCTCGCCCTGGTGCTCCAGGGCGCGTTGCTGGTGCGGTACGCGCCCGCGGAGGTCGCCGACGCGTTCTGCGCGTCCCGGCTGGGCGGTGACGGGGGCGCGGCGTTCGGGACGCTGCCGTCGAGCCTGGATCTGGCGTCCGTGGTGGAGCGGGCGCGCCCGCTGTCCTGACCTGCGCGGAGAGGAACACAGGGGTGGTGCTGCGCCGACACGGCACCACCCCTGCACTTGGCCCGTTCGAGGCCGCGAACGCCGCTCGGGACGGCGTTGGGTCAAGTTTCAAACACGGTCCGGCCGTCCACCAGGGTTGCAGGGGGTTGCAACTTGCTGCTGACTGTGGCCGGAGTGTGTCCGTCCGCCAGGGGCGAAAGGCACTATGAGACGGACAGTCAGGACGGATTTCGCACAAGTGGCCGAAAGACGACGGGAAACCGGTTGTCCATCGCCCTTCATCCGGGAGGACCAGTGGCGCACTCGCCGACGGACGTCACCCAGCTCGCCGCCGTGGACGCCGCCCGGGCGGCGCGGGTGCTCAGCGACGTCCGGTCCGCGACGCTCTCCGGGCAGCGGACGCGGGTCGCGCCCCGGCCGGTGATCGAGCAGTCCTGGGAGCGGATGCTGCGCGGCGGGGTCGACCCGGACCACGACTTCCGGACCGGACTGCTGTCCCGGGAGGAGGTGCAGCGCCGCCGGGAGACCTCGGAGCTGCGGCATGTGCTGCCGGTGCTGCGGCAGGGACTGCTGTCGGTCGCGGACGTCGCCCACCACATCATGGTGATCGCCGACGAGGAGGGCCGGGTGCTGTGGCGGGAGGGCAGTTCCCCGGTGCTGCGCAAGGCCGACGGGACCGGCTTCGAGCTGGGCGCCGACTGGCGCGAGAGCGTGGTCGGCACCAACGGCATCGGTACGCCGGTGGTGGCGCGGCGGCCCGTGCAGGTCTTCGCCTCCGAGCACTTCGTGCGCTCCCAGACCACCTGGACCTGTACCGGGGCGCCGATCACGGATCCGCGGGACGGCCGGCTGATCGGTGTCGTGGATGTGAGCGGGCCGCTGGAGACCATGCATCCGGCGACGCTCGCCTGGGTCGACTCGGTGGCCAAGCTCGCCGAGGCGCGGCTGCGGGAGCTGCACCAGGCCTCGCTGGAGCGGCTGCGCGCGGTGGCGGCGCCAGTGCTGGCGCGCCTGGGCGGACGGGCGCTGGTGGTGGACGCGGAGGGCTGGACGGCGGCGGTGACCGGGATGCCGTACCAGAGCCGGGTGGCGCTGCCCAAGTCGCTGTCGGCGGGCCGGAGGTGGCTGCCGACGCTGGGGCTGTGCACGGTGGAGCCGATGGCCGGGGGCTGGCTCGTGCGGGCCGCCGTGGAGCCGGTGCCGCCGGGCGGCACGCGCATCGTGCTCGATCTGTCGCAGCCGCGGCGCTGGTCGGTGACGGTGTCCGGGACGGTCGGGGGGTGGAGTCACGAACTGAGCCCCCGGCACGCCGAGTTGCTGTATCTGCTGGCCGTCAACCGCTCCGGGCGCAGCGCGGCGGGCCTGGCCGAGGACGTGTTCGCCGACCCGGCCCGCCGGGTGACGGTGCGTGCGGAGATGTCCCGGATACGCCGCTATCTCGGGGGACTTCTGGAGCATCGGCCGTATCGTTTCTCCGAGGGCGCGGAGGTCTCGGTGCTCTTCCCCGAAGACCCGCGCGACCTGCTCCCGCACTCGACGGCCCCGGCGGTGACCGGCAAACGGTTGTCCGCGCGGCTCCCGTAAGGCACCCAAGAGCGGCATCTTCCGCATATTTGCGGGGTCTTCGCCACCGGCCGGGTCACACTGCCGTAGCATCCCTCTACGGGCCACCCCACCTGCTCCTCGGTCAACGTACGGATCACCAGGCGCAGTTGGCCCGCCTCGGGAGGACGACATGAAGCATCGTGGCAGGCACCGCAGGCAGAAGAGGGGCAGAGCGCTGCGCGGGTTCCTCGCCGGAACCGCCCTCGCGCTGACCGCCGCCGCCACCATGATCAGCGCCTCCCAGGCCACGGTCGCCACCGATCCCGGCGCCCTCAGGCCGCTCGCCTCCGCCGCCCAGACCGACCGGCTCGCGCTGCGGGAGCACCTGGAGCCGCAGGACACGCTCGACCGGCTGGCCGCGTCGATGGGCAGGCCCGTCGGGGTCGGCACCGTCCTCGCCGGCGCCGACCGCACCCTGCGCTCCACCGCCGACTGCACCTCCGCCGAGCGCGAGGCCCTGCCCGTCGAGCCGGCCGCCACGCGCGCGTACTGCTGGGACGCCGCCGACACCCGGTCCTGGCGGGCCGGCGCGGTGACCACCTCGGGCGACGCGGACGACGACGGCCTGTGGGGGCAGAACCGGGTGATCCTCTCCGCCTGGTCGCAGGACGCTAACCAGCTGGCCCGGGTGGCGTTCATCGACGCCAACGACATGGAGCGCCTCACCTACTCCTGGGTGCTGCTCACCGTCCCGGTCGACGGCGGCCGCGACTACCGCGCCCTCGACTCCCAGGTCTCCGGCATGGTCTGGTACCAGGACAAACTGCTGGTGACCGCCGCCGACGGCCTGTACGTGTACGACATGAACCGCGTGCAGCGCGCCACGGTGGACAGCCCGGCTGTCGGCCGCGTGGACGGCGGCTGGGCGGCGCACGGCGGCCAGTGGGTCCTCCCCGCCGTCGGCAGCTACCGGGTCACCGGCACCCGCCCCGACTACATCTCCCTGGACCGCAGCACCTCGCCGGACAGCCTGGTGGCGAGCGACTGGGTCTCCACGGACGACGACCGTGACGTCCGGCTGTGGCGGTACGACTTCAGCCGCGCCGCCGACAGCACCGGACTCCTCAGCACGGACGGCGCCGGGTACGCGCGCGTGAACGAGGCGTACCAGACGAAGGCCCCGGGCGTCGGCGCCGTCCTGTCGTACGGCTCCGACTGGTATCTCGGCCGCGCCGCGGACACCGACGGCGACCACGGCACGCTGTGGCGGCAGGACGCGACCGGCGCCGAGGCCACCGGCTGCGGCACGGACGAGAGCCGCCGGTGCTGGAGCACGGACGCGGAGTCCTTCTCCTACTGGGAGGCGACGGGCGAGCTCTGGTCCCAGTCCGGCCGGGTCCTGTTTGCGCTGCCGCTGAACGCGATCGACAGATCGCTGAGCTAGATGGTTCCCTGACGGGCATGGCAAAGATCCCCGTCACCACCTGGTCCCTGGAACAGACCGCTCCGACCGACGTCCTCCCGGCGGCCGCGCCGGACGGCGATGTCAAGATCGTGCGTTCCGAGGTCCCCTCCCCCGAGTTCAGCCGCTTCCTGTACGCCTCCGTCGGCGGTGACATCCGCTGGATCGACCGGCTCGGCTGGTCGTACGCGCGCTGGGAGGAGCATCTGGGCCGGCCGGGTGTGGAGACGTGGGTGGCGTACGACCGGGGCACGCCCGCGGGATACGTGGAGCTGGAACCGCAGGACGACGGGGTCGTGGAGATCGTCTACTTCGGGCTGATCCCCGCCTTCCGGGGCCGCCGCATCGGCGGGCACCTGCTGTCGTACGGCGCCGCCCGCGCCTGGGATCTCGCGGACCGCTGGCCGGGGCTCGCCCCCACCAAGCGGGTCTGGTTGCATACGTGCAGCCTGGACGGGGAGCACGCCATGGACAACTACCAGCGCCGGGGCTTCAAGCTCTTCGACACCAAGGTCGAGGAGCAGCCGGAGGTCTCCGCACCCGGCCCCTGGCCCGGTGCATACCCGGCCTGACCTGCGCCGACAAGACCGCGTGCGGCGCATGTGATCGACGACACCCTTGTCTCGCACTTCGAGACAAGGGTGTCCGCATGACGGACGAAGCTGGACTGTGTCCAGATCGCCGTGACACGCTTCCGTCATGTCTGGAACTGGAATTGCCTTGGTGAGTCGGCGGCACGTCGACCTCGGCCGCATGTCCAGCGCCATCTGTCCGGCGCGCTAGCGAGCCGCAGCGTCGCCCGGTTTTCTCGTACTGGTCTCATTCCCGCGCAATGGTGCGCACGTACATTCATGCGCCCGTACGCGCAGGTCAGAGCCGCATTCCCGCCTGTCCCGAAGGACGAAACAATCATGGCCGCCACCCCGCAGAAGCCTGCCGCCGCGACTCCCCGCCGCAAGGTGAGCCGTCACCGCGGTGAGGGTCAGTGGGCCGCGGGGCACTTCACCCCGCTCAACGGCAACGAGCAGTTCAAGAAGGACGACGACGGTCTCAATGTGCGGACACGCATTGAGACGATCTACTCCAAGCGCGGGTTCGACTCGATCGACCCCAACGACCTCCGTGGCCGTATGCGCTGGTGGGGGCTGTACACCCAGCGCAAGCCCGGGATCGACGGCGGCAAGACCGCGATCCTGGAGCCGGAGGAGCTGGACGACAAGTACTTCATGCTGCGCGTCCGGATCGACGGCGGCCGTCTCAGCACCGAGCAGCTGCGGGTGATCGGCGAGATCTCGCAGGAGTTCGCGCGCGGCACCGCCGACATCACGGACCGGCAGAACGTCCAGTACCACTGGATCCGCATCGAGGACGTGCCGGAGATCTGGAACCGCCTGGAGGCGGTCGGCCTGTCCACCACCGAGGCCTGCGGTGACACGCCCCGCGTGGTCCTCGGCTCGCCCGTGGCCGGGATCGCCGAGGACGAGATCATCGACGGCTCCCCCGCGATCGACGAGATCCAGCGCCGGATCATCGGCAACAAGGCCTTCTCGAACCTGCCCCGCAAGTTCAAGTCCGCGATCTCCGGCTCGCCGCTGCTCGATGTGGCGCACGAGATCAACGACATCGCCTTCGTCGGCGTGAACCACCCCGAGCACGGCCCCGGCTTCGACCTCTGGGTCGGCGGCGGCCTCTCCACCAACCCGAAGATCGGCGTCCGGCTCGGCGCCTGGGTCCCGCTGGACGAGGTCCCGGACGTCTACGAGGGCGTCATCTCGATCTTCCGCGACTACGGCTACCGGCGGCTGCGCACCCGCGCCCGGCTGAAGTTCCTCGTCGCCGACTGGGGCGCGGAGAAGTTCCGCCAGGTCCTGGAGGACGAGTACCTCAAGCGCAAGCTCGTCGACGGCCCCGCCCCGGACCAGCCGGTCGCCCGCTGGCGCGACCACGTCGGGGTGCACCGCCAGAAGGACGGCCGTTTCTACGTCGGCTTCGCCCCGCGCGTCGGCCGCGTCGACGGCACCACCCTGACGAAGATCGCCGACCTCGCCGAGGCGCACGGCTCGGGCCGGGTCCGTACCACCGTCGAGCAGAAGATGATCGTCCTCGATGTCGAGGAGGCGCAGGTCGAGTCGCTGGTCGAGGCCCTGGAGGCGCTGGACCTGACCGCCAAGCCGTCCCCGTTCCGGCGCGGCACCATGGCCTGCACCGGCATCGAGTACTGCAAGCTCGCCATCGTCGAGACCAAGCAGCGCGGCTCCTCGCTGATCGACGAACTGGAGCGCCGTATCCCGGACTTCGACGAGCCGCTCACCATCAACATCAACGGCTGCCCGAACGCCTGCGCCCGTATCCAGGTCGCGGACATCGGTCTCAAGGGCCAGCTGGTCCTCGATGCCCAGGGCGAGCAGGTCGAGGGCTTCCAGGTGCACCTCGGCGGCGCGCTCGGCCTGGAGGCCGGGTTCGGCCGCAAGGTGCGCGGGCTGAAGGTCACCTCCGAGGAGCTGCCCGACTACGTCGAGCGGGTCCTGAAGCGCTTCCAGGCCGAGCGTGAGGAGGGCGAGCGCTTCGCCGCCTGGGTCACGCGTGCGTCCGAGGAGGCCCTCTCATGAGCGAGCGGGCCGCCCCCTTCTACTGCCCCTACTGCGGCGACGAGGACCTCCGTCCGTCCGAGGAGGGCCACGGCGCGTGGGAATGCGCCGCGTGCAACCGCGCTTTCCAGTTGAAGTTCCTCGGGCTCCTCGCCCGGGGTCTTCGGCAGAACGAAGCAGGGGGAGAGCAGATATGACCGCCGTTCAGGAAGAACGTACGACCGACGATCTCAAGGCGCTCGCCGAGCAGGCGGGCCGTGACCTGGAGGACGCGTCCGCGCTGGAGATCCTCCAGTGGGCCGTCGACACCTTCGGCAAGCGGTTCTGTGTGACCTCCTCCATGGAGGACGCGGTCGTCGCGCATCTCGCGTCCCGTGCCATGAAGGGCGTGGACGTGGTGTTCCTCGACACCGGCTACCACTTCGAGGAGACCATCGGCACCCGGGACGCGGTCGAGGCCGTGATGGACGTCAACGTCATCACGCTGTCGCCGACGCGGACGGTCGCCGAGCAGGACGCCGAGTTCGGCCCGAAGCTGCACGACCGCGACCCCGACCTGTGCTGCAAGATGCGCAAGGTCGAGCCGCTGGAGCAGGGCCTGAAGGACTACCTGGCCTGGGCGACCGGGCTGCGCCGCGACGAGTCCCCGACTCGGGCGAACACCCCGGTGGTCGGCTGGGACGAGAAGCGCCAGAAGGTCAAGATCTCCCCGATCGCCCGCTGGACCCAGGACGACGTGGACGCGTACGTGGCCGAACACGGCGTACTGACCAACCCGTTGCTGATGGACGGCTACGCCTCCGTCGGCTGCGCCCCCTGCACCCGCCGGGTCCTGGAGGGCGAGGACGCGCGCGCCGGGCGCTGGGCGGGGCGCGGCAAGACCGAGTGCGGGCTGCACGAATGACCACCATCGAGAAGGAGTCGCACGTGACGACCGGAGCCACCGTCTGGCTCACGGGTCTGCCGAGTGCCGGCAAGACCACCATCGCGTACGAGCTGGCCGGCCGGCTGCGCGAGGAGGGCCACCTCGTCGAGGTGCTCGACGGCGACGAGATCCGCGAGTTCATCTCCGCGGGCCTCGGCTTCAGCCGCGAGGACCGGCACACCAACGTGCAGCGCATCGGCTTCCTCGCCGAGCTGCTCGCCCGCAACGGCGTCAAGGCGCTCGTCCCGGTGATCGCGCCGTACGCGGACAGCCGTGAGGCGGTGCGCAAGCGCCACCAGGAGAGCGGGGCGGCGTACATCGAGATCCACGTGGCGACTCCGGTCGAGGTGTGCTCCGTACGCGATGTGAAGGGTCTGTACGCCAAGCAGGCCGCGGGCGAGCTGTCCGGGCTGACCGGTGTCGACGACCCGTACGAGGAGCCCGAGTCGCCGGACCTGCGGATCGAGTCGCAGGACCAGACCGTCCAGGAGTCCGCCGCGGCCGTGCACGCGCTGCTCACCGAGAGGGGACTGGCATGACGACGACCGTGGCGAAGGTCAAGGGGGGCGATGAGGGCACGGACGCCCCGTACGCGCTCTCCCACCTGGACGCGCTGGAGTCCGAGGCGGTCCACATCTTCCGTGAGGTGGCGGGTGAGTTCGAGCGGCCGGTGATTCTCTTCTCCGGCGGCAAGGACTCGATCGTCATGCTGCACCTGGCGCTGAAGGCGTTCGCGCCGGCGGCGGTTCCGTTCTCGCTGCTGCACGTGGACACCGGGCACAACTTCCCCGAGGTGCTTGAGTACCGGGACCGGACCGTGGCCCAGCACGGGCTGCGGCTGCATGTCGCCTCCGTGCAGGACTACATCGACCGGGGTGTCCTGAAGGAGCGTCCGGACGGGACCCGCAACCCGCTCCAGACGCTGCCGCTGACCGAGAAGATCCAGTCGGAGAAGTTCGACGCGGTCTTCGGCGGCGGGCGCCGGGATGAAGAGAAGGCGCGCGCCAAGGAGCGGGTGTTCTCCCTGCGGGACGAGTTCTCGCAGTGGGACCCGCGGCGGCAGCGGCCCGAGCTGTGGAACCTGTACAACGGCCGGCATGCGCCGGGTGAGCACGTACGGGTGTTCCCTTTGTCCAACTGGACCGAGCTGGACGTGTGGCAGTACATCGCCCGCGAGGGCATCGAGCTGCCGGAGATCTACTTCGCGCACGAGCGTGAGGTGTTCGCGCGCAACGGCATGTGGCTGACCGGCGGCGAGTGGGGCGGCCCGAAGGACGGCGAGACCGTCGAGAAGCGGCTCGTGCGCTACCGGACCGTCGGGGACATGTCCTGCACCGGTGCCGTCGACTCGGACGCGGTGACGCTGGACGACGTCATCGCCGAGATCGCGGCGTCCCGGCTGACCGAGCGGGGCGCCACCCGCGCCGACGACAAGATGTCCGAGGCCGCGATGGAAGACCGTAAGCGCGAGGGGTACTTCTAAGCATGAGCACGACGACTTCCGAGGCGCTCTCGGCCACGACCCTGCTGCGGTTCGCCACCGCGGGCTCCGTCGACGACGGCAAGTCCACGCTCGTCGGGCGGCTGCTGCACGACTCCAAGTCGGTCCTCACCGACCAGCTGGAGGCCGTGGAGCGCGCCTCGACTGCGCGCGGGCAGGAAGGTCCCGACCTCGCGCTGCTCACCGACGGCCTGCGCGCCGAGCGGGAGCAGGGCATCACGATCGACGTGGCGTACCGCTACTTCGCCACCGCCAAGCGCCGGTTCATCCTCGCGGACACCCCGGGGCATGTGCAGTACACCCGCAACATGGTGACGGGTGCCTCCACGGCCGAGCTGACGGTGATCCTGATCGACGCCCGCAACGGCGTCGTCGAGCAGACCCGTCGGCACGCCGCCCTCGCGGCGCTGCTGCGCGTCCCGCACGTGGTGCTCGCGGTCAACAAGATGGACCTCGTCGACTACCAGGAGTCCGTCTTCGCCGCGATCGCCGAGGAGTTCACGGCGTACGCGACCGAGCTGGGCGTCCCGGAGGTCACCGCGATCCCGATCTCGGCGCTCGCCGGTGACAACGTCGTGGAGCCGTCCGCGAACATGGACTGGTACGGCGGCCCGACCGTCCTGGAGCACCTGGAGACGGTCCCGGTCACCCACGACCTGAGCCACTGCCACGCGCGCCTTCCCGTGCAGTACGTGATCCGTCCGCAGACCGCCGAACACCCCGACTACCGGGGGTACGCCGGTCAGATCGCCGCCGGTTCGTTCCGGGTCGGCGAGTCGGTGACCGTGCTGCCCTCGGGCCACGCCTCGAAGATCGCCGGCATCGACCTGCTCGGCGAGCCGGTCGACATCGCCTGGACCACCCAGTCGGTGACCGTCCTCCTGGAGGACGACATCGACATCTCGCGCGGCGACCTCATCGTGCCCAGCAAGGACGCCCCGCCGACCACCCAGGACATCGAGGCGACCGTCTGCCATGTGGCCGACGCGCCGCTGACCGTCGGCCACCGGGTCCTGCTCAAGCACGGCACCCGCACGGTGAAGGCGATCGTCAAGGACATCCCCTCCCGTCTCACGCTCGACGACCTGTCCCTGCACCCGCACCCGGGACAGCTCGTCGCCAACGACATCGGCCGGGTGAAGGTCCGCACCGCGGAACCCCTGCCGGTGGACTCCTACGCCGACTCCCGGCGCACGGGCTCGTTCATCCTGATCGACCCCAGCGACGGCACCACGCTCACCGCGGGCATGGTCGGCGAGTCGTTCGCGTCCCCCGAGCCCGTCAAGGACGAGGCCGAGGACGACGGGTGGGACTTCTGACATGAACTCCACGGACTACTACTCCACGTTCGCGAAGGAGGGCGGCCGCGTCGGCAGCGGTGCCCTCGGGAGCGGGCAGGGCGGAGTGGCGCGATGTGCGCTTTGACGTACGCGCACCGCTTGCGCGCCCCGTCCCCCCACCCGACGTCCCGGAAGCGACGAAGACCTGCCGACCTCCCGGCCACGACCTGAGAGACCGTGACCGCCGGGCCTCCGAGAGGAACACCTCCCGTGCCTGTCAACCTCCCCCTTTCTCGGCTTCGCTCGAATGGGGGCACCCCCATTCCCTTCCTTCGCCGCGGCATAGCCGTGGTCGCCGCTCTTCCGCTGCTGGCGCTCGGCGCCTGCGGGTACGGGTCGGACTCCAAGGACGACAACTCCAACGAGAAGGTCGCCGCCGGTTCCGAGAAGATCGACGGTCTCGACTCCGTCAAGATCGGCTACTTCGGCAACCTCACCCACGCGACCGCGCTGGTCGGCCGTGAGCAGGGGATCTTCCAGAAGCAGCTCGGCGCCACGAAGGCCTCGTACTCGACCTTCAACGCCGGCCCCTCGGAGATCGAGGCCCTCAACTCCGGCTCCATCGACATCGGCTGGATCGGCCCCTCCCCGTCGATCAACGGCTACACCAAGTCCAAGGGCACCAACCTCCGCATCATCGGCGGTTCGGCGTCCGGCGGTGTGAAGCTCGTCGTCAACCCGGACAAGATCAAGTCCCTGAAGGACGTCAAGGGCAAGAAGATCGCCACCCCGCAGCTGGGCAACACCCAGGACGTGGCGTTCCTCAACTGGATCTCGGACCAGGGCTGGAAGGTCGACGCGGAGAGCGGCAAGGGCGATGTCTCGGTCGTCCGCACCGACAACAAGGTGACCCCGGACGCCTACAAGGCCGGTTCCATCGACGGCGCCTGGGTGCCGGAGCCGACCGCGTCCAAGCTGGTCGCCGAGGGCGCGAAGGTGCTGCTCGACGAGGCCGACCTGTGGCCGGACAAGGAGTTCGTGATCACGAACATCATCGTTCGGCAGGACTTCCTCAAGGAGCACCCGAAGGCCGTCGAGGCGGTCCTGAAGGCCTCCGTCGAGGCCAACAAGTGGATCAACGCCAACCCGGACGCGGCGAAGGCGGCGGCGAACAAGCAGCTGGAGGCGGACTCCGGCAAGGCGCTCCCCGCGGAGGTCCTGGACCCGGCCTGGAAGTCGATCAAGTTCACCAACGACCCGCTGGCCTCCACCCTCAACACCGAGGCGGAGCACGCGGTCAAGGCCGGTCTGCTGGAGGACCCGCTGCTCAAGGGCATCTACGACCTGACGATCCTGAACAAGGTCCTCAAGGCCGACGGTGAGTCCACGGTCGACGACGCCGGTCTCGGCGCGTAGCAACCCCTGAACCCGAGTCCCCAGGAGGTGACGACCATGGCCACCGCGATCGCCAAGGCCGAACCGGCCGAGTCAGTCGAGTACGCCGCCCGCATCGAGCATGTCTCGAAGTCCTTCGCCGGGCCCGGCGGGCAGCAGCTCGTCCTCGACGACATCACCCTCGATGTCGCGCCGGGCGAGTTCGTCACCCTCCTGGGGGCCTCGGGCTGTGGCAAGTCCACCCTGCTCAACCTGGTCGCCGGTCTCGACGACCCGAGCGCCGGGAGCATCCAGACCCACGGGCGCCCCGCCCTGATGTTCCAGGAGCACGCCCTCTTCCCGTGGCTGACCGCGGGCAAGAACATCGAACTCGCCCTGAAACTGGGGGGAGTTCCGAAGAACGATCGGCGCACCCGCGCCGAGGAACTGCTCGAACTCGTACGGCTCCAGGGCTCGTACGGCAAGCGTGTGCACGAGCTGTCCGGCGGTATGCGGCAGCGTGTCGCGCTGGCGCGGGCGCTGGCCCAGGAGAGCCGGCTGCTGCTGATGGACGAGCCGTTCGCGGCGCTCGACGCCATCACGCGGGACGTGCTGCACGACGAACTGACCCGGATCTGGACGGAGACGGGACTGTCCGTCCTGTTCGTCACGCACAACGTGCGCGAGGCGGTGCGGCTCGCGCAGCGGGTCGTGCTGCTGTCGTCCCGGCCGGGCCGGGTGGCCCACGAGTGGACGGTGGACATCCCGCAGCCGCGCCGTATCGAGGACGCCCCCGTGGCCGAACTGTCCCTTGAGATCACCGAACAACTGCGTGGGGAGATCCGCCGTCATGGCCAGCAGTGACACGAAGTCGGGCCTGACGGACACCCGTCAGGCGCGGGCCGACGGCAACCACCAGATCGCCGGCCTGGAGGCCGGTCTGGACGCCCTGGAGATCGTCGCCACCGCGCGTACGCCGTTCTCGGTGACCGCCCGCACCAAGATCCTCCCGCCGGTCGTCGCGACCGTCGTGGTGCTGGTGATCTGGCAGGGCCTGATCACGTTCAACATCGTCACGGACCCGACCAAGCTGCCCTCCCCCGGCGATGTGGCGACCGAGTTCAAGGACGCCTGGCTGGAGGGCAAGCTCCTCGGCTACATCTGGACCAGCGTCGAGCGCGGTCTGCTCGGCTTCCTGCTGGCCCTCGCGATCGGCACCCCGCTGGGCCTGATCGTGGCCCGGGTGAAGTTCGTGCGCGCGGCGATCGGACCGATCCTGTCGGGCCTCCAGTCCCTGCCGTCGGTGGCGTGGGTGCCGCCGGCCGTACTGTGGCTGGGCCTCAACAACTCGATGATGTACGCGGTCATCCTGCTCGGCGCGGTCCCTTCCATCGCCAACGGTCTCGTCTCCGGCATCGACCAGGTGCCGCCGCTGTTCCTGCGGGCGGGCCGCACGATGGGCGCGACCGGCCTGAAGGGCGCCTGGCACATCGTCCTCCCGGCCGCGCTGCCCGGCTATCTCGCCGGTCTGAAGCAGGGCTGGGCGTTCTCCTGGCGCTCGCTGATGGCGGCGGAGATCATCGCCTCCTCGCCCGACCTGGGCATCGGCCTCGGCGCGCTCCTGGAGAACGGCCGCAACGCCAGCTCCATGCCGATGATCTTCGAGGCGATCTTCCTGATCCTGTTCGTCGGTATCGCGGTCGACCTGCTGGTGTTCAGCCCGCTGGAGCGGCGGGTGCTGCGCGGCCGCGGTCTGCTGGTGAAGGGGTAAGTCCCTTGCTGAGGAAGCCCGTTCTTCTCGTCATCGCCCACGGCAGCCGCGATCCGCGGCACGCCGCGACGGTGCACGCCCTCGTCCGGCGTGTGCGGTCGCTGCGGCCGGGGCTGCGGGTCGAGACCGGCTTCCTCGACTTCAACATCCCCTCCGTCCAAGGGGTGTTGGAATCCCTGGCGGCGGAGGGCGTCCGTGATGTCGTCGCCCTCCCGCTGCTGCTCACCCGCGCGTTCCACGCGAAGGCCGACATCCCGGCGGTCCTGCGGGACGCGCCGCCACAGCTGCGCATCCGGCAGGCCGAGGTGCTCGGCCCGTCGCCGCTGCTGCTGTCCGCGCTCGAACGACGTTTGTACGAGGCCGGGTTGACGCCCGCCGACAAGTCCTCGACCGGGGTCGTGCTGGCCTCGGCGGGGTCCACGGACCCGGAGGCGATCGCAGTGATCGCAGAAATCGCGCGGGAGTGGCGGCGTACCGGTTGGTGCGCCGTGCGGCCTGCGTTCGCCTCCGCGGCGTTGCCTCGTACGGAGGATGCGGTGCGGGAGCTTCGTTTCCTGGGCTGCGAAAGGGTGGCCGTCGCACCGTACGTCCTCGCTCCCGGCTTCCTGCCGGACCGGATCGCGCGGGGCGCGGCCGAGGCGGATGTGCTTGCCGATGTGCTCGGCCCGTCGCCGGAGGTGGCCCGGGTGCTGTTGGAGCGGTATGACGAGGCTCGGGTGCCTGCGCTGGCGGTTGTCGGCGCGTAGTTGTCTGCGGGCCCGGTGGGGGCTGGTCGCGCAGTTCCCCGCGCCCCTGAAGGGGCGCTTCTAGCGGCACAGTTCGTTTCCCAGTGCCGTCCGTTCATACCTTACGGCTCTCCCCTGTCGCGTTCTGCTGAGCAGTCCCGCGTCGTAGAGCACCGCCAAGTGCTGGCTCACCGCGCCTGGAGTCACCTTCAGGCGGTGGGCCAGTTCTGTTGTCGAGGCCGGTTCCGCGAGGAGCAGGAGGAGTCTGGCTCTCGGGCGGCCCAGCAGTCGCGCCAGCGCATCATCGGTGACCGGGGGCGGTTCCTCGGAGAGGGTGGCTCGGCCGCGGGCCGGATAGACGATCGTGGGTGGGCGGTCGGGGTCGATGAGGGGCTGGGCGCCTCGGGCGAAGATGGTGGGCAGCAGTACGAGGCCACGTCCGGCTATGCGGATGTCGGCCCACGGTGCCTGGAGCATGAAGTCCCGCGTGGACAGCCGCAGCAGACCCTCCGCCCAGGCGAGCCGTGCGTCGAGGCCCGAGAACAGCGCACCGGCTCCCTGCTCCGCCAGCACCCGTCCGTGGTGGGCGAGATCGGCCTCCAGGATGCTCTGCACACGCGGCCACCAGTCTCCGGCCAGGCAGGCGTGCCAGTACGCGTCGAGGGCGTCCGCGACCCGGGCGAGGAAGGTCCCGGGGTCGGCGAGTCCGCGCGCGACGACGGGCGGCAGCGCCTCCTCGGTGCGGTAGGCGGCCCGGAAGTCGGCCGCCATGACGTACAGCGGCGTACGGCGGACCCGTTCCAGCTCGTCCGCGAAGGCGGGGCGGGCCCGCTCGGGGCGCGGGGTGAGGAAATCCGGCACCCATCCCCAGGAGGCGGTGAGGGCGGTGAGCAGCTCGTGGTCGAGGGCGTCCAGGCTGGGCCGCATGCGCCGCAGCCACGGCCGGTGGTGGGGGTAGCGGGCCGGGTCGTGCAGGCAGCGCAGCGAGAACACGGCCTCCTGGAGCGGGGAGTACGCGAAGGATGTGGTGGCGAGGTCGTCGACCTCGAAGCGGAACTCGATCATTGAGCGCCACGCTAAATCATTGTCGGAGTGCACCCGCGGCCGGGTGGGATGTCCTCATGACCACGACACCCGCCGCCGCCCCGTCCGAAGAGGACATACGGCCCCAGCGCGGCTCCCTGCTGCGCACCGACCCCACTCTGCGCCGCGCCACCCTGCTGACCGCGATCAACTCCCTCGGCAACGGCCTCTACTTCCCCCTCGGCGTCCTCTACTTCACCCGCATCGTCGGCCTCGACGCCACCTCGGTCGGGCTCGGGATGACGGCCGCGGGGCTGGTCGGGGTGGCGGCCGGGGTACCGGCGGGGCGGGCGGCCGACCGCTGGGGTGCGCGGCGGGTCGGGGCGTGGCTGTGGGCCGGGACGGGGGTGGCGACGGCCGCGTATGTGTTCGTGCAGACGTATGCCGGTTTCCTCGTCGCGGTGTTGTGCGCCACCGGGCTCCAGATGGCGAGCCGTGGGGTGCAGGGCGCGATCTACGCCGATGTGCTGCCGCTGGCGACCCGGGTGGAGGCGCGGGCGTATCTGCGGATGGTGGTGAACGTCGGGATGGGCGTGGGCGGGGCGTTCGGGGCGATCGCCCTCCAACTCGACACGCGGGCCGCGTATGTGACGGTGATTCTGGTGAACGCCGTGACCTTCGCGGGCCCCGCGCTGCTGCTCCCCCGGCTCCCGCTGGCCCCGCACGCCCTGGAGCGCGCCGCGCTGCCGGACGACGCCCCGGCCGCCGACCGCTGGCGTGCGGTGCGGGATCTGCCGTTCCTCGCGGTGACCGTGCTGAACGCGATCCTGGTCGCGCAGTACACCCTGAGCGAGGTCGGGCTGCCGCTGTGGATCGTCGAGCGGACCGAGGCGCCGCGCTGGACGGCGGCCCTGCTGATGATCCTCAACTGTGTGCTGGTGGCGCTGCTCCAGGTGCGGGTGGCCCGCCGCGCCTCCCAAGTCCCGTCCGCGGTACGGGCGATGGGCTGGTCGGGGCTGCTGCTCGCGGCGGCGTGCGCGGTGTACGCGCTGTCGGCGGGCCTGTCCCCGGTGTGGGCGGTGCTCGCGCTGAGCGTCGGTGCGATCGTGCAGGTCTTCGCCGAGGTGCTGTCGGCGGCGGGCGGCTGGACCCTCGGCTACGAACTCGCCGACTCCCGCGCCCACGGGGTGTACCAGGGCGTCTTCGGCGCGGGCATGTCGGCGGGCATGATGGCCGGCCCGGCGCTGGTCACGGTGACCGCGATCCAGCACGGCTCGGCGGGCTGGGCGATGCTCGGCGCCCTGTTCGCGGTCGCGGGGCTCGCCGTGACCCCCGCCGTCCACTGGGCGCAGCGGAACGGCGAGTGGCGGGGCGACAAGGGATAGAGCCTGTCCGGCGTATCGGGCGGGTTCAGTCGAACGACAGGCGCCCGGTGCGGGTCCGCTTGAGTTCGAAGAAGTCGGGCTCGGTGGCCAACACCCGGAAACCGTCGAAGAGTTCGGCCGCCCGCTGCCCGCGCGGGATGGCCCGCAACACGGGGCCGAACCACACCGTGCCGTCGACGTGGATCGTGGGCGTGCCGACATAGCCGCCCGAGTCCGGCTCGGCCCCGGCCTCATGGCTGCGGCGTACGGCCTCGTCGTACGCCGGGTCGTGCGCGGCGGCAGCGAGGTCGGCGGGGAGGCCGAGTTCGGCGAGGGACTCGGCGACGACGGCGTCGAAGTCCTCGGCCTTCCGCTCGTGGATGCGGGTGCCGAAGGCGGTGTAGAGGTCGCGCAGGACCTTCTCGCCGTGCCGTTCGGCGGCGGCCACGGCGACCCGCACCGGGCCGATGGAACGGTCGACCAGGTCCCGGTACCAGTCGGGGAGTTCGTTGCCGAGGTTGTGCAGGTAGAGGCTCATGGCGTGGAAGCGGAGGTCGAGCGGGCGGGTCCGCTCGACCTCCAGCAGCCAGCGGGAGGTGATCCAGGCGAAGGGGCAGGCCGGGTCGAACCAGAAGTCGACGCGAGTGGGTTCGGCGGTGGTCATGCGGTCGAGGCTAGCCAGGAAATGGGTCAGATTCCTGGCCCAATCAGCCTCACTTTCCGTGGTCCACTTTGCCCGCTCCCTCCACTTCGTCGGCCAGCCGTACCAGCTCCGCCAGCGGCATCGACCCGGCCGCCCGGCGTTCGCGCGCGAAGGTGTTGGCGAGCCGCTGGAGCAGGTCGTTCAGCGGGGTCGGTACGTCGTGGAGGCGGCCGAGGAGGGCGATCTCGCCGTTGAGGTAGTCGGCCTCGATGGTGCCGGTGCCCCGGGCGAGGGACTGCCAGGAGGAGCCGCCGCCGCGCGGGGCGCCGTCGAGCGGGACGAGGGTGATCTTGTCGCCGCGTACCGCCCGCTGCTCCTCGACGCTCGCGTAGGCGATCCCGGCCACGTCGAGCACGGCCGCGGCCTCGGCCCACACCCGGTCGCGCAGGGCGGCGCGGTCGGCCCCGCTCTCGTCGAGCCCGCACAGCGCCTGGAGGGCGTTGCCGAGATTGGTCAGCAGTTTCGCGTACTGCCAGCGCGTCACGTCCGCGACGACCGGTGCCTCGAACCTCGACTTCTCCAGGTCGGCGGCGATCCGGCGCAGCGTCTCGTCGGTGCCGTGCGGAAAGCGGCCGAGGTGCAGCATCCCGGTGAGCGGGGTGCCCGCGGCGCTGACGACGCCGGGTTCCACGAAGGTCGCCGGCAGCCACACGCAGACCCCGTACACCCGCCGGAAGGCGCGCAGGGCGAGCCGCTGCCCCTCGACACCGTTCTGCGCGCACAGCAGCGGCAGCCGTTCGCCCGCGGTGCCCCCGCCCTCGACCGGCGCGGGGCCCCAGGCGTCGAGGGCGCCCTGCGTGTCCTGGGTCTTCACGGCGAGGATCAGTACGTCGTCGGGCCGCAGTTCGCCGAGCCCGGCGGGTCCGTCGACGACCGGCAGCCGGTACGTCAGCTCGCCCTCCGGCACCAGGAGCCGCAGCCCTCCGTCCTCCAGCGCGGCCCGGTGCGTGCCGCGCGCGACCAGGACGACCTCGTGTCCCGCCCCCGCGAGCCGCCCGCCGATCGTGCCGCCGACCGCTCCTGCTCCGATGATGATGTAGCGCATGGGACGAGCCTCGCACGCTTGACCTTGCCCTTGGGTAAAGGCCGAGGGTCGGCGTCCATGGACAGCTACCTGACGCAGACCGTGTTCAGCGACCCCGGCGACCTGGACGTCACCGGCCTGCCCCGCGATCCGGGCGAACTCGCCCACCTCGTACGGGATCTGATCATCCATCGGCTGGAGGGCGGACGCTTCGGGTACGCCGTACCGGAGGAACGGCTGCACGAGGACGCCGAGTCGCGGTACGTCACCGAGATCCTGCGGATCCTGCGAGAGCGCCGGGACGCACCGCTCACGGAGGCGCGGGCGCCGGAGGAGCGATTCGTCGGCACCTGCCGGGACTTCTCGCTGCTGCTGTGCTCCCTGTTGCGGGCGACGGGGACGCCCTCGCGGATCCGCGGCGGCTTCGCCGGCTACTTCGTCGAGGGCTTCCACGAGGACCACTGGGTCACCGAGTACCGTCTCCCGGACGGGAGTTGGCGGCTCGTCGACCCACAGGTCCTGCACGCGTCGTACGCACTCGACTTCGACCCGCTCGACATACCGCGCGACCGCTTCCTGCTCGCGGCGGACGCGTGGCGGGCGTGCCGGAGCGGGACGGCCGATCCCTCGACGTTCGGTTTCTCGAGCGTCGACACGTTGCGGGGGCTGTGGTTCGTGCGGGCCCGGCTCCTCCAGGATCTGGCGGCCCTGAACGGAGTCGAGCCCCTCCCCTGGGACGGCTGGGGACCCCGGCAGATCATGGACGACGCGAGTCTCACCGCCGACGACCTGGCCCTGATGGACGCGGTCGCCGCGGGTGAGGTGCCCGACGCGTTGGCGGCCGTGCCGGACACCATCACCTCGTACACCACCTACACCGGCGTACGACAGGTCACGCTGCGCCGGTCAGCTCCACCAGCTTGACGACGGTGTTCCAGTTGCGGGTGGTGGCGATCAGCCCCTTGTTGACGCGCGGCTTGGCGAGCTGTTCGGCGAGCTTGGAGCGGCCCAGGCCGTTCGGGGCGTAGAGGTACAGGGCGCGGTCGCCCAGCGTGAACTCCTCGGGCAGGAAGGCTGGTTGGTCGATGGCGGCGAAGCGGTCCGCGTCGACGGGGGCGGAGAAGTAGGTGACGTGGAGCTGCTTGGCCTCCAACTCCGCCGCCGGGTAGGGGCAGTTGTCGGCGATCGCGGCGAGGTAGGCGTGGTCGCGGACGATCACGTCCACGGAGAAGCCGAAGCCCTTCTCGATCGCGGCCGTCAGCTCGGCGGCGAGGGACTCCTCGTCGCCGTGGCCGCTGTCGAACACGGCCTGGCCGCTCTGGAGGTACGTCCGTACGCCGCCGTACCCCAGGCCTTCCATCAGCGTGCGCAGCTCGGCCATCGGGACCTTCTTCGCGCCGCCCACGTTGATCCCGCGCAGCAGCGCCGCATACGTCGTCGTCATGCGCTCACCATAGGACGACCGTGTGTAGTTGTAGGGGGCACACTCCACCCCAGTGGGGAGATCGCGCTGGTCCGAGAGAAGGAGCGGCCGACCCGCACTTCACCGGGCAGCACGACGAGATGGCTTTATCCGGCCCATACCTTCGAATCGAACGGTGGCGGCAGGGGGTCGTCATCGACCGGTGGCGGCAGGGGGCCGTCACCCCACTCAAGGGGGCAAGCCCGTCATGGGGAACGGAGAAACACGCGTGCGGGGCCTCGCGGCCCGGGCCGGCGGCTGGAGCGCCCGGCATCGCTGGGCGGCGGTCGGCATCTGGGTGCTGTTCGTGGTCCTGGCGATGGGACTCGGTTCGGCGGCGGGCCGGGTCGACGTCGACGAGAGCGAGGGCCTGAAGGGCGAGACGCACACCGCCGCGACGATCATCAAGGACGCCGACATCGAGGAACCGGCCGGTGAGACGGTCCTCGTGCAGGCGAAGGACGGCGGTCTGAAGGCGACGGACGCCGAGTTCCGGGCCGCCGTGGACGCGGTCGTCAAGGCCGTCGACGCGACCGGGAAGGTCACGGACGTCCAGTCGCCGTACACCACCGACACGATCTCGAAGGACGGCCGCAGCGCGCTGGTCCAGTTCGACATGCGCGGTGACGCGGAGACCGCGGCCGAGCGGGTCGAGCCGGTGCTGGACGCGGTCGCCGAGGTCCAGGAGGACCACTCCTCGGTACGAATAGAGGAGATCGGCAGCGCGAGCATGCAGAAGACGTTCGACGACGCGTTCGGCGACGACTTCCAGAAGGCCGAGTACTCGGCGCTGCCCGTGGCCCTCGGCATTCTCCTCGTGGCCTTCGGCGCGCTGGTGGCGGCCCTGGTGCCGGTGCTGCTGGCGATCACCGCGATCATGGCGACGATGGGCCTGATGGGCATCGTCAGCCATGTCATGCCGATGGGCGATGTCGCCAACTCGGTGATGCTCCTTGTCGGTCTGGCCGTCGGCGTCGACTACTGCCTGTTCTATCTGCGCCGTGAGCGCGAGGAGCGCGAGGCCGGCCGGGACGCCCAGACCGCGCTCAGGATCGCCGCCGCCACCAGTGGCCGCGCGATCATCGTCTCCGGTGTCACGGTGTGCGTGGCGATGGCCGGCATGCTCTTCACCGGCATCGCCGACTTCGAGGCGATGGGCCTGGCCTCGCTGATCGTCGTGGCGGTCGCCATGGTCGGCTCGATCACCGTGCTCCCGGCGGTGCTGTCGCTCCTCGGCCACCGCGTCGAGAAGGGCAAGATCCCCTTCCTGCACCCGGAGAGCCGGCTGCGCCGCAACCGCGGCCGCCGCAACCCGGAGAGCCGGTTCTGGACCGCCGTCCTGGGCGGCGTCCTCAAGCGGCCCATGGTCTCGGTGGTCGTCGCGGCCGGCGTCCTGCTCGCCATCGCGGCACCCGCGGTCGGCATGAAGACGCAGAACCTCACGCTGGACCAGGAGTTCGGGGACTCGCTGCCGATCGTGCAGACCTACGACCGGGTCAACGAGGCCTTCCCCGGCGGCTCCGAGCCCGCCGAGGTGATCGTCAAGGCCGACGACATCAACGCCCCCGAGGTCACCAACGCGCTGGCCGCCTTCAAGCAGGAGGCGATCGCCTCCGGTGCCTCGCGCGGCCCGGTGGAGATCAAGCTGCACGACGCGCAGAACCTCGCCTTCGTGTACGTCCCGCTGGTCGGCGGCTCCGACCTCGACAAGGCGGGCGAGAGCCTGGACAAGCTGCGCGACGAGGTACGGCCCGCCACCCTCGGCAAGGTGGACGGCGTCGAGGCCCCGATCACCGGTCAGGTGGCGGGCTCCAAGGACTTCAACGACCAGCTGACCGGCGCGGTCGTCCCGGTCTTCGCCTTCGTCGTGGTCTTCGCCTTCCTGCTGATGCTGCTGTCCTTCCGCTCACTGACCATCGCGGTCACCTCGATCGTGCTGAACCTGCTGTCGGTGGGCGCGGCCTACGGCATCCTCGTCGCCGTCTTCCAGCACGGCTGGGGCGCGTCCCTGGTGGGCGCGGAGGGCGTCGGCGCGATCATCAGCTGGCTGCCGCTGTTCCTCTTCGTGATCCTGTTCGGCCTGTCGATGGACTACCACGTGTTCGTGGTCTCCCGGATCCGCGAGGCACGGCTGCGGGGCCGGTCGACGAAGGACGCGATCCAGCACGGGGTGGTCACCACCGCCGGTGTCGTCACCAGCGCCGCGGTCATCATGGTCGCCGTGTTCGCGATCTTCGGCACGCTGTCCATGCAGTCCATGAAGCAGATGGGCGTGGGCCTCGCGGCCGCGGTCCTCATCGACGCGACGATCATCCGGGGCGTGCTGCTCCCGGCGGTCATGGCGCTGCTGGGCGAGCGCAACTGGTACCTGCCGAAGTGGCTGAACCGGCTGCCGGACCTCACCCACGACGAGGCCCCGGAGGCCGTGGTGCGGTCCTCGCGGGACGACGAGGGTGAGCGCGTACCCGTCTGATCCCGCCGCATGAACCGCAGGGCCCGTTGGCCACAGGGGAGCCAACGGGCCCTGCTTTCTTTTGCTCACGCGGTGGCGGGCAGTTCGGCCTCGATGAGGTCGGCGGCCCGCTTCGTACCGCCTTCTTCGGCCATCTCGGCCTGGAGGCTCTTCAGCCGCCGGGCGACCTCGGGGTCGTCCACGAGGGCGAGGGCGAGGGAGCGCAGGGTCTCGGCCGTGGCCTCCTCCGTGGGAACCTGCCGGGCCACCCCGAGCGCCTGGAGCATGTCGGCGTTCCCGAACTGGTCCACGGCCTGCGGTACGGCGATCATCGGCGTGGCCGTGGCCAGCCCCTCCTGACTGCCGCCGGCGCCGGCGTGGGTGACGAACAGGTCGGCCTGCCGCAGGACCGCCAACTGCGGTACCCAGGAACTCACTTCGACGTTCGCCGGGATGTCCCCCAGCTCGGCCGGGTCCACGCTCCCGCCGATCTGGAGCACCAGATGCCAGCCCGGCAGCTCCCCGAAGGCCTTCAGACACTCCCGGTAGAAGCCGGGCTGCTTGGTGAAGGACGACCCGAGCGACACCAGCACGACCTTCTCGGCCCCCTCCGGCCGCCGCCAGTCCCCCTCCGCGCTCCGGTCGCCCTGACAGGCACCGACGAAGCTGTACGTCGTCTCGTCCACGCGGTCGGCGTTGGGCTGGAGCGCCCTGGGGATCAGGACGACGGAACGCGCGGGCCGGCCGGCGAAGTCGTCGGGGTGCAGGGTGATCCCGTTCTCCTCCAGCCAGGCGTGGAACCGGGCGTAGTACGCCTGTCCCCGCTCGGTCTTCTTCGGCTCCGCCCACATCGGCTCGGCGACCTCCGTCTCATAGCCCTCCCAGGCGACGAGGTTCGGCGAGAGCGAGACGGCGGGCACGCCCCAGCGGTGGGCCAGGACGCGGGCCGGGTAGGAGGTGATGTCGTGCAGGACGAGGTCCGGCTCGTCCCCGTCGTACGCCTCGATCAGCTGCGGCAGCGCCTGGATCGCGTCGGCCAGGAACGGCTCCACGTTGTCCAGCAGCGTGCTGCCCCACGCCTCCGGGTCGGCGCCGGGGCCGGGCAGCGTGGAGTTCCAGAGCTTGGGCTCGGCACCGGTCTCGGCGACCTTCTCCGCGAACACCGGCGGGATGGCGTACGTGACCCGGTGGCCGCGTGCGACGAGTTCCCGGATCACTTCCAGACTCGGGTTCACGTGCCCGTGGGCGGCGATGGAGAACATGGCGATGTGTGCGGGGGTGGTCATGGCGTCGACGGTAGGCGAGACGAGACGTCTCGTGCAAATGAATTGGTGTGGCCTCAGCGCTGGTAGCGGGCGAGCACCAGGTTGCCGTCCTTCTCCAGCCGCTCGCGCAGCTCGTCGAGTCCGATCGCCCCGCTGTAGTACTCCTGGAACGCGGGCGTGGCGACCTTGTCCTTCCACTCGGGGTAGCCGCGGACGGACTGGGCGGGGGCCGAGCGCAGGTGGGCGGCGAGGGCGGTGCCGGTGGCCCAGTCGTCGTCGGTCGTGCGCAGGGCCGGGTCCTTGAGGGCCTCGGTGCCGGTGGGCAGCATCCAGTCGCCGAGCGCGAGCCGGACCATGTTCCTCGGCTGGAGCAGGAAGTCGACGAACTCGACGGCCTCCTTCTTGTGGGGGCTGTCCTCGGCGACGGAGAGGGTCTGCGGGCTGACGCCCTGTCTGAGTCCGTCGGCGCCGGCCGGGGCGGGCAGCACCTGCCAGTCGAAGCCCTTCGGCGCCTGCTGCACGATCTGCTGACGGTAGGAGAAGCCGAGCGGGACCATCGCGTACTTGCCGCCGAAGAAACCGGGCAGGGTGTCCGAGCCGCCGCTGCCGAGGGTGGTGGGCGAGGCGCTGTGGTCGGTGTTCGCCTGGTCGTGGACGGTGCGCGGCACGACCTCGTCGCCCGCCTCGAACCGGATCGTCACCTTGCCGTCGGCACCCCGGTGGAAGAGCTGTCCGCCCGCCGAGAGGGAGAGGTTGAGCGTGGCCGATACGGGTTCCTTGAGGGGCCAGGCGACGCCGTACTTGCCGTCGCCGCTGAGCTGTTCGGTGATCCGCCGGAACTCGTCCCAGGTCCAGGGGTCGTCGGGCGTCGGGATCCGTACGCCGGACTCCTTCAGCCACTTGGCGTTGGCGATGAGGACCCGCGGTTCCTGGAGGAAGGGCACGCCGTAGATCCCGTCGCCGAAGGTCGTCGTCTCCCAACTGCGCTGCGGGATATCGGACTTGAGGCGGGCGGGCAGCAGGTCGGTCAGATCGGCGAGGTAGCCGCCGTACGCGAAGTCGGCGAGGTCGTCGGAGGCGTCGTGGATGATGTCCGGGGCCTCGCCGCCCTCGAAGGAGGTGAGGAGCTGGTCGTGGACGCTGTCCCAACTGCCCTGCACGTACTCGACCTCGACGTCCGGGTGGGTCGCGTTCCACTCCTTCACCAGCTGCTTGTTCGCCGCGACGGACTCCTCCTGCCAGGCCAGGGACTGGAAGCGGAGGGTGATCTTGCCGTCGTCGGAGCCGGAGTCGTCGCCGGTGCAGCCGGTGAGCAGCAAGGTCAAGGTCAGCGCCAGGCCGATGAAGCATTTCGTCCGCATCAGCTCTTCACCGCCCCGGCCAGCATGCCGCTGGTGATCCGCCGCTGGATGATCGCGAAGACGATCAGTGAGGGCAGGGTCGCGAGGAACGCGGCCGCCGCGAGGGGACCCAGGTCGGCGACGCCCTCCGCGCCGATGAAGTGGGTGAGGACGACCGGCAGGGTCTGTTTCTCCGGGGTCTTCAGCAGGACCAGCGCGAAGAAGAACTCGTTCCACGCGGTGATGAACGCGAACAGGGCCGTCGCCACGATCCCCGGCGCCAGCAGCGGCGCGGTCACCGACACCAGGGTCCTGAGCCGCCCGGCCCCGTCGACGGCCGCCGCCTCCTCCAGTTCGACGGGCACCGCCCGGACGTATCCCACGAGCATCCACAGCGCGAACGGCAGCGCCCACACCACGTACACCAGCACCAGCCCGAACAGTGAGTTGATCAGCCGCAGGTTCTTCAGCACCAGGAACAGCGGGATGATCACCAGCACCAGCGGGAAGGCCTGGCTGACCACCACCCAGCCGGTCGCCGCCCGCGCGAGCAGCGTGCGGCGCCGGGCCATGACGTAGGCCAGCGGGGTCGCGATCAGTACGGCGATCAGGGCGGCGCCGAGCGCGGCGAGCAGGGAGTTGCCCGCGGCGCGCAGCAGCGGCTGTTCGTCGAAGGCCTGGCGGAAGTTGTCGAGGGTGGGGTCCTCGGGGATCCAGGTGGGGTGCAGACTGCCCAGTTCCCGGGGCGACTTGAAGGCGGTGGAGATCAGCCACAGGAACGGGAAGGCGAGGAAGACGAGATACCCGAGCAGGGCGGCGTACTGTCCGGCGCGGCCCGTGGCGCTGGTCCTCATGTCTCGTCACCGCCCTTGAGCCGGCCCGCCAGGAAGACGGCGAGGAGGACGGAGATCACCGCGACCATCACGCAGCCCATCGCCGCCGCGTATCCGAACTGCCCGTAGCGGAAGGCCTCTTCGTAGGCGAACAGCATGGGCAGCCGGGTGCGGCCGCCCGGTCCGCCGCTGGTCAGGACGTAGACCAGGGCGAAGGAGTTGAAGTTCCAGATGAAGTTGAGCGCGGTGATGGAGAGGGCGACCGGCCGGAGCGCGGGCCAGGTGACCGTGCGGAAGCGGCGCCAGGCTCCCGCGCCGTCCATGGCGGCCGCTTCGTGGAGTTCGCGCGGGGTGTTCTGGAGGCCGGCGAGCAGGGCGACCGTGGTCTGCGGCATGCCCGCCCAGACGCCGACGACGATGACGGCGGGCAGGGCGGTGGACAGTCCCGAGAGCCAGTCGTGGCCGTCACCGAGGCCGAGGTCGCTCAGGGTCTCGTTGAGGACCCCGGCGTCCGCGTTGTAGACGAGCCGCCACATCACTCCGACGACCACCTCGGGCATGGCCCACGGGACGATCGCCAGGGCGCGGGCCAGCCAGCGCAGTCTGAGGTCCTGGTTGAGCAGCAGGGCGAGGCCGAGCGCGAGCAGGAACTGTGGCACGGTCACCCCGACGGCCCACACCAGGCCGATCCGGAACGACTCCCAGAACAGCGTGTCGTGCAGCAGGTCCTGGAAGTTCAGGGTGCCGATCCACTGCGTGGCCCTCGTCCGGCCGGACTGGGCGTCGGTGAACGCCAGCAGGATGCCGTACAGCAGCGGGCCGACGCTCAGCACGAGGATCGGGATCAGCGCGGGCAGCACCAGGAACCAGGCGCCGCGGTCGACCGTCCGCCGTCCCCCGGGTTCCCCTCTCGCGCGCTGCGTCGACCGCTTCGTCGCGGTCAGCGATGTCACGTGATCGGCTCCTTTGCGCTGGTGACGGGATCACCTGGGCAGGCCTCCGTCATGGTCGTGAAGGGCGTATGCGCCGTCAAGGCACCGCGCACACCCTCCGACCTGTGCGAATGCGAGACTGGCGAGGGTTGGCGCGAACTCGACGCAAGCTCGACGCACACACGCACGCACAGGACACGGAGGCGGACGATGGACGAGGCACGGGCGCGGGACGTACTGGCCGCGGCGGAGGTGCTGCCGGGGCCGGCCGCCGGGGCGCGGCTGCTCGCGCTCGGCGAGAACGCGGTGTTCGCCGCCGGTGATCTGGTCGTCAAGGTGGGCCGGGACGCCGAGCTCCTCGACCGGGCACGGCGGGAGCTGGACATCGCGGCGTGGCTCGCCGAGGCGGATGTGCCGGCGGTGCGGGCGGCCGAGCCGAAGGCGCGGCTCGTCGAGGGCCATCCGGTGACGGTGTGGCACCGGCTGCCCGATCCCGTGCGGCCCGCCGAGCCGCGGGATTTGGCCGAACTCCTACGGGTGGTGCACGCCCTTCCTTCCCCCTCCTTCCCGTTGCCGCCCCGTGAGCTGCTGGGCGGTGTGGAGCGCTGGCTGCGGCTCGCGGGCGACGCGATCGACCCGGCGGACGCGGCGTATCTGCGGTCGCGTCGGGACGGTTTCGCGGCGGCCGCGGCCGCGCTCACCCCTCATCTGCCGCCCGGCCCGATCCACGGCGACGCCCTCCCCCGCAATGTGCACATCGGGCCCGAGGGTCCGGTGCTGGTCGACCTGGAGACCTTCTCCTCGGATCTGCGGGAGCACGACCTGGTGGTGATGGCCCTGTCCCGGGACCGGTACGCGCTGCCCGAGGCGGCCTACGACAACTTCACCGCGGCCTACGGCTGGGATGTGCGCGAGTGGGAGGGCTGCTCGGTGCTCCGGGGCGCCCGGGAGACGGCCAGCTGTGCGTGGGTGGCCCAGCACGCGCCCAGCAATCCTGAGGCGCTGGCCGAGTTCGAGCGCCGGGTGGCGTCTCTGCGGGACGGGGACGAGACGGTGCGGTGGTATCCGTTCTGAGGTGTCCCGCCCGGCGGTTCAGACCGTTTCGTCCGCCGGCTCTCTGAGCGGCCACGTGCCGTCCACCACCGCGTCCTTCTCGCCCTTGCCGCGCAGGAACTTCTGGAAGTCCGCCGCCCAGTCCGCGTACCACTCGATCTGGCGGCGGTGGAGTTCCGCCGGGCCGAGGGCGGCGATCTTGGGGTGGCGGTCGGCTATCGCGTGGGCCAGCCGGGCCGCGGCCAGGGCGTCCGCGGAGGCGTTGTGGGCGGCGTCGAGCGGGACTCCGTACTCCGTGCAGACGGCTTCGAGGTTGCGCTTGCCGCGGCGGTAGCGGTCGACGGAGCGGTCGATCGTGTAGGGGTCGATGACCGGGGCGGGGTCCACTCCGCCCAGGCGGTCCCGGAGGGAGGGCAGGGCGTGGCGGCGCAGCTCCGCGGAGAGCAGGGTCAGGTCGAAGGCCGCGTTGTAGGCGACCACCGGGACACCGGTCTTCCAGTACGCCGTCAGGACGTCGGCGATGGCGTCCGCCACCTCGTCGGCCGGGCGGCCCTCGGCGGTCGCGCGTTCGTTGCTGATCCCGTGGACCGCCACCGCGTCGGCCGGGATCTCCACGCCCGGATCCGCCAGCCACTCGCGGTGCCCTATGGGCTGCCCCGCCCTGACCTCGATCACGGCCCCCGTGACGATGCGCGCCTCGCGCGGATCGGTCCCGGTCGTCTCCAGGTCGAAGCCGATCAGCAGCTCCTGGTGCCAGCCCATGCGGCGGCCCCCCTTCTTGGTGGTGCTTTCCCCCAGTGGTCTCCACGATCCCATGCGCCACTGACAATCAGAGGACCGCGTTCCGCTTCCCTGCCTCTTCGGTGCGACTTTCAGGACACCGGCCGCGAATCCGCCCAGGACGTCTCGAACTCCTCGCGGTACGTCGGAAAAAGGCCGCTGTCGTCCAATTCGCCCGGCTTGACGACCTTGTTCCCGTTGCGCAGCACCAGCACCGGCGCCTCCATGCCCCGCGACCGCCGCAGATACGACTGCACGACGGCCACTCCGTCCGAACCGTCCCCGTCCACCAGGTAGGCGGTGAAGCGCGGGGTCTCGTCGTAGACCTGGATCTCGAAGGCGCCCGGGTCCCGCAGCCGGGACCGCACCCGGCGCATGTGCAGAATGTTCATCTCCACGGCACGGCCCAACTCACCGCGCTTGAGGCCGAGTTCACGCTCGCGTCGCTTGACCGCGCTGGAGGCCGGGTTCAGGAACAGCAGCCGCACCCGGCAGCCGGCCTCGGCGAGGCGCACCAGCCGGCGGCCGGAGAAGTTCTGCACGAGCAGGTTGAGGCCGATGCCGACGGCGTCGAGGCGGCGGGCGCCGCCGAAGATGTCCTCGGCGGGGAACTGGCGCAGCAGCCGCACCCGGTCGGGGTGGACGGCGACCACGTCCGCGTACCGGTCGCCGACCAGGTCCTCGACCGCGTCCACGGGGAGCCGGCGGGAGGACGGCACGTCACCGCCCGCGCCGAGTATCTCCAGGAGCCGCGCGGAGGCCCGTTCGGCCTGGCCGAGGACGGCCTCGGAGAGGGCGCGGTTGCGGGAGACGACGTTGCGGGTCACTTCCAGCTCGTCCAGGGCGAGTTCGACGTCCCGGCGCTCGTCGAAGTAGGGCTCGAAGCACGGCCAGTGCTGCACCATCAGCTCGCGCAGCTGCGGCAGCGTGAGGAAGCTGAGGACGTTGTCGTCGGCCGGGTCGAGCAAGTAGCCCTTGCGGCGGCTCACTTCGCGTACGGCGACCGCCCGCTGCACCCACTCCTGTCCGGCGGGTCCGGCGGCGGCGACGACCCAGTCGTCGCCGTGGACGGGTTCGTAGATGGGACGCAGAACGGCGGCCACGACCGCGCGCAGCCGCTGTTCGACGAGGTTCAGCCAGATGTAGGCCCGGCCGGCTCGCTGGGCGCGCGTACGCACCTCGCGCCAGGCGTCGGCGTCCCAGTCCAGCTCCGGCCCGATGGAACCGGCGGCGTCCATGGGCCGTGCCAGGCTCACCGTGCCGGGCGGGACGTCTGCGGAGTTCCCCTCGTGACCCTCGTCACCAGGGGGCAACTCCAGCCCTCCCGAGCCCACCCGCGCACCGCCTTCCGCTCCCCCGAGCACTCCCGGGGGACTCGCCCCACCCAACGATCAAGGAAGGGTACTCCGGGAGCGGTCGGCGGTGCAGCCGGATGGACAGGGTCGTTTCTCAACTACCGCCCGTGTAGTTGCCGTTCTGCCCGGCCAGCGCCGCCGGAGTGAGCGGATTCATAGCGGTGACGTCGCGCGGGGCGATGGAGAATCCCTGCCAGTGGACCGGCATCGGCTGCTGGTCCTCGTCCCTGGCTATGTGGTGGAAGCCGACGTTGACCCAGGCGACGGGGTGCGTGAGGGTCTGTCCGCCGACCCACTTGTCCACGTCCTTGGGGTGGGCGCGGTCGCACTTGGGGTTGTTGCTCGCGAACAGCTCACACTTGTCGTACTGAGTGAAATAGATGTCGTGCTTGGTGAAACTCCGGCCCGGGTAACGGGTGGTGGGGCCGGGCACGAACTCGTACGAACGCGCGTGGCCGTCCTTGTTCTTGCCGGTCGCGCTGACCATCCGCCACCAGCGGTACGTCTTGGCGTCGCCCGCGAGTTCCTTGGTGACCTTGGTGCGGACGGTCTTGGTGGTCGGGGTCTGGTTGCCGCGCGGGGTGACCGTGGAGTCGTACTGCTCGACGCGGTTCTTGGTGGAGCCGTCGAGGGCGAAGTCGAGCCGCCAGAAGACGTTGTGGCTGTGGCTGGTGGCCTGGGCCTTGGCGCCCTTGCCGATGGGCCAGCCGCGGCCGTCGCCGGCGTCGTAGTCGATCGGCGAGAGGGTGCCGGTCGCGCCGACGTTCATGTTGATGGTGCCGTCGTCCTGGAAGCGGTACTCAGTCATGTACTCGTACCAGCCGACCTGGTTGACCGTGTAGACGAGGAGGTCCTTGCCCTGGGCCTGGTAGACCTTGTTGGCGCTGTCGCCCTGCATGCGGTAGGCGTGGCCACGCGCGCGCGTGGTGGTGCACAGGCCCTTCACGTTCGGGTCGATGCCCGGGTACTGGTCCGGGACCTTGACCGTCTTGATGGTGCCGCCGGGGCATTCGCCGGGCGCCAGGTTCATCAGGTCCTTGGCGAAGTCCTGGCCCGTCAGGTCGTCGTACTCGGCCTTGCCGTCGTCGTACGGGACGTGGATCTGGCCGAGGCGGGCGCTGTCCAGGACCTTGATCGGCTTGGGCTCGCCCTTGGGCTGGTAGGTGATGTCGTCCAGGACGAGGCCGGCCATGCCGTCGTACCGCCAGCACATCCGCCAGGTGGTGCCGCCGGCGAGCTTCTGCTCGATGCGGTAGGCGGCGCTGCAGTCGGCGGCGGCCGCGGCGGCGGTTCTGGGCTGGGCGGCGGCGGGCCCGGCTCCGGTCGTCAGTCCGGCGGCCAGCGCGGCCACGGCGAGACCGAGGACCGCCGTCCGGCTGCGGGCATGACGAATTCTGTTGGCGCGCATGAAGAGGTGACTCCCTCGCAGGAGATGCGGGTTCGGAAGAGGAATCGAAGGTCCGCTCAGCGGCGGAAGGCCGGACTCAGTGGGCGAGTTCGACGACCTTGCGGGCGCTGAGGTCGATCACCAGATGCCTGGTGTCGATCCACGGCCCGTTCTTGACCTTCGTGAACAGCGTCACGCAGCGGTGCTCGCCGCACTTGTCCAGCGCGGTGGGCTGGGAGCCCGGCGTGGAGCGGTAGACGCCACCGCTGAGGCGCAGCTGGTCCGGCGAGGTGAGCTCCTTGCCGGTGGCGTCCTTGTAGTCCGCCTTGAGGCCGGCCCCGAGCAGGTCGGCGATGAGCAGGCTCGTCGCCTCGGTGGTCTCGGCGCGGCTGGGCGGCGGCTGGACGCCCTGCCGTTCGACGGTGTCGACGACCTTGCCGCTGTCGAGGTCGACGGTCTTGGTGACGAGGGTGTCGTCCCGGTAGTCGTAGTACGTCACGTCGGCGCGCCGGGACGCGCCCGTGCCACCGCTCGCGCTGTCGTCGGGTTCGGCGAGGTCGACGGTGAGCTGCTGCGGACCGCGCTCGCCCTCGACGTTCTCACTCGCGGCGAACGTCTGCCGGTTCACGGCGAGCTTCTGGGCGCGGGCGATCTCGTCGTCGGTGAGCGGGTCGTTGCCCGTGCCCTTGTCGCCCTCGGCGGGGGCTTCCTCGACGACACCCGGCGCGACCGGGTTGCCCTTCTCGTCCTGCCCCAACTGCTGTGCGGCGGCCGCCTGGCCGCCCGCCTTGGTCCCTCCCGTTTCGTCCGCCCCGGCCGTTCCCGGCAGGGTGATCCCGACCATCACGGCGGTGGAGGCCACCGCTATGGCCGTACCGGCCACCACCTTTCCCAGATGGCGGCGCACCATTTCGCGCACGTCTTCCCCTTACTCCCCCTTGGTCGAAAGGGAGTATGTGATTGCCCCACAGGTTTGCGCATACCGCGTATGCACTGGTCGACCGGTAAGAGGGACGTAAGTCGTAGGTGGTTCCATCACTTTCGGGGAGACTCGGGGGTGACTCGGGGCCAAGGCGCCCCGGCGGCGAGCGCGAGCTGAAAGAGTCTTGTCCATGCAGGTCTGGCCTGGAGAGGCGTATCCACTCGGTGCCACGTACGACGGCGCCGGGACCAACTTCGCGGTCTTCACCGAGGCCGCGGACCGAGTAGAGCTGTGTCTGCTGCACGACGACGGCTCGGAGACGGCGGTGGAACTGCGGGAGAGCGACGCGTTCGTCCGGCACGCGTATCTGCCCGGGGTGATGCCCGGTCAGCGCTACGGCTTCCGCGTGCACGGCCCGTACGCCCCGGAGCGCGGGCTGCGCTGCAACTCCGCGAAGCTGCTCCTCGACCCGTACGCGCGCGCGATCAGCGGTTCGATCCAGTGGGGCGAGGAGGTCTACGGCTACCACTTCGACGCCCCGGAGCGGCGCAACGACCTGGACTCGGCGCCGCACGCGATGACGTCGGTCGTGGTCAACCCGTACTTCGACTGGGGCGACGACCGGCGCCCGCGCACCGACTACCACCACACGGTGATCTACGAGGCCCATGTGAAGGGCCTGACCATGCGGCACCCGGGGCTGCCCGAGGAACTGCGCGGCACGTACGCCGCCCTCGCGCATCCGGCGATCATCGAGCACCTCACCGAACTCGGGGTGACCGCGCTGGAGCTGATGCCGGTCCATCAGTTCGTCAACGACCACCGGCTGGTCGACATGGGCCTCAACAACTACTGGGGCTACAACACCATCGGCTTCTTCGCCCCGCACAACGCGTACGCCTCCTGGGGCGACCGCGGCCAGCAGGTCCTGGAATTCAAGTCGGCGGTACGGGCGCTGCACGAGGCCGGTATCGAGGTCATCCTGGACGTGGTGTACAACCACACGGCCGAGGGCAACCATCTGGGCCCGACGCTGTCGTTCCGGGGCCTGGACAACCCGTCGTACTACCGGCTGACGGACGATCCCCGCTACTACATGGACACCACGGGCACCGGCAACTCCCTGCTGATGCGCTCCCCGCACGTCCTTCAGCTGATCATGGACTCGCTGCGCTACTGGGTCACCGAGATGCATGTCGACGGCTTCCGCTTCGACCTCGCGGCGACCCTGGCCCGGCAGTTCCACGAGGTGGACCGGCTGTCGTCGTTCTTCGACCTGGTCCAGCAGGACCCGGTGGTCTCCCAGGTGAAGCTGATCGCGGAGCCGTGGGACGTCGGCGAGGGCGGCTACCAGGTGGGCAACTTCCCGCCGCTGTGGACCGAGTGGAACGGCAAGTACCGGGACTGCGTACGGGATCTGTGGCGCGGTGAGCGGCGCGCGGTAGCGGAGTTCGCGTCGCGGCTGACCGGCTCCTCGGACCTGTACCAGGACGACGGGCGGCGCCCGCTGGCCTCCATCAACTTCGTGACCTGCCACGACGGCTTCACCCTGCACGACCTGGTGTCGTACAACGACAAGCACAACATGGCCAACGGCGAGGAGAACCGGGACGGCGAGAGCCACAACCGGTCCTGGAATTGCGGGGTCGAGGGCGACACCGACGACCCGCACGTCCTGGAGCTGCGCGCCCGGCAGATGCGGAACTTCATCGCGACGCTGATGCTGTCCCAGGGCGTGCCGATGCTCAGTCACGGTGACGAGTTCGCCCGCACCCAGCGCGGCAACAACAACGCCTACTGCCAGGACAGCGAGCTGGCGTGGGTGGAGTGGCCGGAGGAGGACGGCGAGGTCTTCGGCGATCTGCTGGCCTTCACGCGCGCGATGGTGTGGCTGCGCCGGGACCACCCGGTCTTCCGCAGGCGGCGCTTCTTCCACGGGCGGCCGGTGGAGGGCACCCACGACGAGCTGTCGGACATCGCCTGGTTCACCCCGGAGGGCGAGGAGATGACCCAGCGCGACTGGGACCGTGCGAAGGCGTCGGCCATCTCGGTGTTCCTCAACGGCAACGCCATCTCCGAGCCAGGACCGCGCGGGGAGCGCATCGGCGACGACTCGTTCCTGCTGATGTTCAACGCCTCCCACAAGACGCTGGACTTCGTCGTGCCGGTCAACCACGGCCGGCAGTGGGAAGTCGTCGTCGACACCGCGCGGGCGGACGGCCTGCCGCAGGGCACGGGCCCGAAGGTGCGGGCCGGGGACCGGCTGACGCTGGTGGACCGGAGCATGACGGTGTTGCAGCGGCCCGTCTGAGCGGGTCCGGGCGCGCGCGTGCGAGGGGACGTGGGGCGGGCGGTGACACGAAAGGCGGCCGGGCGGGTACGTAGGTTGGCATGACACCTGCGCGTCCCGACCCGGTGGTGCCGACCGCCACGTACCGGCTGCAGTTGCAGCCCGAGTTCCCCTTCGCCGCCGCGGCGGCGGCCGTTCCCCACCTGGCCGCGCTCGGCGTCTCCCATCTGCATCTGTCCCCCGTCCTGGAGGCGGTCCCCGGCTCCCTGCACGGCTACGACGTCGTGGACCACGCGCGCGTGCGCGAGGAACTGGGCGGCGAGGAGGGGCTGCGCGCACTGGCCGCCACCGCGCGGGAGCACGGCCTCGGCCTGGTGGTGGACATCGTCCCGAACCACATGGCCATGGCCCCGCGCCACAACCGCGCCTTGTGGGAGGTCCTCAGGGAGGGTCCCAAGTCGCCGTACGCGCGCTGGTTCGACATCGACTGGGAGGCGCAGGGCGGGCAGATGCTGCTGCCGATGCTGGGCGGCCCGCTGGGCTCGGTCATCGACGAGCTGCGGGTCGAAGGCGACGTACTGCGCTACTACGACCATGTCCTCCCGTTGCGCGAGGGCACCCAGGAGCTGGCGTTGCCGCAGCTCCTTGACGCGCAGTGGTACCGCCCGGCCTGGTGGCGGCTGGCGCGCACCGAGCTCAACTACCGGCGTTTCTTCAGCATCTCGGAGCTGATCGGGGTGCGGGTCGAGGACCCGGAGGTGTTCGAGGCCACCCACGGCAAGATCCTCCAGCTGCTCCACGAGGGCGTGGTGGACGGGCTGCGGATCGACCACCCCGACGGGCTCGCCGACCCCGACGCGTATCTCGCACGCCTCCACGAGGCGACCGGGGGCCGCTGGACGGTGGTCGAGAAGATCCTCGCCGACGGGGAGCATCTGCCGGCGTCCTGGCCGGTCGCGGGCACCACCGGGTACGACGCCCTGCGGCACATCGACGGGGTGTTCGTGGACCCGGCGGGGTTCGGGGAACTCCTCGGCCAGTACCGGCGGTTCGCGGCCCCGCAGACCGACCGGGGCGGGCACTGGGAGGCGACGGTGCGGCGGGCGGCCTACAAGGTGCTCACGCACGAGCTGGCCGCCGAGACGGAGCGGCTGACCCGGGTCACGGCCCGGCTGTGCGCCGCGTCCCCGGATCCCGCGCTGCGCGACCGGGCGCCGTGGGCGCTGCGTACGGCTCTTCAGGAGCTGCTGGTCCGGATGGAGGTCTACCGGCCGTACTCCTCCGTCGACGCGGCGTCCGTCGTCACCTCGGAGGCCGCGGAGGAGGCGCGGCAGGCGTTCGTGGTGCCCGAGGAGGCGGGGGCGGTGGACGTGGTGCGGGACCTGGTGCTGGGGCGGGCCGGTGACGGGCCCTCGCACGAGGAGTTCCGGGCCAGGTTCGCGCAGACCTCGTCGGCGTTGCGGGCCAAGTCCGTGGAGGACACGGCGTTCTACCGCTATGTGCCGCTGCTGTCGGCGACCGAGGTGGGCGGGAACCCGGGTGCCCCCGCGGTGTCCCCGGACGCCTTCCACGCGTACTGCGCGCGCGTGCAGCGGGACTGGCCGGCGAGCGGGACGGTCGTGTCGACGCACGACACCAAGCGGAGCGCCGATGTACGGGCCGCGCTGGCCGTGCTGACCGAGTGTCCGCAGCGGTGGGGGGACGTCCTCGCCGAGGTGACGCGCACCGGTGAGGGGGTGCCGGACGCGCAGGTGGCGTGGGCGGCCTGGCAGACGGTGTTCGGGCTCGGTCCGGTGGACGACCCGGAGCGGGTGCGGGGGGCGCTGCTGAAGCATGTCCGGGAGGCCGGGCTGTACACGAGCTGGACGGAGCAGGAGCCGCCGTACGAGGAGGCGGTGGCGGCGTTCGTCGAGGCGGGGCCCTGTGGGGCGCCGGGTGAGCGGGTGGCGGCGTTCCGGGGTTCGCTCGGGGCGGCGATCCGGGCGAATGTGCTCGGGGCGGCGCTCCTTCATCTGACGATGCCGGGGGTGCCGGACGTGTACCAGGGGACGGAGGGCGAGTACCTGGCGCTGGTGGATCCGGACAATCGGCGGCCCGTGCGGTTTCCTCCGGGGGACACGGGTGAGAAGGGGGCGGTGACCGCGGCGGCGCTTCGGTTGCGGGCGCGGCGTCCCGCGGTGTTCGGGGACCGGGGGACGTACGTTCCGCTGGCGGCGGAGGGCGGTCCGGCGGCGGGGCATTGTCTGGCGTTCGCGCGGTCCGGGGAGGTTGTCGTGGCGGTCACCCGGCTTTCGTCGCGGCTGGCCGAGGGGGGTGGGTGGGGCGAGACCGTCCTGCCACTGCCGCCGGGACGGTGGGGGGATGTGCTGGGTTCGGGGCGGCAGTTCTCGGGGGGTGTGCGGGTGGGGGCGCTGTTCGAGGGGGTGCCGGTGGCGTTGCTGGAGCGCGTGGAGGGGTGAGGTCGGGGGCTGGGTGCGCGGGGTGGGGGCTGAGGTGCGGTGGGTGCGCTCGCCCGCGCTGGCGGGGTGCCTCCCCCAGAGGGGGGACCCCCAGCGCCCACCCGTGCCGCCCCTCGCGGCACGCCTGCCCGCAGGCTGAGCAGGCGAACGTCAAACGTCAAGCCGGACCGGGGTGTGGCCAGTGGTCTCTCAAGAGGGTGACGAAGGCCTCTGCCGCGCCTGACGGGGGGACTCGGGCGAACGCGGTCAGGGGGCGTTTCCAGGCGGGGTCAGGGGTGAGAAGGACGCAGTCCTCGCCTACCGCGCCGCGCACGATGTGGGAGGGGGCGACGCTCACGCCGACACCCGCCGCGGCCATCCGTACCGCCGTCGACGTGTGCTCGGTGTACACCGCCGTGCGCGGGGTGAAGCCGGCCCGGCCGCAGGCCCAGTCGAGAAAACGTTCGCCGTGGACGACGGGTTCCATGGCGCAGCGGATCCAGACGCGGTCGGCGAGTTCGGGCAGCGTCACCGTCGTACGGCCCGCGAAACGGTCGTCGAAGGGCACGACCAGGACGAGTTCCTCCTCGCCGAGGGGGACGACCGTGCCGGGCCAGTCCACGGGCGCGGGGCCCACGGCGAGGTCCGCGGTGCCGCGTTCGACCTCGTCCTCCAGCGCCTGGGACGTGGCGTACTCGTGCAGGTGCAGGGCCACGCGGGGGTGTGCGGCACGCCACAGGGCGAAGACGTCCGGCAGGATGCCGACGGCCACCGAGTGCAGGGCCGCCACATGGAGCTCACCGCCCTCGGCGCCCGCCGCGGCACGGGCCGCCCGGTGCGCCTGCTCGGCGCTGCGGACGGCACGTTCGGCGTGCGGGAGGAACGCGCGGCCCATCGGCGTGAGGCGCACCCCGCGCGGCATGCGTTCGAGGAGCTCGCCGCCCACGCTCCGTTCCAGGGCCTTGATCTGGTGCGAGAGCGCGGGCTGCGTCACATGCAGCAGTTCGGCCGCGCGCGTGAAGGACGCCTCCTCGACGACCGTGAGGAAGTACTCCATCTGCCGCAGGCTCATCCCGATCCCCCATAAACATCGTTCATCGAATCCACAAGAACATTGCCTTGGACTCATGGCAAGCCGTCGCCGCACCCTGACCGTATGAACACTTCGGACGTCATCGTCATCGGCGGCGGCACCGGCGGTTACAGCACCGCCCTGCGCGCCGCCGCCCTCGGTCTCGACGTCGTGCTGGTCGAGCGCGACAAGGTCGGCGGGACGTGTCTGCACCGCGGCTGCATCCCGAGCAAGGCGATGCTGCACGCGGCGGAACTCGTCGACGGCATCGCGGAGGCGCGGGAACGCTGGGGCGTGAAGGCGACGTTGGACGCCGTCGACTGGTCCGCCCTGGTGGCCACGCGCGACGACATCGTGACCCGCAACCACCGGGGCGTCGAGGCCCATCTCGCCCACGCGGGCGTGCGGGTGGTGCGCGGCACCGCGCGGCTGACCGGAACCCGTTCGATCCGGGTCGAGGGTGAACCCGCGGCGGGCGTGCGGGAGTTCACCGCGCGCCGCGGTCTCGTGCTCGCGACCGGCTCACGCCCGCGTGTGCTCCCGGGGCTCGTGCCGGACGGCCGGCGTGTGGTGACGAGCGACGACGCGTTGTTCGCGCCCGGGCTTCCGGCCTCCGTCCTGGTCCTCGGCGGGGGCGCGATCGGTGTGGAGTACGCCTCGTTCCACCGCTCGATGGGCGCGGAGGTGACATTGGTGGAGGCCGCCGACCGGATCGTGCCCCTTGAGGACGTGGACGTGAGCCGGCACCTGGTGCGCGGGCTGAAGAAGCGCGGCATCGACGTACAGGCGGGTGCGCGGCTGCTGGACGCGGAGGTGCTCGACGACGGCGTACGCGCGCGTGTCCGCACGGCCCGCGGCGAGACGCGCGTCGTGGCGGCGGAGCGGCTGCTCGTGGCGGTGGGCCGGGAACCCGTCACCGACGGGCTCGACCTGGCCGCCGCGGGGCTCGCGACGGACCCGCGCGGCTTCGTCGTACCGGCGGACTGGGACCGCCTGGAGACGGCGGTGCCCGGCATCCATGTGGTGGGCGATCTGCTGCCGCCGCCGTCCCTCGGTCTGGCCCACGCGTCGTTCGCGGAGGGCCTGCTGGTGGCGGAGACGCTGGCCGGAGTGCCGACCGTGCCGGTCGACTACGCGGCGGTCCCCCGGGTCACCTACTCGGCGCCGCAGACCGCGGCCGTGGGTCTCGGTGAGGCCGAGGCACGCGCGCGTGGGTACGAGGTGTTCGTCAACTCGATGCCGTTGACGGCGGTCGCGAAGGGCATGGTGCACGGGCAGGGCGGCATGGTGAAGATCGTCGCGGAGGCCGGGGACGGGCGGGTGCTCGGGGTGCATCTGGTGGGTCCGCATGTGTCCGAGATGGTCGCCGAGAGCCAGCTGATCGTCGGCTGGGACGCCACGCCCTCGGACGTGGCCCGGCATGTGCACGCGCACCCGACGCTGTCGGAGGCCGTCGGTGAGGCGTTCCTGACGCTCGCCGGGCGCGGACTGCACCAGCAGTGAGCGCCCGGTGCCCGCGAACGCCCCCGTAAGGCCCCGCACTCCTGCTGGCACCCACGGCCCTTCCCGCTGGCGGTAAATGCATCTGGGCGCCCCCTGGAGCCTCCCCCGAGGCGTCCTTGACAGTTCACAGAGACCGTGGGGTACTGCGGATTGCGAAGCCGGGCGGATGGTCGGGGGTGAGTCTCCTGCCGGAGCTGCGCTACCCCTCAGTCGCCGAAGTCGTCGCGTCCGCGAGGGCGTTGGCCGCGCGCCGGCCCGCCCTCTGCGCCCTGCGGGAGATCGGCCGCTCCCGGGCGGGCAGGCCTCTCCACCTGCTGTCCGTGGGCCATGCCCGGCGTGCCGTGCTCGTCGTCGCGGGCGCCCACTCCAATGAGCCGACCGGTGGCGCGACGCTCCTCGCGGTCGCCGAACGGGTGCTGAACGAACGGGAGTTGCGGGAGGGCACGTCCTGGCACTTCCTGCTGTGCGCGGATCCCGACGGGGCGAGCCTGCACGTCACTCCGGCGCCGCGCAGCCTGTTCGACTACCACCTCGGCTTCTTCCGCCCCGCCGGCCATGAGCAGCCGGAGTGGTCGCCCGCGGTGCTGCCGCCGGACCGGTTGCCGCCGGAGACCCGCGCCCTGACCGCCGTCATCGACGAGCTGCGCCCCTACCTCCAGGTGACCCTGCACGGCACCGACCTGGGCGGCAGCTGGGTGCAGCTGACGAAGGACATCCCGGGGCTGGCGGAGCCGTTCGCGAAGTCGGCGGCGGAGCTCAACATCCCGGTGGAGACCGGGGCTTCGGACGCCGCGGGCTGGCCCGCGTCCGGGCCCGGGGTGCATGTGATGCCGTCTCCGGGCGCGGGGGCGGCGTATCCGAGCATGCCGGACGACGCGCGCAACAGCACCTGGTACCACGCGCATCGGTACGGCGGTCTGACCGCGATCGTCGAGGTGCCGATGTGGGCGAGCGACCTGGTGGACGATCCGGTCCCGCATCCGGCCCCGGCGGTCGCGCTGCGGCGCCTCGCGGGCCGGCTGCTCCAGGACACCCTCCAGGTGGAGCGGGTGCTCGCGGACGCCTCGCCGCGGCTGCCCGGCGACGACGGGCCGCTGCTGCGGGCCGCCAAGTGGGGTCTTGAGCTGGTGCCGGGGCTGGCCGCGGACTGGATGCACACCCCGCCCGCCGACAACACGCGCGCGTACGTGGGCAGTGTGGACGCGTTCGCGCGCCGGCTGCCGCTGCGGGCGGCGTCGATGCTGCTGCGGGTGCTGCTGGAGAACGAGGACCGTGCCGCGCCGCGTCTGGAGCGGCTCGTGGCGACCTGGAGCGAGACCTTCGCGGACCGTTTCCGGGCCCGCTGGGTGCCGTTGGAGCACCAGATCGAGCACCAGTCCCGCACGGTGGTCGCGGCGGCGGTCCACGCACGCGACAGGGCCGCGTGAGCGCCACCGCGCCACCCCGCGCGCGTCAGCTGTCGAGGCGTCAGCCGTCGAGCGCGAACACCGAGCCGGTCCGGCCGGCCATCACACAGCCGTTGGAGAAGATCTCCGCGTAGTCGACCGGCCGCCCGTTCCACTGCCCACGCGCGCGTGCGGTCACGGGGGCGTAGATCATCGGGCAGTAGGTGTTCCGCGTCGGCAGCGCGGTGATGTCCCCGTCCACCGCGTCCAGCTCGGCGCAGGCCTCGGCGGCGTGCGCGTGTCCCTGGGGCGGGTCGCACAGCAGCAGGGTGCCGCGCGTGTCGCTGGACCGGGCGTCGCCCTGGGTGACCGTGAGATAGAGCCAGTTGCCGGTGCGGGAGTCCTGGGAGGCCGCCTGGGCGGGGGCGGTACCGGTGACGAGGAGGGCGGCAACGGCGAGCAGGGCGCCTCGCGCGGCCTTGGTTGCGGTGCTGTTCTTCATTCCAGATGCATCGGCACGGCGCTCTGCGAACCCCACCCCGACTCACCCGAACGGGAGCCCACGCGCGCGTGCCGTCCGGCCAGCTCGAACACGCTCTGCACCACCCGCGCCTGGTACTCCACCTGCCGCGCGACGGGGATCCAGCACGCCCCGCAGCCGTCGCGGTAGTCGGCGCACCACTCGTCGATGAGCCGGTCGAGCTCGGGCAGCGCCCCGGCCGGGTCGGTCCCGGCGGCCGTCACCAGCTGGTGCAGCAGCCCCGCCGTCCGCAGGGCCAGGCGCCGTCCGGAGATGCGCAGGGCGGCGAGGTGGGCGGTGCTGAGCGGCGGCAGCGGATGGGAGCCGTCGTCGACGTCGGGGTCCCAGGCGTCGGCGAGTCCGGGGCAGACCAGTAAATAGTCGTCGACCGGCGCGAGCAGCCGCTCCGCGTCCGGGGCGGCGGCGACGAAGGGGCGGACGCGGGTGAACAGCCGCTCCAGGAGCCGGGTGTCGCGGCGCAGTGTCCGGCTGACGGTACGGAGCGCGGCGGCGGGGTCGGCGGGCGGGGAGCCGTCCTCGACGGCGGGCACGCCCCACATGGGGGCCTCGACGATCGCGGTGACGGTGCCGTACCGGTGGGGGTGGAACCAGGTCGACTCGACGGCGGCCTCGGTGATCGCGGCGGCCAGGTCGCCCCGGCGCGGGGGCGGGATGCGGAAGACGGCGGGGCCGAGGCGGGGCCAGTACAGGGTGTCGTACGGGCCGAGTTCGCGGGGTATGCCGAGGCGCGCCGCGTGCTGGGTGACGCGGCGGTCGAGGCCGGGCAGTTCGTGGGTGAGCTCGACGAAGCCGCCGCCTATGTCGACGCCGTGCAGGGAGCACTGGAGGAAGGGCCGCAGTTCGTCCTGGAGGTCGAGCAGGGCGCGGGTCTCGGGGAGCGCGACCTCGGCGGCGCCGTCGGGCAGCCACTCGGGCTGTTCCAGGAAGCCGGGGCGGAAGAAGTGCCGGAAGTGCCGGCCGAGGGTGTACGGGCCGTGCAGCCAGCCCTCGTTGCGGCGCAGTCCGTCGGGGTCGAGGCAGAGCAGCAGGTTCCAGGTGGCGTCGGCGCCCTCGGTGAGCCCGGGGTCGGCGAGGGCGCGTTCGGCGAGCCGCAGGACGGTGGCGCCGCCGACGGGCTCGTTGGCGTGCGGCCCGGCGACGATCAGGGCCTGGCGGCTGCCGTGGCCGACGGAGAGCAGCCACAGGGGCGTGCCCGCGCGGGAGGTGCCGACTCGGCGGAGTCCGGCGTCCCGGGGGTGGTCGGAGACGAGTGCGGCCGCCCGGGCGCCCAGTTCGTCGACGGTCGGGTAGCGGAGGAGGGGCGGCAGGGCACACCTCCACAATGTGGTGCCGTCGGTTCACCTGGTGTGCATGGTGTACGCACAGTGAGTCACGACTTGCGGGGTACGTCAACACCGCGTTCGGAAAAGGGATTTGAGCGCTGGACGGGCAGTAAATCCCAGGCCAGAGCTAAGGTCGCACTCAGTTCACGGCGAGCCGGAACCACATCCGGCCGAAGCCCACCTGGTCGCCCTCGCGGACCACGGCGGCCCCGATGACCCGCCGTCCGTTGACCGTCGTGCCATTGGTCGAACCGAGGTCCCGCAGCACCCACATGCCGCCCTGCCGGCTCAGCTCGGCGTGCACCCGGGAGACCGTCTCGTGGCTCAGCCGGAGGCCGTTGGCGGGGTCGCGGCCGATCCGCAGCGGGTGGCCGTTGCCGGGGTGCGGCAGCAGCAGCTTGGGCAGCCGCTCGGCCTGCCAGGCGCGGCGCAGCCGCTGGGTGAACCCGGAGACCGCCTCCACCGAGCCGAAGACCAGCCGGGAGAGACGTCCCTCCGAGGGCAGGTCGGCGGTGAGCGCCGCGAGTTCGTCCGAGCGGCGGGCGGCAAGGGCCAGTTCCATGCGCCGGATGAACGTGTCGTGCGAGAGCCGGCCCATGGCGACGCCGTCACGGAGCACCTTCAGCGCCTTGTCGCGCTCCGCGTCGGAGAGCCGCGCGGGGTACGTGTTGAACTCGAAGGACGACGTCACGCTCGTGATTGTCGGGCAGTGGACGCCGGGTGTCCAGAAAACACGGGAACAGCCGCCCCACGCGCGTGCGTGACGCCGACGGCCACGACACCCGCGCAAATGGGCGCGTTCAGAAGCGGATTGATCTCGTTTGAAGCACCATGGACGGGCTACATCACGGTGAGCAGACGAAGGGGAACCGTCCGTGCAGTTCGAGGTGTGGGCACCGCAGGCCGACCGTGTGACGCTCCAGTGCGAGGGCGCCACGCGCGCGTTGGAGCGCGATCCTGAACGGGCCGGATGGTGGCGGGGCGAGGCGGAGGCGCAAGACGGCTCCCGCTACGGCTTCGCCCTGGACGACGGCCCCGTACTGCCGGACCCCCGCTCGCGCCGGCAGCCCGACGGCCCGGACGGGCTGAGCGCGGTCGTCGACCAGGGGCGGTACGCGTGGCGTACGGAGTGGGCGGGCCGCCCGCTGCCGGGCGCGGTCCTGTACGAGCTGCACGTGGGCACGTACACCCGCGAGGGCACCCTGGACGCGGCGGCCGAGCGGCTCGGGCATCTCGTCGAACTGGGCGTCACCCACGTCGAGTTGATGCCCCTGTGCCCCTTCCCCGGGCGGCACGGCTGGGGCTACGAGGGCGTCTCCCTGTGGGCCGTGCACGAGCCGTACGGCGGGCCCGAGGGGCTGAAACGGTTCGTCGACCGGGCGCACGAGCTCGGGCTCGGGGTGGTCCTGGACGTCGTGCACAACCATCTGGGGCCGTCGGGCAACTACCTGCCGGCGTTCGGGCCGTACTTCACGGACACCCATCACACGCCGTGGGGTTCCGCGGTGAACCTGGACGCGCCCGGGTCGGACGAGGTGCGCGCGTATCTCCTCCAGAGCGCGCTGGCGTGGCTGCGGGACTACCGGATCGACGGGCTGCGCCTGGACGCGGTGCACGCGCTGGCGGACACACGCGCGTGCCACTTCCTGGAGGAGCTGTCGAGGGCGGTGGACGCGTTCGCCGTCGAGGCGGGCCGGCCGCTGTTCCTGATCGCCGAGTCCGATCTCAACGACCCGCGGCTGATCACCGCCCGCGCGGAGGGCGGGCTCGGGCTGCACGCGCAGTGGAACGACGACTTCCACCACGCCCTGCACACCGCGCTGACGGGCGAGTCCCAGGGCTACTACGCCGACTTCGGGCGCGCCCCGTTCGCGGCGCTCGCGAAGACGCTCACCGGCGGCTACTTCCACGACGGCACGTACTCCAGCTTCCGGGGCCGCCGCCACGGGCGGCCGCTGGACCGCGCGCGGGTGGCCGCGCACCGGCTGCTCGGGTACTCCCAGACCCACGACCAGGTGGGCAACCGGGCCCAGGGCGACCGGCTCTCGGCGTCGCTCTCCCCCGGGCTGCTGGCCTGCGCGGCCGCGCTGACGCTGACCGCGCCGTTCACGCCGATGCTGTTCATGGGCGAGGAGTGGGCGGCGGGCACACCCTGGCAGTTCTTCACCGACCACACCGACCCCGAGCTCGCCGAGGCCGTACGGCGCGGCAGACGGCGGGAGTTCACGGCGCACGGGTGGGCGGAGGAGGACGTGCCCGACCCGCAGGACCCGGCGACCCGGGACCGTTCCTGCCTGGACTGGTCCGAGCTCGAACGCGAGCCCCACGCACGCGTGCTGGACTGGTACCGCAGGCTCATCGCCCTGCGCCACGAGCAGGCCGACCTCACCGATCCGGACCTCGCCGACACGAGGGTGGCCTACGACGAGCGGGAGCGCTGGCTGGCCTTCCGGCGGGGCGACGTACGCGTGGCGGTGAATCTGGCCAAGGAGACCGCCGCGATCCCTCTGGGGCCCCGTCAGGCGCGTGTACTGGCCGCGTGGGAGCCGGTGGCGGGGCCCGGGGCGGACGGGGTGCTCCAGGTGCCCGGGGAGTCGTGCGTGGTGCTGCTCCAGGAGTGAGCGGCCCGTGGGAGTGCCGGTGGAGCCGCTCTCGCGAGACCCGCTTGCGGAACCTCGCGTGCGGAAACCCGCGTGCGGAAACCCGCGTGCGGAACCCTATCCAGAGCCCCCTAGAGCTCCTCGTCCCCGTCGTCCTCCCGCAGTTCCGTCACGCGTTCCAGCAGGATCGCCTCCCAGGCGTGCCGCAGCCGTACCCGCAGTTCCGGCAGCGGGGTGTCGTCGCGGCCCGCGAGGTGTTCGGCGAGGCGGATCACCGTGTCGCAGCGGGCCAGCCACAGGCCGCGCAGACAGGGGCGGGCGCCGTAGCCGGCGAGGGTGGCGGCGCGGACGGCGGCGGGGGATCCGACGGCGAGGGCGAGTCCGGCGATGTCCTCGGCGGGGTCGCCGACGATCGCGTCGGCCCAGCCGAGCACGCCGCGTACCCGTCCGTCGGCGCTGACGACGAGGTGGTCGCCGGTGAGGGCGTGGTGGACGAGGACGGCGGTGCCGGGCTGTGCGGCGAGCTGGGCGGCGGCCGGGAGGCCGAACTGGTGGAGCCGGCCGGGGTCGAACTCGTCGGCGGCGCCCAGGAGTTCGGCGGCGTTCCCGGCGGCGCGGCGCAGCTGTTCCAGGGAGCGCGGGGAGGTGCGCGGGACGCCGAGGGTCTCGGCCTGCCGGGCGGGCACCTCGCGCAGGCCGGTGAGGAGTGCGGCGAGGTCGGCCTCGCCGACGGCGGAGACGTCGTGCTCGCGCGCGGAGCCGCCGGGCAGCTTGGTGTCCAGCGTGTAGGTCAGTCCCGGCGTCCATTCGCCGTGCGCCACGCTCGTCGGGACGGCGGCCGGGATGTGCGGGCGGACGAGGTCGCGCAGGCGCAGTTCGCGGCGCTGGCGCAGGGCGGCCTCCCGGTCGGGGGCGAGGCGCAGCACATGGCGGGCGCCGACCCACCAGGTGGCGGGTTCGGCGCTCTCGACGACCGGCCGGACCTCGGGTCCGGCGCCGCTCGATGCGTCCTTGAGGAGGGAACGGACCAGCCGGCGGACGGTGTCCGCGGTGGGTGTCGGTGCCTGGGTCATGGTCGCGCCGTAGTCACTCGGGGGTGTGGGGCTCCTGATGGCTGCTCAGTCCATTGCTCAGTCCACTATGACCATGTCGCGGGTGGTGTCGTTGAGGCGGCGGCCGCCGTCCTCGGTGACGGTGACGATGTCCTCGATGCGTACCCCGAAGCGGCCGGGGAGATAGATCCCGGGTTCCACGGAGAAGCACATGCCGGGGACGAGGGGCTGCTGTTCGCCCTCGATCATGTACGGCGGTTCGTGCGTGGTGACGCCGATGCCGTGGCCGGTGCGGTGGATGAAGTACTCGCCGTACCCGGCGTCGGCGATCACCTCGCGGGCGGCCCGGTCGACCTCCTGGCAGGCGACGCCGGGGCGTACCGCGCGGAAGCCGGCCTCCTGGGCCTCGCGGACGAGGTCGTGGACCCGGCGTTCCTCATCGGTGGGCTCGCCGACGTGGACGGTGCGGGAGGTGTCGGAGCCGTAGCCGTCCTTGAGGCCGCCGAAGTCGAGGACGACCATGTCGCCGCGCTCGATGACCCGGTCGCCGACCTCGTGGTGCGGGTTGGCACCGTTGGGGCCCGAGGCGACGATCGTGAAGTCGACCTGCTCGTGCCCGAACCGGCGCAGCAGTCCGGTGAGGTCGGCGGCGACCTCGGACTCCCGGCGGCCGCCGAAGGGAACCTTCCGGATCTCCTCGAACGTTGCGTCAGCAGCGGCTCCCGCGGCCGCCAACAGCTCCAGTTCCGCCGCGTCCTTGACGGCCCGCAGCATCGGCAGCGCGTCGGTGAGCGCGGCGTACGAGGTGCCGGGCAGCGCCTTCTGGAGGCCCAGCAGATGCAGCGCCCAGGCGTTGTCGCTGACGCCGAACCGGCCGCCGGAGTCGAGGAGGGCGGCGGTGGCGGCGTAGGGGTCCTTGCCGTCGGTCCAGTCCCGCAGGGTCAGGGCGGGCGCGCCGGTCGCGTGCGCGGCGTCCGGGGCCTCCAGGGTGGGGACGACGAGGACGGGGTCCTGGCCGGGGGCGAGGACCAGCAGGGTGAGCCGTTCCGTGATCGCGGTCGGGGTGTAGCCGGTGAGCCAGACCAGGTCGGGGCCGGGGGCCACGAGGAGCCCGGCGAGTCCGGCGTCGGCGGCCGCCCGGGCGGCGCGCTCCATCCGGGCCCGGTAGTCGTCGGCGGTGAAGGGCGCGGGCGTGCTGCCGGTCATCCGGGCCTCCCAGGGCGGACAGAGGGACAACGGGGGCTACGGGCAGCATCCTGCCCGGACAGCGGGGGCCGCGCGAGCCGATCGGCGGGGCTTTCACGGGGTTCGCCGGGTCTTCCGGCGGGTTCGCCGGCTGTTTCGGGAGGCCTGCCGGTCATCGCGTCAGTTCTCCAGCGCCAGCCGGACGCCGAGCAGGAGCAGCACGCCCCCGGAGACCTGCTCCAGGCGCCGGCGCACTCCGGCCCGGGACAGCAGAGTGCGCATCCGGCCGACGAACCACACGTACAGGCCGTAGTAGCCGATCTCGTAGACCGCCCAGAGCGCGGCGAGGCCGGCCATGGCCGGCAGGTGCGGGGCGCCGTCCGGGACGAACTGCGGGAGGAAGGACATCGCGAAGACGGCCGCCTTGGGGTTGGCGAGGTTGAGCAGCAGCCCGCCCCGGTAGGCCGCCCAGCCGCTCTTCTCGCCGCCCGCCCAGCCGTCGTCGGCCGTGCCGGCCGTGTCGGCCTTGCCGCGGCGGGCCTGCCACAGGGCCTGGACCCCGAAGGCGACGAGGACGACCGCGCCGACGACGCGCATGACGTCGTACGCCACCTCGGAGGCCGTCAGCAGCGCGGTCAGGCCGAACGCGGCGACGAGGCCCCAGACGAACACGCCGGTCTCGTTGCCGAGCACGGTGAGGAATCCGGAGCGCCTGCTGCGCAGCGACTGCTTGATGATCAGCACGGTGCTCGGGCCGGGTGAGGCGGCGACGAGGGTGCAGGCCCCGAGGAAGGCGATGAGGGTGCTCAGCATGGGGCTCATCGTGGCCCGCGCCGGGGAGGGCGACCACCCGTTTTCTCTTCCTTAATGGGTGAGGATTGCTCAAGCATTAGATCTAATGCTTAGATCTCCATACGCCATTAGAGTCGATCTCAGGGGAGGCGCACGACCGTGCTCGTACTCGCGCACATCAGCGATCTGCATCTGGACGGGAGCGAACGGGCCACCGAGCGCGTGGAGCGGGTGCGCGACCGGCTGTGGGAGCTGCCGGGGCGGGTCGACGCGCTGCTGGTGACGGGGGACATCGCGGACCACGGCGCGGAGACGGAGTACGAGGAGGTCGCGCGGATCCTCGGCGACGCACCCTTCCCGGTGCTGACCTGCCCGGGCAACCACGACAGCCGCGCCCCCTACCGCAAGGCACTGCTGGGGCAGCCCCCGGCGGACGGGCCGGTCAACAGCGTGCGGGTCTTCGACGACACTGCGGTGCTGATGTGCGACTCCAGCATCCCGGGGCAGGACGAAGGGGCCCTGGACGAGGAGACGTATGACTGGATCGAGGCGACGCTGGACGGGCTCGGCGGGGAGCGGCGGGCGCTGCTCGCCTTCCACCACCCGCCGGTGGCGCTGCACCATCCGTTGCCGGACTCCTACCGGCTGCGGGAGCCCGAACGGCTGGCGGAGCTGCTCGGACGCCGTCCCGAGATCGCGGGGCTCATCGTGGGCCACGCCCACACCCCGGCCGCGAGCGTCTTCGCCGGGCGGCCGTTGACGGTAGGCCCCGGGGTGACCTGGACGCTGCGGCTGCCCTGGGAGGGCGAGCGGATCGCGGACCGGGACGCGCCGGTCGGGTTCGCGTTCCATGTCCTCGACGACGCCGGGCGGCTCACCAGCCACTTCCGGGTGGTCATGTGACGATGCCGGGTACGGCGGTCAACTGCTGGTAGCCGCCGCTCTTGTGACGGACCGTCAGGGTGACCTCCTTGCCGGGGCGGGCGTCGGCCACGGCGCGGGCCAGATCGGCGGCCGAGTCGACGCGGGCCTTGCCGACCTGGAGGAGTACGTCGCCCCGCACCAGGCCCGCGGTGTAGCCCGGTCCGGGCACATGGACGCCGACGACCAGGGCGCCCGCCTTCTCCGCGTCCACCGCCTCCACGCCGAGGGTCGCCGCGACGGGTGCCGTGGAGGGCGTGGGCGAGGCGACGGACGGCGTGGCCGAGGCGGTGGGGGCGGGGTGGGCCGGCACCGGTGGGGTCCGCTCCATCTGGCGCTGCATCTCGGCGAGTCTGCTCATGCCGATCACCGTGGCGCCGAGCGTGCCGAGGCCGACCCCGGACAGGACGAGGACCGTCCCCACGAACAGCGCGAACAGCACGGTCCGCACCCTGCGGCCGCGGCGGGGAGCGGCGTGCGGGTGCCGAGCGGGACGGGATGTCCCGCCTCCGCTCGGCTCCTGTCCAGGCATCGGCTTCGGACGCAACGCGGTCTGTTCCATGGCTGATGCTCTACCCGGGACTTCGGTGCCGGACGAGCCACGAACGAGTGAGACTGACCGGCGGTCAAGAACGGGAAGCGGGGTCGGTCAGCCCGTGTGCCCCTCCTCGTGGCCGCCATGGTGACCGGCGCCGTGGTCGAACTTCAGGGCCTCCGGGGGCAGCACGACGAAGGGCCGCATCATGCCCATGTCCTCGTGCTCCAGGAAGTGGCAGTGGTACATGAACCGGCCGTACGCGCCGTCGAACTTCCCCATGATGCGCAGCATCTGACCGCCCGGCACCCGGTAGACGTCCTTGTACCCGCGCTCGTTGGGCGCCAGCGGGATCGCCTTGGTCGGGTCGTACGCGAGCGGTGTGCGGGTGCCGCCGACAGCGGGGTCGAAGCCCGTCACCACGTACGGGTCCCGTCCGAGTGCCTGGAAGTCGGCCAGGTGGATGTGCATCGGGTGCGGGATCGGGGCGAGGTTGAGGAAGCTCCACTGTTCGTGGCTGCCCTCGGCGATGGTGAAGCCCAGGCCGTCGTTGAAGGTCCGGGCCGTGCGCCGGTACGTCTTCGTGGTGCCGTCCGGGCCGGTGACCTGGATGATGCCCTCGGCCGGGAACTGGATGCCGGTCGCGTCCTCGACCTCGGTCATCTCCCAGATCTCCGGGTGTCCCCCGCCGCCCTTGGTGCCGGGCGGGGTGAGCACGATCAGCCGGTGGCCGTGCCCCACGTCGTGGGTGAGCCGGCGGAAGGAGCCGGAGAGCACCTCGGGCAGCTCGAAGGTGTCGGTCTCGCAGGACTCGCGGATCCGGAACTCCATGACCGCCGGGTAGCGCACCCCGCCCACCGGGTCGGGCACGCCCGCCGGCTGCCCCGGCCCCTTGTTGACCAGGCGGAGCCTGCGTCCGGCCAGCCCCCGGAAGTCGACGAGCAGGTCGAAGCGTTCGGCCGGGGCGGCGGTCAGGGTGGGCATCGTGTCGTCGAAGTCGATCGGCACGGGGCGTGGCAGCAGTCCGCCGTCGCTGCCGATCTGGTGCACGATGCCGGGCACCGGGTTGTCGTCCTCGTCCAGCAGGACCAGGTCGTAGATCCGCGCGTTCGACGCGTTCACCAGACGGAAGCGGTACCAGGCGTCGTCCACGTCGGCGTAGGGCCAGATACGGCCGTTGACCGTGGTGTACGGCCCCTGGAACGGTGTGGTAACCGGTTTGCCGGTCTCCGGGTGGGCCGGGATCACCACGATCGTCTTGTGCAGCAGCCGGCCGTTGAGTCGGCCGTCCTCGTCCGTGTCGAGGTTGCGGTCGGCCAGCAGCAGCGGGATCTCCCGCTCCCCGTAGGGGAGATGGAGGGCGTCCTCCTCCTCGTCGCGGACGAGGTAGGTGCCGTACAGACCCGCCATCACGTTCCACCGGGTGATGTTCATGGCGTGGTCGTGGTACCACCACTGGACCGCCTGGTGGTCGTTCGGGTACTCGGAGAGCTGGGCGTCCCCGGATCCGACAGCGTTGTCCGCCCAGCCGTCATTGCCACCGCCCGTCTGCGCGCCGTGCAGATGGGTCACCGACCAGGCGGGCAGGACGGCGACGTCCCCGTTGGGCGCGACGCCCTCACGGCCCGGTTCGGTGTTCGCGGGCGCGGTGCCCGCCGGGCGGACCGGCACCTCGACGGCGGTGACCGGGTATTCGCTGCCCTTGGGAACGCGGTTGGTCCAGGCGATACGGACGCGCTGTCCGCGCCGCACCTCGATGGTGGGGCCGGGCACCATGCCCTCGTAGCCCCACATCAGGGTCGGCGGCAGCTGCGGGTGCAGCCGCACCCAGGTCGACTGAAGGGCGATCTCCGTCTCACGCAGCACATCGCCGGTGGCGGGCCGCATGACGGGCGGGACGGGCAAGGGGGCCACGTACGGCGTGAGTTCGCCGGGCGCCGCCTCCTGATTCCCCCGCTCTCCCTGGTCGCTCTCGGTGATCCTCTCGATGATGTCGGTCAAGGTCGAACACCCCCGTGTGTTCTGTGGTCTTGTTTCCCTCACCCCGGAAGACTCCTGGCGCACCGCCGAAGTTCCCGGAATATCCTGTTCCGCACAAGAAGGTCCGAAAAACGTCCTGGACGCGTGAACTCCCGTTGTCAGTGGCCGCTGTTACGTTCGGTGACATGACTGATCACGCTCTCCGGCTCCTGCGCGAGAACCCGCGGCTGGCCGCGCTGGCCGAGTTCCCGTTCGACTTCTGTCTCGACCGTGCGGAGTACGGCCATGTGGAGCCGGTCCGTCTCGTCTCCGGCGGCGCCCTGGAGATCGTGGCCGGGGATGCCGGGGGCGGTTCGTACTTCGTGTGCGAGGACGGCTCGGTGCTGTACGCCGACTCCGAGGGTTCGGCCGGGATCATCGGATCCGGATTCGACGAGGCGTTCGAGATCCTGATCGGACTGGGCGGCGAGGAGGATCTGGACGAGGAAGAGGAGGAGTACTTCGGCTACGAGGTGGCACGGGCCGAACTGCGGGCCGCGCTGGGCTTTCCGGAGCGCTCCCGTGTGGAACTCGAAGCACTCCTGGACGCCGCTCAGGCGCGCACCTGGCCCGACTTCCTGCTGCTCAACGCCGAGGAGGGGTGCGCCTACGAGCTCATCGGTCCGCCCCCGCCCCCGCTGTGGGAGTGCGTGCGACGGCCCGACGGCTTCGCGGGCGACCCCGCCGACGAACCGCTGTACACATGGACCGACCTGGCTCTGGAGCAGGGCCTGAGCAACGTCGCCCGGGCGGCGCTCATACAGCGGTTCGACGCCATCTACCTCGATCAGGGGCTGCTGCGGCGGGCGGACGACCCCACCCGTCTGGACACGGCCGAACTGACGCTGCTCGCCGACCGCTTGGAGCGCGTCGGCGAGCCGCTTCCGGCTGAGGGCGCCCGGCGTCTCCACGCGGCACTCCGCGAGACACCGGACGGCTCAAGAACGCGGTGACGGGGGCGGGACCGCCGGGTCAGCCGACCATCGGCAGCGTCAGGGCCGGAGCGCGGTCCGGCAGGAAGCCGTGGGTGCGGCGGGCCAGATACTCGGGCTTGTAGCGGTCGACCGTGCGATGCCAGTGCAGGATGCCCGCCATCCAGTTCTGGAGGTCGGTGACGTAGTTCCGCATGATCTCGCGCCCCTCCTCCGACAGGCCGAAGTCGTCGTAGACGACCGGTAGTTCATGCTCGGCGACATGCTGGAACTGCCGCATGCGCTGGGTCATGAGGTCGTGGACGACGGCGAGCGCGGTCGGGTAGTCGATGCCGAAGAAGTTCTGGACGACCAGGATCGCGTTGTGGATCTCGCCGTCGTACTCGATCTCCTTCTGGTACGAGAACACGTCGTTGATGAGCATGCCGTAGTCGATGGCCGCGTTCTCCAGCGAGCGGACCGGTCCGCTGCGGTGGACCTCGGGCGGGACGGCGGGGCCGTGGCCCATCCGGGCCAGGCTCAGGGTGAGATCGGACCCGAAGGTGGCGCGGCGCATCTCCAGATAGTCGACCGGGTCGGGGATCCGGTTCTGGAACTGGTTGGACAGCTCCCAGACCCAGCTCTCGGTCATCACGTTCACGGAGTCCTTGAAGGTGCGCCGCTGGTCGGGGGTCATCTCCGCCGTGGTGCGCGCCCACAGGTCGATGAGGCCGCGCTCCATGCCGTTCAGGGGCGCCGGGATCTCCTCGCCCGCCACGGGCATGCAGTCCGCCAGGCGCCGGGTGGCCAGACGGGCGGCGGCGAGGTCGTGGCGGTGGCCGAAGACGAGCGGGTAGTAGTCGTCGCCGTAGGTGCCCCAGGCGAGCCACTGGGCGCTGAGGTCGAGGGCCTCCGGGGTCGCGTCCGGGTCCAGGCCCGCCGAGCACAGGGCCAGGTCGGCGGCGGCGAGCCGGTCCTCGTCCCAGACGCCCTCCTGGAGCATGCCCATCCGGTGCATCCACGCGGTGAGCCGGGGGCGGGCGGCGGACAGGTGCGGGCTGTGCTCGACCTGGAAGGGCATGTGGAAGTCGGGCAGTCGGGCCGGCCCGACCTTCTGGAACGGCACATGCGTGTAGGCGCGCAGGCGTTCCGCGCCGGCGGAGGCGAGCAGGGCGCCGACGTCGGCGGCGGAGGTGCCGGGGCCGGTGAGGCCGTGCCAGGGCGAGGTGGAGGTGGCGCCCTCGTTCATGTAGCGGCTGGAGCGCAGATGCCATGCGTGGCCGCCGGACTGCCAGTCCTGAAGTCCCTTGGTGTAGGCGGCCACCGCGGCGACCTCGCTCGGAGTGAGACGTTTCTCCAGGGCGAGCGCGGGCACCTCGGTGAGGGCCGTGTGCTCGAACTGGTGGAGGCGGGAGGTGAGGACGTCGTTGACGGTGTCGGCGGCCTGCTGGGTGGTGCAGCCGAAGAAGGTCTCCAGGACCAGCACGCCGTTGCTGTTCTCGCCCTCGTCCTCGACCTCCCGCTGGTAGGAGAAGAGGTCGTTGCGCAGATGGACGGCGTCGGAGAACGTCTCCATCAGCACCCTGAGCGGCCTCGATCCGGCGACGGCGACGGGCACCTCGGCGGTCGCGTACTCGACGAGCCCCGCCGACCAGGGGGCGCCGCCCACCTTGCGGCGCATCTCGATGTACTCGACCGGATTGGCGATCCGGCCCTCGTTGATGTTGGAGAGCTCCCACAGGGACTCGTTGAGGAGATGCTCGGTGGCGACGGCGAAGCGGCGGCGCCAGTCGGCCGACATGGCGGGCACGGTCCGCGTCCACAGGTCGGCGAGGCCGGCCTCCACGGGGTTCTCCGGTTCGGGCATCGGGGTGTCGAGGTCCATCGGCATGAATAACGGCAGCCGGTCGAGATAGGCCTTGCCGCCGGCGCGGTCCTGGGTGCGTTTGAAGATCTCCAGGAAGTGGTCGTCGAAGAAGAAGACCCACACGTACCAGTCGGTGATCAGCGACAGCGCGGGGCCGTCGCAGTCGGGGTGGGTGTAGGCGCAGAGCAGGCCGTAGTCGTGCGCGTCCAGGTCGGACTGCTCCCAGATCCCGGATCCCTCCAGCATGCCCATCTCGCGCGCCCACGCCGCCGAGTGGGCGCGGGCCTCGTCGACGTGCGGGTTCAACCGCGCGGGGTACGGCATGTAGAAGTGCGGGAGTTCGAAGGGCTGCGTCATGCGCGGGCCCTACCCACCCCCATCCGGGGGCACCCGCGACGCGGCACATGATCACACCATCGCGTGAATCAGGGCCAAGGTTGGTCAAGGGCAACGCAGTTCGCCGCTATGGCGCTCCTATCCGTTCGTGACCCTGTAAGGCACGAACCGGCCTGCCGGGGACACGGTTTCAACGGCGCCGACCAGACGGAAGTCGCTGGACCTGCTCCAGTGTGGGGCCTCGCCAACGGTCCCGCACCGCGCTGTGGTGGATGCGACCCGTGGCCGTCCTGTCGCCTCGCACATCGGTGATCCGGCGTACGACACGTCCGACCGACGTCGGACAACCGCCTGTACCGGCTGGCGGGGAACGGGACGACGGTGTCGAGTGTCCGCGCCGCACGCTATGTGCCCCGCACCGCCCGTCCCACCTCCGTCCTCAGCGCCACGAACTCCGGCAGGCCCCGGGTCGCGATCTGCTCCCGTTTGCCGGGGAGTTCGACCGGGAGGTCCAGGACGACATGGGAGCCGGGGCCCGAGGAGAGGACGACGACGCGGTCGCCGACGTAGACGCTCTCGTCGATGTCGTGGGTGACGAACACGATGGTCGTGCCGTCGGTGCGGTGGACCTCCAGGAGGAGGTCCTCCAGGTCCTCGCGGGTCTGGGCGTCCAGGGAGCCGAAGGGTTCGTCCATGAGGAGCAGGGAGGGGCGGCAGACGAGGGCGCGGGCGATGGCGACACGCTGCTGCATGCCGCCGGAGAGCTGCCAGGGGTGGCGTCTGGCGGTGCCGTCGAGGCCGACGCGGTCCAGGATGCGTTCGGCCTCGGCGCGGCGTTCGGCCCTTCCCATGCCCCGGCGGCGCAGGGGCAGGGCGACGTTGTCGCGAACGGTGAGCCAGGGGTAGAGGGAACGGCCGTAGTCCTGGAAGACGACCGCGAGCCGGTCGGGGACGCCGGTGACGGGGGTGCCGTCGACGGTGACCTCGCCCTCGCGGGCGGGCAGCAGGCCGGCGACGGTGCGCAGGAGCGTGGACTTGCCGCAGCCGGACGGGCCGACCACGCACAGGAGTTGGCCGTCGGGGACGGTGAGGGTGAGGTCGTGCAGGACCGGGTGGTCGCCGTAGTACTGGCCGACTGCGTCTAGGCGGAGCATGCGGTGGTGTCACCTGGCCCGGGGGTCGTGGATTGCGTTCCTGAGCGTCATGCGGTCGCCCTCCCTCTGCCGACGAGCCGTTTCTCCACCGCCAGCAGGCCGGTGTTGAGCAGGTAGCCGAGGGCGCCGAGGAGGACCAGCGCTGCCCAGACCGTGAGCAGGTCGGAGCGGGACTGGGCGTCGGTGAGGGTGAAGCCGATGCCGTTGGCGGTGCCCGGCAGCAGTTCCGAGAAGACCATGAGGATGAGGGAGAGGGAGAGGCTCAGCCGCAGGCCCGCGAAGATGCGGGGCAGGGCGGAGGGGAGGATGAGGAACCAGAGGCGTTCGACGGGGTTAAGGCGGAGGACGGCGGCGACGTCGAGGCGGAGCGGGTCGGTGTCGCGGGCGCCCTCCGCGGTGTTGATCAGCACCGGCCAGACGGCGCTGAAGACGATCGACGCGATCTGCATCGGCGTACCGAAGTCGAAGACCACGACGAAGACCGGGACCAGGGCGGGTGGCGGTACGGCGCGCGCGAACTGGAGGACGGGGTTGCACAGGGCGTACGCCCGCCGCGACCTGCCGACCGCGACGCCGAGCGCGATCCCGGCGACGGCGGCGAGCCCGAACCCGGCGCCCATCCGGCCGAGGCTGGGCAGGATGTCGGCGACGGCGGCCTCGGAGAGGAACAGGTGCCGGACGGGGCCGGAGAACCAGAGTTCGTAGGCGTGGTGGGCGATACGGCCGGGTGGCGGGAAGTAGACGCTGCCGTGCGCGCGTGCGGCCGCTTCCCAGACGGCCACGGCGAGGGCGAGGACGAGCCAGCGCAGGAGGGCGTGGCGGAGACCGGCCGGGAGGGCACGGCGTTCGGCGGCGCGCTGCGGCGGGCCGGGGGCTGCGGTGGTGGCCACCTGGGGCCTCCGGTCCCCCGACGTACCGGCGTCCATGGTCACACCGGGCCTCCGCTCCCCCGACGTACCGGCGTCCATGGTCACACCGGGCCTCCGCTCCCCCGGCACACCTGCATCCCCGGTCACACCGGGCCTCCGCTCCCCCGGCGCACCCGCATCCCCGGTCACACCAGGCCTCCGCTCCCCCGGCACACCCGCATCCCCGGTCACACCAGGCCTCCGCTCCCCCGGCACACCTGCATCCCCGGTCACACCGGGCCTCCGCTCCCCCGGCGCACCCGCATCCCCGGTCACACCGGGCCTCCGCTCCCCCGGCACACCTGCATCCCCGGTCACACCGGGCCTCCGGTCTCGCGGTGCGCCGGCGTCCAGGGGAAGAGTCGCCGCTCCCCCCATACCAGCGCCCCGTTGATGACCAGGCCGAGGGCTCCCGCCCACACCACGCCCGCGAGGACGTCGCGGGTGCCGTCCGTGGCGAGTCCTGCCTGGGCGATGAAGATGCCGAGGCCTTCGCCGAAGCCGGCGAGGATCTCGGTGGCGATGGCGAGGATGAGGGCGACGGCGGCCGAGATGCGGATGCCGGCGGCGATGAAGGGGGCCGTGCCGGGGAGTTCGACGCGGAGGAGGATCGAGAGGCGGCCGAAGCCGAAGGCGCGCAGGGTGTCCTTGGCGAGGGGGTCGGTCTCGCCGAGGCCGTAGACGGTGTTGAAGAGGATCGGCCAGACCGAGGCGTAGGTGACGAGCGCGACCTTGGTCTCCGTGCCGGAGCCGAGGAGCAGGGAGACGAGTGGGATCAGGGCCACGGAGGGCAGGGGGCGCAGGAACTCCACGATCGCGCGTACCGCCGCGTCCACCACCGGCACGCTGCCCAGGAGGAGGCCCAGCGGGACGGCGATGACGCAGGCGAGGGCGAGGCCGAGCGCCCAGGCGCGCAAGGTGGAGCCGATGGAGTCCAGGAACGCCCCGTCGCCCGCCAACTCCACCGCGCGGCCCAGGACTTCGGACGCGGGCGGCAGATACGCGCGGCGCACCAGCCCGGCCCGGCTCACCGCCTCGCAGACCCCGAAGGCGAGCAGCACGCCGAGTACTCCCAGCGACCAATCCTGGTGGCGCCGCGTCCGTTTCACTTCACCAGCAGCGTCGCCGGGTCGAGCGGCTTCTTCAACATCCCCTGTTTCTCCATGAGTTCACTGATCCGGCCGATCTGCGCGCCGTCCATGGCGGCCGGGAAGACCGGCAGGTCGATCGACTCGGCCTGCTTCTCGGTCACCTTGGTGTAGGTCGGCAGGATCTTGCGGACCGCCTCGGGGTCCGCGTCCGCGATCTTCACGGCCGCCTTGATGGCCCGTTGGAACGCGGCCAGCGCCTCGGCGTGCCTCCCGGCGTACTTCTCTGTGGTGATGTATCCGCTGAGCGGGATGTTCTGCACCGGCGCGGACGCCCCGTCCACGAGGACGCGGGCGCCCAACTCGTCCTGGATGGCGCTGTCGAAGGGCTCGACCGCGTGCACGGCGTCGACCTGTCCCTTGTCGAGGGCGGCGCCCATCTGCGGGAAGGGGATCTGCCGGTAGACGGGCTTACCGGGGGCGCCCTGTTCCGCGAGGATCTCGTTGAGGGTCAGCGACTGGACGTTGTTGAGGACGTTGACGGCGAGTTTGCGGCCCGTGAGGTCGGCGACGGACTTGATGTCGGAGTCCTTCGGCACCAGCACGTCCATCATCTTCGGCGCGGCCCTGATCGACTCGGCGACGATACGGATGTCGAGGGTGCCCTTCTCCTGGGCCTGGAAGTAGGTGACGTAGTTCGCGCTCGCGACCATGTCGATCTGGCCCTTGGAGAGGGCGGGGAGCGCCTGGAGGCTCTGCTGGATCTGCTGGATGCGGACGTCGAGGCCTTCCTTCTCGAACAGGCCGCGGTCCTGCGCGATATAGAGCATGGCGCAGTCGACCAGGGGCAGCGCGGCGACGGTGACCGTCTGCCGCCCGCCGTCCGTGGACGCGGAGTCGTTGTCGTCGCCGCAGGCCGTGAGTGCGAGCGCGAGGGCGAGCGCGCCGGCCGCCGCCTTTCCTCTTCCCGAACACAAAAGACGTAGCGCCATCCGCGCATGATGACTGCAGGCTTGGCATGATCACTACATACAAGCAAGCCGAATCGTCAAACCTTGGAGAAATACGCGAGAACCTCCTCGGCCGCCCAGCCGAGCGCGTCGGGCAACGCGTCCGTGGCCACCGGCAGCCACAACGAACAGGCGGCGAGCCCCGCTTCGGCCAGCCCCGCGAGCTCCTCCCGTACCGATGCGGCCGTCGCGCCGACTCCCCCGAGCGGCCGCCCGGGAATCTCCACGGCGGCCTCGAAGCCCGGCGGCAACAGGAAGTGACCGGCCGTCAACTCCGGTTCCGGCATGGCCGGATCGCGCCCCACATCCTCCCCCAGCACCGTCAACCGCCTCCGCACCGCGGCGAGTCCGGCCGTGTCGACCCCGGATCCGTGCCAGGCGTCCCCGAAGCGCAGCACCCGGCGCAGCGCGGCGTCCCCCTGTCCGCCGACCCACACCGGGGGCCCGCCGACCGTGCGCGGCCGGACACCGAGCCGGTCCCCCTTCCACAACTCCCTTACGGCGGCCAGCTGTTCGTCGGCACGACGGCCCCGCCCCGCGAACGGCACCCCGACCGCCTCGAACTCCCCCGCGTCCCAGCCGGTCCCGACGCCGAGCACGAACCGGCCTCCGGAGAGCCGGTCGAGGGTGGCGGTCTGGTGGGCGAGCACGACCGGCTCGTACAGGGGCAGGACCAGGACGCTGGTGACCAGCCCGATCCGTTCGGTCGCCCCGGCGACGGCGGACAGCAGCACCAGCGGATCCGGGGTCACCCCGGTCGGTCCCGCGATCACGTGCCCGCTGGCGATGACGTGGTCGAAGCCCAGTTCCTCGGCGGTCCTCGCGGTCCCGACGACGCCGTCGAGCTCGTCCTCCCGCGCGGGCCACAGTCGGTGCGGTGCCACTCCGATACGCATGATCGTCCCCTCGTACGACGCTGTCGGCACCGTCGCCAACAAACCGCCGCCCGCCTTCATGCCCGTACGCCCGCTGGTGCTGGGCGGTGACGCGGCGGCACGCGGACGTGGTGCGGGTGCTGCCGGTGCGGGTTATTTGACGGCGCGCACCTGGATCAGCGCGTGCGTTCCGCCGGTCCGCCAGCGTTGTCCCTCCGCTGCCACCAGCGCGGCCTCCGTCTCGGGGGTGAGGCCGGTGATCACGTCGGACTTCAGGGTGCGCAGCGCGGCGACCGGGCCCGGGAAGTGGGCGGCGACGTCCGCGAAGGGGGTGGTGGGCGGCCAGCGCCGGTCGCCCACCAGGCGGCGGTAGTTGAGGTCGCCCTTGACGACGGTCAGCGCGGCCCCGGCGAGTTCCGCGCGGAGGTCGTCGGGCATGGCCTCGTACGGCAGCGGGGCGCAGGAGAAGGGGTGGGCGCGCACGGTGAGGGTGCCGTCGGCCATCGCCGACCACAGTGCGCGGCCGTACACGGAGGCCGCGCCCGGTGCCTCGGTCAGCCGGCGCAGGGCGTCGACGACGTCGGCGGTGGTGGCGTCGGAGACGTAGTACGGGTACGGCTTGACGTGCAGGACCGCCCGCCCGATGCGGCCGTGGGTGAGGAGGTGGGCGATCAGGAGCAGGTCGGGGATGAGTTCGCGGCCCGCGTTGTCGGCGACAAGGCAGAGGGTGCCGGCGCCGTCGAGGAGCGGCCACAGGGCGGCGCTGTCGTCGGCTACCAGGGCCGGGGCGGCGGCCCGGTCCTCGGCGCCGGTGTCGGAGAGGCGGAAGCCGAGGTCCGCGCGGTTGCCCCAGAGGGAGCCGTGCAGCAGGGCCGTGGCCTGTTCGTCGAGGGGGCGGTCGGCGAGGGCGTCGAGGGCGGCCAACTCCTCGTCCGTCTCGGGGGCGTTGAGTTCGGCGAGCTTGAACGGGCGGAAGGGGTCGATGCCCTGCCAGGGTCCGGGGGCGAAGTAGCCGACCGCGTCGAGGAGTCGGCGGTAGAACCAGCTCTCGGACCACAGCCAGGGGACGTCGAACCAGGAGCGGCCGGTTTGTTCGTCCGCTCCCCAGGCCTTCCAGAGGCCGCGGTCGTGCGAGCCGGCCTCGAGCGGTTCGATAGTGCCCTTCGTGCAGTTCTCGAGCAGGGCGTCGAGAGCGCGGTGCTGTTCGGGGCCGTAGGGGAAGGCGTCCCGCACCTGTCGCACGATCGCGGGGTGTCGTTCGGCGAGGACGCTGTGCGGGAACGAGCCGGGTTCGTCGCCGAGGATCACGGGGGCTGCGGGCACGGTGTCGGGCATGCGCGCCACCGTACCGCGCGGGTCAGACGGTTCTGATCTCCCGCTCCAGCTGGGTGACGAGGCTGAGATAGCGGGCCCGGCGGGGTACCGGGACGATGCCGCGGATCAGGATGTGCCACATCTCGGCCAGGCGGCGCGGCTGCCGGGTGACGGGTTCGAGGTGGTGGCCGACGATCCGGGTGCCGACCAGGGAGCAGACCAGGGAGTGGGCGGCGGCGTCGACATCGATGTCGGGCTGGAGGTCGGCCTCTTTGACGGCGCCGTGGAGTCTGCGGGTGCTGAGCTCCAGACACTGCGCGAAGGGGTGCGGAAACGCAGGTGGGAGCGCCAACCCGTCGGCGGCGAGGCGCAGTCCGGCGCGCGGGACCGGCCCCTCGACGGAGAGCCGCGCCATCGCGAACGTGGTGCGGATCAGGGCCTCCAGGGCGGTGTAGCCGCGGCTGTCCATCTCGGCGGCCAGCCGTTGGAGGTTTCTGGACTGGAGTTCCATGATGGCGTGGGCGAGGTCCTGCTTCGCCGCGAAGTGGAAGTAGAGGGCGCCCTTGGTCACTTGGGCGTATTCGACGATGTCGCTCAGACTGGTCGACTCGTATCCACGTCGGTCGAACAGATCCGCTGCGGCGGTGATGATCGCCGCGCGGGTCTGTTCGGCTCGTAACTGCCTCGCCATCGGGGGGACTCTCCTGGGGCCGAAAGAACGGTGGCTGAAAAGAACAGGCCGTGCCGTTTGTTTCTTACTCCCCGTAGACGATATCTCACGGAGCGGGAACCAACAGGGGGCACTCCAACTCCGTCCAGTCTCCAGGGCTCCCACAACTTATAGGTCAGATGTGCCGACCATGCAGTCGCCTACCGGAGAAACAGGGTGGACGGTACTTGAAAGCAGTACGAAAGTGCCACGGAAAGGCGGGCCGGCCGGTGCCCCATCCGCACCGGCCGACCCGCCTGTTCAAGGGGACCTTCTATGCCTCAGAAGGTCAGCTTCCAGCTGTTGAGCGTGCCCGTGTCCTGGGCGGCGGTGTCCTGGACGCGCAGCTTCCAGGTGCCGTTGGCCGTCTCGCTCGAAGCGTCCACGGTGTAGGTGGTGTTGACGTTGTCCGCGGAGTCCGAGGAGCTGGCGGTCTTCAGGCTGTACACCGTGCCGTCCGGGGCGACGAGACCGATCACCAGGTCACCGCGGTAGGTGTGGGTGATGTCCACCGCGACCTTGAGGGTCGAAGGGGCGTTGCCGGTACGGCCGCTGACGGCGATGGAGGACTCGATCGCCGAGCTGTTGTCCGGGATGGCGACGGCGGAGGTGCTGGAGTACGTGGTGCCGGTGGTCGTACCGCCGCTGACGGCCGCGACCGTCTTCGCCGCGTCGGCGAGACCCGCGCCGCAGCCGCCCGAGCAAGCGCCGGGCAGGGCACGGGCGTTGGTCTTGATGGCCGACTCGATCTGGGCCGGGGTCAGCGAGGAGTTGGCCGACTTCAGCAGCGCGGCGAGGCCCGCGATGTGCGGAGTGGCCATGCTGGTGCCCTGGTAGTAGGCGTAGTTCTCGGTGGACGCCGTCTTGGTGCCGGAGTTCAGCGTGGACAGGATGCCGTTGGCGGTGCCGGTGCTGGTCTGGCCGCCGGGGGCCGAAATGTCCACGAGGGAACCGTAGTTGGAGTACGACGCCTTGGCGCCGGTCCGGTTGGTGGCGGCGACCGATATGACGTTGTTGCAGTTGCCCGGCGAGTGGTTCGCGACGTTGTCGTTGTCGTTGCCCGCGGCGACGGCGATGGTCGTACCGCGGTTCACGGCGGCGGTGATGGCGCTCTGGGTGGCGGAGGTGCAGGCACCGTCGCCGCCCAGGCTCATGTTGATGACCTTGGCGACATTGGTGTTGGCGGGCACGCCGGAGACGGTGCCGCCGGACGCCCAGGTGATGGCGTCGATGATGTCGGAGTCGTAGCCGCCGCACTTGCCGAGCACGCGCAGCGGGGAGATCTTCGCGCCGTAGGCGATGCCCGCGATGCCCTTGCTGTTGTTGGTGACCGCGGCGATGGTGCCGGCCACGTGCGTGCCGTGCCAGGAGGAGTTGGACGCCGGGATGCCGGAGCCGCACTCGTTGGCGGCGTAGTAGTCGCCCGGGTCGGCCGGGTTGGAGTCACGGCCGTCGCCGTCCACCGAGACGGCGGTGTCGGAGATGAAGTCGTAGCCGGCGACGATGTTCGCGGCGAGGTCGGTGTGGGCGACGTAGCCGGTGTCGATGACGGCGACGGTCACACCGGAGCCGGTCGCGGTCGTCCAGGCGCCGGGGACGTTCATGCCGGCCGTGGCCTCGAACAGGTCCCACTGCTTGGCGTACTCGGTGTCGTTCGGGTCGGCCTGCGGCTTGTTCAGGCGGTCCGGTACGACGTAGGCGACCTGCGGGTCCGCCTTGTACTCGGCGACCACGTCGGCGACGTCCGCGCGGGTGGCGTCGGCGCCCAGGTCCACGAGGGCGGCGCCGGTGCCCAGGCGGCGCTGGAAGTCGACGTCCTCGCCGGCCTCCTTGCCCTTGGCGGCGGCGTCGACCTTCGCGGCCGCGTTCGACTTGGCCTCGGTGGCGCCGGACTTGTAGCCGACGATGAGGCGCTCGGCGGTGACGCCTGGGGCGGCCTCGGTCTGCGCGGTGGGAACGGCGGCTGCCTTCGGGGCGGCGGCCTCCTGGGCCGTGGCCACCGTGGCGCCGGCCGCCGTGAACAGGGCGGCCGAAACCGCGACGACGGGGATCAGCTTCCGTCGCAGGGAGGGGGAGGTACGCAAGGGCTTGCCTTTCGTAGCCGTCTCCGGGCAGGTCGGAGCGGCGGTCTGATCGCTTCGTCGGTGAAGCGGCGGGGGGTGGGTCGAAAAGCGGCGCGGTGGCCGGCCAAGCGCATCGCCGAATGGTGAAGGGGTTACCTGTGGTTCGGCTGTGCTGGAACGATAGGCAAAGGGAAGGTCATGTGAATACAGGGGAAACCCTCGATCCGGCGAGAAACACACCCTCGTCGTCGAGGAGTTGAGGGGGAATGAACCCTTTCACCCGTCCCGTTCCGGACTGAACGCGCCGGGCACTTCTCCCGTACTGCACGGGAGCAAACCGTTCCCGCGCCGGCCGAGGAGACGTCCCGGATGCCCCGGATGACCGCATACCGCACCGCTCTGGCGGCCACCGCCACCGCCCCGCTGCTGCTCACCGTCTGGGCGGCGGGTCCGGCACAGGCGCACGGCGCGCCGACGGACCCGGTGAGCCGGGTCTACGCCTGCTCCCCCGACGGCGGCCGGGCCGCGACCGCCGCCTGCCGGGCCGCGATCGCCGCGAACGGCGGCTCCTTCGCCGCCTGGGACAACCTGCGCATCGCGAACGTCAACGGCCGTGACCGGCAGACCGTCCCCGACGGCGAGCTGTGCAGCGGCGGCCTCCCGGCCTACAAGGGCCTCGACCTCGCCCGTACGGACTGGCCCTCGACCCGCCTCACTCCGGGCGCGACGATGACGATGACGTACGCCTCGACGATCCCCCACACCGGCACCTTCAAGCTCTTCCTGACCAAGCCCGGGTACGACCCGACGAAGCCGCTGACCTGGTCCGACCTGCCGTCGCAGCCCTTCGCCGAGATCAAGGACCCGACGCTGACGAACGGCGCGTACCGCTTGCGCGCGACGCTGCCGTCGGACCGGACCGGGCGTCAGGTGCTGTACACGATCTGGCAGAACAGCAGTACGCCGGACACGTACTACTCGTGCTCGGACGTGGTGTTCCCGGCGGCGGAGAAGAAGGAAGCGGAGCAAAAGGAGCGGAACACGCCGTCCCCCTCACGCTCCGCGGCGGCCGGCACCAAGACCCGCGCGAGCGCCTCGCCGAGCGTCTCCCCCAGCACTGCGGCACCCTCGCAGACGTCTCCGAGCACGGACCCCACTCCGGTGGCCGCCACCCCGACCGCCGACTCGGGCCCCTCGGCCCCGCTCCTGGCAGGCGGCGCGGCGGCGGTGCTGGTGCTCACCGGGGGTGTCGCGCTCGCGCTGCGACTGCGCCGGGGGCTCGGCTGAACCACCGGTCCGGCACAGCCGGTCCACAGGGTTCGCAAAAGAAGCGACTCTAAGACACTCCAGAGGACGCGGTGCGGGCGGGTCGGTCACCCCGTGGGCCGAGCCGGTCGGAGTCACCTTCACTGTGAGTTCCCTTGGTGGAATCAGTGAATCCTCTTGGCATTCGCATGGTTTACAAGCCCGTATCGGTCAACTCTCGCCACGCTTGGGGGTGTTGCGCCGAAGTTGATCACTACGGGTAAGCGCCACCCGCGCCCGCACCACGCCGCCAATGTCACTCTCCGTGATGCACGAGTCGACCCCCGAGCCCCTCAATCGCCGATATTTGCAGGTCAGGGCGTTGCAGGAATGTGATCACGTGACACATGCCACATTGACGGAGAGCTACCACCCGGCATTGACTCCGTGGGTTCATGGAGGACTTGTGACGCTGAGGTAGGCGCCGTGAAGTTGGGGTGGGGAAGATCGCGCTCCGCGATCTTGAGTTTGTCCGTGGTCGCCGCGATCGGAGTGTCGGCGTTGCCCGGTTCGCCGGTCGTGACCACGGCGGCGGCTGTCGGGACCTCGTCGGGGAGCATCGACGAAGTCACCGCGCTCGCACAGGCGAAGGCTTCGGGTGAGCCGGTCGAGGTGACCGGCGACCGCACGGAGTACTCGACCACCGAGGCGAATCCGGACGGTTCGTTCACCCTCACGCAGTCCACGACTCCGCAGCGGGTGGAGCGGGCGGACGGCACCTGGGGTGCGGTCGACCCCACCCTGGAGCGCCGGTCCGACGGCCGGATCGCGCCCAAGGGGGCCGTGGTCGACCTGTCGTTCTCGGGCGGGGGCAGCGGTGCGGGGATGCTCCGGCTCGCCGAGGACGACCGGGCCGTCTCGCTCGGCTGGCCCGACGCGTTGCCCGAGCCGGTGCTCGACGGGGCGACGGCCACCTACCCGAACGTTTTCGCCGGGGTGGACCTGCAACTGACGGCGACCGCCGAGGGGTACCGCGAGGTGCTCGTGGTCAAGACGCCCGAGGCCGCGAAGAACCCCGAGCTGGAGCACGTCGAACTCGCCGCCTCCGGCGACGGGTTGAGCATCGTGCCCGGTGCGGGCGGCGGCCTGCGCGCCCTCGACGAGGACGGCAACGCCGTCTTCCGCGGGCCGGCCGGGCAGATGTGGGACTCCGCGGGCGACGAGGAGACGGGACCGCAAACGCAGTTGCTGTCCCGCGCCGATGTCACCGGCTCGGCGGACCCTGCCGACACCGACGCCTCGGGAGACCCGCTCGACGCCTCCGGCGCCCCCGCCCAGGAGGACCCCTCCCAGCCGGGCGAGGGCGACACCACCGCCGTCCTGCCGGTCGCCGTCGCCGACGGGACCGTCGCCGTGCGGCCCGATCTGGAGCTGCTGCGCGGCGAGGACACCGTCTACCCGGTCTTCATCGACCCCTCGATCGGCCTCGGCGCCTCGGAACGTACGAAGATCTCCTCCGACGAGGACGAGTTCTGGATGTTCGACGGCGACAAGGGCGTCGGCAAGTGCGGCACCGCGGACGGCTACTCCTGCGGCGGCGGCTATGTCGACCGCATGTACTTCGAGTTCGCGCCGACCAAGCTCGCGGGCAAGTACGTGCTCGACGCCACGTTCCGGGCGCACGAGACCTGGTCGTTCAACTGCGATCCGCACTGGGTGGACCTGGAGCGCACCGACAACATCTCCGAGGGCACCAACTGGCCCGGTCCGGCCCAGCTCGACCAGATGGGCGACCGGTATGTCTCGGCGGGCCGCGGCGGTCTGTGCAGCCCGGACCAGCCGGACGCCTGGATCGAGTTCAACGACAACCCCGACGAAACGGACGAGAACCTCAAGAGCACCGTCCGCTCCTTCGCGGACGGCAAGATCAACCGTCTGACGCTGATGCTGCGCGCGAAGGACGAGTCCGACCCGCGCGCCTGGAAGCGGTTCGACGACAACGCCGAACTCCAGGTCACCTTCGCCTACAAGCCGGGTGTGCCGACGGACGTCGGCCTCATCCCGGGTGACGGGACCACCGCGTACTGCAAGAAGTCCTCGTCCGACCCGCTGATCGTGACCCGCAAGGACCCGATGGTCCAGGCCCGGGTGCAGACGCAGGTGGAGTCCAACAAGGGCGCCGAGGAAGGCTCGTTGCAGGCCGAGTACGTCGTGGAGCGCGGTGACGACGCCGCCTGGCACTCGGTGTGGTCCGGGCACATGCCGGACACCGGCTGGCATCCGGACGGCACGCTGGAGAAGCAGCGCACCACCGACCGGGCCGACGGGGGTCTGTACCGCTACAAGGCGCGGACGCAGTCGCACTGGTCCTACAGCGGCAAGTCGGGCGACCTGTGGTCCTCGTACTCGTCGTGGTGCTACTTCAAGATCGACTCCACGGCGCCCAAGGCCCCGCAGATCACCGCCGGTTCGCCGTACACCGAGTGCACCGCCAATCTGTGCGAGGGCCACGGCGGTCCGGGTACGCCCGGCAGCTTCACCTTCAAGCCGAACGCGGCCGACACCGACATCACCGCGTACGAGTGGAAGCTGCTGTCCACCTCCGCCAGGTCGGTCTCCGGGTCCACGGTGACCGTGAAGGACGTGACGCCGCCGCTGTCGGGCAGCCAGGTGCTGTCCGTCCGGGCCAAGGACGTACGCAACCGCTGGGGCGCGTACAGCGAGTTCTCCTTCAAGGTGTCCCCGGCCGCGGGTGCGGTGGGCCGCTGGAACCTCAACGGGGTGCCCGGCTCCGGGACGATGACCGCGACGGACACCGCGACCGAGGGCACCCGGCACAACGCCACGCTGGTCGGCGCGGACGGCACGGGCTGGTCGAGCCGGGCCCGGCGCGGTGACGCGGACTACTCGCTGCGGCTGAACGACGACACCACCGACCCGGCGCTTCAGACCGGGTACGCGGCCACCGCCACCCCGGCGGTGAACACCAAGGACTCGTTCACGGTCTCGGCGTGGGTACAGCTGTCCAACGCCTCGGCGAACCGTGTGGTGCTCTCCGAACCCGGCGCCAACGGCAGCGCGTTCGCGCTGTACTACTCCTCCGCGTACAAGAAGTGGATCTTCAACCGTACGGACAAGGACATCAACGGCCCCGCGTTCGCCCGGTCCTTCGCCGACCAGGAGAATCCGCCGCTGAACGTGTGGACGCATCTCACGGGCGTCTTCAAGACCGAGGGCGACGACAACATCCCCGACACCGATCCCGCGAACGACACGATCCAGCTGTTCGTCAATGGGCGGGCGCAGGGCAAGCCGGTCGTGCTGGCCACGGCCACGCCGACGTACACCCCGTGGACGGCCACGGGCGGTCTGCAGTTCGGCCGTTCGAAGAGCGACGGCTCCTACGGCGCCCACTACTTCGGTCTGCTGGACGAGGTCGCGGTGTGGCAGCGGGCCCTCGCGCCGGAGCAGGTGGCCGAGGAGGCACAGGCATTGCAGGACGGGGTGCCCGCCAATGAGCTGGTCGCCCGCTGGGACGCCACGTCCGCCAAGGGCACCGAGGTCGCCGAGGGCACGTCGTATCCGGTGCCGTCGATGAAGCTGTCGGCCACGGGGGCCGTGCTGGACGAGGCCGACAACGCGCTCGTCCTCGACGGCAGCGCCGGTTACGCGGCGGCCACCGGGCCGGTGGTCGACGAGGGCGGCTCCTTCACCGCCTCGGCCCTCGTCAAGCTGGACTCAGCGAAGCTCGCCGGGAAGCCCGTGGGCTATCAGGGGCAGGTGGCCGGGCAGCGGGTCGGGGGCGAGTCGTCCTGGGCGCTGTGGGTGGTCAAGCCCGCCGACGGTGTCTACCAGTGGAAGTTCACGCGTACCGCGGTCGGTTCGGACGGCAAGGTCACGCAGAGCGCGGTCGTGCCCGGGGCGGACATCGCCGAGACGGACACGTGGGTGCAGGTCACCGGGGTCTTCGACGCGCAGGAGCGCTGGGAGTGGACCGACCCGGGCGGTTCCGGCACGGAGATCCGTTACGGGAAGCTGCATCTGTACGTCGGTGAGTACGACCAGCCGTCGGAGGGTGACGCGGGCTTCACCGCGGCTCAGCAGGGCACGGGCGAACTGGCCATGGGCCGTGGCGCAAACGCGGGCACGGTAGGCAACCATCTGCCGGGTGGGCTGGCCGAACTTCGTGTCTGGACCGGGGCGATGACTGCCGACCAGGTTCGTCATCAGGTTCTTGCTACGCCGGACGCCGTTTAACGGCCTTCGTGTCGGGTGCGGCTGAGTGGGGGCTGGTCGCGCCCACGCGGCGGAGCCGCATATCGATACAGCCCCGCGCCCCTGGGTGGGTTGGCGCCGACCTGCGATTAGTCGTGACCCGTGGGAGTGCCTCCCCCTCTGCCCCCCTTCATTCATTAACCCCGGCCACCGCGCCGGGCCACCGCGCCCCGTGACTTGTGGTGCGCAGGAAGAACTCATATGAACCTCTTCGGGATGTCCCGGGCCGCCAGTGGGCGGTGGTCGCGGCGGTTTGCCGTGGTCGCCGGTCTGCTCATGGTTCCCGGGCTGCTGTCGCCGGTCGCGTTCGCGGCCGATACGGATCCTCTGGGCAAGCCCGATCTGAAGGCTCCGCAGTCCGCGAAGGTGCGGGCGCTGACGGCCGCCGTGAACAAGAAGGCGAGCCGGACGGTGGCTCGTTCGGCGGCCGCCGACCGGAGCGCCGCCGAGCGGGCGGCGGAGGACCGGGCGCGGACGGTCAGCTGGCCGTCGGCCGGGAAGGCCACGCTCACGGCGCCGGCCTCCGGTGCGCGCACGGCCCGGCCCGGTGCCCTGCCCGTCACGCTCAGCGCGGCGGCCAAGGGCAAGAGCAAGGCCACGGGCAAGCAGGCCCCGTCCGTCACCGTTCAGGTCCTCGGTCGCGAGGAGACCAAGGCCCTCGGCGTCAACGGCGTGGTCCTCAAGGTCAGCGCGCCCGAAGGCGGCGGCAAGGCCCGGCTCGGCGTGGACTACGCGGCGTTCGCCTCGGCGTACGGCGGTGACTGGGCGGGGCGGCTGCGGCTGTTCCGGCTGCCGGGCTGTGCCCTGACGGAGCCCGGTCGGGCGAAGTGCCGTACCCGGGACGAGGTCGGCTCGACCAACGACCGGGTGGAGGAGGAGGTCTCGGCGCCGCTGAACCTCTCCTCCGGCGGCGCGCCGATGATGCTGGCGCTCGCCGCCGGCACCGGCACGCAGTCCGGCTCCGGTGACTACAAGGCGACGCCGCTCGCGGCCTCCTCGACGTGGGAGGCGGGCGGTTCGTCGGGCACGTTCACGTGGTCGTACCCGCTGCGGGTGCCCCCGGCGGCCGCGGGTCCCCAGCCCGATCTGGCGATCTCCTACGACTCGGGGAGTGTGGACGGCCAGACGGCGACCACCAACAACCAGGGCACGACGGTCGGTACCGGCTTCGACCTGACCTCGTCGTACATCGAGCGGCAGTACGGCTCGTGCGACGACGACGGGCAGAGCGAGAAGTACGACCTGTGCTGGAAGTACGACAACGCCTCGATCGTGCTGAACGGCAAGGCGACCGAGCTGGTCAAGGACGACACCGACGGCCAGTGGCGGCTGAAGGACGACGACGCCTCCACGGTCACGCGCTCCACGGGCGCGGAGAACGGTGACGACAACGGCGAGTACTGGACCGTCGTCACCGGCGAGGGCACGAAGTACGTGTTCGGCCTGAACAAGCTCGACGGCGCGGGCACCGACGACCGCACGGACTCCGTGTGGACGGTCCCGGTCTTCGGCGACGACAGCGGTGAGCCCGGCTACGCGGACGGCACCTCCTTCTCGGGCCGTGACAAGAAGCAGGCCTGGCGCTGGAACCTCGACTACGTCGAGGACACCCACGGCAACGCGATGTCGTACTGGTACACGGCCGAGCACAACAACTACGACAAGCTCGGCGACGACACCACCGGCACCGACTACATCCGCGGCGGCTACCTCAAGGAGATCCGCTACGGCCAGCGGGCGGGCGCCCTGTTCTCGGGCTCCCCGGCGGCCTCCGACAAGGTCGTGCTGTCGTACGACGAACGCTGCACGGCGTCCGGGACCGGCTGTGACGCGCTGACCGAGGACACCCGGGACAACTGGCCGGACGTGCCGTTCGACGCGATCTGCAAGGACGGCGACAAGTGCACCGGCAATGTCGGCCCGGCGTTCTTCACGCGTAAGAGGCTGACCGCCGTCACGACGTACGCGTGGAACGCCGCCGCGGCCACTCCCGCGTTCGAGGCGGTCGACGCCTTCACGCTGAAGCAGCTGTACCTGGACCCGGGCGACACGGGTGACTCCAGTGACCAGTCGCTGTGGCTGGACGAGATCAGGCACACCGGCAAGCGCGGCACCGATCTTTCTCTGGACCCGGTGAAGTTCACGCACGAGATGCGGCCCAACCGCGTCGACGGCGCGGCCGACGACATCCTGCCGCTCAACCGGCCCCGGCTGAAGACGGTCACCTCGGAGACCGGCGCGCAGACCATCGCGACGTACGCCGACGCGGACTGTGTGGCGGGCCAGACCATGCCCAAGGTCGACGAGAACACCCGGCGCTGCTACCCGGTGTACTGGTCGCCGAACGGGGAGAAGGACCCGGTCCTGGACTGGTTCCAGAAGTACCCGGTCACCTCGGTGTCGACGACGGACCCGCGCGGCGGCTCGGAGGCGGTGCAGCACAGCTACCAGTACTCCGGCGGCGGCGCCTGGCACTACAACGACGACCCGCTGACCCCGGCCAAGCAGCGCACCTGGTCCATCTGGCGGGGCTACGAGCAGGTCACCCACCTCGTGGGCATCTCCACCGGCACGCGCGGCAAGACGGTCGCCGTCTATCTGCGCGGCATGAACGGCGACCGCGTCCTCGGCGGCGACGGCAAGACTCCGGACCCCGACGCCCGTAAGTCGGTGACGGTGTCCGGTATCAAGGCCGCCGCGATCACCGACTCCGACCAGTACGCCGGCCTCACCCGAGAGACCGTCACCTACGACGGCTCGACGGAGGTGTCCGGCACGGTCCACGACCCCTGGTCGAAGCGGACGGCGACGCAGCACAAGTCGTACGCGGACACCGAGGCGTACTTCGTGCGCACCGGCGCCACCCATGAGCGTACGAACGTCACCAGCAAGCTCACCCCGTACGACCGGGTGCACACGGTGAAGACCTCCTACGACGCCTACGGCATGGCCGAGACCGTCGAGGATCTGGGCGACGACGCGGTCACCGGCGACGAGACCTGCGCCCGCACCTGGTACGCCCGCAACGCGGCCAAGGGCATCAGCTCCCTGGTCTCCCGCACCCGTACGGTCGCGAAGACGTGTGCCACGGCGGACTCGGCGCTCGACCTGCCGGCGGACTCGACCCGCGCGGGCGACGTCGTCTCCGACACGGCGACGGTCTACGACGACGCGACGGCCACCGCCTGGTCGGCGATCCAGCAGCCCACCAAGGGCGACCCGGTGTGGTCGGGCCGCGCCAAGGGCTACGGCGCCGACGACAGCGCGCTGTGGCAGAAGACGGCGACGACGACGTACGACCCGCTCGGCCGTCCGCTGATCACCAAGAACACCAATGACGTGCCCACCGCCACCACGACGTACAACCCGCCGGCCGCGGGCCCGCTGACCTCGTCATCGGCGACCAACGCCAAGACGCAGAAGACCGTCACGGCGGTGGACTTCGCGACCGGTGCGACGGTGAAGGTCACCGACCCCAACAGCAAGATCACGGAGTCCGAGTACGACAGTCTCGGCCGCGTGGTCCGGCTGTGGCTGCCCAACCGGTCCCGGGCGCTGGGCAAGACGCCGAACTTCGTCTACGACTACAAGGTCACCAGCGCGGCCATGTCGTGGGTGTCCACGGGCAGCCTCAAGGGCGACGGCTCCGGGTACAACACGACCTACGAGTTCTACGACTCGCTGCTGCGCCCGCGTCAGACGCAGTCCCCGTCGCCGTCCGGCGGCCGGCTCATCGGTCTGAACCTGTACGACGCGCGCGGGCTCGCCGTCAGCGCGCAGTCGGACATCTGGGACAGCACCTCGGCCCCGTCGTCGACGCCCGTCGAGACGGACGGCGGTCAGGCGCCGATGCAGACGGACACCACCTACGACGGCGCGGGCCGCGCGATCAAGGCGGTGACCAAGGTGCACGGCGTGACCCGCTGGTCCGTCGACACGGTGTACACAGGCGACACCATGACCACCACCGCGCCGGCCGGCGGTCAGGCCACGGCCGTGGTGACCGACGCCCTGGGGCGGACGACGGAACGCCGTGAGTACGGCGGCCCGCAGCCGGCCGGCCAGGACTTCACCACGACCGGCTTCACCTACACGGCCGCCGGACAGCAGAAGACCGTCACCGGCCCGGACCAGACCTCGTGGTCCTACACCTACGACCTGTTCGGCCGCCAGACCGCGGTGACCGACCCGGACCGGGGCACCACGACCACCCACTACGACACCCTCGACCAGGCCGACTGGACGCTGGACTCGGAGAACCGCAAGGTCCTGTACGAGTACGACGACCTGGGGCGCCGGACCGGCATGTGGCAGACCGACAAGACGGACGCCAACAAGCTCGCCGCCTGGACGTTCGACACGCTGGCCAAGGGGCAGCAGGACACCGCGGTGCGCTACGACGGCGGGGTGGCCGGGAAGGCGTACACCCAGAAGGTGACCGGCTACGACAGCCTCTACCAGGTCACCGGCAGCCAGCTGATCCTGCCCGACACCGATGCGCTGGTGACGGCGGGTGTGCCCAAGACGCTGTCGTTCAGCACCGGTTACAACCTGGACGGCACGGTCAGCCAGCAGGGCGCGCCCGCGGTCGGCGGGCTCGCCGCCGAGACGGTCTCGTACACCTACGACTCCACCGGCCACCAGCTCACCTCGAAGGGCACCACCGGCTATCTCCAGGGCGCCGCGTTCTCCCCGCAGGGCGATCTGCGGCAGCTCACCCTCGGCACGGACGGCACGAGTTCGGCGAAGAAGGCGTACCTCAACTGGGACTACGAGACCGGCACCCGCCGGCTCACCCGGTCGTACGTCACCGACGACGTGCACGGCTTCATGCCGCAGGAGCTGAAGTACACCCGGGACGACGCGGGCAACGTCACCTCGATCTTCGACGCCACCACCCAGGGCGGCACCACGAAGGCCGACTTCCAGTGCTTCGCGTACGACGGCCACCGCCGGCTGACCGAGGCCTGGACCCCGAAGACCGCGGACTGCGCCGCCTCCGGACGGACCGTGACCAACATCGACGGGGCCGCCCCGTACTGGACGTCGTACTCCTACAACGCGGCGGGCCAGCGCAAGACCGAGACGCAGCACACCGTCTCGGCCGACAAGACCACGACATACACCTACGACGACACCACGGAGAAGAGGCCGCACACCCTCGACCGCACCTCCGGCGCGACCACGGCCGCCTACGGGTACGACAAGACCGGCAACACCACCTCGCGGCCCGGTGCCTCGGCGCAGCAGACGCTGCTGTGGAACGGCGAGGGCAAGCTCGCCAAGCTCACCGAGGGCGCCAAGGAGACCGGTTACCTGTACGACGCGGGCGGCGAACTGCTGATCCGCCGGGCCAAGGGTGACGGCGACACGGTCCTGTATCTGGACGGCACCGAGGTCCGGCTGACGGTCGCGGGCACCGCCAAGACGGTGTCCGGCACCCGCTACTACCAGGCCAACGGGCAGACCGTCGCGGTGCGTACCGCGGTGTCCGGTACGACGGGGTCGAAGCTCTGCTTCCTCGCCGCCGACGAACACGGCACCTCCAGCCTGTCGTTGGAGGCGGGCACGTACGCGATCACCAAGCGGTACTCGACCCCGTTCGGCGGGACCCGCGGCGCGAAGGCCACCGCCTGGCCCGACGACAAGGGGTTCCTGGGCAAGCCCGCCGACGCGGCCACCGGTCTCACCCATGTCGCCGCCCGCGAGTACGACCCGGGCATCGGGCAGTTCGTGAGCCTCGACCCGCTCCTCGCGGTCGACCAGCACCAGTCGCTCAACGGCTACAGCTACTCGAACAACACCCCGGTCACGGCGAGCGACCCGACCGGTCTCAAGCCGGTGCACGACAGCGGCGGCGGGGGCGGCACCTGCTACTTCGTCCTGCTGGACCCGTGCGGCGGCACCACGAGCACACCGGGCGGGGGCGGTGGCGGCACCTGCTACTACGTGCTGCTGGACCCGTGCGGCACGGGCGGCGGTGGCGGCGGCGGTACGGCCACGACCACCAGCACCGGCACCACCGAGAGCCAGTGCTACTACGCCATGGGCATGAACTACTGCACCGGCGGTGGCGGCGGCGCGGTCGCGGGGCCGGGGGACAGTTACAGCAGTGCCGGGAACTCCGGGTACACCGGCGGGTATCCGGTGGCTCCGGGCGCCATGTCGGGCGAGGGAGACGGCAAGAACGCGGTTCTGATCAAGGAGATCGGTCTCATCGTCTGTGGCTGGATCCCGGTCCTGGGCGCGGGCTGCGACGCCTACGACGTCAAGCGCTCGGTCGACGAGAAGGACGCCGTCGGGGCGACGCTCGGCATGTCGGGCTTCATCCCGTTCTTCGGCGACTTCGCCAAGTTCCCGCACCAGCTGAAGCATCTGGACGACGTCATGGAGGCCGCCGAGGCGGCGGGCAAGGGCGCCAACAAGGCCGAGAAGGTCGTGCGCAGCCTGGACGATCCGGAGTCGCTGCGCGGCGCGACGGCGGGAGAACTGGAGAAGCTGCTGGCCGGAAAGGAGCGCATTCCCGCGCCCGCCGCGACCGGTGGCGGATTCCGGATCAAGATCCCCGGCGGAGTCATGATCTTCGAGGCGGGGAACAGCGCGAAGAAGAACGGCGAGTACGAGTTGCGCGACATCCTGCACCGGGCGCCCTATGTCAAGATCCAGCAGGGCAAGAAGGCCTACCGGGTCCCGCTGGCCGGCAACCCCGCGCTGGATCAGTGAGAAAGGAGGTCACCCCGTGAAGAAATGGGAGGACGACGAGTACTGCCTCTTCATCAACGGCGGAGAGGGCTCCGATCTCTGGAGTGTTCTGGCCGACTGGACGCAGAGCGAGGACGAGGAGGAGTGGAAGCGGCACATCCCGCGCTTCGCCCGTCTGATCAGCTGCTGGCAGCCGCTGGGGTTCATCAAGGTGTTCCGGTCGGACTCGCCGCCGGCCTACTACACGGGTGAGGAAGTGACCGGCGAGGCGCTGACCGAGCTGCTCGCGGACCCGCGCAGCTGGGAGTACTCCGAGCATCCGACGCAGTGGTTCTGTGTCGCCTCCGGCGATCGCGAGATCTCCGAGCTGGAGGAAGGCATGTGCGACAAGGACCGGTGAGCACGGTCCGCTGATGACGGCACACAGGGTTCGCACCCCCACCGGGCGTGGGGGTGCGAACCCTTTGGCGTGTCAGTTGACGTAGACCGCCGAGCCCCCGGTGGTCACCGGGGCGTACTTCGCGGTCCAGTAGCCGCTGCTCGGGCAGAGCGAGGAGCCGGAGCTCCGGGTGAACTGCTGGTTGGTGAACTGGATGCTGTTGTCGGTGTTGGCGGCGGTGCCGGCGAGGGTGCCGTTCGTCGCCTGGTAGACGCAGGTGACGGTGCCCAGCAGGGTCCTGAGCACGACGGTGGTCTGGATGGCCCCGCTGGTGCCGGGGGACACGGTGACGGTGCCGTCGGAGGCCACGGTGGTGGTGTACGCCAGGTTGTTGACCGTGACGCTGGTGACGCCGGTGACGCCCACGTTGTTCGAGGTGCAGTTGCTGAAGGTGTGTGCGGTGAGGGACTCGGAGGCCGTGCCGGGGGCGGTCGGGTTGCTGTCGACCGTCGCGGTGAACTGCGAGGTGGTGCAGGTGATGCCCGTGGTGCCGGTGGCGCTGGAGTAGAGCGTCGCCGTGGTGCCGCTGGCCAGGCTCGCGGTGACCTCGGCCTGCTCGGCGACGGCGTCGCCGGCCGCGGAACCGGTGGTGAGAACGTTGTCGGCCGCAGACGCGGGGGCGATCGCCGGGAGGGTGAAGGCGGCGAGAGCGGCGGTGAGGGTGAGCAGGGTACGCGTACGCATGCGGGGGTGCCTCTTTCCGAGGTGGGGGGGGTTGCAAGGGGGGTTGAGGGACGCGACGCGGCGTCCGCCGTCGCCGGTCCGTCACGCCTTCTCCGTACGTGACGGACCGGCGACGACAACCGGCCGGGGACCGGCCGGAAACCGTGGGGTGGCCTCCGGCCGGGCCGGGCGGGGAAGGGCACTCAGCACGGACCGAGGGGGGAAGCCGACCGTGCGGGTGCCTGGGCGGACAGAACGTCCGGGAGGCGCGGGCGGTGCCGCGCTACGGATCCGGCGCCACGGATCCGGGGTGAACCAGGGAGAGTTGTAGACCTGATGGTCAGTCAACGTCAAGAAGAATCAAGGGACTTGACGAATAGTCAATTGTTTTGCCGGACCGTCGGGACCCCTTGAGCCACAGGTGGGGCACAACCGACACCCTTTTTTCACAACTCTCTTGACCCTCGAAAGTAACCACGGGTAACTTCCTCAGCGGCTACTGCGGAGTAGCGAGAAAGCCCTTGCATCCGCCGGGAGTTGAGAGGGTTCGCGCGCCGCATGCGCTGTCCGCGCCAGGACAACGTGCCAGTGATGCCAGACCGCACTTTCTATGCACCTGGGAGCAGACACATGGACACCTCCGAGAACCCGGAAAGCGGTTCCTCGACCGAGCCCGTCAGACGGGGTCGGGTCCGGGCCCGCCGGGCCGCCGTGATGGCCGTGCCGGCCACGCTGGTCGCCGCGACCCTCGCGGTGCTCACCGCGGAGGGCGCGCTGGGGGTTCAGTTCGCCATCTCCGGCATGCCGTTCACGGTCACCGCGAAGGAGCTCAACGGCACCGGGTTCGAGCAGTTCGGCGGACTCGACAACATGGCGGAGAACAGCCCGAACGCGGGCGACACCGGGGGCCAGGTGCTGGTCGTGACCTCCGCGATCAAGAGCGCCACGCTGGACAGCCTGTGCCAGAGCGTGGACCTCGGCGGCACCAACCTGCTCATCAAGGCGGGCAGCGGTTCGCAGAAGGTGACGGCGACCGACCTGACCACCGACTCCACCGAGCTGTCGGGCGACGCCGAGTTCAACAACATCGAGATCGGCAACGACGCCAGCACGCTCACCAAGGCCGGGGTCAAGGGTCCGATCGGGGTCTTCAGCCAGCAGGCCGACACCGTGCACATCGCCAACCTTCGGCAGACCAACTACGCCACCACGGCGGCGGTGTTCAAGCTTCCCGGCCTCAAGCTCAGCTTCAGCAGCTCGGGTTGCTGATGTCGAAGACTCCCACGCCGGAACGAGCGGGCGTACGGGCGGCCTTCCGCGCCTGGCGGGCCGACCGGCCCTTCTGGGGCGGGCTGTTGCTCACCCTGGGCGGGGCGGAGATCCTGCTCACCGAGAAGGCCTCCCTGAAGGTCGTCCTGCACATCGGCATGCAGGGCCTGGCGGGCTATCTGCTGCCGGCCGTGATGGTCGTGGCGGGGCTGCTGATCCTGTTCAACCCGGCCCAGCGGCTCTTCTACTCGATCATCGGGGTGCTGCTCGCCCTGGGCACCTGGCTCACCTCGAACCTGGGCGGCTTCTTCATCGGCCTCCTGCTGGGCGTGGTCGGCAGCTGCATGGCGTTCGGCTGGCTCCCTGACCAGGAGCCGCGGGTGAGCCGGCGCAAGCGGCGCCGGGCGGCGAAGGCCGCGAAGGCCGCACTGTCGGGGGCCGTGGGGCCGGAGGCCGGCGAACTCGCTTGAGCCGGGCCGGAAAACACCGGGCAAGCGGCTGGACTCCGGCTCGGAAGGTACCGGGCGAGCGCCTGGACTCCGGCTCGCGAGTCACCCACCGGGCGCACTCAGTCCGGCTTGGAAGTCACCCTGCGCACTCGCGCTGCCACGACCGGCCCGCCTAGCGTGGCCGGTACGAGCAGCCGAGTGTGCAGGGAAGTTACATGGAGTTCAAGCACCCGATCGTGATCGACCCGACCGGCCGTGACATCCACGGGGAGGCCGCCCGGATCCGGACCCGCGGCCCCGTCGCCCCGGTCGAACTCCCCCACGGGGTACCGGCCTGGGCCGTCAGCGACACCGTCCTCCTCAAGCGGCTGCTGGCCGACCCGAGGGTCTCGAAGGACCCGCGCCGGCACTGGCCCCGCTGGATCGAGGGCGAGATCAAGCCGGATTGGCCGCTGTTCAGCTGGGTGGCCGTGCAGAACATGTTCACCGCCTACGGCGACGACCACAAACGGCTGCGCACCCTGGTGGCGAAGGCGTTCACCGCCCGCCGTACGGCCGCCCTGCGGCCGCGGGTCGAGGAGATCGCCGCGGCCCTGCTCGACCGGGTCGCCGAGGCCGGCGCGGACGGTCAAGTGGTCGATCTGCGCGAGGAGTTCTGCTACCCGCTGCCCATCCAGGTGATCGGCGAACTGCTCGGCCTGCCCGAGGAGCAGGGCCCGGAGCTGCGGGCCGTGGTGGACGGCGTCTTCCACACCTCGGCCGACCCGGAGAAGGTCGCCGACATCTACGCCAGGTTCTACGCGGCCCTGCGTCAACTCGTCGCCACGAAGCGGGAGTCACCGGGCGACGACCTCACCTCGGCGCTGATCGCGGCCCATGAGGAGGACGGCACCCGGCTCACCGAGCAGGAGCTCCTCGACACCCTGATGCTGATGATCAGCGCCGGTCACGAGACCACGGTCAACCTGCTGGACAACGCCGTCCACGCGCTGCTGACCCACCCGGAACAGCTGGCGCTGGTCCGCGCCGGGCAGGCCTCCTGGGACGATGTGATCGAGGAGACGCTGCGGGTCCGGACGCCGGTCGCGAGCCTGCCGCTGCGGTACGCCGTGGAGGACCTGTCCCTCGGCGAGCTGGGCGGTCCGCAGGGCGCGGTGATCCGCGAGGGTGAGGCGATCCTGGCCGCGTACGCCGCCGCGGGCCGCGATCCGGGGCACCACGGCCCGGACGCCGAGGTCTTCGACGTCACCCGGGCCGAGAAGGACCATCTGGCCTTCGGGCACGGGGTCCACCACTGTCTGGGCGCACCGCTGGGCCGGCTGGAGGCGCGGGTCGCCCTGCCGACGCTGTTCGAGCGCTTCCCCGGGCTCACGGTGGCGGCGGCGCCCGGGGACCTTGAGCCGGTGGACTCGTTCATCTCGAACGGCCACACGGCGCTGCCGGTGCGCACGGGCTGACGTTCACCGAGCGGCGGAGGCTCCCGTGGCGGGCGTCTCCGCGGGCGTCTCCGCGGCCGTGTCGTCGTCCTTCATCGCCTTCGCCTCGCTCTTGAGGATGCGCATCGACCTGCCGAGCGCCCGCGCGGTGTCGGGCAGCTTCTTCGAGCCGAACAGCACGATGACGACTATCGCCACGATCAGCAGGTGCCAGGGTTCCAGTCCGTTGCGGAGCACGGGCGGCCTCTTTCCTCGGATTTCCTGGGAGTTCTTCTCAACTCCCTCTTACGTCGGTCGAGCACACTTGCCCCGGCCGCCCGTCGGATGACGGTTGCTCTGTTCGCGCAACTGTACAACTCGGGGCGAACGTGACAAACCCCGGCAATACGCAAGAGGGCGCGGATGACGATCACCGGTACGCGGAGGCCACCCGCACCCCCGCGGCACAAGCACGTCGGCCGCCGCCGGGGCCGCCGAATACGGCTCGCGCTGCTGATCTGCCTCTCGGTCGTGGTGCTCGCGACCGCGGGCGCCGGCTGGCTCTATCTCAAGCTCGACGGCAACATCAACACCTTCGACTCGGGCGGCCTCTCCGACCATCGCCCCGAGGCGGGCTCGTCCAAGGGCGAGAACGTCCTGCTGATCGGCTCCGACGCCCGCACCGGGGGCAACGACAAGCTCGGCGGGGGCGACAAGGACGACATAGGCCGCTCCGACACCACGTTCCTGCTGCACGTCTACGCCGACCACCGGCACGCCCTCGCCGTCTCCATCCCCCGCGACTCCCTGGTCACCGTCCCGCCCTGCAAGCTCCCCGACGGCAGCTGGACGAAGACGCGGACCGACACGATGTTCAACGCCGCGTACTCGGTCGGCGAGACCGCCCAGGGCAACCCGGCCTGCACCCAGAACACGGTCGAGCGGCTGACCGGGCTGCGCGTGGACCACACCGTCGTCGTCGACTTCAAGGGCTTCGCGCGGCTGACCGAGGTGGTCGGCGGGGTGAAGGTGTGCCTGCCCGGGAACGTCTACGAGAACGACCTCAACCCCCATCGCACGACCCCGGGCAAGCTGCTGTTCAAGAAGGGCGTGCAGACCGTCTCCGGGCAGCGGGCCCTGGACTACGTCCGTATCCGGCACGGCATCGGGGACGGCTCCGACATCGGTCGCATCAAACGCCAACAGGCGTTCGTGGCAAGCCTGTTGAATGAGGTGAAGAGCAGGGGTCTGACGCCGACGAAGCTGCTGCCCCTGGCCGACGCGGCGACCGAATCGCTGACCGTGGACCCCGGGCTCGGCTCGGCCGACAAGCTGATCTCCTTCGCCATGTCGCTGAAGGACATCGACCTGCACAACACCAAGTTCGTGACCGTGCCCTGGCGGTACGACGGGTCGCGCGTCGCCATCGTCCAGCCGGACGCGAGCGCCCTGTTCGCCGCCCTGAAGGCGGACCGCACGATCGACGGCAAGAACGCGGGCGGCAAGAAGACGGGCGGCGGGAAGGCGACGCCGACGGCCACCGCGCCACCCGTCTCCGGCGCCGGTATCGACGTCACCGTCTACAACGGCACCACACTCACCGGCCTGGCCGCCCGTGCCGCCGCGACGCTCACCTCGGACGGGTTCACCGTCACCGGTACGGCGACGGCGGCGACCCAGGATCACACCGGCACGCTGGTCGAGTACGGGCCGGGCGAGCTGTCGCGGGCGCGGACCGTGGCGAAGGCGTTCACGGGGGCCGAGTTGGAGTCCGTCACGAGGGCCGGGATCGCCGTCGTACTGGGCGAGTCGTACGCCACCGCCCCCACGGCGGCACCGACGGCGGTGCCCAGTGCCGTCGCCGACGGGGCGCGGTCCGCGGACGACGATCCCTGCTCGAACCTGACGTACGGGTGACTGGTCCGCACCTGAACATCACGAAGCGGCACCGAGAACTCACCGCATGTGGTTGCTCACTTGACTACCGGTGGTCACACGCGATGTGATCCGGCCAACGAGAGTCACCCGGACGGCGTACGACGTGTCGAACGCCCGCGGGTGCTCCTTCTCGTCGTTCCTCCAGCTCAGCCGCACAGCGAGGTGCCGCCCCCTCATGAACACCCCTCCCCCACCTCCCGTCCTCTTCAAGCGAGTTGCCGCCCTGACCGTCGCCGCCTGTCTGCTCGCGGCCGGCTGCTCCGCGTCCGGGAGCGCGTCGGACTCCGGCACGGATTCCGTCGGTGAGGCGGGCGGGGACCGGCTGCGGATCGCCGTGATCACGCATGCCCCCGAGGGCGACACCTTCTGGGACCTGGTGGAGAAGGGCGCGCGGGCGGCGGCCGCGAAGGACGGTGTCGAGCTGACGTTCGCCGGGGATCCCGACGCGGCCGGGCAGGCCGGGCTGGTGCGGGACGTGGTGCGCGAGAAGGTCGACGGCATCGCGGTGACCCTGGCGAAGCCGCAGGCGATGCGGGGGCCGGTCGCGGCGGCGAAGGCGGCCGGGATCCCCGTGGTCGGCCTCAACTCCGGTATCTCCTCCTGGCAGTCGGCGGGTCTGCTGGCGTACTTCGGCCAGGACGAGAGCGTCGCCGGGCGGGCCGTCGGCGACAGGCTGGACGGACTCCGGGTCAAGCACGCCCTGTGCGTGATCCACGAGCGCGGCAATGTCGCCCTGGAGGCCCGCTGCGCCGGGGTGAAGAAGACCTTCGGCGGCGAGACGGAGAATCTCTATGTGGAGGGCACCGACAGCGAGGCGGTCGCCGCCTCGATCACCGCCCAGCTGCGGCAGGACCCGACGATCGACGAAGTCGTCACCAACGGCGCCCAGTTCGCGCTCACCGCGGTCACGGCCGTGAAGGCGGCCGGCCGCAGGGCACACGTCGCCACGTTCGACATCGACAAGGACCTGGTGACGGCGGTCCGCGGCGGCGATGTGCAGTTCGCCGTGGATCAACAGCCCTATCTCCAGGGCTATCTCGCGGTCGACTCGCTGTGGCTGTACCGCACCAACGGCAACATGAGCGGCGGCGGGGTGTCCCCCGTGCTCACCGGTCCGGCGTTCGTCACCAGGACGAACGTCGACGCCGTCGCCCGATAGCATCACCCGAACCCCCGCTTCCGCTCCCCGCGTTGACCACCCCCCTCCCCCGCTCATCGCCTAGGACGACGAAATGTCTCCACGGACAGGTGCCCGGCGCCGTCTCGGCTCCATACGTCTCTCCCTGATCCTGCTGGCCCTGGTGCCCGGCGTCACGCTCACCGCCCTGTGGGGCGTGACCACGACGCAGATGTTCGCCGAGGGCCTGCGCCTGCGTGAACAGACCGAACTGAGCCTGTCCACCGGCGCCATGGGCACCGACGCCACGCTCGCCCTGCAACGCGAGCGCAGTCTGTCCGCGGCCTGGCTGGCCGCCCCGCACGGCTCCCGTACCGCGCTGGACGCGCAGCGCAAGGCCACCGACAAGGAGGTCGCCAAGCTGGTCGGGCGGTCCGACGCGATCGAGAAGGCGCCGTCCCGGGTCTCGGAGCGGCTGTACTCGGTGCTCGGTTCGGTGGCCAGCCTGGAGTACTACCGGAGCCAGGTGGACGACCCGACCGACATCACCCCGGCCCAGGTCCTGGACCAGTACAGCTCGATCATCGACGAGCAGATCCACGCTTTCCAGGAGCTCTCCCAGGTCGACGACGGCGACCTCACCTCGCAGGCAGGGCCGCTGGTCGCGCTGGAGCACGCGGCGGAACTGGTCTCCCAGGAGGACGCGCGGCTCACCCTCGCCTGGCCGTCCGGGAAGCTGACGGACCAGGAGTGGACGGCGTTCGCGCAGTTGGTCGACGCCCAGCGGTGGCTCGTCGAGGACCAGGTGGTCCCGCAGCTGAGCGGCAGCGCGAAGGCGCAGACCGAGCGCATCCTGCAGAGCCCGGAGTGGCGGACCCTCCAGACCGTCGAGGACCAGGTGCTCGCCGCGCGGGCGAGCTCCGCCGACGGCAAGGTCGTGCTGCCGGACGCGGAGAAGAAGTGGACGGCCGCCCTTGACAAGGTCGCCGACGCCTACACCCGGCTGATCCAGGAGCAGACGTCCGGACTGCTGGACCGCAGCGCCGACAAGGCGGACAGCCTCCTGCTCACCGCCGCCTCGCTGAGCGCGGGCGGACTGGTCGGCCTGCTGCTGTGCGTGGGCATGTCCTGGCGGATCACCCGCTCCCTGTCCCGGCGCCTGCGCGGTCTGCGGGAGGCCACCCTCAGCCTCGCCGAGGAGCGGCTGCCGGACGTGGTCGCGCGCCTGGACCGGGGCGAGACGGTCGACGTCGACCTCGCGGCCCCGCCGCTGGACTACGGCGGTGACGAACTCGGCACGGTGGCACGGGCGTTCAACAAGGCACAGCGCACCGCGGTGCACACCGCGGTCGAACTCGCCGACACCCGGCGGGGTTTCCAGAAGATCATCCTCGGTATCGCCCGGCAGAGCCAGAACCTGGTGAACCTCCAGCTCACCAAGCTGGACGCGCTGGAGCGCCGCCACACCGACCCCGAGATACTGCGGGACCTGTACGAACTGGACTCCACGGCCAGCCAGTTGCGGCGCTACGAGGAGAATCTCGTGGTGGTCAGCGGGGCGCGCCCCGGACGCAGCTGGTCGGAGCCGGTCGCGCTGGTCGACATCCTGCGCAGCGCGGTCGGGGAGGTCGCCGAGTACCAGCGGGTCGAGGTGCACACCGAGGAGGACGTGTATCTGGCGCCGCCCGCGGTGGCCGACGTGATCCATCTCCTGGCCGAGCTCATCGACAACGCGACGGTGTACTCACCCGCCCCGGCGCCGGTGACGGTACGGGCCGCGCTGGTCGCCAAGGGCCTCGCGGTGGAGGTGGAGGACCGCGGCCTCGGCATGCCGGAGGACGAATACGCCTCCCTCAACGCCCAGTTGGCCGTCCCTCCGCAGTTCGACGTGGTCGCCCTCGCCGACGACCTCCGCCTCGGCATGTTCGTCATCGCCCAGCTCGCCACCCGCCACGGCATCAACGTCACCCTGCGGTCGTCCCCGTACGGCGGCACGACGGCGATCGTGCTGCTGCCGCACGAGATCGTCGTACGGGAGTCAGGGGGTTCGGAGGCCCCGGTCACCGCGGAGGCTCCGGGCGCCGATCCGGCCGAGGTCGTACCGCCCGTCCCGGCACGGGTCCCGGAAACCGCCGCGCCCCAGGTCCTCGCCCAGCGTCGGCACCGCGCCGCCGAGCCCGGCGAACACGCCCGCGCGGAAGAGGGCGCGGGAGAGAGCGCGGAGCCGCCGGACACCGGTCACGCGGAACGAGCCGGAGCGGCGCGTGCAACCGCGGGCACGGGAGCTGCCGGGCACCGGAACGGGACCGATGGCACGGGAGCTCCCGGGCGGCCGGACGGAGCCGACGGCACGGAACCCGCCGGGCGGCCGGACGGAGCCGGTGGCAAGGCAGGTGCCGGACGGCCCGACGGAGCCGTGCGGCCCGCCGAAATCGCGCGGCCCGACGGAGGCACCCGCCCCGGCGGCCCCGCCCCGCTCCCCCGGCGTGTCCCGCAGACCAGCCTGGCCACCGAACTGCGCGAGGACGTCGTCAGGCGCCCCGAGGACGACGACCACGACGACTTCACCGCCGAGCGCGCCGCCTCCTCGCTGGGCGGTTTCCAGCGCGGCACGCTCCGGGCGCGGGACGAGGAGGCCGCCCCGCCCGCGGAACCCGCGTCCACGACCCCGTCCGCCGATCTCTGACCCCCCTCCCGCCGACGAAGGACTCCCCGATGACACGCCCCACCCCCGCCACCCACACCCAGCTCGACCAGCTGCTGACCGGACTCGTGGAGCGGGTCGCCGAGGTGAACCACGCCGTCGTGCTGTCGGAGGACGGACTGGTGGTCAGCAAGTCCATCGGGTTCCTGCGGGACGACGCCGAGCGGCTGGCCGCGACCGCTTCCGGGCTGATGAGCCTGAGCAAGGGGGTCAGCATGGACTTCCGGGGCGGGCCGGTGCGGCAGGCGCTCATCGAGATGGCCAACAGCTTTCTGATACTCACCTCCGCCGGACCCGGTGCCCATCTCGTCGTCCTCACCAGCCAGGGCGCCGACGTCGGTGTGGTGGCGTACCAGATGAACATGCTGGTGAAGAAGATCGGCGAGCATCTCAGCGCGGCGCCGCGGGCAGGCGTCGGCCCCACCGCCGAGTCCGGCGCGTGAGGTGAGCGGAGGCGACACGGCGGGCCGTCTCGTACGGCCGTTCGCCCTGACCGGCGGACGGACCCGGCCCAGCCGCGCCGACTTCACCCTCATCACGACGGTGACCGCGGTGGACCCGCCGCCGGAGTGGGCGCCCCGCCCGCAGCCGGAGCATCAGCGCATCCTGCGCAGGTGCGCCGCGCCGGTCGCCGTCGCGGAGCTCGCCGCCCTGCTGGACCTGCCGATGAGCGTGGTCGTCATCATGCTCTGCGACCTGCTGGAGGCGGGCCGGATCACCGCCCACCCGCCGCACCCGGTCGCCACGGCCGCGGATCTGGACCTGCTGCAGAAAGTGAGGGACGGCCTTGGCCGCCTCTGACACCCCCGTCACCGCCCCTGCCACGACTCCCGCCCCCGACACCGTCAAGATCCTCATCGCCGGCGGCTTCGGCGTCGGCAAGACCACCATGGTCGGCTCGGTCAGCGAGATCGCCCCGCTGCGCACCGAGGAACCCCTGACCGTGGCGGGCCTCGGCATCGACGATCTCGACGGCATCGAGGAGAAGAGCCACACCACCGTGGCCCTGGACTTCGGCCGGATCACCATCAGCCGCGAACTGGTGCTGTATCTCTTCGGGACCCCGGGGCAGCAGCGGTTCTGGTTCATGTGGAACGACCTCGCGCTCGGCGCCCTGGGCGCGGTCGTCCTCGTAGACGTACGCCGCCCGAAATCCAGCTTCGCCGCGATCGACTTCTTCGAACGCCGGGGCATCCCCTTCGTCGTCGGCGTCAACGGCTTCCACGGCGACCACCCCTACCCGCCCGAGGAGATACGCGACGCCCTCGCCCTCCCGGACCATGTCCAGGTCCTGCTGTGCGACGCCCGCGAGCGCGCGTCGTCCCGGGACGTACTGATCGCTCTCCTGGACCAGTTGATCGCCGCCGCCAAGCGCTGAGCGCTCCGCTGGAAGAGCGGCGAGAGGTTGTCGGTCGGCTGCGGCGCCGTCGTGGCTGGTCGCGCAGTTCCCCGCGCCCCTTCAGGGCGCTACGGAACCGCAGTCGACTTCACCTGGTCCGCTTGGACCCGGCAGCGGACGACGCGGGTGCCCTCCATGGCGGAGGGCACCCGCGTCGGGGTGTGCGTCGGGTCCGGCGCGTCGCGTCAGCTCAGTCCGGCGGACTTCAGCCAGGCCTGGGCGACGTCCAGCGGGTCCTTGTTGTCGAGGCCGACCTGGGAGCCCAGGTCGAGGAGTGTCTTCGTGTCCAGCTTGGCGGAGACCGCGTTGAGCGCGTCCACGCCCTCCTGGGAGAGGCCGGACTTGTAGACCAGCGGGGTCACGTTGGCGAAGCCGAAGAGGTTCTGCGGGTCCTGGAGGACGACGAAGCCCTCCTTGGTGATGGTCGGGTCCGTGGTGAAGATGTCCGCGGCCTGCACGGTGTTCTTCGTGAGGGCCGCCTGGGTCAGCGGACCGCCCGCGTCGAGCGCCTTGAAGGACTTGAACTCCAGGCCGTACACGGACTTCAGACCGAGCAGGCCCTGCTGGCGGGTCTGGAACTCGGGCGAGCCGCCGATGACCAGGTCGGGGGCCGCGTCCTTGAGGTCGGCGAGGGTGGAGTCGGCGGTGAGGCCGTACTTCTTCGCGGTCTCCGCGTTGACGCTGACGGAGTCCTTGTCCTCGGCCGCGGCCGAGTCGAGCAGCGTCAGCTTGCTGTCGAGCTTGGTCTTCACCGCCGCGTTCACCGCGTCGGCCGTCTTCTGCTCGGCCTTCGGGTCGAGGTAGGAGAGCAACGAGCCGTTGTACTCGGGCAGGACGGTCACGGAGCCGCTCTTGAGCAGGCCGTAGGTGACCTCGCGGCTGCCGATGTTGGGCTTGTAACTGACCTTGATGCCCTTGGCCTTGAGGGCCTCGCCGTAGATGTCGCCGAGGAGGATGCTCTCGGCGAAGTTGTTGGAGCCGACGACGACCGTGTCGCCGCTGCCGCCGCTGCCCTTGTCGTTCTTGAGCGGATCGGACGTGTCGTCCGAGGAACCGCATCCCGCGAGCAGGGCCGCCGCCGCGGCGAGCGCGACCGCGGCCGCGCCGGGATGCTTCCGGATGGACCTGCTGCGTGGGGCGTTGTAAGTCACACGCTGATCCAATCCAGCCGGTTCTTGGTGAGTCAAGTGCGCTCTGGTCACCAATTGGCGTCAATGCGCGTCCGGTTGTGAAAGAGCGGCGGATCACCCGACATCTCACCGCCTCCGTGATGTAACGGATTCTTGACTCAGGGTGGCATGATCGACTGTCCGAAGAGCAGGTAGTCTCCGGGTCGTTGGCGTTCGGACACACTGGCGTGAAGTCTTCGTACGCCGTAGACCTCCCTAGAACACGCCGTAGACCTCCATGAAGCCGTAGACCCCCATGAAGGAGGCCTGGTGTCCACGCAAGAGGCGGCACCGCCGTCGGCCCCGGGTGGCATACGAGGGTTCGCCGACCGCCGGCCGTTCCGGCACAAGCTCAACCTGCTCGTCGGCGTGCCGCTCGCGGTGGTCGCCGCGCTGCTCGCCTACCTCATCGTCGACCAGGTCGAGCAGTCCTCGGACGCGGCGGACGCGGCCCGGCTGGTGCGCAGCAGCACCGAGGTCGCCACGCTGGTGGACCGTCTGGAGGCCGAGCACCAGCAGGCCATCCTGCTCTCCGTGCGGCACGAGGCCACCAACGACGGCGGCACCCCCTCACAGTCCGCCTACCGCGACGCGCAAGTCGCCACGGACGCCCAGGTCAAGCAGGTCCGCAAGGCCTTCGGCGACAGCCTCCCGGCCGACGAGGCCCGCGCCCTCACGGAGATCGAGGGCCTGGAGAGCCTGCGCGACACCGTCGAGGGCGCCTATCTGCCCGCCGACAACATCGACCCGGCGTACACCAGCGCCGCCAAGGGCCTCATCGACGGCCTCGGCCTCGACCGCAACCCGGCCCTCGCGGCCACCTTCACCGGCAACCTCCTCGACTCGCTGCTGCGCGCCGACGCCGCCCACAGCTCCTTCGAGACCGGTGTCTTCTCCGCGACGACGGGCGACTCGAACGCGCTCATCGAGTTCATCGGCGCGGTCGGCTCCCACGACGAGTACACCCACCAGGCGGACCGCTTCGCCCGGTTCGCCACCGAGGAGCAGGCGGACCGGCTCGGCGGCATCGACCACAACACCGCCCAGGCCGTCATCGACCGGCAGTACGCCGAGCTCCAGATCGACCCCAGTTCGCTCCAGGCGGGCTCGCCCGCCGAGATCCGCAAGGCGTTCAAGTCGGCCCTCGACTCCTACCCCGCCTACCGCAAGCAGGCGGGCATCCGGCTCGGCGTCACCACCGCGCTCATCGACCAGATCGCCGACCGCGCCGAGGCCGCCTCCGACGACGCCCTGCGCAACGCGGTCCTGCTGCTGGCCCTCGCGGTGTCCGGCTTCGTCCTCTGGCTCGCGTTCTCGGTGCTGGTACGACGCTCCGTGGTCCGCCCCGTGCAGGCGCTGACCGGCGCCGCGCAGCAGGTCGCCGAGGTCGCCGAACGCGAACTGGCCCGGGTCGCCGCCGACGACGCCGAGGACGACAGCCCGGCGCTGCTGCGGGAGATGCCGGTGACGGCCCGCGACGAGATCGGCGATCTCGCCGAGGCCTTCAACCACGTCCAGACCACGGCCGTGGCGCTCCTCGAACGCCAGGTCCTCAGCCGCCGCAACACCGCCGAGATGTTCGGCAACGTCGGCCGCCGCGTCAGCAACCTGACCAGCCGCCAGCTGGCCCTGATCGACGCGGTGGAGCGCGGCGAGACCGACCCCGAGCTCCTCGAACGCCTCTACAGCATCGACCACATCGCGGTCCGTCTGCGCCGCAACGCCGACAGCCTGATGCTGCTCGCCGGCATCCGGGAGGCCGCCCTCGGCGCCGGACCCACCGCGCTCACCAACGTCGTACGGGCCGCACTCGGCCAGATCGAGGGCTTCCAGCGGGTGCAGCTGCTCGCGCGCACCGAGGTCCTGGTGGAGCCGGACGTCATCGGCGACCTGACGCTGATGGTGGCCGAACTCGTCGAGAACGCGGTGTCGTTCTCGCCCGCGGACAGCCCCGTCGAGGTGTTCGTGCAGAACTCGGTCGACGGCGCGGTGATCGTGATCGCCGACCACGGTCTGGGCATGGACCCCGAGCGGCTCGACGAGGAGAACGCCCGTATCGTCCGCCGCGAGCGTCTCGACCTGGTGCCGACGAAGGTGCTCGGCCTCTTCGTGGTCGGCGCGCTGGCACGCCGCTGGGGCATCGATGTCGCCCTGGCCCGCACGCCGGGCGGCGGTGTCACGGCCGAGGTGACGCTCCCGCCCTCCCTGCTGCTCGCGAAGAGCGCGGTGGCACCGGCGCCGACCACGCCCGCCGCGGACACGGAGGACTCCGGGCCCCGCCCGTCGGAGACGGACGCCCTCCCGGCCGCCGACCGACAGGGGCCGCTGCCCCGGCGGGTGCGCCGCGACGAGGAGACTCCGGCCGAGGAGACCGTGCCCGAGGTGACTGCGGCCGAGGAGACTCCCGCCCCTGAGGAAGGCCTCCCCTTCATCCCCAAGGCCCGTACCGAGGAACCGGCACCGGTATCCCCCGCCGGCGACTCCGGCACCTCGCGCCCCTTGCGCCGTCGCGTCCGCGGAGCCACGCTCCGTACGACTACGACGACCGGCACGGCGACCCAGTCGAGCACCCGCCAGGCCCCCCGCCCCGCCGACGCGGAAGCCGTCCGCAGCGCCCTCGAGGAGTTCGAGGCCGCGGTGGAACGCGCGCACCGGGACAGCGGCAAGGACGCCGCACCCACTGAGCCCCACACCCCCACCCCCCACCAGCAGGACCCGAACCACCTCCCGGAAGGAGCGGAGCAGTGAGTGCGTCGACAGGTGACACTCCCACCGGAAACACGCAGGACGAACTGAAGGCCGCAGCGGCCGACTTCACCTGGCTGTTGAATCGTTTCGCGACCGAGACCGCGGGTGTCGTGGACGCCATCGCGGTGTCCTCGGACGGACTGCTCATCGCCGTCTCCGAACTGCGCGAGCACGCCGACTCCGAGCGCCTCGCCGCGATCGTCTCCGGCATCACCAGCCTCGCCGCCGGGGCCTCCGGCAACTACGGTCTGGGCGGCCTCAACAAGGTCATCATCGACCTGGAGGGCGGCCATGTCCTGGTCTCCGCGATCGGCAGCGGCGCCGTCCTCGGCGTGGTCACCGACAAGGAGGCCAAGCTGGGCAACATCGCCTACGAGATGACGGTGTTCGCCAACCGGGCCGGCAGCGCGCTCAGCCCCCAGCTGGTGCTGGCGCTGAAGAACAGCGTCGGCTCGCCGTCGGCGCTCTGACCCAGACCAGGCTCACCGACAAGGACCAGGACGGACACGCCATGGCGGACGGCTCCTCGCCCCCGGGACCCGACCCGGTCGGCCCCGCGCCCGCCGTACGGCCGTTCCTGGTCACCGCAGGCCGGGTGACGGCCGGCCACTCCGGCCGGACGATGCCCGTCGAGACCCAGGTGGTGGCCACCACCGAGGGGCTCGACGCGCTCGCCCGGCTCTCGTTCGAGCAGCACGACATCGTCGCCGCCTGCCGGCTCCCGCAGTCCATCGCGGAGTTGGCGGCGCGGCTGCGGCTGCACCTCAACGTGGTGCGGGTCCTCGCCGAGGATCTGCGCGCGGAGGGGCAGTTGACGGTGCACGTGCCCGACTCCGACGCGACGCACGACGCTACCGTCCTGCGACGACTGATCGATGGCCTGCGCGCCATCCCGGACTCCCGGAAGGTGCCCCGTGACAACGGCGACAACGGCTGAACGGGCCGTCGTACGGCCGCCGCTGCCGGTCAAGATGGTGATCGCGGGCGGCTTCGGCGTGGGCAAGACCACGGCCGTCGGCGCGATCTCCGAGATCGAGCCGCTCACGACCGAGGCGGCGATCACCGAGGTCGCCGCCGGTGTGGACGACCTCACCCATACCCCGCGCAAGACGACCACCACGGTCGCGATGGACTTCGGGTGCATCACGATCGACCCGACGCTGAAGCTGTATCTGTTCGGTACGCCCGGGCAGGAGCGGTTCGGGTTCATGTGGGACGACATCGTCGAGGGGGCGCTGGGCGGGCTGGTGATCGTGGACACCCGCCGCCTCGACGACTGCTATGCGGCTGTCGACTACTTCGAGCACCGGAAGATCCCGTTCGCCGTCGCCGCGAACGCGTTCGACGGGCACGTGGAGCACAGCCTGGACGAGATCCGGTGGGCCCTGGATGTCTCCGAGCAGGTCCCCGTCATCGTCTTCGACGCGCGTGAACAGGGTTCCGTACGGGACGCGTTGCTGGTCGTACTGGAACTGGCCCTGAAGAAGGCGGAGCAGTGATCAGGTAGGCCGGCGCACTCCGCGTGAGACCGTCAGCCTTCCCACCGCCCAGAACATCGCCAGTGTCACCAGGGCCAGTCCCGCCACCAGCGTCGCTCCGCCCACCACCTTCTCGTAGTCCCGCTGGTACAGGCCGTCCACGATGTAGCGGCCCAGGCCGCCGAGGCTGACGTACGCCGCCACCGTCGCCGTCGAGACGATCTGGATGGCTCCGGAGCGCAGGCCGCTCAGGATCAGGGGGAGGGCGGCGGGGAGTTCCACCTGGAAGAGGACGCCTGTCTCGCTCATGCCCATGCCCCGGGCGGCGTCCACGGGGGCCGGGTCCACCGAGCGCATGGCCTCGTAGGTGGTGACGAGGATCGGGGGGACGGCCAGGACGACCAGCGGGATCATCACGTTCACCAGGCCGAAGCCCAGCAGCAGGGTCATCAGGACCAGGAGTCCGAACGTCGGCAGGGCGCGGCCCGCGGTGGCGATCAGGGAGAGCGCGTTGCCGCCGCGGCCGGTGTGTCCGGTGATCAGGCCGATCGGGAGGCCGATCGCGGTGGCGAGGGCCAGGGCCTCCAGGGTGTAGCCGATGTGTTCGCCGAGGCGGGCGGGGATGCCGTCGTAGCCGTGCCAGTGGGCGCTGTCGCTGAAGAAGGCGTTGATGAAGTTGAGCAGGTTCATCGGACTGCCTCCTTCGGCATCCACGGCGTCAGCAGACGGCGTACGAGGACCAGGGCGCCGTCCGCGAGGATCGCGAGGGCGGCCATGGAGAGGACCGCGTTCACGGCGAGTTCGGGGCGGTTGTAGATGTTGGCGTCGTTGATCAGGTTGCCGAGGGCGCCCTGGTTGCCGATGAGGGTGCCGATGCTGACGAGGCTGATGCTCGACACCGTGGCCACGCGGGTGCCCGCGATGATCGCCGGGACCGCGATCGGCAACTGGACCTGGGCGTACCGGCGTACCGGGCCGAAGCCCATCGCCTTCGCGGCCGCGAGGGTCTCCTGCGGGACCGAGCGGACGCCGTCGACGATCGCCGGGACCAGGATGACGAGGCTGTACACGGTGAGGGGGATCATCACCGTCAGCTCGGTCATGCCGGTGTAGTCGATGAGCAGGACGAAGAAGGCGAGGGACGGGACGGCGTAGAGCACCGTCGTCACCCACAGCACCGGCGGGTACAACCAGCGGAAGCGCACGCAGAGTTGGGCGAGCGGCAGCGAGATCAGCAGGCCGGCCAGGACCGGGAGCAGGGCCTCGCGCAGATGCAGGCCCACCAGGCCGAGCCAGGTGTGCTGGAGGTCGCTGGGGATGTCGAACATACGGTCCCAGTTCATCCGGAGACCTTGTCGTTCGCGACCTCGTCGGTCGAGACCTTGCCGTTCGAGACCTGCGCGTCCGTACGGCTCTCGGCGTGGGCGCCCCTGATCGCCAGGGCGATCGTCTGCTGGGAGACCACACCGGTCACCTTGCCGTCCGCGTCCACCGCCACGGCCCACCCGGTGGGCGAGAGCACCGCGCAGTCAAGGGCGGCCCGCAGCGAGTCGGTGCCCGCGACGAACGGGCGTCCGTAGGGCAGCAGTTGGCCGTCAGTGCCGAGATCCTCCGGTGTGGTCCAGCCCAGTGGCCGGCCGTCGGCGTCCGTCACCAGCAGGAACTCGGCGTCGGTGTCCGCCCGTTCGGTACCGCCGCCAGCGGTGACGACGGGTGACATCGTCAGCTCCAGGCCCGTGGAGGGGAAGAAGGAGAGCCGCCGAACACCCCTGTCCGCACCCAGGAAGTCCTCGACGAATTCGTCCGCCGGGTTCGACAGCAGCTCGGCGGGCGGCGCGTACTGGGCCAGCCGGCCGCCCGTGCGCATCACGGCGACCATCGTGCCGATCTTGACGGCCTCGTCGATGTCATGGGTGACGAAGACGATGGTCTTGCCCAACTCGGCCTGGATGCGCAGGAGTTCGTCCTGGAGGCCCTTGCGGACGATGGGGTCCACGGCGGAGAACGGCTCGTCCATCAGCAGGACCGGCGGGTCGGCGGCGAGGGCGCGGGCCACTCCCACGCGCTGCTGCTGGCCGCCGGAGAGCTGGTAGGGGTACCGCTTGGCGAGCGAGCCGTCGAGGCCGACCCGGTCCATGAGTTCGCGGGCGCGGGCGCGGGCCCTGTCCTTGCCCCAGCCGAGCATGCGGGGCACGGTGGCGATGTTGTCGACGATGGTGCGGTGCTGGAAGAGTCCGGCGTTCTGGATGACGTAACCCATGGACCGGCGCAGGGTGTTGACGGGCTGCTGCTGGATGTCCTGGCCGTCGAGGGAGATGGTGCCCTCGGAGGGTTCGACCATCCGGTTGATCATTCTGAGGGTGGTGGTCTTGCCGCAGCCGGAGGGGCCGACGAGGACGGTGATCGAGCGGTCGGGTATCTCCAACGAGAGCCGGTCGACCGCCACCGTGCCGTCCGGGTACCGCTTGGTGACTGAATCTATCCGTATCAAAACGCCGAACGCCCTTCGGGTGTGGCCGTGACCGACCGCCGACGACCGCGGTGGGACCGGTCGTTGCGGGTGAGTCTAGACCGCTCGTGTTGACGCGCCTCAGGGGGCACAGTGCGTCCCGGCGGCCAAAAAGCACTGTTGACCGGGCCGTGCGCGGGTACTGTCATGGAGTTCGCACGCATCCGGCCGTCCAGGACGAGGAGCGCGACGTGAGTGAGTGGCACAGCCGCCCGGCGCGGTGCCCCGTCGCGCGCACGTCCCACGCGGGTGACCGAAACGCCCCACCCGTCACTCTCACCGCCCGCCGGGTCCGGTGACCGCCGTGGCCTCCGGCGGATCGGCCGCGGGCGGCGGTCCCCGGATACCCTCCTCGCTGCCCGGCCGGCCCGGTTTCGACCCGGCGGTGCTGGCCCGGGGGCGGTTGCTGCTCGCCCTCGCCGGGGACGCCCGGGGCCGTGACGCGGCCGACGAGGCGCGGACCCTGGCGCTGCGGGCGGCGGCGGACTTCGAGCACGGCGTACGGCTGAGCGGCCGGCACAGCGCCCCGTCGGCGGTGCGCTGCCGGGCGCTGCTGGACCTGGCGGAGGCGCGGGCGGTGGCGGCCGGGGACACGGGGCATCCCGGGGTCCTCGAAGCGCTGGAGCAGGCGGTGGAGGCGGTCCGCGACCAGGGCCCCGACTTACGCGTACCGGCGCTGCGCCGGCTGGCCGAGGCGCACACCGCCCGCTACCGGCACACCGCCGATCCGGCCCAACTCGTCGCCGCCGACGGTCACTTCACCGAGGCCGAGGCCCTGGTCGGCCGGGACGACCCGGAGCGGGCGGAGCTGCTGGCGGGACACGGCGAGGTGCTGGTGGCGCGGGCCGAGCGGGGTGACGGGCTGCCGGTGGCCACCGACGCCGTACGGGTGCTGCGGTCGGCGCTGGCGCTGACGCCGGGCAGTGATCCGCATCTGGCCGACCGGCAGCTTCTGTTCGGACGGGCGCTGCGTCATCATCACGGCGCGGGCGGAACGCCGACCGATCTGCACGAGGCCGAGTGGGTGCTGGCCCGCGCGGCCCGGGACGCGCCCGCCGACCGTACGGCGGCGCTGGCGTGGCTGGAGCGCGGTGACGTGCTGCTCACGCTGGCCGACCGCACCGGGGCGCCCGAGTGGCTGGACCGGGCCGCGGAGTCGTACCACCACGCCGTACGCCGTGCGGACCGGGCCGGTGAACCGCTCCTCGCGGCCCGGGCGCACCACCAGCGCGGGGTGGTCCTGGAACGAACGGCGGGGCCGGAACACGCACTTGAGTCGTATCGCGCGGCATGGACCCTGTGGCAGCGGGCAGGGGCGGCACAGGGGCCACAAGCCCAGTCCGCCCAGTCGACCTACGAGCGCATGACCGCGCTCGGCGGAACGGGCTGAGAGCCGAAAGGGAGTGCAGGGTGACGGAATTGGCCGGACGGGAGGGACCCGCGGGGACCCCGCTGCCCGACTACCGGGACGTCGATCTGGCCGCGCTCCGCGCCCGGGTGGACCACCCCGTGCTCGGTGCGGTGCTGGCCACGCTGCTGGCCCGCTCGTGCGCCGCCGACGGCGGCCTCGTGGCGTATCACGAGGACTCGCCGGGGGTAGAACGGTAGCGGCGGCACGGGGCCGGCCGGGGGGAGGCAATGCTGTGCAGACGGCTTCGGACGACAGCTTACGGAGCGCCCGGGACCGGGAGTTCGCGAAGTGGCCGCACGCCGAGCTGGACGTGGCGGCGCTGCGGCGCGCGGGTCATCGGCCGTTCCCCTTCCGGCAGTTCGTCCTGAAGGTGCACAGCCGCTGCAATCTGGACTGCGCCTACTGCGTCATCTACCAGGGCGAGGACGCGAGTTGGCGCAAGCGGCCGACGCGGGTGGCGCCGGGCGTGATGCGGCAGACCGCCGCGCGGATCGCCGAACACGCCGAGACGCACGGCCTGTCGGAGGTGCGGATCGATCTGCACGGCGGGGAGCCGCTGCTGTCCGGCCCGGAGACGGCGCTGGCGTACACGGCGGCCGTGCGGGCGGCGCTGCCCGCCGGGGTCGCGCTGCGCACCACCGTGCAGAGCAACGGCACGCTGCTCACCGAGCGCACCCTGGACCGGCTCGCGGACGCGGGCATCAGGGTCGGGCTGAGCCTGGACGGCGGCTCCGCGCATCTCAACCGGCGCCGTGTCGACCGCGCGGGGCGTTCCTCGTGGCCGGCGGCGGAGCGGGCGGCGCGGCTCCTCGCGGACCGGCCCGAGCTGTACGCGGGGATCCTGTGCGCGATCGACATCACCAGCGACCCCGCCGAGGTGTACGCCTCGCTGGCCGAACTCCGGCCGCCCCGCCTCGACTTGCTGCTGCCGCACGCCAACTGGTCCAGCCCGCCGCCGGGGCTGCCCGCGCGTGCGCCGGCCGTCCGGACCGCCGTACCGACGCCGTACGGCGACTGGCTGGCGACCGCGTTCGATCTGTGGTGGGACGGGGCGCCCGACGGGTCGCAGCCCCGGGTGCGGCTGTTCACGGAGGTGGTGGCGCTGCTGCTCGGGGTGCCCAGCACCACCGAGTCGGTGGGGCTGTCGCCGACCTGTGCGGTGGTGGTGCACACCGACGGCTCGGTGGAGCAGATCGACTCCCTGAACCTCGCCTACGACCAGGCGACCGCGACCGGCCTGGACGTCTTCGGGCACACCTTCGACGCGGCCCTCGACCATCCGGGGATCGTCGCCCGGCAGCTCGGCCTCGAAGGGCTCGCCGCCGAGTGCCGGGCCTGTCCGGTGGGCCGGGTGTGCGGGGGCGGGAACTACGGCCACCGGTTCTCGCGCGGCACCGGTTTTCTGCACCCGTCCGTGTTCTGCGCCGACCTGGAGCGGCTGATACGGCACGCGGCCGGGCGGCTGAGCGCGGTGATGCCCCCGGATTGAGCGGCGGATCGCTTACAGTGCACGCAAAACTTCCGAAAAGTATCAATAAGCCTAATTATTCCCATGTCTGGTAAGGGGAGACGGTCGGATGGCCGACAGGTCCAAGGGCGCCGAGTCCCACGAGCACTTCACCATCAGCTACGCGGGATTCAACCGGCCGTGGGCGACGTGGATCGCGCATCAGCTGGAGCAGCTGGGCCATGAGACGACGCTGCTGCGCTGGGACCCGCCGCTGCGGATGGCGCTCGCGGACGCGCTGCGCAATCTGCTCCAGGCGCCCGGCCGGGTGCTGCTGGTCCTGGACGACTGGTACTTCTCGCTCGGCCCCCGCTCGGACGCGGAGTGGACGGAGGCGCTGCACGAGGTGGTGCCGGCCGCCCTCGACCGGTTCTCGGCGGTGAGCGTGGCCACCCGGGCGCTGCCCGCGACCGCCGCCCCGCTGCGCCCGGTCGACCTGCGCGACCTGGACTCGCGCGAGGCCCGCCGCCGTATCCTGCGCCGCCTCGACCTGGAGCCGTCCGCCCAGCCCGCCGCCCCGTCCGGCGCTCCCGCGCCCCGCTTCCCCAACGACCCGCCGTCGGTGTGGAACGTGCCCCGCCGCAACGTCCGCTTCACCGGCCGCGACGCGATCCTGGAGGAGCTGCACACCCGCTTCGAGCGCGGCGGCCGCAGCGGTGCGCGGGTGGCGCTGCGCGGTATCTCGGGTGTCGGCAAGAGCCAGATCGCCAACGAGTACTCGCACCGCTTCGCCAACGACTACGACATCGTGTGGTGGGTCGGCGCCCGCTTCCGGGGCCCCGCGCGTGAGCAGTTCGCCCAGCTCGCCCCGCGTCTGGAGCTGCCGGTCGGCCAGGAGCTGGGTGAGCGGATCCGCGCGGTCCACGAGGCGCTGCGCACGGGACAGCCGTACAAGCGGTGGCTTTTGATCCTGGACTCCGCGGACGACATGGAGCAGGTCGAGGACCTCCTGCCGGAGGGCAACGGGCACATCCTGATCACCACGCTCACCCAGGACTGGGCGGCCTCCGGCACCGTCACCGAGATCGACGTGCAGCCCTTCCGGCGGCCCGAGTCCGTCGCCTACGTCCGCCGCCGGGCGCAGCGGCTGACGGACACCGAGGCCGACCAGCTCGCCGACGCGGTGCAGGACCTGCCGCTGCTGCTGGCGCAGACGGCGGCCTGGCTGGACGCCAACGCGATGCCGGCCAAGGACTACATCTCGATGATCCGGCGCGGCGAGGCCAGCCAGATCGGCATCCGGATCTCCTCCGACTACCCGATGGGCTTCCAGACCAGCTGGTCGATAACTCTCAACACGCTCCAGGAGAACAACCCCGAGGCGGTCGAACTCCTGCATCTGTTCGCCCTGTTCTCCCCCGACGCGATCCCGGTCCGGCTGATGCAGGCCGCCCACCCCTCCGACCTGCCCGACCATCTCGCGGCGCTCGCGGGCGATCCGATCCGCTGGCACACGGCACTGCGCAGACTCTCCGAGTCGACCGCCGTCCGCCTGGACTACGTCGAGTCCGCCGACGCCGAACCGGCCGTGGACCGCGTCTCCATGCACCGCCTCTATCACTCCTTCCTGGTCAGCACCCTGACCGAGGAGCGCCGCGACGCGCTGTCGACGATCGCCTGCCGGCTGCTGGCGGGCGCGGACCCCAGGCGCCCGGCCGACACCCGCGAGTGGACCCGGTACGCGGAGCTCATCCCGCACCTGGAGACCGCGGGCGTGCTGGACAGCTCCGACCCGGTGGTGCGCGGGCTCGTCCTGAACTGCATCGAGTACATGCGGGTGCGGGGCGAGAACCGGGCCGCGCTCCGACTGTGCGAGCAGGCCGTGAACCGCTGGCGGGGCCGGCTCGGACCGGACGACCGGGACATGCTGATCCTGATCCACGACCACGCCAACATGCTGCGCCGCAGCGGCCGTTACCTGGAGGCCGAGGCCGTCGGCCGCGCCGTCCTCGACCAGCTCGCCGAGACCCGCGCCGACGACGACCCCGATCTGCTGCGCGCCAAGAACGGCCTCGGCGGCACCCTGGTGTCGCTGGGCCGCTACGACGAGGCGCACGACATGTTCCAGGAGTGCGTGCAGGCGTACACCAGCAGCCTGGGCCCGGACCATCTGCGCGCCCTCCAGGACCGCGGCAACCTCGCCGTCGTCACCAGTCTGCTGGGCCGCTACGAGGAGTCCCTGCGCCAGCACCGGGACATCCTGCTGCTCCGCGAACGCCTGCTGAGCCCGCGCCACCATCTCACCCTGCGTTCCGGCATGTTCAACGCCTGGATGCTGCGCCTGCTGGGCCGTTACGCGGAGGCGACGTCCCGCCAGGAGCTCAACGTCCGTGCCCACCGGCAGGTGATGGACCGCTACACACCCCAAACCCTGTTCGCCGAACACAACTTGGCCCTCTGCATGAGACGCAACGGCGACCTGCTGGGCGCCGAGTCGCTGATGCGCAGCGTGGTCGAGCGGTTCGTGCAGCGGCAGGGCCCCAGCCACCCCGACTCCCTTCTGGTGCAGGCCGACTTCGCCACCTTCAACCGCGAGCACGGCAACCTTGAACAGGCCCGCGAACTGGCCTCCCACATCGCCGCCCAGTACGCCAGGCTGGTCGGCCCGCACCACCCGTACGCGGTCGGCACGGCGGGCAATGTCGCGCTGGCGCTCTGGGAGTACGGAGAGCGCGACGAAGCGCTCCGGATCGCGGAACAGGCGCTCGTCGGGATGCGTGCGGCGGTCGGTCCGACCCATCCCTGGGCGCTGGGCGCCGGACTCAACGCCGGGGGCGCCCGCAGTCTCGCCGGCGACGAGGAGGGGGCGGCCGAACTCACCCGCACGGTCCTGGAGTCGGCGCGCACGGTCATGGGCGAGACCCACCCGCTGACCCTGTCGGTCAAGGCCGCTCTCGCCTCCGACCTGCGGATACTGCGACGCGGCCAGGAGGCGTCCAAGCTGGAGCAGGAGGCGTTGCAGCAGCTCTCCGACACCCTCGGCGCACAGCATCCCCACACCCTCTCGATCCGCCGCCGGGAGCGGCCGTACTGGGACTTCGAGCCGCTTCCGACCTAGAGCCGAGGGCCAGGCGGTCGACTTGGATTCGGCACCGTGCCGAGCCTGGTACCTGACGGTGACTCAGCAGGGCTAGCATGGGCCGGGCCGTGTGCCAAGAGGCAGGTTCGGCCGTCCTGGAGAGGTGAACGTGCGGGGTACAGAAGGGGACAGGCCACCCATGCGTGGGGACCGGAGTCCGGGCGGCGCGCTGCCCGACCTCACCGATCTCGACCTGCTGGCACTGTCCCGTGAGTCATCGCATCCGGTGCTCGCGGCGGTCGCCACGGGCCTGCTGCCCCGGGTGCGCGGCGGCGGCCCCGCGGTCGCCTTCTACGAGGACGGTCCGTATCAACTGTGACCGCCCGGTGGCCTCTTGAGACCCTGGACGTCGACGGCTTACGACGGTCCGGGGTCCGGGCCGTGCCCTTCCGCCAGTTCGTCCTGAAGGTCCACGGCCGCTGCAACCTGGCCTGCTCCTACTGTTACGTCTACGAGGGCGCCGACAGCAGCTGGCGGGACCGTCCGCGGCGGGTGCCGCCCGGGGTGATCCGGCGTACCGCGAGCCGGATCGCCGAGCATGTCGCGGCCCACCGGCTGGACTCGGTCCAGGTCAACCTCCATGGCGGGGAACCCCTGTTGGCCGGGGTGGACACGCTGGTCGCCTATGTCGAGGCGGTACGGGAGGCGGTCGGCCCGGGATGCCGGGTGGACGCCAGTGTGCAGACCAACGGCACGCTGCTCACCGAGGACGCGGTGGACCGGCTGGCCGCCGCGGGCATCCGGATCGGGGTGAGCCTGGACGGCGGCACCCCCTGGCTGAACCGGCGGCGCCTCGACCACGCCGGACGCTCCTCATGGGCGGCGACCTCGGCGGGCCTCGACGTGCTGCGGCGGCGCCCGGACGCGTACGCCGGGATCCTCAGCGTGATCGACCCGGCCTCCGACCCCGTCGAGGTGTACACCTCGCTGACCGCGCTGCGGCCGCCCTCCATGGACCTGCTGCTGCCGCACGCCAACCACGCGCACCCGCCCGCGGCCCGGGGCCCGCACCCCTACGCCGACTGGCTGATCGAGGTGTTCGACCTGTGGTTCGGCGCCGACACCCCGCCGGTGCCGGTCCGCCTCTTCAACGAGATCGTCGGGCTGCTGCTCGGGGTGCCGGGACAGGCCGAGGCGGTCGGCAACTCGCCGGTGGTCGCGGTGGTCGTGGACACCGACGGGGCCATCGAGCAGGTGGACTCACTCAAGACGGCGTACGCGGGGGCGCCGGCCACCGGCTACGACGTCTTCCGGCACTCCTTCGACGACGCCCTGGACCATCCCGGCGTCGTCGCACGGCAGTTGGGGCGCGCGGGCCTGGCCCCGGAGTGCCTCGGGTGTCCGCTGGCCGACGTGTGCGGCGGGGGGAACTACGCGCACCGGTACCGGGCGGGCGAGGGATTCCTGAACCGGTCGGTGTACTGCGCGGACCTGGAGCGACTGATCCGGCACATCGCGGACCGGGTGCGGGGCGCGGCCGATCGTCGTGGTTCATCTGAGGCAATCAACACCCGCTGACCCCAAGCCTGTTGACCAAAGGCCAGAACTGGGAAAGTAAGCACGCACAGGGATCCGGCTCGCTGGACGGGGGAAGTGCTTCATGACGATCGTGACAGGGGTGACGGCGGACGGCCTCGACGGGCCGGTCTACGTCGAAGTGGACGCCGTCGCGGACGTGGGCGGCCCCGACGACGTGTACCGGGGCATCGACACCCGGGGCAACCCGGCCGAACGCGTGCTGGAGGTGGCGCGGGATGTCTACGCCGACGGCCTGGACCTGGCCCGGCGGTGCGCGCGGCAGGCCGCGGACCGGTTGCAGGACCTCGGTGAGGGGCTGAAGCCCGACGAGGTGGAGCTCCAGCTGTCGATCAAGCTGGACGCCGAACTCGGGGCGGTGCTGGTGAAGTCGGGGGCGGAGGCGCAGCTCCAGGTCACGTTCCGCTGGCGCACGGGCGGCGCCTCGTGACCGGTGGGACCGCCGGCGCCGAGATCCACATCCTGCCGTACAGCTATGTGGTCGGACAGGCCGAGCTGAAGCTCGCCCTTGAGCTGAACTACATCGCGCCGCGGATCGGGGGCGTCCTCGTCAGCGGGCAGCGCGGCACCGCCAAGTCCACGGTGGTACGGGCGTTCTCGCTGCTGACCCGGGGCGAGCTGCCGGTCACGCTGCCGATCAACGCCACCGACGACCGGGTGCTCGGCGGCTGGGAGCTCGACGCGCTCATGCACGGCGAGGCGCGCACCCAGCGGGGGCTTCTGGAGGAGGCCGGCGAGAAGGGGATGCTGTACATCGACGAGGTCAATCTGCTGGACGACCACATCGTCAACATCATCCTCGACGTCGTCTCCACCGGGGTGCTGTCGGTGCAGCGCGAGGCCATCGACACCGTGCGCAGCGTCAGTTTCGGGCTGGTCGGCACGATGAACCCCGAGGAGGGCGGGCTGCGGCCGCAGTTGCTCGACCGGTTCGGGCTGATGGTCGCCGTGTCCGAACTGGACCAGGAGGCGCGGCGGGCGATGGTGCTGGCGGTGCTGCGCTTCGACGACGAGTCCGGCACGGAGTCCTCGTGGCTGGCCGAGGGGCTCGCCCGGGACCGGGCGCTGCGTGAGCGTCTCGACGCGGCGCGGGCGGCGGTGCAGGACGTACGCCTGAGCGAGGAGACCGCGAAGCTCTGCGCGGACGTCGCCACCCAGCTGCGGGCCGTCGGCCATCGCGGCGAGGTGGTCACCGCGTGGGCGGCCCGGGCGCTGGCGGCGTTCGAGGGCGCGGCCGAGGTGACGTCCCGGCATGTGCGCGAGGTGGTCCCGCTGTCCCTGCGGCACCGCCGCCCGGAGGCCGCGCACGGGGGCCCTGTGGAGTGGACGGACGAGGAGAGGGCGCTCCTCGACAGGCTGCTGGGATGACGGTACGGAGAAGGCCGATACGGAGGAGTCGGCGGACGTCGGGCGGCCCGGTGATGGGCAGATCTGTTCCGTCGGCGGGCTTCGGTCACCTGCGGTTCTGCCTCCCGAGGCTGGAACGGATCTGCCCATCACCGCGCTCCACCGCCGGCCTCCACGCACCTCACGCCGGGGAGTCGCGGTGAGCGGCTTCCTCGACGGGGCGCAGGGCGGGCCTCGGCAGCGGTTGCTTCAGGTGCTGGCCTGTTCCGCGCTGGGGCCCGGCCTGGACGGGGTGCTGCTGTTCGATCTGGAGCCGGAGATGGTGGCGCCGGTGACGGACGCGTTCGCGCAGGTGCTGCGGTGGCGGGACGGGCGGCCGGTGCGGCGCGCGATGCTCGGGTCGGTGACCGGCGACGACGAGCTGTGGCTGCGGCCGACGCTGCGGCAGGAGGGCGCCGGCATGAACTTCTCGCTGGCTCCCGGGCCGTTGGTCGACACGGACCCGGCGGCGTCGACGCTGGTCGTGGTCCCCGACCTGGTCCGGCTGAGCCTGCCCGGGATGCGGGCCGCGGTCCAGCTGCTCGGCGCGGACGTCGCCGCGGTCGAACGCTCCGGGTTCCGCGCCCGCTGGCGCCCCCGGGCCCGCTGGCTCGCCGCCTGCCGGGAGGCGGAGGTGGGCCGGCTCTCCCCCCACCTCCTGGACCGCTTCCCGATCCGCCTCAACGCGGCGGGCCTTGAGGCGGAACGCCTGCTGGACGCCCTCGACGAGGCGCGCGGGGTGCAGGGGGCGGACGGCGCCTGGGTCCTGTCTCCCGAGACCTCGGTCTCCCCCCTCGGTGAACTCCCGGCGTCCTGGCGCGCCGTCCTCGCCTCCCCCGCCCGCCCCGCCAGTCGGCTCACCGAGGAGGCCGCCGATCGGGCCGTCGGGCTCTTCGGCGCGGACGCCGGGAGCCGGCGGGCCCTCGGACTCGCGCGGCTGGCGCGGGCGTTGGCCGTGTTCGGCGGGGTCGGGACGTGTGGGCCGGAGCAGGTCGACGAGGCCGCGCGGCTCATCGGGGTCGCCGCCAGGCCCGTACCGCCTGCCGACGGGGTGCCCGGGGACGGCGGGCCGGTCGCGTCGGGCGGGGGTGGTGAGGGGCATCCGCCGCCCGAGCCGCCCAAGCCGGACCCCGTGCCCGAGGACGGGGAGCCCGCGGCGCAGGGCACCGGTACCGCCGTCGCCGTACCGGCCGGTCCCGCCGAGGCGCTGGACACCTTCGCCGCCGACGCGGGGGAAGGGGTCGGCTCGCCGTTCCCTGAGGACGACGCCCGGTTCCTGAGGGAGTTCGCCCCGCTGCGCATCCCCTGGCAGCGGCGTCCGGAGCCCAGTTCGGCGCGCGGCCCGGTGATCGGCGTACGGCCCGCGACCGCGCTGCGGGATCTGGCGTTCGTGGCCACCGTCATCGAGGCCGCCAAGCACCAGAACCTGCCCGCCCGGCGGGTGCTGCGGGTCGGCGGGGACGGGCGGCTGGTCGTGCGGCCCGGTGACTTCCGCAGTTACGCCCGGCTGCCGGTGACCGAGCGGATGCTGGTGCTGCTGCTCGACCACACGTGCCGCGGCGACTGGGACTGGCAGCCCGCGCTCGCCCCCTACTTCCAGTGGGCGTACACCGGGCGCGCCTCGGTGTGCGTCGTCGAGGTCGGCGGGCGGGACGCGGCGCACGAGCTGAAGGCCGAGCACTTCGTCGCCCGCAGCGTCCTCGACCCGCGCGTGGGACGGGCCCTGCACCGGCCGGCGGGGCGCAGCAGTCCGCTCGCCCACGGCCTCGCGGTGACCGACCAGTTGCTGCGGCGGGCCTTCCAGCAGCGCTCCAACCTGGTGGAGGCGTGGCTGGTGGTGGTCACGGACGGCCGGGGGAACGTGCCGCTGGACACGGGGGTGGTCGGAAGGCTGCCGGGTCCTGTGCGCCGTACGGGTGTCGAGGACGCGCTCACCGCGGCCGGGCGGATCGGGGCGATGGGGCGGATGCGGCTGCACTGTGTCGTGGTGGACGCGGCGCGTCGGCCGTACGCCGATCTGACATTCCAGCTCGCCGACGCGCTGGGCGGTGTGACCGTCGCCGGGCGCACGACGAGAGGGGTCGCCGGTGTCCGCTGAACCGTCCGGCCCGCGCGGGCTCGGCGGGGCGATCCCGCTGGGCCCCGGCACACCCGCCCGGCCACCGGCACCCCAGCCGCTGCCCGCGCCGCGCCCCGCGCCGGTGCCGGAGCATGTGACCGAGCTCGACGAGGCCGTGGCCCTGCGCCCGGCGGCCGTCGACCCGCATCAGCGGCTGCCCGCCAAGTTCGCGATGCTGTCGGTGCACCGCGCCTACGACGGCGGGCGGGAGGCGTTCCGGCTGCGCGGGCACAGCGGCGGCGAGCTGGAGACCGTACTCGACTCCGAACACACCCAGCTGCGGCCCAAGAACCTCGCCCTGCACAATCTGCGGCAGGGGACCGGGCGGCCGTCGCTGCCGAGCGAGCTCCTCATGGGTCTTGAGGAGTGGTCGCGGGGGCAGGAGGCCCTGGTCCGCTGGATCAACGCGCTGCGGGCCCGGCACGGTGCCGAGCTCCAGCTGGTGATCTGGGACGACACCGACTACGACATCCCGTGGGAGCTGCTGCATCTGTCGGGCGGTCAGGAACTGGGCATGGCCAGGGAGATCCTGGGCGCCCTGGTGACCGTGGTGCGCTGGACGACCGTGCACGGCGCCGGGACCTCGCCCTTCGGTGAACCGGCCGCCTGCTCGGGCCACGTCCTCGGGTTCTACGCGGAGCAGATGCGCCAGGACGCGGAGGTCTTCGAGGAGTACCAGCACAGCCCGCACTTCGTACGCCCGTGGCCCTTCCTGGCCGAGCTCACCCGGCGTGAACTGGGCGCGGGGCTCGTGTACATGGGGTGTCACGCCGAGTACGGTCCGGACGCGCACGACGTCAAGATCGACGTGGTCAGCTGGAGCCGGCTCAATCTCCAGCCCATGCCCGCGCTCGCCGACGGCCGCACCCTGGTGTGCCTCAACGCCTGTGACTCCGCGCGCGCCTTCGACAACCAGGGGCGGGGCGAGAACGCGCTGCGGGGGTTCGCGGAGCTGTTCCTGCGCAAGGGGGCGGGCGGGTGCATCGCCACGTCGGGGAAGGTGGGCGACAAGACGGCCCATCAGCAGATCAGGGAGCTGGTGAAGCGGGTGTGCGCCGATCCGGAGCTGCCGGTCGCCCGCGCCCTGCGCGAGTTCCGTGCCGGGGCGGCGGCCCGATTACCCGTACCGCTGTGGTGGCTCGACGGTGAAGACCGCAGCGAGCTGGACACGGAACGCGAGATCCTGGAATCCCTGTACAGCTTCATGTTCGTGTACTTCGGGCACCCGTTCACGACGCTCCGGCTGCGGGGCAGGACGGAGGAGGTGGGGTGGTGAGCGGTGATACCCCTCGGCCCGTTCCGGGGCCGGGCGCGGCGCTCGTCATCGAGCCGGTCGTGGCCTGGCCCCGGGAGGCCACGGCCGGACAGAGCTATCTGGTCACGGTGGACCTGGACGGCCCCTCGGCGGCGGGTGAATGGCCGTACGAGGAGGAGGAGTTCGAGTTCCACATCGCCCTCGACGGCGCCCCGCGCTTCGTCTGCGAGGCGCTGAACGAGCCCAGCGTCGTCCTGCACCGCTTCGGCGGCACCTACGGCCCCGCCCGCTTCGTAGTGAAGGCGGACCCGGCGCCCGGCTCGGGTCTGCTGCGGCTGACCATCAGCAACCACCGGGGCGTTCCCGTGCGCACGGTGGAGCTGAAGAGCGAGATCGTCGAGGAGCGGGCCCGGGACGGGCAGGGCCTGGTCCTGGTGCCCTCGGCGACCGGACCGCACCCCCCGTCGTCGACCGACACCGGCCCCCTGCGCACCCTCCCCACCCCCCGCTCCCCCGGCGCCGCGTCCCCCGACCACGTCACCCTCAGCTACGCCGGCACCCACCGCGCCTGGGCCACCTGGGCGGCGTACCAGCTGGAGCGGCACGGCTGCCGTACCGCCCTGCTGCGCTGGGACCCGCCGCCGGGTGTGCCGCTGGAGCGGCTGCTGGCCGATCTGCTGGCCGAGCCGGGCCGGATCCTGCTGCTCCTGGACGAGGGCTATCTGCGCCTGGGCCAGCGCACCGAGGAGGAGTGGACCGCGGCGCTGACCGATGTGGTCGCCCCGCATCCGGACCGGTTCGCGGCGGTCGACCTGTCCGAGCGGGCGCTGCCCGACGCGGCCGCCGTGCTCGGCCCGCCCGCCCTCAGGGACCTCGACCCGGCGGAGGCGCTGCGCCGGCTGCTGGCCGCGCTGGGCCTGGAGCACACCGCGCCGGACGCCGACGAGGACGTACCCGTCGCCCCGCGGTTCCCGGACGCGCCGCCGGAGGTGTGGAACGTGACGCGCCGCAACTTCCGTTTCACGGGCCGCGATCCGGTCCTGGAGGATCTCCACGCGCTCTTCGAGAGCGGAGGTCCGGCCGGGGCGCGGGTCGCGCTGCGAGGTATCTCGGGGGTCGGCAAGAGCCAGATCCTGATCGAGTACGCGCATCGGTTCGCCAACGAGTACGACGTGGTCTGGTGGGTCAGCGCGAGCTTCCGGGCCACCGCCCGCCAGCAGTTCGCCGACCTCGCGGACCGACTCCGGCTGACCGAGGCGGCACGGTCGCTGGGCGAGCGGGTACGGGCCGTTCGGGAGGCGCTGCGCACCGGACGGTGGCGCTGGCTGCTGATCGTGGACAGCGCCGACGACATGGACCAGGTCAACGATCTGCTCCCGGAGAGCGGCGGCCATGTCGCGATCACCACCCTCACCCGCGACTGGGCCGCCTCCGGCGGGGTCGCGGAGATCCAGGTGGCGCCCTTCACCCGCGCGGAGAGCGTCAGTTACGCCCGCCGCCATGTGGAGCGGCTCACCGAGGAGGAAGCCGACCAACTCGCCGACGCGGTCGAGGACTTCCCGCTGCTGCTGGCGCAGACCACGGCCTGGTTGCAGACCAACCGCATCCCCGCCGCCGACTACATCGCACGACTGCGCGGGGCCGACGCGGACGACATCGGTATCCAGATCTCCTCCGACTACCCGATCGGCTTCCAGGCCAGCTGGGCCATCACCCTCAGCACCCTGGAACAGGACAACCCCAAAACCACCGAACTGCTGCGCCTGTTCGCCCTGTTCTCGCCCGGCTCGATCCCGATCCGCCTGATCCAGCAGGCCCACCCCGGCGATCTGCCGCCGCATCTGGCGGAACTCGCCGCCGACCCGGTGCGCTGGCGCAACGCGCTCACCCGGCTGTCGGAGTCCACCGCCGTACGGATGGACTACCTGCACGACCTGGACAACGACACCTACCGCGACAGCGTGGAGATGCACCGCCTCTACCACCGCTTCCTGCGCCGCACCCTCTCCCCCGCCGACCGCGACGAACTCTCCGCCGTGGCCTGCCGGGTGCTGGTCTCGGCCGACCCGCAGCGCCCCTCGGACGTGCGCGCCTGGCCGACGTACGCCGGACTGCTGCCGCATCTGTATCCGTCGGGCGCGCTGGAGAGCGCCGAGGACTCGGTGCGTGAACTCGTCCTGAACTGCATCGAGTACCTGCGGCTGCGGGACGAGGAGAGCACCGGCCTCACCCTGTGCGAACAGGTGCTGGCGCGCTGGCGGGTGCGGCTGCCGCCCACCCATCCCTCGATGCTGGTCCTGGTCCACCAGCACGCCAACATGCTGCGCCGCTGCGGCCGTTACCGGGAGGCGGAGGCGGTCGGGCGGGCCGTGGTCGAGCAGTTGGAGTACGAGCGGGCGGCCGACGACGCCGATCTGCTGCGGGCCCAGGTCGGGCTCGGCGGCACCCTGATGGCGCTGGGCCTGTTCGAGGAGGCGCACCAGCTGTGCGACCGGGTGTGGCGGGCGTACGACGCCCTGGAGGGCCCGGAGGCCCCGCACACCCAGGGTTCGCTGCACAACCTCGGCGTGGCCCTCGGACTCCTCGGCCGCTATCTGGAGGCGGCCGCCGTCCACCGCGAACTCCTGGCCGTACGACGGCGGTTGCTCCCCCCCAACCACCGGCAGACCCTCCTCACCGGCCTCACCTACGCCCGCTCGCTGCGGCTCCTGGGCCGCCACCAGGAGGCCGCCGAACTCCAGGAGGTCAACACCCGGCTGCACCGCGAGACCATGGGCGAGTACCACACCCAGACCCTCTACGCCGTGCACAACCAGGCGCTGTGCAGGCGCCGTTCGGGCGACTACGAGACGGCCGGCGAGCTGCTGCGCGGCCTGGTGGAGCGGTGCGCACAGCTCCAGGGCGCCCGGCACCCCATGACCCTGATGGTCCAGGCCGACCACGCCTCCTTCCTCCGCTCCCACGGCGACCCCGTCGAGTGCGCCGACCTGACGCTCCAGGTCGCCGAGGACTACCGGCACCTGCTCGGCGAGGACCACCCCAACACCGTGGGCGTACAGGGCAATCTGGGCCTGGTGTACTGGCGCCTCGGCGACCACGCGGAGGCGCAGCGCCTGCTCGACCAGGCGCTGCGCGGCATGACGGCCGCCCTGGGCGCCGACCACCCCTGGACCCTGGGCTGCGCCCTCAACACGGCCGCGGTACGCCATCTCTCGGGCCGCCGGGAGGAGGCCGCCGCCCTGCGCGAGGACACCCTGCGCCGCACACGGGGCGCCGTGGACGACGGCCACCCGCTCCTGCTGGCCTGCACGGAGGCGCTAGGGGGCGGCGCGGACGAACCGCCGGGCTGGGACTTCGAGCCGCAGCCGATCTGAACTGCCGACCCGAACTGCCGACCCGAACTGCCCTTCCGGGCCCGAGTCTTGGGTTCCGGCATGCCGAGGCTATGGGCTGCCTGTGAGTCCGCTGATTCTCACTCTTCCCTCAGCGACGGCTCAGGGTTCCCCCAGACACCGCCCCGATCGTCACTGCCATGAACGAAACGAACGCGGGAGGCGTCCGGGGGCGATCGGTGGAGATCGTGGTCCCGGTCCACAACGAGGCACACGTCCTCGCCGAGTCCATCGGCCGTCTCCACACCTACCTCGAAGCGTCCTTCCCGTTTCCGTTCCGGATCACGGTCGCGGACAACGCCAGCACCGACAGCACCTGGCGGGAGGCGACGGACCTGACCCTCCGCCTCCCGCATGTGCACGCTGCGCACCTGGAGGCCAAGGGCCGGGGCCGCGCCCTGAAGCACGTGTGGTCCCGTTCCACGGCCGACGTGGTGGCGTACATGGACGTGGACCTGTCGACGGGCCTGGAGGCCTTCCTCCCTCTGGTGGCCCCGCTCCTCTCCGACCACAGCGATCTCGCGATCGGCAGCCGTCTGCACCGCCAGGCCGCCGTGGAGCGGGGCGCGAAGCGGGAGTTCATCTCGCGCTCCTACAACAGACTGCTGAAGCTCGGCCTGGCGGCCCGCTTCACGGACGCGCAGTGCGGATTCAAGGCGGTCCGCACCGACGTCTTCCGGGCCCTCGCCCCGCACATCGAGGACACCGCCTGGTTCTTCGACACCGAACTGCTGGTCCTCGCCCAGCGCAACGGACTCCGTATCCACGAGGTGCCGGTCGACTGGACCGACGACCCCGACAGCCGGGTCGACATCGTCCGCACCGCGCTGGACGACCTGAGGGGCATGACCCGCATGCTCCGCACCGCCCGTACCCGCATCGCCGTACCCCGGCGGACCAGCACTCCGCAGGTGCCGGCCGCCCGTGTCCCCGTCCTCGCCGCCCACCTGGAGTACGCGTCATGACGACCCTCGCCCCTCCGCCCGCCCAGGAGGCGACCCGGCACCGGGCCGCGCCGCCCACCCCGGGCGGCCGCGTCCGCCGCCTGTTCACCGGCGCCCCCGAGGACCCCCGCTGGGCCCGCCCGGCCCTGTGGGCGATCCTGCTCCTGGCGACAGCCCTCTACGCCTGGAACATGTCCTCCATCACGGGGAACACCTTCTACAACGCGGCCGTCTACTCCGGCACCAAGAGCTGGAAGGCCTTCTTCTTCGGCGCGCTGGACTCCGGCAGCTTCATCACCGTCGACAAACCCCCCTTCGCCCTGTGGGTGATGGGCCTGTCGGCCCGCGTCCTCGGTTACGGCACCTGGCAGTTGATGCTGCCGATGGTCGCGGTGGGCGTGAGCTCGGTAGCCCTCCTGTACCGCATGGTCAAGCGTGACTTCGGCGCCGTCGCGGCGACGATCGCGGCCCTCGCCCTGACCCTGACCCCCATCACGGTCGCCATCACCCGCGACACCAACCCGGACCCGATCCTGGTCTTCCTGATGCTGCTGGGCGCGGCGGCGTTGATGAAGGCGGTACGCACGGGCCGCCTGATGCCCCTCGTCTGGTCCGGGGTGGCGATCGGCTTCGCGTTCAACACGAAGATGATGCAGGCGTACGTCGTACTGCCGGCGTTCTTCCTCGTGTACCTCTGGGCGGCAAACGTCTCTCTGGGCAAGCGGATCCGCAACCTGGCCGTCGGCACGGTGGCGCTGGTGGCGAGCTCGGCGTGGTGGATGGTGGTCGTGGACCTGATCCCGGCGTCCTCGCGCCCCTACATCGGCGGCTCGACCGACAACACGGTCTGGGACCTGGTCATCGGCTACAACGGCTTCGGCCGGATCTTCGGCGCGAGTTCCTCGGTGGGCTCGCAGGGCAACGGCGCGAGCTTCGGCGGTGAGTCGGGCCTGTACCGGATGTTCAACAGCATCATGGGCGGCCAGATCTCATGGCTGATCCCGTTCGCGCTGATCGCGCTGGTGGCGGGTGTGATCCTGCGGGGTCGCGCTCCGCGCACAGACGCCAAGCGAGCGGCGTTGATGCTGTGGGGCGGCTGGTTCGTCCTGCACTACCTGACCTTCGCCCTCGCCGAGGGCACGTTCCACCCGTACTACGTCACGGCGATGGCCCCGGGTATCGCGGCCCTGGCGGGAATCGGCGCTGTGATGCTCTACCGCGCCTTCGTGGAGGGCTCGGCGGCGAAGTGGGCCTGGGTTCTCCCGACGGCGATCGCGGCGAGCACGGTCTGGTCGGTGGTCCTGCTCCAGCGAGTCTCGGGCTCCGGAACGGTCTACACGGTGGCGGAGTTCGCAGCCGGTGCGGCAGGCGCCGCGGCGGTGATCGGCCTGCTCCTGGGCCGCTTCACGCGACGCCAGCGCCTGACGGGTATCGCGGCACTCGCCGCCGTGGTCGCCCTGCTGGCCGGTCCGGCGGCGTACTCGGCCTCGGCCGCGACCTCCAGCACGAACGGCACGAACCCGACGGCCGGACCGAGCACGGGCGGCGGCATGGGCGGCGGAGGCGGCGGCATGGGCAGCGGCCAGCGCCCGAGCGGCGGCCCCGGCGGCAGCACGAGCACCGAGAACGGCACCTCGGACGGCCAGTCAATGGGCGAGCCGCCGTCGGGCAACGCGCAGTCCGACACCAACACCGACACCGACACCGACACCGACAAGGCATCCGCCGGTGGCGGCATGGGCGGCGGAACCCAGGTCTCCTCCGAGATGATCACGTACCTCAAGAAGAACCAGGACGGCGCCACCTGGCTGGTAGCGGTCGCCACCGACCAGACCGCCTCCTCGATCATCCTGGAGTCCGGCGAACCCGTCATCTCGATGGGCGGCTGGTCCGGTTCGGACAACGCCATGACCCTCGCCAAGCTGAAGAGCCTGGTGAAGGCAGGCAAGCTGCACTACATCGTGATCAGCGACAGCGGCCAGGGCTCGTCGAACTCCGAGATCTCCACCTGGGTCAAGAAGAACGGCACAGCGGTGACCGACTACAGCGGCCTGTACCGCCTGGACGCCTCCGACGTCAGCTGACCGCTCCCCGTACCCCTGCCCTCCCCTGAACAGGACGGGCCACCGGACTCCCCTGCCGGTGGCCCGTCCTCATGTCCGCGGAACGATCAGCTTGCGGCCCACGGTTCGGCTCGCCATCCCGCCAACTCCCGGTCCAGCCACTCCTCGACGGTTCCCCTCCAGGGATCGGAGGAACCACGGTCAGCCACATCGGCCCAGACGTCCTGTGCCGTGTCGGGGTCGACAAGCAGACTCGCGAAGTACGAGTCGAAGTCATCGGCGACCTTCGTGAAGACTCCTGCCTGAAGCCGTCCCGGCCAGGGAATGCCGTGGACGAACGCGTGAAGTCGCCCCTGGTTCGCCGGATCGAGGTCCAGGAACAGAGTGTCGCTGCCACCATTACGGGCAATGGGAAGCAGCCCGGACAGAGGCACCTCACGGGCGAGCCACCAGTCCGCCGCACGCCGATACTCGCCGAGCAGGGTGCCGTAGCCGTAGCCGCCGGAACTGTCCCTGCCGAGGCTGTGGAGCTCGTTGAAGCTCTGGAACGGCTCCGGCTCGCATTCCGACAGGTGGACGGCGTACTCCAGGGCGCTTCCTCCCGCCGCCTCCAGGAACGAGCGATACGGCGCCGGCAACGGCAGCCCGATCTCCCGTTCCAGGACGTCGAGTTCACCGGAGTCGAACGGCGTGAACGGACCCACCACCAAGCGCCCCTGATACCAGCGCGACAATTCCTCAGCCACGGCCGGATTGTGGCACTGGCCGTCAAGCCGCCGTCGATTGTTCCTTCGCCGCAGGAAACCCCGGCGTCCGCAGCACCCTGCGCTCCCCGTCCACCGCGAACACCTCGCACCCCGGCAGCGAGGCGGCCCAGTCGACCCCCTCCGCCCCCATCGCGAAGGCGGCCGTGGCGACCGAGTCGGCCTCCGTCAGGGAGGACGCCACCACTGTCAGGCTCAGCAGCCCCGTCGCCGGAAGCCCCGTCCGCCCGTCGATGATGTGATCCCCCCGCTCGTACCGCGCGGACGTCGCGACCGCGCCGTCCGTCAGGGACAGGACCGTGCACAGTTTGTCGGCGTGTTCGGGGTGCCGTACGCCCACCCGCCAGGGCCCGCCGGCGGCGATGACGTCGCCGCCGGCGTTGAGGACGAAGCGCTTGGCGCCCGCTGCCAACAGGAGGTCGGCCGCGCGCTGTACCGACCAGCCCTTGACCACCGCGCAGGGGTCGAGGCCCCGGCCCGGAAGGCGTACGTCGAACGCGCCGCCCGTGGCGACCCGGTAGTGCTCGCACAGGTCGAGCACGGTCCGGAGGTCCGTGCTCGCCTCGGCCTCCGTCAGCTCACCGCGCCCCAGGCGCGACACCTCGCTGTCCGCCTTGAAGGGGCTGAACCGGGCGTCGACCTCGCGCAGCCACGCGAAGACCGCGTCCGCCGACTCCTCGCCGACGTGTTCGTCGTCGACCCGCAGCGAGACCGGGAAGCCCATGACGTGCTCGACCCTGTGCAGCATGATCGGTCCCTCAGCCCTTCGCGTCGATCGCGGCCTGCAACGACTCCTTGTAGCCGTCGCTGGTGATCGTCGCACCGGACACCGTGTCGATGTCCGCGCTCTGTGCCTCCAGCGTCTCCGCGATCAGCTTCGGCACGGCCGCCGTCGTCTGCGGATGGTTCGGCTGCTGGAGCATCTTCACCGAGGAGATCTTCTCTCCCTCGAAGGTCACCTGCACCTGCACGGTGCCCTTCTCGGTGTTCACCGCCGAGCCGTCCACCGTCTGCGTCTGGGACGCGGCAGGCGCCGAGGCCGAGGCGGAAGCCGACGGCGAGGACGAAGCAGAAGACGAGGCAGAGGACGAGACGGAAGACGCCGACTTCGCGTTCTCGTCTATCGCCGCCTGCAACGACTCCCGATAACCGTCGCTCGTGATCGTCGCCCCCGACACCGTGTCGATGTCCGCGCTCTGCGCCTCCAGCGTCTCCGCGATCAGCTTCGGCACCGCCGCCTCGGTCTGCGGATGGTTCGGCTGCTGGAGCATCTTGACGGCGGTGATCTTGGTGCCCTGGAAGGTCACCTGGACCTGGACCGGGCCCTTGTCGGTGGTGACCGTCGTGCCCTTGACGACGGTCCCCGAGGAGGACGAGGAACCCGAGGAGGAGGACGTCGCGGACGGCGTCGAGGCCGCCGCCTCCGTCCCCGAGGTGGTGCCGCCGACCGACGGCTCGTACATCCACACCGGGACGAGGCCCGCGATGCTGAGGACGACTACAGGTATGGCTCGCTTCACGGTCTCTTCCTCATCCAGCCAGGCTGAAGCGCTCGAAGTGGGTCTGCGCCTTGGGCACGTTCAGCTCGCGCAGGCTGCCCAGCACGGCGTTCATCATCGGGGGCGGTCCGCACAGGAAGACGTCACGGTCGGTGATGTCGGGGACCATGCGCAGCAGTTCCGCCGGGGCGAGCTTGTCGGGGGCCACCGGGCCCGTGACCAGGTGCAGCTCGGCGCCCTTGGCGAGCGCCAGCTCGCGCAGCTCGTCGTAGAGGACCGCGTCCCGGTCCGTGGCCACGCGGTAGATGACGACCGCGTGGCCGTGCAGCTCCTCCAGCAAGGCACGGATGGGGGTGACGCCTACGCCGCCCGCGATCAGGACCGCCTCCGGGCGGGTGCGGTGCAGCGCGGTGAACGCGCCGTACGGGCCCTCGGCGAAGACGCGCGTGCCGACCTTGAGGTGGCGCAGCGCGGCGGTGCCGTCACCGGCGACCTTCGCGGTCAGGCGGAGCGTGCGGCCGTCGGGGGCCGCCGAGAGGGAGAAGGGGTTGGCCTGCCACCAGCGGTCCTTCGTCAGGAACCGCCAGAGGAAGAACTGGCCGGCGCGGGCGGGCAGCTTGTCGAGGTCGCGGCCGGTGACGTAGATCGAGACGACGTTGTCGGACTCGGGGACGACGGCCTCCACGCGGAACTGGTGGCGGACGTTGCGCCACAGCGGCAGCACCAGTCGGCCCAGGACCACCGAGCCGAGGGCTACGCCCCACACCCCGTACCAGTACGCCGTGGCGGCGTCCGACGAGGTGAAGCTCGTGCCTACCGCCACCTGGTGGGTGAAGGCCAGCACCACGGCCACGTACGTGTACAGGTGGATGAAGTGCCACGTCTCGTACGCCAGCCGGCGGCGGGCGTAACGGGCCGACACCGCGCCGACGACCAGGATGATCGCGAAGGCGACGAGCGCGCGGAGCACGCCCTCGGTGGTCTCGGCGAGGTCGACGACCGTGCCGATCGGGCCGACGTCGCTGTCCTCGGCGTAACCGAAGGCGATGAAGACGAGGTGGGCGAGGAGCGTCCAGACGATGCCGAAGCCGGTCCAGCGGTGCCAGGAGGTCAGGCGGTCCATGCCGATGCGGCGGTCGAGCCACGGGAGGCGGGCGACCAGGACCAGCTGGAAGGCCATGAGGAGGGCGCCGTAGAGGCCGGCGAGGCGGCCGAGGACGATCAGCGCGTTCGAGGCGAAGCCGGCCTGGGCGAAGAAGACGGCCACGACGGCCACGTTCGCGGCGAGCAGCGCGTACAGGCCCGTGCGGGCCACCACTTTCGGCCGTATCGCCGTGGGGGGCGTCGGGGGCGATTGGACGGTCGTCGTCACGGACGGAGCTCCTTGATCGGGGCCGGGGTAAACGAGCTTGGCTTGAGCGACCTGTCGATAAGCTGTCGTAGAACTTTCAAGTGGTTATCGATGTGGTCGCGCCGCAGTATCGGCTCTGGAGCTGTGGGCCGCGTGACGCACTATGAACGGGTGGAAAAAGTACGCCTCCTCGTCGTCGACGACGACCCGCCCATCGCCGACCTCGTGGCGACCGTCGCCCGCTACGAGGGCTGGGACGCGGTGACCGCGAACTCCGGTGAGGAGGCGCTGAGCCGTGCCGCGGAGTTCAAGCCGGACATCGTGGTGCTCGACCTGATGCTCCCCGACATCGACGGCTTCGGTGTCCTGGAGCGGCTCAGGCGCTCCGGGACGATGGTGCCGGTCGTCTTCCTCACCGCCCGGGACGCGGTCGCCGACCGGGTGGCGGGGCTGACCCGGGGCGGCGACGACTACCTGGTCAAACCGTTCGCGGTGGAGGAGCTGATGGCCCGCCTGCGGACCGTGCTGCGCCGCTCCGCCGGGCCCGGCTTCCAGCGCTCCGTCCTCCAGGTCGCCGACCTGACCATGGACGAGGACACCCGCGAGGTCCGCCGCGGCGAACGCCTCCTCACCCTCACCCCCACCGAGTACGAGGTGCTGCGCTACCTCATGCGCAAGTCACCGACCGTCCTCACCAAGGCGCAGATCCTCGACCATGTGTGGGAGTACGGCTTCGGCGGCCGCTCCAACGTCGTCGAGCTGGTCGTCAGCCGGCTGCGCCGCAAACTGGACGACGAATCCGGTGACCCGCTGATCCACACCGTGCGCGGCTTCGGGTACGTCATCCGGCAGGCGGCCGAGTGATCCGGCGGTTCCGGCAGGCGTATCGCAGGCTCCGGCTCGGCACCCGGCTCGCCCTCGCCCTCGGCGCGCTCGCGCTGCTGGTGTTCGGCGTCGTGGGCACCGCGCTGACGACGTACATGCGGGACTATCTGTCGGCCCAGCTCAACGAGCAGCTCCAGATCGCCCAGGTCGCCCAGACCAAGAGCATCCAGGACCACGGCTCGCTCGCCGGCAAGAAGTACTACCGCTGGTACTACGCCGTGTACGACGTGAAGGACAGCGCCCCCGAACTCCGTACCCCCGAGGACGCCACCGACCTGCCGAAGGACGTCGACGACTTCACGGCCGTCGCGAAGGAGCAGACCACCGCCGACACGGAGGTGCTGAGGACCGCGCATCTGAAGGGCGCCGGCGACTACCGGCTGCGCGCCTGCGAGGTCGAGCCCGGGGTCGTCCTGGTCAGCGGCGCGCCCATGGACGAGATCGACAACACCGTCACGCAGCTGATCACGATCCAGCTCGTGGTGTTCGGACTCGCGCTGCTCGCACTGGTCCTGTTCGGCCGGAAGGTGCTGCGCAACGGCCTCAAGCCGCTCAGCGACATGGCCCACACCGCGCACGGCATCAGCTCCCACAACCTCACCGACCCGGCGGCCCGCCTGCCGCTGCGCGCCGACCGCGAGGGCGGCGGCCCCGAGGTCGAGGAACTGCGCACCGCCTTCAACACCATGCTGGAGCACATCGACGACTCCCTCGCGGTGCGCGCGGCGGCGGAACAGCGACTGCGGCGGTTCGTCGCGGACGCCAGCCATGAGCTTCGTACGCCGCTGATGTCGGTACGGGGCTACGCGGACCTCTTCCAGTACGCCGCCGCCAACGCGCCCGAGGAACGGGACAAGCACCTGGCGCGGCTGAGGGCCGAGGCCGCGCGGATGGGCGTGCTCCTGGACGACCTGCTGCTGCTCGCCCGCTTGGACGCGGCCGAGGTGGAGACGCCACTGCGGCCCAAGGACACCGACCTGGTGGAGCTGGTCCACGAGGCGGCCGACGCCTTCCGCGCCGCGCACCCGGACCGTCCCCTGACGGTGACGGACGGCCCAGAGACCCTCGCCCTGCGCCTGGACCCGCACCGCATCCGCCAGGTTCTGGACAACCTCCTGGCCAACGCGGCCGTCCACACCCCGCCCGGCACCCCGGTGTCGGTGGCGGTCACGACGGGCACCGACCACGCGAAGGTCACCGTGACGGACGCCGGCCCCGGCATCCCGCCCGCCGACCGGGAGAAGGTCTTCGACCGCTTCTACCGCGTCGACAAGGCCCGCAGCCGCGATCGCGGCGGCAGCGGCCTGGGCCTGGCCGTGGCCCGCTCCCTGGTCCGGGCGCACGGCGGCACGGTGGAGCTGAGCAGCGAGCCGGGCCGGACCGTCTTCACGGTCACCCTCCCCCTCACGCTTCCCCTCACGGCAGCGGCATCTCCGTCCAGATGACCTTGCCCTCGGGCGTGTAGCGCGTGCCCCACCGCTCGGTCAGCTGGGCGACGAGGAACAGACCGCGTCCGCCCTCGTCCTCGTTCTTCGCGCGCCGCAGCCGTGGGGAGGTGCTGCTGCCGTCGGAGACCTCGCAGATGAGGGTGCGGTCGCGGATCAGACGGAGCTGGACCGGGCCGGTGGCGTGGCGGATGGCGTTGGTGACGAGTTCGCTGGCGACGAGTTCGGCGGTGAAGGAGAGGTCCTCCAGGCCCCAGGCGGCGAGCTGTTCGGTGACGGCGGCGCGGGAGCGGGAGACGACCGCGGGGTCGCTGGGCAGGTCCCAGGTGGCGACCCGGTCGGATGCCAGGCTGTGCGTACGGGCCACCAGCAGGGCCACGTCGTCGTTGGGCCGGGCCGGCAGCAGCGCGTCGAGGACGGCCTCGCAGGTCTCCTCGGGCGGCCGGCCCGCCTGGGCGAGGACCGCGCGCAACCGCTCAAGGCCGGTGTCGATGTCCCGGTGCCGGTCCTCGATCAACCCGTCGGTGTAGAGCACGAGTTGGCTGCCCTCGGCCAGCTCCAGCTCGACCGTCTCGAAGGGCATCCCGCCGAGCCCGAGCGGCGGCCCCGAGGGCAGGTCGACGAAGGTCACCGTCCCGTCGGGGTCGACGACGGCGGGCAGCGGGTGCCCGGCGCGGGTGAGCGTGCAGCGCCGGGACACCGGGTCGTAGACGGCGTACAGGCAGGTCGCCCCGACGATCCCGGAGTCGGGGCTGCTCTCCGCCGCCCAGCCCTCACCCCGGTCGAGCCGGCCGACGAGGTCGTCGAGGTGGGTGAGGAGATCGTCGGGCGGCAGGTCGAGGGAGGCGAAGTTGTGGACGGCGGTGCGCAGCCGGCCCATGGTGGCCGCCGCGTGCAGCCCGTGCCCGACGACGTCCCCGACGACCAGCGCGACCCGCGCGCCCGACAACGGGATGACGTCGAACCAGTCCCCGCCCACCCCGGCCTGCGCGGGCATGTACCGGCAGGCGACCTCGACGGCACTCTGCTCGGACCGCCCGCGCGGCAGCAGGCTGCGCTGCAACGCCAGCGCGGTGTTGTGCTCGCGGGTGTAGCGGCGGGCGTTGTCGATGCAGATGGCGGCCCGTCCGGCCAGCTCCTGGGCGAGGGCGAGATCGTCGTCCTCGAAGGGCGCCGCCTTGTCGGAACGGTAGAAACTGACGATCCCGAGGGTCGCGCCCCGAGCCCGCAACGGCACGGTGATCAGCGAATGGACCCCGGCCGCGAGCACCCGCTCGCCCCGCGCCGGATCCTGCGCGAGCCACCCCCCGGCCGCCGCCAGCACCGGTTCGAGAACGGACCGCCGGGACTCCAGTCCACGCGCCTGCGGCGTGCCCGGGATGTACGACACCGGGTCCCCGACACCATGCAGATGCGATTCCTCGTGTACGGCGCCCAGGGCGACCCTCCGCAACGGCGTACCCGCGCCCAGCGCGCCCGGCTCCTCGCCGCTGAGCACCGCGTCGGGCAGGTCGACCGCGACGAAGTCGGCGAACCGGGGGACGGTCACCTCGGTGAGTTCCTCGGCGGTGCGGGTGACATCGAGGGTGGTGCCGATCCGTACGCCGGCGTCGTGCAGCAACTCCAGCCGCCGGCGCGCGAGCACGGCGAGGCGGCCGACGCCGGGTTCGCCGAGGAGGAGGAGACGGGCGTCGGTGGCGGGGGCATCGGTGGCGGGAGCGTCGGTGGCGGGGGCGTCGGCGATCCTGTCCACGTCCGCCGGCGCCGGTACGACGGTCCGCAGCCCGGCGGAGCGTGCCGCGGGCCGGGCCGGTGCCGGAGAGGGGACCGGCACCGGCGGTCGGGCGGACTGGGCGAGGACCGACGAGGGGACGGAGGACTGCGGGAGGGAGGACTGCGGGAGGGCCAGGGTCGGCGTGACCGGGGCGGTGGGGGCGGCGACGCAGACCTGGCGGACGTGCGGGCTGCCGAGGATGCGGGCCTCGACGACGACGCCCGTCTCGCCGTCCGCGCCCCGGACCTGACGGCGCAGCAGGGTGGCGGTGCGGCCGCCGGAGAGGGTGACCTCGTCGAGGGTGCGGTGCGGGGACGCGAGGAGTTCCTCGGCCTTCTCGCGCAGCACGGCCCGGTCGATACGGCCCAGTTCGTCACCGGTCACCCGGTCACGGCCCGGCTGCCGCCACTCCATCGACGCCCGGGCGGCCCGCCGGTACGCGGCGAGCAGCGCCCGCTCCCGCTGGGTGGCCTGCTCCAGCATCCGCGCCTCGATGGCGTGCGCGGCCTCACGGACCAGCCGCAGCATCGCGGGGTCGCCGTCGTCCCGCAGACAGGTGAGGTCGAGTACGGCCTCGATCCGCCCGCTGAGCGGGTTGCGGACCGGGGAACCGGCGCAGGCGAAGGGCTGAAGACAGTCGGCGAAGTGTTCCCGCCCGACGACGTAGACGGGGTTGCGCTCGGCGAGCGCGGTGCCGACGCCGTTGGTGCCCACGACCCGTTCCGAGGCGTCGAACCCGGGGGCGAAGTTCACGTCGTCGAGCCGCTCGCACAGCACCCGGCCGCCGCCGAGCCGCTGGACCATCCGCCCCTGTCCGTCGCACAGCGCGATGGTCATGCCGGCCTCGGACAGCGAGGAGGCGAGGTTCTTCAGCACGGGCTCGGCGGCACGCAGGAACGGGTCGTCCAGGGTGAGGTCGGGCGCGTAGGGAACCCGCAGCCGATCCGGCTCGACCCCCGCGGACCTGCACCGCTTCCAGGAGTCCAGCACGGAGTCACGGACGTCGGCGTCGACCCGCGCACCGGCCAGGAAACGTTCATGGGCATCGACGAGTCCGCCGATGTCGTCCCAGGCGACGGACAACAGGATCACTTCCCTCACCCGGAGGCGAGCCCGGTGGCGCGCCGCCGTTCAGCACGCCCCCCGGCGGACCTCCCAGTCGTTTTTCACCCTAGACCCTTTGTGATACCGATCACAACAAACTCCCGAAGTGCACCGGAGGCACCTTTCGTCCCCGCGTTCGACGCGGGGAATCCCCGTGCGACCGGCCCCGGACACAGGTACGTTTCCGGCCCCGCGAGAGCCGACGTGTCAGCCCTTTTCCGCAGGCCGCCCGCAGCTCCGCCGGACGATCAGCTCGACGGGGATCATCGGCTCGTCCCGCTCCCCGGTCCGCCCGTCGATCCGGTCGAGGAGCAGCCGCAGCGACCGCGTCCCGATCTCGGCGAAGTCGGTCCGCACGGTGGTGAGCGGCGGCAGCAGATGCGCGGCCTCGGGAATGTCGTCGTACCCGACGACACTGACGTCCTCGGGCACCCGCCGCCCCGCCTCGTGCAGGGCGTGCAGCAGCCCGAGGGCCATCTGGTCGTTGGACGCGAACACGGCGGTGACATCCGGCCGCGCGGCCAGCCGACGCCCCAGCTCATATCCGGAGTCGGAGCTCCAGTCCCCGACCAACGGCTCCGGAATCTCCGCCCCCGCCGCCTTCAGGGTCTCCTCCCAGGTGCTCACCCGCTGATCGGCGGAGCTCCACCCGCTCGGCCCGGCGATGTGCCACACGGTCGCGTGCCCCAGCCCCAGCAGATGCCCGACGGCCATCCGCGCCCCGGCACGGGAGTCGGCCGTGGCCAACGGCGTACCGCCCCTGGTCTCGTTCTCCAGCACCACCAGCGGGGTGTCGAGCCGGGTATCGGCCAACGCCCGCCCCACCCGGTACTGCGGGGCGATGGCGATGACCCCGTCCGCCCCCTCGGCCGACAGCCGATCCACGGCCTCGGCGACCGTGGCATGGTCGGCGGTGTCATCGAGAGCGATGGAGCTCAGCAGATAACCCGCCTTCTGAGCAGCGGTGTTGATAGCGGTGAGGATATTGGCGGGCCCGTACCGCGCGGCATCGAACGAGATCACCCCGAGCATCCGAGTCCGCCCACTCGCCAATGACCGCGCACTCCGACTGGGCCGATACCCGAGACTCCGCATGGCGGCCTGAACGGCCTCCCGGGTCTCGGGCCGGACCGCCGGATTGTCATTCAGCACCCGGGAAACGGTCTGCTTGGACACCCCGGCGAGCCGCGCCACGTCATCCATGACCGGCCGCGAGCCCGCGAAGTTACGTCGACTGCGCCCCTTGGGGGCGGGGTTGTCGGCGGCGCGGGCGTTCATCGCGGGTACTTCCTAGGCGAGGGATGTCGGGGTCAGCATAGGTCGCAGGCCCGCAGCAACGCCCTAAGGGGCGCGGGGCTGCATCCATCAGCGGCTCCGCCGCGGGGCGCGACCAGCCCCCACACACCCGCACCCAACAAATCACCTCACGGCCCGACGGCGAACGGTGACCAGCTCAACCCGCTCAATGCCAGCCTTCCTCCACCCCTCCCCAGCCTCCATCGGCACATACACAGCCGCCCCCTCCGCCGCCGAAAGCACCTTCACCCGCAACTCCCCCACCGGAACCCGATCCAGCCCGATCTCCCAGACCCGCCCGGAGAAGAACTGATCGGCGACCAGGACGTCCCCCACATACGCCCGCCCCACATCCCCGGTCCAGTGAAGCCGCAGCAATGTCCCCGGCGGCAAAAACTCCGGCAGCTCAACCCGGTACTCCGCAGCGGCAGCGTCGAAGTACTTGTCGGCCGGCGCGCTGGCCCGCCCCTGCACCCCCGTCACCGGCTCGGGCGCATCCCCGGCAGACCGCACAAGAGTGACCGTGGCCTCACCGGCAAAGGCCCCTTCGGACGGCAAGGTGTACGTCCCGAACCCTCCACCCGCGTCCGGCGCCGGAAACACCGAGAACGACGGCCGCTCACTCGCACTGTGCAGCCGTACCTCCCCCCGGTCGAACACCACCCCACCATCGGCCAGCACCAGCCGCTCGGCCCCCCACACCTCACCCCGATAGACGGTACGAGCGGTGGCAGCGTCCAGCACAAGGAAGGCAACCCGCCCACCGTCGGCGGTCTCCACCTCGACCAACGCCTCGACCCCGGCCCGCACCCCGCTGACGACGACCCGCCCGTCGACGTACGCCACCTCTCCGGACGGCGCGGAAACAGCCCCCACCGTGCCCTCGTCCAGGGCCAGTTCAGGCACGATACCGTCAACCGCCGCCAGCACCAGCACCGTACGACCGCCGTCCTGAACCCGGCACACCGGCTGAGCTGTGGCCCACTCCAGCCGCACCCCGTCGACATCGAGCCGCAACGGCCAGCAGAAGGTAGCCCCCGACGGAACGGTCACCGGAGCACTCGGAAGACTCACCGCACCACCGCCGTCGAACTCGACCGTGAACGAAGTCTCCGGATGATCCGGCAACGCCTCATGCGGCTGATGGTTGTTGACGAACAGGAACCCCGAGTCACCGTCCCCCCGCACGGCCCACCGCAACGTCTCCCGGTCGGCCTGCCCGCTCGGCCGCACGGACGGCAGCACGGACCGCATCGGCGCGATGAGATGCCCGAAGTCGGCCAACAGCAGGTGCTGGAGCCGGAGTTCGTCGTACGTGTCCCGGTACTGCCCGTACTCCCCGAGCGGTGCCTGGAAGTCGTACGTGAGGACAGGCAGGTCGTTCGGGTACCCCGTGGCGTGGGACTCCTGAAGAGAAGACACCTCCCCCACCGGATTCGTCCCCCCGTGGAACATGTAGTACCCCTGCCACACCGACCCGCAGCCGATCTTCGTCAGCCCGAGCGCGGCGATGTCGGCGGCCTCGACGCGTGGCCGCCGGTGGTAGGAAACCGCCATGCCGCCGCCCAACTCACAGGTGGCCCAGGGGAATCGGTCGGCGAAGGCGTCGGGCGCGCTGCCGCGGACGGAGGTCACCGGGCGCAGGTCGGAGCCGATGCCCTCGTCGTCCCGCTGGTGGGTGAAGAAGAAGTGCTTGCGGCAGGTGTCGGGCCAGCCGCCGTCGGCCTCGGTCCAGAAGGTCTCGGTGTAGCCGCCGTACAGCGGAAGCAGTTCGTCGGGCGGGAGTTGGACCCCGCCCCAGGCGGTCGAGGTCCACAACGGGGCGCTCAGACCGGCCTCTTGCGCCATGCGCTTCAGCGTCAGCAGATGCCCCGGCTGGTCGTAGAGCTCGTTCTCGATCTGGACGGCGACGACGGGTCCGCCATGCCCGCGGTCGAGCCCCCGCAACTGCTCGGCGACAGCCGCGAACCAGGTCCGCACCGCCTCCAGATAGACCGGGTCGTCCGTGCGCGGGACGCAGTCGCGGGCCAGCACCCAGTCCGGCAGACCGCCGTTGCGTACCTCCGCGTGCACCCAGGGTCCGATGCGGGGGATGAAGTCGAGCCCGTGGCGGGCGCAGAGTTCGGCGAAGCGGCGCAGGTCGCGGTCGCCGTCGAAGCGGATGCGGCCCTCGATCTCCTCGTGGTGGATCCAGATGAGGTAACTGGCGACGACGGTGACCCCGCCCGCCTTCATCTTCAGGAGTTCCTCCTCCCACTCCTCCACCGGATAGCGGGTGTAGTGGAACTCTCCGGAGACCGGGAACCAGGGGCGGCCGCCGCGGGTGAGATACCGGCTGGTGACCTCGATCGGGTCGGGCACCCCGGGTGCGTCGGCGAAGGGGAGGTGGCCGGTGAGCGGGGGCCCGGACGGCTCGGGTACGCGTACGTGGTGCCGCATCAGAAGGTCTCCGGTCCCAGGTCGGGGGTGTCGGTGAGGTAGGCGGTCGTGCCGGTGGTGGCATGGAGTTCCAGCAGCACCAGGTCGTTGGCGCCGGGACGCAGGACCGGTGCGGGGACGTACAGGGTGTGCTGGGGGCCGCGGTTCCAGTAGCGGCCGAGGTGGAAGCCGTTGACCCAGGCCTGGCCCTTGGTCCAGCCGGGCAGCGCGAGGAAGGCGTCGGCGGGTTCCGTCACCTCGAACGTGCCGCGGTGGAAAGCGGGTTGGGCGTCCGTGGCCGCCTCGGAGGGGGCGAAGGGGACGGCCGTGAGATCGGTGAGCGGCAGCGGGTGGTTGTCCCAGGCGTGCAGGACGGTGCCGTCGAAGGAGACCTGGCCGAGCAGGCCCTTGGGGGCGCCGATGCGGGGGCCGTAGTTGACGCCGCCCATGTTCTCCACGAGCACGTCCAACGTGGCGCCCGGGCGGGGCACTTGGACGGGGAGCGTCTCGTCGTGGTGGCGGCGTTCGAGTACGCCGACAGGGGCACCGTCGAGGAAGACCTGGGCGCGGTCGCCGACTCCGCCCGCGAAGCGCAGCAGGCCGGCGCCCGCGGTGGGGACGGTGGTCCGGTAGAGGGCATATCCGGAGCTCAGGCCCAGTTCGTCCATCATCGCCGGGTTCTCGGTGCGCAGCGGGGCGGCGAGGGTGGCGGCGTGCGGCAGCAGCGGGGTGCGGTGGGTCAACTCGACGGTGGTCGCGGGCAGTTTGCGACCCGGCGCCGGGGCCGGTTCGTCGGGGACGGGGGCGTGGCGGGCGATGACCTCGCGGAAGGCGTGGTACTTGGGGCCGGGGTCGCCGGCTTCGGTGAGCGGGGCGTCGTAGTCGTAGGAGGTGACGGTGGGTTCGTAGGCGTGCTTGTGGTTGGCGCCGTTGGTGAAGCCGAAGTTGGTGCCGCCGTGGAACATGTAGATGTTGACGGAGGCGCCCGCCGCGAGCAGCCGGTCCAGGTCGGCGGCGGCGTCGGCGGCGTCCCGGGTGTGGTGCGGACCACCCCAGTGGTCGAACCAGCCGATCCAGAACTCGGCGCACAGCAGCGGATCCCCGGGCCGGTGCGCACGGTACTGGGCCAGCGCCGAGTCGACGCGCCCGCCGAAAGTACCCGCGGCGAGGACGCCGGGAAGGCTGCCGGCGGCGAGGTGCTCCGGGTCGGCCTGGTCGCAGGTGAAGAGGAACTCCTCAACACCCCTGCCGCGGAAGGCCTGTTCGAGATGCTTCAGATACGCGGTGTCGTCGCCGTAGGCCCCGTACTCGTTCTCCACCTGGACGGCGATGACGGGTCCGCCCGCCTCCGCCATGTACGGCAGCAGCGGAGGCAGCAGCAGATCGAGGTAGCGGTCGATCGCGCCCGTGAAGCGGGGGTCGGAGGAGCGCAGCCGGATGTCCGGGTCGGAGGTGAGCCAGCCCGGCAGACCGCCGCCGTCCCACTCGGCGCAGATGAACGGGCCCGGGCGGAGCAGCACTTGGAGCCCTTCCTCCTTGGCGAGCCGCAGGTAGCGGGGCAGGTCGAGGAAGCCGTCGAGCACCAACTCACCCTCGGGGTCCGGCTGGTGGTGGTTCCACGGGACGTACGTCTCGACGGTGTTGAGCCCCATGAGCCGGGCCTTGCGCAGCCGGTCGGCCCACTGGTCGGGGTGGACGCGGAAGTAGTGCATGGCGCCGGAGAGGATGCGGAACGGCTCGCCGTGCAGCAGGAAACCGTCGGACGTGGTCGTCAGTGCGGGCATGCGGAACTTCCCTTCAGTACGAACGGGATCGGGTACTGCGGATGAGGCCGAAGGCGAGCGGCCAGTTCGGGTCGAGCGCGGAGCCCGCCACGGGTTTCTCGGACACGACAGAAAATGTTACCGGTAACATTCGGGCCGTCAAGATTGCCGACGACATCCGACAGGACGTCCGGCAGGGCATCCGGCGGGGCATCCGGCGGGCGGCGCCATTGAATGATTCATTCAGCATCCATAGACTCCGCCGGTGGATGAATTCACCTTGCGTTCGAGACTCTCCCGGAGATCGGCGAGGGTGGCCGCCGTGCTGCTGATGGCCGCCGGCCTCACCACCCCGTCTTTGTCATCGGCGTCGGCTTTGCCATCGGCTTCGTCATCGGCGTCGGCCGCCCCGCCTGCCGCGGGCAAACCCGCGGTGTGGCCGCAGCCCCAGAGCATGCGGTCGGGACCCGGCCGTTTCACGGTCCCCGACCGGGTCGTGGAGGTGGTCGGCCCGGACACGGACGCCTCGGCCCGCCGGGTCGTCGAGGCCGCCCTCCGCGAGGCCGGCGCCGACCGGATCGTGACGACCGACAAGCCCTCGACGCCGGCCGCCTTCACCGTCTACCTCGACGGCCCCGGCACCACCGACGCACTACGCCGACTGGGCGCCCGCTCCCCGGCCGGACTCCCCTCCGGCGGCTACGCCCTGGCATCCGGCCGCCGGGAGGGCCGTACGGTCGTCGCCCTCGCCGGATCCGACGCGACGGGCACCTTCTACGCGGCCCAGACACTCCGCCAACTCCTGGGTTCTTCGCGCGGGTTGCCCGAGGTGAAGGTCCGGGACTGGCCCACCGCCGCCCTGCGCGGGGTCATCGAGGGCTTCTACGGCACCCCCTGGTCACACGCCGAGCGCCTCAGCCAACTCGACTTCTACGGCCGCACGAAGCAGAACGTGTACGTCTACTCCCCCAAGGACGACCCGTATCTGCGCGCCCAATGGCGGGACGAGTACCCGGCCACCGAACTGTCCGCGCTGAAGGAACTGGTCGACAGGGCGGCCGCCAACCACGTCCGCTTCACGTACGCCCTCTCCCCGGGCCTGTCGGTCTGCTATTCGTCGGATTCCGATATCACGGCCCTGGTCCGGAAGTTCGACTCCCTGTACGCAATCGGGGTGCGGTCCTTCGCGATCCCGCTGGACGACATCAGTTACACGAAGTGGAACTGCGCCGAGGATGAGGAGAAGTTCGGAACGGGCGGAGGAGCGGCGGGCGCCGCACAGTCCCATCTCCTCAACAAGGTCTGGGAGTCCTTCTCGGCGACCCACTCCGGCCTCGAACCCCTGGAGATGGTCCCCACCGAATACTCCGACCTCGCCGACTCCCCGTACAAGACGGCCCTGCGCGAGCGGCTCGACCCGTCCGTGGTGGTGGAGTGGACCGGCGTGGGCGTAATCGCTCCGACGATCACCGCCGACCAAGTCGCCCAGGCACGTGAGGTGTTCGGGCACCCGATCCTGATCTGGGACAACTACCCGGTCAACGACTACGTCACCAGCCGTCTGCTGCTCGGCCCGTACACAGGCCGGGAGGCGGGTGTGGTGAGCGGAGCGTCGACCGGAGCGACCCGGGCGGCCGGAGCGACCGGGGCGGCCGGAGCGACCGGGGCGATCGGGGTGACGGCCAACCCGATGATCCAGGGCGAGGCGAGCAAGCTGGCGCTCTTCACGTCGGCCGCGTACCTGTGGAACCCGTCCGCCTACGACCCACGGGCGGCCTTCCTGGCCTCGGTCCGCGATCTGGCGGGACCGGGCGCGGCGAAATGGCTGCGGATCTTCGCCGAGAACAACTACTCCTCCCAGCTGGACGCGACCGAGTCCCCCACCCTGTCGAAGCTCATCGCCGCCTTCCGCACGGCGTACGAGGAGGACAGCGGGCTGGACCGGGCCGCAGCGGCACTGCGGTCGTACTTCGCCGACATGGCCGCCACGCCGGGTGAGCTGCGGGCTCGGCTGGACAACCCCGGGTTCCTGGACGAGACATCGGCATGGCTGGACAAACTGGGCCGGTACGGAGACGCGGGGCGGACGGCGGTGGATCTGCTGCTCGCCAACAAGCGGGGTGACGCGGCCGCGGTGTCGAAGTACTGGGCGGAACTGCGGGGTGAGCGCAAGGAGTTGGATGCGATCCCCGAGCAGGTGTCACCAGGCGTGATGGACCAGTTCCTGTACACGACGATGCTGGAGAACGCGCCCGACCCGGGCGTCGACGCCGCCTTCGCGCCCGGCTCGCTGAGCCTGAAGCCGGGCGCCTCGGAGACGGTGACGCTCTCCTTCTCGGACAAGCGGAGCCAGGAGGCAAGGACAGTCACCTGGAAGCTCGACGTGCCGGACGGGGTCACGGCCTCTCCGATGGAAGGCACAGTGACAGTCCCGGCCGGAGGTACGGCGACGGCCACGGTCACGCTGGCCGGAGTGAGCGAGGGGGTCCACTCGGTCGTGGTGTCGGGACCGGGAGTTCTCGACCGGGCGATCCCGGTACAAGTGACGGAGGGGAAGGGTCCTTTGAGGGCCCTGACGGCCAACTTCAGTGGCGCGTCGGTCAGTTCGATCGACCTGGCGTCCGGCACGTCCAAGAACATCGCCGTCGGCAACAACCCGGGCGAGGTGGTGGTGAGCGCGGACGGCCGTACCGCGTACGCCGCCAACCAGGGCTCGAACACGGTCAGCGTGATCGACGTGTCGAGCGGCACGGTCACCGCCACGGTCGCGGTGGGCCGGGTCCCGGCAGGGCTCGCGCTGACGCCGGACGGCGAGACGCTGTGGGTGGCCAACTACACGGACGGAACGGTGCAGCCGGTGAACACGGGCACATTGAAGGCGGGGACGCCCATCACCGTCGGCTCGGGCCCGGAGAACATGGCGATCACCCCGGACGGCCGCACCCTGTACGTGGCGAACATCCACGACAACACGGTGACACCGATCGATCTGGGCGCGTTGGCTCCTGGGACGGCGATCCCCGTCGGCCCCCGCCCCTTCAACGTCGTCGCCGCCCCGGACGGCAGGACGGTCTACGTCTCCAACTCCGGCGGCTCGACGGTGACTCCGATCGACACGGCCACCAACGACACCGAACCGACCCTCCTGGTCACCGGCCAGGCGTACGGCCTCGCCCTGTCCCCGGACGGCCGGACGCTGTGGGTGAGCCCGAGCAACGGTGACTACGTGACCCCGGTCGACACGGTGACCGGGGCGCCGGGTTCGCGGATCACGGTGGGCAGGTCGGCCTTCGACGTGGGGGTGGACTGGAGTGGGGGTACGGCGTACGTGACGACGGCCGACGGCAACACGCTGGTACCGGTCGATACGGCGACGGGTACCACCAAGTCCCCACTGGCGACCGAGGCTTATCCGCTGGCCGTCGCGCTGACGCCCGTACCCGTGGAGTGATCGACGGGCGGTACGCCGGATCCGTCCGGCGTACCACTTCTCCCGCTCCGGGCTCCCCTCAAGCCAACCAGCACGCGTTGACGGCGTAGAGGGACTCAGCGCCCCCCGTACCCCTCCACGCCCGCCCTCGGCAACGTGGCCCAGGTCCGCGTTCCGCCTCCCGGTTCGCGGGATTCACCGAAGCCCCAAGTGCCGTCGCAGGCCCGGCAGACGCAGGCGAGGACTCGGAGTGCTGCGCGGCGGCGGGCGTCGCAGGCCACGGCCAGCTTGGACTGAGTGTGTCGGGGATGACTGTCGTAGGCGATCAGACGGAGGGTGGAGGCGCGATAGCGGAGGGAGAAGTAGAAGTTCGGCGACTCCGTGAACTGAGCTGCCACTGCCGTGAGTTCACCGACGGCTTGCAGCGCCGGGTCCAGCATGTCGTGCAGGTCGTGTGCCTTGAGCACCTCCCGCGCCGCTGCCCTCGCGAGTGCCGGGCTGGCCAGAGCAGCGGGGAGCGTGAGGCTGTAGGCGAGGGTTTCGGGTGTGGGGGTGGTGGGGTCCGCGGAGTACGCGGGGGCGACCGGACAACGGGCGACGGACATGGCGGCTCCATTCAAGGGCGTACGGGACGGAGTTCCGGCTCCTGCGGCGACTGGTGGCTTGTCTCCCTGACGCGGGCCCGCCTCTCCCAGGGGAGGAGGTTGCGGGCAGGCTCGCGCGATGCACTTCCAACTACTTGACGCAGGCGATGCGTTACTCAATGTAGGGATCGAGATGGTTCAATTACCACCTCGTTGAGGAAATTAGCCCGTCCGTGGCTCGTCGACACCAGTTCGCGGCAGACTGCTGACGACCCTCACAGGAAGGAAGGGCATGCCACCGAGGACGACACCCACCGAACGCCAGCGGCGTCTGGGCAGCGAGCTTCGCAAGATGCGGTTGGCTGCCGGGATAACAGCCGACCAGGCTGCCGGGCTGCTCGGCCTCGACCGGGCAAAGATCTCCAACATCGAGACGGGTATCCGCGCCATCAGCCCGGAAAGAGTGCGCACCCTCGCTTGCAACAGCGACTGCTCCGACCGAGCCTACGTGGAAGCGCTGGTCGGCATGGCCCGGCCCAACGGGCGGGGCTGGTGGGAGCGCTATCGCGGCGCACTCTCCCCCGGGCTGCTGGACATCGCCGAGTTCGAGGCATCCGCGACTCGAATGCGGACGGCCCATATCTCACACATCCCTGGCCTGCTGCAGACCAGCGACCACGCCTTGGAGCTCTTCCGGGCCGTCCTTCCCCCGCTGCCAGAGCACGAGGTCGCCCTACGACTGGCCTACCGGGTGGAACGACAGCAGGTCCTGGAAGGCGAGAACCCACCCGAGTACGTCGCCGTCGTGCATGAGGCCGCCCTGCGGATGCAGTTCGGCGGCCCCAAGGTTGCTCGCGGGCAGCTCGACCATCTACTGACCGTGTCCGAGCGCCCTGCCGTACGACTGTTGGTCATCCCGTTCGCAGGCGGCACGTTCCCCGGCTCCGGTCAGACCTTCAACTACCTTGAGGGGCCTGTCCCTCAGTTGGACACCGTGCAGATCGACAGCACCCATGGCCCGGAATTCCTGGCTGGTGAAGCGCAGTTGGCCAAGTACCGTACCCATCTGGACTGGATGGAGCGCATCGCCGCATCACCCGAAGACTCGCGGGCCTTCATCCAGGACATCGCCAGCAGCCTTTGAGGAGAGGTCCGATGGACGACATTGCTTGGGAAGAACCCTTCTGCGGCGAGGGAGCCAGCTGCTTCCGCTTGGGCACCGACCAGAACAGCAACGCCTACATCGCCATAGCCGGTGCCGAGAGCACCTACCTCACTGACACTCGCGAAGCGCTCCGAAACATGATTCTGGAGATCAAGGCCGGCAAGGCGGACCACCTACTCTGACGACGCAGTCGGCCGACTGGGCTGTCATGGCGGGGGAATCCCTGGTCGGACGACGTAGCGGCGTATGTGTACGTGCCGCGTACGCGGAAGCGGCCGCGCCTCCCGGTCACGGCTCAACGACCGCTTGCTGCGTCGAGGCCATGCGGCGCAGCAAGTCAGCTTTCGCGCGCACAGCGTTGCCTCGCAGAACGGTTTCGTGGCTGAGCCCGCCGTTCCGGGCTCGCTCCTGGTCTTCCTCACGGGTCTGGTCCGCCACGATCGCGTCCGCGGCCTCACGGAGGACCACGGTCCGGTCCACGGGCGGCGTCACGACGGCATCAGCCGACTCGTAGGTCTCGGCGAAAATGGCGCCTTCACAGGCGTAGTGCTCGCCACGCACCCCTTCGATCAGCACCCAGCCGGGCGGGATCTCGTCCGGCTCCGAGCCTCGCTCCATCGTGCGAATGAGGAGGTTCAGCGCACCGTCGCGTTCTTCGGCGCCGACGAGGTCGCTACCGAGGAAGGCCCGCACGGTGGGCAAGTCTCCCTCGCGGCCGGCCCAGGGCAGGGTGCGGACTGTGACGGGTCTCTTGCGAGCGAGAGTGACTATCACGGTTTGACTCCTGGTCGTTGTAGTGGAATTGGCTCGGTCGTCGGTGATCACGTGACGAACCTATACGGTCGATTCACGGCGTGCTTCAGGTCTCGGCCCCCAACAGTCCGCTGAGAAGCCGTTACCTCGCCGAGTGCGGCGTCCTCATCCCGGACTACGACCTCCACCCGTCACGCGGGGCTTGCGGGACCGACTTGAGCGGTAACACTTTCGCTCCGTCGGAGACGCGCTCACCGCGCTGGTCGGCCGGCCTGTCAATCGTCGTGTTTCGGTGATGCGTTCACCAGGCGCAGTGGCGGCCGTTGGGCCGGTGATACCGGATCGCTACATGTCACGCCGGGTCCATTCACGAGCGTCGGCATTCCGCATCACGTTCTCGGCTGTGGCAGGGTCGGCGAGGAACGGATGCACACGTCGTACGTAGTCAGCCTGGCCGTGCAGCGACTTTCGCAACTGGTTCAGGTTGCGGGCGCTATAGGAGATGCCGCCACGCTTTTCGACGACACCGGCAGCGATGGCCAGCGGCTCGATGTCCGCCGTCAGGTTAACGGCTTCCAGGTGGATTTTGGCGTCGCACCCCACGGTTCCTTCCTGATTGTCGAGCCAGATTCTGTACTCGACACCAGCGCCCCGGTAGATAGAGGCTGGCACTACCAGGTTCCTCTCTTGCGGACCGGTGAGTTTCAAGTCGTCCGCCACATCAGCGAAGGCCGTAGCGACCTCGTCGAAAAAGTTCACTCTGCGTCGTGTCACGGGCGCGTCTCCCCCCTCACCTTCCTTACGGGAGCATCACGTGGGTGTTCGACCATTTCATGGCGGCGATCACCTCAGCAGCCATCCCTACCAATTGCGGAAGAATCTAAAGCCTCGCTTGTCATCGCCTTCCTCGTAGCCCATTGCCTCGATTGTCTTATCTTCCGGAGATCGCCTCAGGAACTTGGCGAGGGCACCTTCACGGCCGCCCCAGATCTCATAGACGGAGGAGAATTCCAGGCGCGGATCGTTACCGATCATCTCGGCTGCTCGATGAAGCAGCGCGAGCGCGGGCAAAGCCTCCCTCTCATCTCCGGTAATCGAATTAGCGATGGCCGCAGCAAGGAGGCCAGCGCGCAGCTCACGCGCATCCTGGTGACGCACCGCGATCGAAGCAGCCCGTTCCGCGAAAGCGCTCAGCACCTGATCAGCATATCGCGGCATCAGGTTCTTGATCCGATCGAATCCGACTTCCTCTGTCACTCCGAGCAACAGATCTCGAATCTGGCCATCCCGAGCAGAGGGCAACTCTTGACGGCCATAATTCACATTCTTGTCGGGTGCAAGAATCGCAAATGATCGCCCATTGGAGCTCATTGCATCACCCCTCCTGGAACGTGCAGCCAATTCTCGCCCCGCTTGCGTCTAGCATTTACGGTTGGAGTGGTGGTCCTGGATCACGTCGTGCCGTGCCGACGCCATTCATCAGCACCGGCTTTCCGCATCAGGTCCACGGCTGCCGCGAAGTCGGTAAGGAACGGATGCACACGCCGGACGTAGTCAGCCTGCCCCAGTAGGGATTTCTGCAACTGATTCTGGTTCCGGGCACTGTAGGAGACGCCGCCGCACTTCTCCACAATACCGGCAGCGATAGCCAGCGGTTCGACGTCCACCGTCAGATCGGCGGTGTCCGTTGGGATTTTGACGCTACATGTGACAGTGCCTTCTTGGCTATCGAAACGGAACCGGTACTCGACACCAGAACCTTTGTAGTTGGCGCTCGGCATAATCAGTTCACTCTCCTCGGGACCCGTGAGTTTGAGCTCCTCTGCCGTGGCAGTGAAGGCCGCGCGAACCTCGTCGAAGAAGCTCAATTTCCGTCGAGCCATACACCCTGATACCCCGCTATCCAGATATGGACCCTCTGCGCCGATTCCCCCACAGGCCCCTAGGATTCCCCTTTAAGCCTTTTCATGTCAGGCCCCAGCCTTAGCCTAGCCATGACGCGTTTGCGATTTATGGCGCGGAGTTTATCGCCAACCTCACCATCTCGCTCCACGGCTTGCTCTACCTCCCTCAAGCGGCCATAAAAGAATTCCAGCTCACTTTCCAAGGGTGGGACATTTTCGATATCCTGCTCCACGCCGTCAATATAGCAAGCCTAAACGCTAGGCGACATCCTCGGCTCTCCACCCCGTGGCGCAATTGCAACGTACCATTCCACCTTCTCCCTCCCCACAATCACTTCGCACAACATACCCTTGAACCTGATGCGAACATTCCCGAAAGGCCCACTCAACTCCTCATCAATTCGCTCATATCCGTCGCCTTGAAGTCGGTCCGAGATTTCAGTCAACCACTCTTCTTGCATACAACTCACCCAATCTCGGGAATCATGGCGCCTCCGGCAGCATTCATGCCGCCCGACACCTCGAACCCTGCGCAGTCCACAACCTGCAATTAGGAAGTGCTTATCGATATTCTCTCCGTACACGAAGAGGGTGTCGATAACCCTCTTTCGGTTACAGGCGCTACGTGTGGGCCGGTGGCGGTTGGGCTAGTGATCCCAGATCGCTACGCAGCATTCTCGCAAGTTTTCCGCAGCACTGGGCCCCTCACCCGAACCTCTGCGCTCCAGCCTCAACCATAAGGCGCTCCACTTCTCCAGCAGCGATTATGGGGTGCACAAGATCCACATATGCGGCCTGCCCCTCTAGCGAATTTTTCATCTGTTTCAGATTACGAGCGCTATAGGAAATTCCGCCACGTTTTTCCACAATCTCCAAGCTCAGTGCCAAGGCCTCGAGACCCACGTGAAACAAGTAGGCATCGCTCCTAAAGTCCACCCACGTGTCCACGTCTCCAGCGCGCCAATCCAGGCAGACTTCATAGACCAGTCCGTCGCCTCTGTACGTCGCAGCCGGCACGACATCCAGATTCTCCTCGGGACCAACGAAACCCAACCTGGCCGACACCCCGGAGTACGCCAGTCGCACCTCTCCGAAGAAGACCTTCGCCGAAGGCGCCATTCCAAACACCCTCACCTTGTTTGCGTAACCATTCAAGGCCGAATCTTATAAACTTCCCAGTAATCAACGAACTGCTGCCAGCCGTAACCTTCACCTTCGAGATATTTCAGTTCTCTAGCATGAACATCCTGGCCGATTCTTGATCACTGCGTCGACCAGGCATACCTCGCGTCACTGGCCAACCTGTGATTGGAAAATAGCTTTCAACACCCTCGCCGGACACGAAGAGGGTATTGAAAGCGTCTTTCGGTTACAGGCACTATCTGTGGACCGGCGGCGGTGGGCTAGTGGTCCCGGATCACGATTTTGCCCGCCAGTACCATTCTCAAGCCCTAGCTTTCCGAATCAGGTCCACAGCTGTGGCGGGGTCGACGAGGAAGGGATGCACGCGGCGGACGTAGTCGGCCAACCCTAGGAGAGATTTCTGCAACTGGTTCTGATTTCGGGCACTGTAGGAGATACCGCCACGCTTCTCCACAGCACCGGAAACGATGGCTAGTGGCTCGATATCCGCCGTCAAACTGACGGTATCAGCTTGGATCTTTATGGTGCACCCCACCCTTCCTTCCAGGTCATTGAGCATGATTCGGTACTCCACACCCGATCCCTTATAGATCGAGCATGGCAGGACCAGCTCGTTCTCCTCAGGACCGGTGAGCTTCAACTCGTCCGCCAGGTCCGCGAATACCGTACTGACCTCGTCAAAGAAGCTGACTTTTCGTTGAGCCACGAGCTCTTTCCTTCGCCTTCCTTGTTCGACCTAGGGAAGAATTCTGTAAACTTCCCAGTAGTTGTCCACTTGGCGCCAGCTGTAGCCCTTACCCATCAGGTATTTGAGTTCTCGCTGATAGACCTTGCCTCCGATGTAAAGGGACTTGCCAGGATCCGTCACCAGGCGAATTGGCGTACCGCTGGCCAGCGCATCATCTATAAAGCGCTTGTTGCGGGTCCAGTTCCATCTTCCGTTACCCTTCGCGCCGATTACCTTTGCGCCGTCTTTTCCCAACTTGTTCATAGTGCCTCGAAGGTTGAGGACTTTGAAGTTGCCAGGGTTATCCAGACGGTAGTTCGTAATGCCTTCTCTGTTCCCTAGGAGGACGGGACAACTGTTGTGGACCAGGACGGGTGTCTCGCCAGCCAAAACATAGTACGTGTGCAGATCGTTGACTGTGAGGTTGTACATCTCGGTGGAACCAGCCTGGTCTACCACGTCGACCACTCGGACGTGAGTGTCGGTCGCGGTGTTGAGCCGGTAGCCGGAGCGGAGTGTGGCGGCTGTCGTCCAGGTCTGGAGGGTCTCGTTCCAGAAGGGGTGGTCGGCGGTGGTGTGCAGGACGGATGTGTGACCGTCGGTGGTACGTACAGTCACGTCGACTAGGTCGTCGTCCTGGTGGGCGAAGCGATGGGTGACGGCCTTGCTTCCTTGGCGTTTGCCGGTGTCAGGATCGGCAGCAGCGACCTTGTCGCCGACCTTGACCTCGCTGATTGCTTTGGTTTCGCCGCTCTTCAACAGGACCGGTGTATCGGGCGTGAAGCTGCACGATGCCTTCATCAAGTTGGCTGCGGCAGCCTCTGCCTCCGCTGCGACCGCTGGTGACGCGCCACGTGCCGCTAGCGCTTTCCCGGTGGATCCGAAGGCAAGCGTGGCGAGGTTGATGACGGCATCAACGATGGCCTCGCCACAGTCCCCGCGGCCGGTGAGACAGTGGTATGTGGCCTTGACACCCCACGGGTCATTCGCACTGTCGGTGCGCACTAGCCCCGCACGCGTGGCCGTGTCGCAGAATGCCTCGACGTTCCTCCGGTCGTAACACTTCTTTTCTGCCCATTTTGAGAGCATCTCGGCGTAGGTGATCGAGTCCGGGTAGCCCCCGCCGTAGCCCATCGCATACAGCTGGTCCTTATCCGGGATGATGACCCGGTCAACCACGGGTGGGGTAGTGCTGGGGGTCGTGCTGGAGCCGTCGTTGGTGGCAGTACCCCCGCCCCCGCCGCTTCCGCTGGTCTTGTTGCCGTCCTCGTCGTAGCAGCCCTCGGTGGTGCAGCCAGGCCCGTGTTCAGGGGTCCAGGCACTGTCGTCGTTGCCGACGCTGCAGCCATCGCAGAACAGACCGCTCGGGTCGCTGAAGGTGACCGGGTTGTTGCCCGCGTAGCTGTAACCGTTCAGGCTCTGGTCGTCGCTCGGGTCCAGGAGCGGGTCGACGCTGATGAACTGACCGATGGACGAGTCGTATTCACGGGCGCCGATGTGAGTGAGGCCGGTGGTGGCATCTCTCGTCTGGCCCAGAAAGCCCTTGTCGTCGGGCCAGGGTCCGTACAAGGGGGTACCGCGGTCCGCGCCGAACGGTGTGGTGTAGCGCTTGGTGAAGGTCTGCCCGGTGTCGCGGTTCACCGACAACGACGCCGTGTTGTGCTGGTCGCCGGTGAGATAAGTGACCTTCTCGGTACCGGACTGGTTGGACCGCACCGCGGAGTTGGTTCCGCTGGCTCCGTAGGTGCGCTGAGCCCAGAGCGTACCGTTGGCACGGAGGTGGAGTTCGGTGGAGCCGGCGTACAGGACGCGTTCGCCGTTCTGCGTGTTGCGGATCAGCAGGCTGCCGTCAGCGGCGTAGAGATAGTCGGTCGCTACACCGTTCTCGGTCAGCTTGCTGAGCTCGCCTTCGGTCGACCAGTCCAGTGTCTGGGTGCCCGACTTGCCGGGGCGTTGCCAGGAGTTGCCACCCGCGTCGTACTTGTAGGTGCGCTCGGGGCTGGCGCAGTCGCCCTTGGTGGTGGTGCCGGTCAGGGTGTGCTTCTGGGTGGTGCTGGTGTAGCAGTACGTCGTATTGGTGTCGCCGGTGGACTTGTGGATCGTCTCCCCGGTCCGCTGGCCCGCCGCGTTGTAGGAGTACGTGGTCCAGTACGGGGCCGGCCCCGACAGACTCGACGAGCTCTTGGTGTCGGAGCACTTCTGCGAGGACGGGGTCCAGGCATCGACCAGGCGGCGGTGACCGTCGTAGGCGAAGCACTGGGTCTCTGCAGAACTGGCACCGCCCAGCAGGGCTGGGTCGCTGATCGAGGTGACGTTTCCGGCCTCGTCGTAGGCGTAGTTGAGGTCCTGGAGCATGTAGCCGTGCGTCTGGTCCGTGACGAAACTGCGGGTCACACGGCCGGTGCCGGCTTCGAAGTTGTTGGCGACGTAGAGGTTCTTGTTGTCGGTGCCGCCCGCGCCCAGGGTCAGCAGGTTCGGCTGGGCGAGGGCCGAGTAGTCCACGTCCAGCAGGTAACCGGTCGAGCCGCCGATGGAGGTCAGGTTGCCGAGGGCGTCGTATCCGTAATCGAGGCTCTCGGCCGAAAGGCCCCCGGCCGCAGGTTCCTTCGTCTGCTTGAGCGTGCCATCGAGGTTGTAGTACATCTCGTACTTCAGTGTCGCGAGGGCCGGGTTGGCTTTGACGAGCGCGTCGCTGGCAGGCAGCTGCAGTTCGGTTGCCGTGGCCCGCTCAAGGGTGTCGTAGGCGGTGACAGCCTGCGTGTAGGCCGCGCCCGCCTTGCCGCCCACATAGCGCGTGGAAGAGGTGGGCAAACCCTTCAGAATGGTGTCGTACGCATAGCTGGTGAGCTGGTTGATGTCTGTCTTGGAGGTCTTCCAGGTTCCCGTCACGCGGCCGAGCACGTCGTACTCGGTCAGGACGGATTGGCCCCGGGAGTCCGTGGACTTGACGGCACGGTCGAGGGTGTCGAACTCGGTGAGCGTCGCCCCGCTGTCGGGGTCAGTGGAGCTCGCTTTGCGGCCGAACAGGTCGTACCCGTACGACCAGGTCGCGTTGTCCGGCCCGGTGATCGTCTTCTCCTGGCCGTCCAGTCCGTACGCGACCTTCGTGGAGGTGTACGCGGCACCGGTGCCAGCCCCGTAGGCGGTGTCGGCAGGACTCGTGCTCGCGTACTCGCGGGTCTCCACGGCCTTGCCGCGGACGTCGCTGATGGTCCGCTGGGCCGAGCCGCCCGCTAGGGCCGTCGTGGCGGTGGAGTCGCCTGTGTAACTGGTGGTGGTGGACCACTTCTTTACGCCGTAGACGAGCAGGCTGGAGGTTGTGGGGCGCCCCGCCCCGTCGAACACCGTCCCCGTCTGGGTGGGCGCCTCGCCGTACTCGGCGCGTGTGTAGGTCGAGTTGGGGGTGCTGCTGGTGTCGAAGATGTCGGCGTACGTCTCGTAGGCCAGGCCCCGCGTGTCGTAACGCGTGTCCGTCAGCAGGCGTCCGCCCTCAGGAGTCGGGGCCTGGGTCTGCAAAGGGCGCAGGGAGGAGTCGAACAGCGTGTAGCTGGTGTTGTAGGTCTCGCCGTCCTTCTTCAGGGTCGACGTAGAGACCCAGGAGGACTGGGTGCTGTCCAGGTGGTAGGCGAACTTCTGGTTCGGAGACTGGCTGGCACTGTCGCGGTTCGGCAGCCAGACCTGGGTGAGGCGGCCGAGGGCGTCGTAGGACAGCTCGGTCTTCTTGAGGTTGGCGTCGTAGATGCGCAGCGGCTGGCCGCGTCGCGCGTCCAGGAAGCTCGTCGTCTTGTAGGTCTTGGGGTCGGTGGTGATCGTCTTGGTCAGCGGGCCCGCGTCGGCCGGGGTGTAGGCGAGGGACTTGGGCGGGTTCGTGGTCGCGTCGCTGACGCTCAGGGGGCGGCCCAGCGTGTCGTACGTCGTCGCGGAGACACGCTGCCAGCCGGAGGGCAGCCGGTCGCCGTCGCTGTTGGCGGTGGCGGCGTAGCCGGTGGCACGGCCGGTCCAGGTTGCGAGGCCCGTCGTGGGCGTCTGCGAGGGTGACCAGGTCGTGGCGCTCGTGTTGTCGTAGACGGTGCTCACGTCCGCGAGCACGTCGCCCCGCGATGGCTTGGCCGGGTCCATGGACGCGGGCAGGGTGAGCGAGGCGTCCGTGGTGGCGCAGGTGCGGGCGACCGTACGGGTGCGGGAGACAAGGCTGTTGATGCCGACGACGCCGTTGCGGGCGTACCAGGTACGGGTGCAGGTCTCGTCGGACCCCTTGCCCACCTGGCCGAAGTCGTCGACCGTGACGGGCATGCCGTAGCCGTCGAACGTTGTGCTCGTCTGGCGTTCGCGCCAGGTCTGGGACGCCGTCAAGTAGGTGTAGCTGTGGACCTTCTCGGTACGGACGAATCGGGCGACGTGGTCGCCGGCGCCGGGTGGGCTCTGCCGGGCCGTCTCCTGTGACCAGGGGTCGTTGACCGTCGCCGAGATCGCGGTGGAGCCGTCGTAGGTGACCTGCTCGCGCAGTTGACCCGCGTACTCGTCCTTGTCGTTCACCGACGCGGCGCCGAGGGCGGGAGACGACAGTGGGGCGACCGTGACGGACTTGGTGGTGCCGTCGCTCTTCTGATCGCCGTGCATGCCTTGCAGGAAGAGGGAGAGGGTCTTCGAGCGGGTGACGCTCGTGGCACCGGTCCAAGCGGTGACTTGGGCGTAGCCGCGCCACTGGGACCAAGTGCGCTCGTTCTTCGGCGTGAACGGTGAGTCGTTGTAGTGCCAGGCCGCGCCGCTGTAGTCGTAGGAGTGCTCGACGGCCTCGTTGTCGGCGGCCGGGTCGGAGACGGTGACGGCCAGCACCCGGTACTTCTGGAACCAGTCGATGGAGGCTTCCGTGGCACCGTTGATGTTCCAGAACTGCGGATAGCAGGAACGGGTGTTGGTGTCCGGCGCGGCAGAGATGACCTGGCTGCGCACGCACTCCTCGCCCGACAGCGTCACCGTGGTGAGGGCACCGGTCTCCGAGGTGATCGTGGAGATCCGGGGACGGGTCAGCGGGAGGATGTTGTCCGTGGCATCGACGCGGTTGGACCGCATCTGGTAGGTGAACGTGATCGGGTCCATGGCGATGCTGGTGGTGCCCGCCTTGGCCGTGCGCTTGATCGACTTCAGGGTCAGCACCTGGTCGGAACTGTCACCGATGTCCCCGCCGTCCAGGTACTGCTCGGTGAAGGCCCAGGAGTCCACCGCGTCGTACGCGGCGCTCGTGGCGTTGTAGGAGGACGTTTCGATGCCGGTCAGACGCTTGCGCGAGAAGAACGTCGGGCCGGTCGCGTCGCAGTCGGTGTCGTCCTGCGAGCAGATCGCGTCGAACGGTACGTCCGGCCAGTTGTCCGAGGTGGCGTCGGTCAGACTGGAACAATCCGCGGCCGTGCAGCGCTCGGCGTAGCCGAAGGTGATCCTCGCGTCAGCCTTGTCCGTGAACAGTGCGTCCTTACGCAGGCCGTACTCGATCCGGTTGAGATATCCACCTCGGTTGTAGTACGAGCTCGCCTTTGTCGCCTGGTTCTTCTTGTAGTAGTTCGCTTCTTTCGAGTACCAGTAGGTCGCCGCGTTGCCGCGGGTGTCCTCGACATAGTCCAGGTTCCATCGCCAGGCCTGGACCACCGACCGGGCGCTGAAGGAGTCGCCGTTGCTGTAGCCAGGCTCATCCGGATCGTCACCGAACACCGCTACGGTCCAAGTGGAGTTGGTGCGCTGAGTGTCTGCACCTTCCAGCTTGTTCAGACCGAACACGTACTTGGTGCCGTCGCCGGTGGTGACCGTCCAGTACTCGCCGTTTCCGTCGCCGTTGTCCGCGCCGGTGGATCGGGTCACCGTCGAGGCGTCGTCGTTCTCCAGCCGCCACTGACCGCTGTCGTCGTCCTTGACCAGCCGTGACGATTTGCCGTTCAGGACGAGGCTCGCGTTGTCGTACTTCCAGCAGAGGTCGAATATGTCGTCGTGGCCGTCGTCGTCACACGATCCGTATGAGCGCTCGATGTAGGAGTCTGTGATCCCGAAGCCTTCACCGACAGACGTGCCCTGGTTGTTGGACCTGGCAGTGCGGCCGTCGACGCTGCCCGAGTCGTACGACAGCGCCAGCGGCGGCTGCGGGCCCGCCGCGGCCGGAGGCAGGGTGAAGGGGTAGGACCAAGTGAAGGAACCGGAGCTGCCGCCCGCCTCCCAGGATGAGGATTCCGAAAGCGGGGTCGCCGAGTAGTTTCCGGAGCCGCTGGGCGACTCGCCGGAGCCGGCCGCCGCGGCGGTGACGGCCAGGACCGTGGCAGTGGCGGTCGTGTTGTCCACGGCCTTTAGGAGCTGGGTCGAGTCGCCGTCCGTGGACTCCGCGACGCGCACCTGCGCCGAGACCGACTGCTGGTCGAAGTCATTCTGCGACGGCAGTGGACGCTGTATGCGGCACTCGGCCTTCTCTGGGGTGGTGAGCACGCATGCGGGAAGCTGCACCATGTGCAGCCGCTGCGCCCAGCCGCCGCCCACGGCGGAAGCGAAGTCGCTGTAGTCGACGCTGACTTGTGCGGTACCTGCTGTGTCCGCCTCTGCGGTCAACAGCACGCCCGTGATGTCTGCCGCGCGGGCGGCCTTCCGGTCCAGCACGGTCACGCGAGCTTGGCCCGTCGCAGCCTTGTCGTTGGACGGAGGAGCCAGCGTCACCGGAACCCCGCCAGGACTCGCCTTGGCCGCTCTGCCCCCGGCAAGGGTCAGCTTCGCCTCGCCCTGGCCGGGCCAGGCAGCCTTCCGCTCGGTCTGCGCCTGCTCGGCCTGCGCTTTGTTGGCTTTCTTGTCCCGGGCTACCTGCTCCCGTGCCTTCTTCGCGCCAGGGCCGTCGAACTCCTTGACCTTGCTCACCCGAGACTCGGGGACGTCCGGGCGGCCCAGCCCTCCGGACTCCGCGGCCTGAGCCACCTGGGCTACGCCCATCGGCACGACCAGCGCCAAGGCCAACGACTGCACCAGCAGCCTGGCCGACCTGCGCCATCCACTTCGTCTGACGCGTCCCCACGGAGACGTCCCTCTGCTCATCGTCATCGTGCTGCCCCCGCTTGTGTTGGCTGAAGGACCCGGAGAGCGGGTCGGAGAGTGACCCGAAAGGTGGGTCGAAGTGGAAAGCCGGAGGGGGCGGGGCGGCCGCTTGGTGTGCTGTCCCGCCACCTCCGGGTCAGTCGCCGACGGTCTCGTCCACCTGGTCCGAGCCGGCCATCGCGCCCGCCCACAGTCGGACCTCGGCGACTCGCCCGGGCAGGTAGTACTTCCAGGCGCTGCTGTTGAAGCCCTTGCCGATGGCGAAGTCGCCCGTGCCGATCTTCGCGGTGAATGCCTTTTCACCGTTGTTCACGGCACCGACGTACAGGCTGATCGTGCCGTCCTGGGCGTTGAAAACACCGGTGAGCCGCACCATGCTGTCCATGACCGCGACCGCTTCCGAGGCCACTGCGCTGAACGTGCCGTCGGAGTTGAGCCGACCGAAGTGCCAGTAGCCCTTCGTGACGGTCTTCTCCTCTCCTGTCTCCTGGTCCAGTTCGGCCCCTTGTGTCTCCACCTCGTACCAGAAGCCCCACGCAGAACCGTCTGATGTGCGCTGACCGACCACCTGACCGATGTAGCCGACGCCCTTGTTCTTGAGCGTGTCGCCGTCCAAGTCCGCCAGGGCGGTCACCGTGAACGAACCGGTGTCGTCCACTACCGGCCCGGTCACCGTGGCAGCGTCGTCCACGCCATCCAGCACGATCGCCTCACCGTCGAGCGAGGCACCGCCGGCCAAGGTCAGCGAGCGACCGTAGCCAGACGTGGTGTCCGCGATGGTGGTGCCGGAGCCATGGTCCGCCGACCAGTTCGCGACCAACTCCACATCCGCGTACGTCTTCGACGTCAACTGCTTCGCCTCTTCGGCGATCTCTCCGTCGGACACCACTCGCTGCCACACCTTGGGTTCGTCGATGCTGCCCTTGAAGTAATCCACGTAGCTGTCGCCGTACAGCAGGCGCCCGATCTGAAACGCGCCGTCGGCGTGCCATGCGGCCCCGGCGTCGGTCGACGCCTGGAGCTTGCCGTTTACGTACAGGTAGATCTTCTTCGCAGCGGCGTCATGGACACCGGCGATGTGCGTCCACACACCCTTGGGCATCGCGTTCGGTGCCGCCGCCTCATGGAATGCGCCGGTCTTGTCCAGGACGCGCATGCTCCACTTGGTGCCGTAGGAGATGATGAACGGGCTGTAGTTCTTGGCGAATGGGCTTGTCGTCGCCGACGACTGACTCAGCGCCGTGACGGTCTTCGTGGATGACGGGTCGACCCGCACCCAGGCGCTGACTGTGTACGACTGCGAGGTGTCCAGGACCGTGCCGGTCGTGGCCGCGTAGCCTGTGCTGCCGTCGAGTGCCAGTCCCTTGTCGGAGACTTGTGTCGGCAGCGGTGCGCCCGCGGCATCCCTCGTGATCAGGCCTCGGCGGCCGCGGTCGTCGCGGGCTGCGCCGCCGGCCAGAGTCGCGTTGTCCGGGCCGTCCCAGGTGGCGGTGTCCACTGCGGCACCGTCGGCTTCGGTGAACTGCCACTGCCCGACTGGCTTCTGACCATCGCCTACCAAAAAGCTGACAACGGACTGCGCACCGTACCGGCCGATGCCATCTTTGGCCCGCACGTACAGGGTGTACAAGGTTGCCTTCGTGGGCGTGATGGGCAGCGTTACGGAGGAACCCTTCTGGTCGGGCGACCAGGCAGCATCCGACGACAGTCTGTACTGGTAGGCGATGTTGGTGTCGCCAGCGGCAGGTTCAAAGGTGAATGTTCCCTTCATCCCCGGTTCGCCGTGTGCGGTGCAGTCGTTGGTCGCGCATTCCTCGTACGGGGTACCGATCGTGATGATCGGTTGCTTTGGGGCACTGGAGTCCACCTTGAAGTAGCACCAGTTGGACGACGAGGCGTTCGAAGGCCCGGCCAGATAGCTGGCACCGTCGTTGTAGTACGAACGCACCCAGGCCCGGTACCGATAGAGCGTGCTGTCTGTGAGGTTGGACCACACCAGGTTCACCTTGGTGTTGTCACCGACGTAGCCGGAGGAGGGGCGCTCGTCGCCCCAGTCCGCCGGGGTGTCCACCCAACTGCTGCCGCTCTTCTGGTCGAGGTCGTAGGCAATGTGCAGCTGCGCTTCCTTCTCACCGCCCGCTTTGGTCTGCGCAGTCGCGGTCAGGGTCGGGAAGGGGCTGGAGATGACTGCCGGGTCGTTCTCGTCGGACTCACAGACCGTGCCGGAACCGGTGACCAGACCGATCGCGCTCGGCTTGTCGGGCACACCCACGAACTTCACGGCGAGGACGGCGTCGTTCTTGAACCGCTTCCAGGCCGAGGCGTCACTCTCGTCGTGCGCTTTGATCTCCAGAGTCAGCCGGGAAAAGCTGCCCGCCGCGAAGTTCGCCACGGTCGAGGTCAGGTTCTCGTTGGTCTCCTCCGGGTTGTCGTTGAACTCGATCGGCGCGTCCGGGGAGTCCGGGTCGCACAGCGAACCACGGCCCGCGGAGACGTACCGGTCCACCATCAGGTCCAGTTCCTTCGGACGCGAGGACCAGGTCGTGGCGGAGGAGATGTTGTTCGTCCGGACCAGGTCCACCCAGCGCGGGTCGCACTGGAATGCCCACGGCTCCGTCACTCGGAAGGTTGCATCCAGGACCTTCTTGCCCTTCAGGCTGGCGGGCGAGAACTCGAAGTACAGCTTCTGCACGTATCCCGGACCGCAGTAGTAGCCGTTCCAGGTGCCGCACTTTCCCGCGCCCTTGCCCTGGTCGTCGTCGCCGTTTCCCCAGCCGTACGACTCGTAGCCGTCACTGCGCAGCAAGGTGCGCTCCGACTCCCCCCACGTCACTGTCGGATCGATGAACAGCGGGAACGCGTCCGCGTCGGTCTTGGTGAGCATCGCCGTGTCGGGCTCGACGGACAGCGAGTCCTCGGTTACCTGCACATCCATCCGGGCGAAGGTGTCGCCCTGGCCCGGCTCAACACCCGAACCTGAGGGAGCCGCCTCGGCGGGGTCGGCGGAGGCACCGCTCGGCTCGCCTTCCGTGAGGACCTGAGTCTTCATCAGCTATGTCTGCGTACCGGAGGTCTCGCCAGTCGCTGCCGATGCATCGCCCGCCGAGTCCCACATTCGCGCCGGCGGCGCCCGGAACACGGTCTGGCCAGTTCCGTCAACAGCCGTCAGATTCCCGGCCGCCCCCTCAACTACGTCCAACCCCTGGGCCTTCAGTCCGAAGGTCAACTTCTTCAGCTCGTCGCTCGCCGCAGCTTCCGGCGTTTTCACCACGAACACCGGCTGAAAGCTCTCCGGTGTCACCGCCACCTGGAGATCCACACCCGGCAGGACCTCCGCGTACACCGCCCGCGTACCGTCCAGTTCCGGCTCCGGCAGCTTCCCCGGCCACCGCAGCTCCAGGGACTTGCCCGCATCCTCGATGGAAGCCAACGGCGCCTGCTCACCACCCGCCGAGAACGCCATCTCGACCGCCGCGGCCCTTGGCCCCACCGAACCGTCCGAGCGCTTCACCAAAGTCGCATCCGGCGCCTGCCACCCGCCGTCCGGCTTCGGCACCCGCACGGGAACCACCGACTGTTCCAGCGTGAACGTGAACCCGTCCGGGTTCGCGAAGACCGTCGACCGGTCCGTACGCTCCCCGACCATTTCCACACGCTCACCGGATTCCGCAGCCTGCTCCAACGCACGCTGCCCCTCGGTCAGAGAAGGGGGATCCGACTCCGCGGCAGACGCGGAAGTCTGCTGAACGGGTGACACCAGGACTGCCAGCAGGGCGGCGACCACGACCGCCGCGACCCTCGCATCGGCATGTTGATCATGCGCATGACATTTCGATATGCGTCTAGCAGACGAGCCGAATCGCACAGAAACACGCCCCCCGTGTCACACGATCTTCAAATTGTGCCCATATTCAAACCACAGCCTCACCCTCCGTCAACCAAAGGCAACAATGCATCAGGTACCCCAACAGCTTCGAACTGGCCAGACCAACCTCTCTCCGCACCAGGTGATTTGCCCGCTTCGGGAATGAATCGGCCCGCTTCTTAGCGCTCCCTTTCGGCCGACTTCATTCCGACACGCCGACGGTGGTGACCCTCATCAGCTCGCCGTCCGCCGAACCCGCCCCGCATACCGCTTCTCCAGCTCCAGGTTCCCCTCGAACCCCCCCGGCACATTCGCCGACACATACACCGGCGGCCGCTCCCCGGCGGCGAGCAGCACCGCCGACGCCTCCGCCACCGCCATCTGCACCAGCATCACCCCTGTGAGCGTGGACAGCGCGCACACCGCGCCCCCGCCCGGCAGCTCCAACAGCGCGTCGCCGACCGGGGCGGCGTTGTCGAGGACCACGTCGGCCAGGTCGGCGAGCTTCTTGCCGCTGGGGTGGCCGGCGGGGACGGCGTTGGTGTGGGTGAGGGAGGTGATGGCGAGCAGTTTGTGGCCCTGTTCCTTGACTCGCAGGGCCATCTCCACGATGACGTTGTTCACGCCGGAGTTGGAGATGACGACGAACAGGTCCTGAGGGCGGGGGGCGGCCAAGTCGTACAGGCGCGCGGCCACCCCGGGCTGCCGCTCCAGGAGCGGGTCGTCGAGGACGGACGGGGCGTCGCCGCCGTAGAGGACGAGGTCGGCGATCTGGAGGCGGTTCGTGGGGACCAAGCCGCCCGCGCGGCCCGCGACTTCGAGGACCATGGCCTGGGAGTGCCCGGTGCCGAAGGCCTGGATGACCCCGTCGGCGCGTACGCAGTCGGCGATCAGTTCCGCGGCGCGGGCCACGTCGGCGCGGGCGGACTCGGTGATCTGCTGAAGGACGGCCAGGCTCTGCTGCGCGAAGCCCTGGGCGCTGACGGACTCGACGGACTCGACGGACACGCGGCACTCACTCCCCACTGGTAGATCAACCGCTGATGGATTGAACCACCCTATACATCTCCATCGGTGAATCAATAAATCACAACCTGCCCCCTGCATTCAATCCGCCTGCGCACCCGCTCCCCACCCGGTTCACCCGGTCCTGGTATTCAAGGAGCCATCCACCCGGTGGCTGATACCTTCTCCCCATGCCTCCCACGGACGTCACCTCACTGATCCGCACCGAGCTGCCCCGGCTGGCCGGTTCCCTGCGCAAGGTCGGCGACCTGATCCTGGAGGATCCGGCCGCCGTCACCCACTGTTCGGCCGCCGAGCTGGGGCGCCGCACCGGCACCTCCCAGGCGACGGTGACCCGGTTCTGCCGGGCCATCGGGCTCGACTCCTACCAGCATCTGCTGATCGAGCTGGCCAAGGAGCACGGCCGGGGCGAGGTCTCCGACTGGGGCACCGCCGAGATCGGGCCGGACATCTCGCCCGACGACAGCCTGGAGCGGGTCGTGCAGGTGGTGGGCAGCGCCGATCTGCGGGCTGTGCAGCAGACCATTGACCGGATCGACCTCGACGCGATCGAGCGCGCGGCGCAGGCCATGGCCCGGGCCCGCCGTATCGATCTGTACGGCACCGGCGGCAGCGGGGCCGTGGCGCTGGAGACCGAGACGCGACTGTTCCGTATCGGCTGCTCGGTGCGCGGCTGGACCGAGGTGCACGGCGCGGCCACCTCCGCCGCCCTGCTCACCCCGGCGGACGTGGCCGTCGGCATCTCGCACTCGGGGGCCACCCGGGAGACCATCGAGCCGTTCGAGCTGGCCAAGGAGCGGGGCGCGACCACCGTGGCGCTCACCTCGGACCCGCGTTCACCGCTCGCCAAGGCCGCCGACATCCGGCTCGTGTCGTCGGCCTCGGAGACCAACTTCCTCACCGGCATCGGCGGCCGGCACTCCGTCCTGGTACTGCTCGACTGCCTCTACGTCCGGGTCGCGCAGCTCTCCTACCAGCGCGCGAGCGCCTCGCTCGCCCTGACCGACCACATCGTGCCGCAGCACTCGGCGAAGGGGCGGCGCGGTCGCTGACGGCCCGGCGGCGGCCTGCCGACCGACAGTGATATTGCATAGATGATTCACCGAGAACACGCGTAGATGGTTGTTTGAACCATCCCTGCGATGCCAGGATGGGGCTCCGCCGAGCACTCTCGTAGGAGACCCATGCGCGTCATCTCTGTCGAGTCGACCGAGCTTTTCGTCGGCACCCCCGAGCAGGCGTACCAGGTGGTGGTCGCCGAGATCGAGCACGTCCCGGGCCGTACGGTGACCCTCACCGCCGAGGGGCCGGGCGTCCACGGCGTCGGCGAGACACGGGTCACCGTGGGCGAGGACGGCACCGTACGCGCGGAGATACCCGTGGCCGGCGACGGCGAGCACATCACGGTGACCGCCACGGACGGCTCCGAGGTCGCCCGCCGCACCGCCCCGTTCACCCCCGCCGAGCCCGGCTGGACCATGTTCATGGTCAGCCACTTCCACTACGACCCCGTCTGGTGGAACACCCAGGCCGCCTACACCGAGACCTGGGACGTCGCCGACGACCCGGCCGGCTCCGGGCTCCCGGCGCGCACCTTCGACTCGCGCGGCCAGTCCGGGATGAGCCTGGTGCGCGCCCACTGCGACCTCGCGCGGCGCGACCCGGCCTACACCTTCGTGCTCGCGGAGGTCGACTACCTCAAGCCGTACTGGGACGCCTTCCCGGAGGAGCGCGCCTTCCTGCGCCAGCTGATCCGCACCGGACGCGTCGAGATCATGGGCGGCACCTACAACGAGCCGAACACCAACCTCACCGGCGCCGAGGCCACCGTACGCAACGCGTTGTACGGCGATGGGTACCAGCGCGGGATCATGGGTGCGTCGCCCGAAACCGCTTGGCAGCTCGATGCGTTCGGGCACGATCCGCAGTTTCCTGGGCTGATGGCGGACGCCGGGGTGACGTCCAGTTCCTGGGCTCGCGGGCCGTTCCATCAGTGGGGGCCGACGCTGTCCGTCTTCGGGGAGGAACCTCGCGATCCCCAACGGATGCAGTTCCCGGCCGAGTTCGACTGGGTCGCGCCCTCGGGGCGGTCCATCCTCACCGCGTACATGGTCAATCACTACGGCGCGGGATGGGCGATCGACAACGCGCCCACGCTGCCGGAGGCCGAACAGGCCGCGTTCAAGCTGTTCAAGGGGCTCAAGAAGGTCGCGCTCACCCGCAATGTGATGCTGCCGGTCGGCGGGGACTACGCGCCGCCGTGCCGCTGGGTGATGTCCATCCACCGTGACTGGAACGCCCGTTACGTCTGGCCGCGCTTCATCAGCGCGATTCCCCGGAACTTCTTCGCCGCCGTGCGCGCGGAGCTCGACGCCGAGGGCCGCAAGGCCTCGCCGCAGACGCGGGACATGAACCCCGTCTACACCGGCAAGGACGTCTCCTACATCGACACCAAACAGGCCCAGCGGTACGGCGAGACGCTCCTCTCCGACGCCGAGGCCTGGGCGACGCTCGCCTCCCTCACCACCGGGCACCCGTATCCGGACGCGGCCCTCGACAAGGCGTGGCGGCAGCTCGTCTACGGCGCGCATCACGACGCCATCACCGGCTCGGAGTCGGACCAGGTCTACATCGATCTCCTCACCGGCTGGCGGGAGTTGTACGACCTCGCCCGGACCGTGCACGCCGATGCCACCCAGGCCCTCGCCGACCGGGTCGTCCCGCTGCCGGGCGGCGGCCCGGACCTGGTCGTCCTCAACTCCGCGACCTGGGCTCGGAAAGACGTGCTCAGTTTCGAGAACGGAGGGCTTCTGCCGGTCGACGAGAGCACCGGGCTCCCGCTGCCCGCCGTGCGCGAGGAAGACGGCCGGCTGAGTGTCGTCGTGCCGGAGGTACCGGGGATGGGGCTCAAGGCCGTACCGCTGGCCGAGGGCACCGCCTCGCAGTGGTCTCCGGGCGAAGGGGCCACGATCCGCAACGAGTTCTACGAGCTGACCGTCGACCCGGCACGCGGCGGCGGTGTCAGCAGCCTGCGAGCCCTTCAAGAAGGGGTCCGGGAGCTGCTGCGCCCCGGCGACATCGGCAACGAACTCGTCGTACAGGAGGAGTACCCGAGGCACCCGCGCTTCGGCGAGGGCCCCTGGCACCTCACCCCGACCGGCACAACCGCCGCCCGCAGCACGGACGTTGAGGCGTCCGTCGAGGTCGAGCACTCTCCGGCCGGGCAGCGCGTCACCGTCCGCGCCGACCTCGGCCTCTTCACGTACACGCAGCGGCTGACCCTTTGGAAGGGCGTCGACCGCCTCGACCTCTCCACCACCGTCGACGGCTACGACGGCGCCGACCGGCTCATCCGCGTCCGCTGGCCGTCCGACGTACGCGGCGGACTGCCGGTGCACGAGGTCGCGGACGCGGTGATCGGGCGGGGGTTCGGGTTCGTGGAGGTGGACAGCGAGCAGTTCCCGTGGACGCTCGACAACCCGGCCAACACCTGGTTCGGGCTGGGGTCCACCGCCCGGGTCGCCGTGCACGACGGCTCCGGCACGCTCCTCGGGCACCGCTCGATCGGGGTCGCCGAACTGATCTACGCCGACTGGGGCGTGGCCGGTGAACTGGGCGCCGGGCTCGCCGCCGCGCTGGTCCGGGCCGGGGTCACCGCGACCTCGACCATCGCGGGCGGCCCCCGTTACGGCGACCTGGAGGTCGACTCCAACCTCCCCGACATCCGGATCGCCGTGGGCGGCCCCGACCGCAACTCCGTGGTCGCCGAGGCCCTCGCCTGGGACCCGGCCGCCGGGCGCGAACTCCGGCGGCAGCTCGCCGAGGAGGGCGTGGCGGCCGTATGGGTCGCGCCGCGCGCCTCGCTGCGGGAGGAGTGGGTGCCGGGCGCCGATCTGCGGGACCTGGAGCGGCTGCCGCTGCTGGTCGTGGCGGGCGGGGACGACGACACCAAGGCGGTCGACGCGCTCGTCGCCGACCTGGACGACTTCACCGTCACGGCAACCGCGGCGGGCGGCGGCGAGGCGCTGCCACCGGGCGACGCGTGGGACAGCCGGAGCTTCTCGATCCTCAACCGGGGCACCCCGGGCTGCGTGGTCACCTCGTCCGGCGACCTCTACATGTCCCTCATGCGCTCCTGCACCGGCTGGCCCTCCGGCATCTGGGTCGACCCACCACGCCGTACGGCCCCCGACGGATCCGCCTTCCAGCTCCAACGCTGGTCGCACACCTTCGAGTACGCCGTCGTAGCGGGCGAAGGAGACTGGCGTGACGGCCAACTCCCCAAACGAGGTCACGAGTTCAACCGCCCCCTGACCGCCCGGGTACGCGCCGGGGCCAAGGATGCCCTGCTCCCCCGCAACACCACCCTCCTCCAACTGGAGCCCGCGGGCGAGGTGTTGCTGGACGCCCTCAAACCGACCGGCTCCCCCCTCGCCAGAGGCGGCACGGCACAGCCGGACCCCGGCACCGGTGTCGTGGTCCGCATGCACGAGGTGAACGGCCGCCCGGCCCAGGCCCGCATCCACCGACCGCACGGCTGGACGGAGGGCGCCCGGGCCGACGTACTGGAGACACCGGGGGAGCCCCTGACACCAGACGCCCAGGAAGGCCTGCTGGTCGACCTGGCGGGCTTCGAGGTGGCGACCGTACTGGCCACGCCCGCGAACGCGGCCGGCACCCCACCGGCACCCGGCATCGCCGCCGCCGAACCCGCCCAGCCCGTCCACACCCGCTACTGGCTCCACAACTCCGGCCCCGCCCCGCGCGGCAACATGCCGGTCACCGTGTACCTCTCCCCCAGCCCCCTCACCGTCTCCGCCCCCGTCACGGCCACCGTCCGCATCGCCTCGGAACTGACCGACGCGCCGGTCTCGGGCACGGTCACCTTCGAGACATCCCCCGGCTGGTCCACCGAGCCCGCCGAACTCCCCTACACGCTCCCACCCGGCGGCTTCAGCCTCACCGAGGTCACGGTCCTCCCGCCGCCCGACCCGGAACCGGGCCGCCACTGGCTCGCCGCACGGCTGGAGTACGGCGGCCAGACGTACGAGGACGTGGTGGCGCTGGACGTGGCGGACGGCCACACCGGCCCAACCCTCCTACCCAAACTAGGAGTTGACCGATTGGTCGTACGCCGAGACGAACGCGTCCGCGTCCCCGTGACCCTCCGCAACACCACCCGGGGCCCCATCAACGGCACCCTCTGGGCCGTGTCCTCCTGGGGCACGTGGGCCGGCGTCGGACCAGGCGTCCAGGGCTTCACGGTGGCGGGCGGGGAGGAGCTGGAGTCCGTCATCGAGGTGGACGGCTCGGCGGTGCCGCCAGGGACGTACTGGCTGATGGCGAAGATCGGCTGGCATGGCTGTGTGGCGTATACGGAGGCCGTGGAGCTGGAGGTGAAGCCATGACGGACCATGCGGCGTCCGTGAACGGAGACCCCATAGCGAAGGCCCGAGTGGACGCACTCCTGAAAGCCATCCCGGCTCGCGACCAGGAGACCCGCCCAGAGGCCTTCACAAGGGCCGAGCGACAGCGCAGACGCTGGGCCACGCAGGTGGTGGTGATCGACGAGTTGGCCCAGCGGGCTTGCGCGCAGCGCAGCCCGCTCAGGGGCGCGGGGCTGTATCCATCAGCGGCTCCGCCGCGGGGCGCGACCAGCCACGACGGCGCCGCACCCGAAATCACTCCCCTCCCCGCAGAGCGCGACGTCGCAGACCTGGGCAGCATCGTCGCCGTAGCCCTCGCCCACTCCTCAGCCGCCCGCACCCTCCTCGACCACCTGGAACGCGAGCAACACATCCCCGAGGAGGCCGTGTACGACTACTACGACCGCAACCGGGACCGTTACCTCACCCCCGCCGCCCTGGCCCGCGGAGCAGACCCGTTCCACGAGACGTCGGACCTCCTCCCCTACGACGAGGTCCGCGAAGCCATCACCCACGAACTCCGCCGCGCAGCGGCCCGCCGCGCCTTCTTCGACTGGCTGGACCGAGCAAGGACGGCCGTCTCGTACGCCCCGGGCCACGAGCACCCCGGCGATCCGTCACACCCGGACCACGAACACCGCCACTGATCCCCCACGTGATCCCCCACGGAACCTAAAAGCAACACGGCGAGGCATTGACCTCCGATGAATTCTGGTCCACCTTTTCATCAACCAGAGTCGAAGTTGGTTAATTGAACCAGCCAGGCCGGAGGACCCATCGCATGCGTGCAAAGAGACTGACCCGCACCCTGACCTGTATCGCCGTTCTGTCGCTCACCGCCGCCGGCTGCGGCCTCTCGGGCGGTGGCTCGGACGACGGGGACGCCACGGCCGGCGGCTGCAAGGTCGACAAGGGGAACGTCGGGTCGGGGAAGCTCACCGGCGAGGTCAAGGGTGACATCACCTTCCAGACGACCAACTTGAAGAAGGACTTCGGGGACTTCTTCAACGGGGTGATCGCCGACTTCGAGAAGGCCCACCCCGGCACCAAGGTCAAGTGGATCGACGACCCCGGCGACAACACATTCACCACCCGCACGGTCGCCGACGCCCAGGCCTGCACGCTCGCGGACGTCATCAACGTCAACGCGCCGACGGCGACGGCCCTAACCAAGGCCGGGTACCTGCTCGACGTCGGTACCAAGGACCCGGCCGCTTCCAAGCCCTTCGTCGAGTCGTTCTGGAAGTCCGCGACCTTCAAGGACGCCGACGGCAAGTCGATCCACACCACGCTGCCCTGGTACACCGGCGGTGTCCTGCTGACGTACAACGCCGACCTGCTGAAGAAGGCCGGCGTCGACCCGGCGAAGCCCCCGACGACCATGTTCGGGCTGTTCGCGGACTACGAGAAGATCGCCAAGGCGGCCGACGGCAAGTACTACGCCACGATGGCCAACCCGATCTGGCGGATCCCCGCCGACTTCGACCAGATGGGCATCAAGGTCCTCTCCTCCGACGGCAAGTCCGCCGTCTTCGGCGACGACCCGCGCACCACCCAGTGGGTGGAGTGGATGGCGAAGCTGTACAAGGAGGGCGCGATGCCGAAGGACTCGCTGTCCTCCAGCAACGACCCGTCCACCCTCTACAGCCAGGGCAAGGTGGCCTACGGTTCGACGAACCCGAGTTTCGTGCGGTTCGTGAAGCAGAACAGCCCGTCGATCTACGCGAAGACGGCCGTCGGCCAGCAGCCCTACGACGCGCTCGGCCGGGCGTCCGCCGGTGCCCCGCAGTACATCTCGGTCGCCGCGACGAGCAAGAACGCTCCTACGGCGCTGTCGTTCGCGGAGTTCCTCACCAACGCCGAGAACCAGACGGCCTGGTGCAAGGACCCGGACGTGGTGATCTTCCCGACCACCACGGAGTCGCTGAACGACCCGTTCTTCCAGAACGTCACCGGTGACGACCCGTTCTCGCAGGCCCGCAAGCTCGTCGCCGACCAGCTCAAGACGGCCGACACCAACCAGACCAACCTCTCCCCGGCCGTGCAGAACGCGATCGTCTCCCAGGTGCAGCTGGCCATGCAGGGCAAGAAGAGCGCGGCGGACGCCGTGAAGGACGCCCAGGAGAAGGCCAACGAGCTGCTGAAGCAGGCGAGCTGACGGTGACGGCTCAGATCACTAGGCCGGTGTCCGTGTCCGGCGCGGAGAGTTCCGGCTCCGCGCGGGGCACGGGCACCCCGTCCCGCGCCCGCCGGCTCGCCCGGGCCGTACTGCCCGGGCCCGCCGCGGGCGCCAACGGGGCGGCGATGTACCGCCGTTGGTGGCTGCCGTGGCTGTGGACGGCGCCCGCGATCGTGTGCGCGGTGGTGTTCGGGGTGTTCCCGTTCCTCAACACCGTCCTGTTGTCGTTCACGAACGCCAAACCCCTGGGCGGCGCGGCGAGTTTCGTCGGGCTCGACAACTACACGCGGATGCTGGACGACTCGGACTTCTGGCTGGCGACCCGCAACAGCATCCTGTACGCGGTGATCGTCGTCCCGTTGATGGTGCTGCTGCCGCTGATGCTGGCGGTGCTGGTGGAGAAGAACCTCCCGGGCATCGGGTTCTTCCGGTCCGCCTTCTACACCCCGGTGCTGGCCTCCAGCGTGGTCGTCGGTCTGAGCTGGCAGTGGCTGCTCGCGGACGACGGACTGGTCAACACCTGGCTGGAGAAAGCCCACTTGATCAAGTCGGCGATCCCGTTCCTGTCCGACTCGTGGCTGATCCTGCTGTCCGCGATGGGCCTGACCCTGTGGAAGGGCCTGGGCTGGTACATGGTGTTCTACCTGGCCGCCCTCGGGAACGTCCCGAAGGAACTGCACGAGGCGGCCCAGATGGACGGCGCCGGCGCGGTCCGCCGCTTCTGGCACATCACGATCCCGGGCGTACGGCAGGCCATGATGCTCGTCGGCACCCTCACCGGCATCGGCTCGCTCCGCGTGTTCACCGAGATCTACATGCTCGGCAGCTCCACGGGCGGCCCCGGCGGCGCCGACCGCACCCTGCCCTTCTACATCCGGGACGTCGGCCTGGACCCGATCACCGGCAACGCGGGGTACGGCTCGGCCGTCAGCGTCGCCCTGTTCGCGCTCACCCTGGGCCTGACCCTGCTGGCGCAGCGCCTGACGAAGGAGGACGACGCATGACCACGGCGACCGTCCCGGCGGCCAAGCGCCGCCGTCTGATGCCCCGTTGGCGGGACTACGGCCGCCCGCGCGAACTCGTCGTCCGCTACCTGTTGCTGTTCCTGGTACTGGGCCTGACGGTCGGCCCGCTCCTCTGGCAACTGCTGGCGTCCCTCAAGAGCACGAGCGAGGACGTCTTCGGCGCGAACGCCACGATCCTCCCCCACGACCCCACCCTCCGCGCCTACCGCACGGTCTTCGAACAGGTGCCGGTCGCCACGTACATCAAGAACAGCCTGATCGTGGTGGCCCTGTCGGTCACCAGCCAGCTGGTCTTCTCCACCACCGCCGGCTACATGCTCTCCAAGCCCGGCTGGAAGGGCCGCAAGGCGGTCTGGGTGGTCCTGGTGGCCTCGATGATGTTCCCCTTCGAGTCCATCATGGTGTCGCTGTTCATCAGCATCCGCGATCTGGGCCTGGTCGACAGCCTGGCCGGTGTCTGGCTCCCCGGTTTCGTCGGCGCCATCAACGTCCTTCTGATGCGCGGCGCCTTCCTCGCCGTACCGCGCGAGATCGAGGACTCGGCGATGCTCGACGGCGCGAACGAGTGGCAGCGCTTCCGGTATCTGTATCTCCCGTCCGCGTGGGGCGCGATCCTGGTGGTGGTCATCAACACCTTCATCAGCGCCTGGGACGACTTCCTCTGGCCGCTGATCGTGCTGCGCTCCGAGGGCAACATGACGCTGACGCTGGGACTTTCCCGGCTCCAGAGCTCGTCGTTCGGCTACGACCAGCGGATGGTGATGGCCGGTTCGGTGATCTCCGTGATCCCGGTGCTGGTGCTGTTCGTGATCACCCAGCGGTGGTTCTACAAGGGCGTCTCGTCCGGAGCCGTCAAGATCTGAGGTCCAGCACCACAGGCACGGCCCGCAATGCCTCCCGGGCCGACTCCGCGACACGGATCTCGACGGAGTCGGTCCGGGCTTCCGTCATCGACAGGGCGAGCGGCAGAACGACCGTACGGCGTTCGCCCGGTGCCAGACCGACGCCCTCGAACGCGCACAGTTCGAGGGCGCGCGGCCAGGTGGAGGTGATCAGCCGCCTGAGATAGACCTGTACGACCGTACGGCCGTACCGCGCACCGGTGTTGGTGACCTCCACCGTGACAGTGCCGCCGGAGACACGGGGTGTGCCGTACTCGAAGGTCGTGTACGACAGTCCGTGCCCGAAGGAGTGGAGCGGCTCCGCGCTCTCGTCGACGTAACCGCCGTACTCGGTGTCCTTGTGGTTGTAGTAGACGGGGAGTTGGGCGGCGGAGCGCGGTACGGAGACGGGGAGGCGGCCCGCGGGCTCCGTGAGCCCGAGCAGCACCTCGGCGATCGCGTGCCCGCCCCACGGTCCCGGGTACCAGGCGGTGAGCAGCGCACCGCCCGTGTCGGGAACGACATGCGGGCGGCCCTGGATCAGCACGACGGCGGTGGGCGTGCCGGTCGCGACGACCGCGTCCAGGAGCCGGTACTGGGCGGGGCCCAGCCGCAGCTCGGCCAGGTCGACGCCTTCGCCGCAGGTCATCTCGGAAACGGCCTTGAGGGCGGCGCCGTTGGCGTCGAACTCGGTGTCGGGGGTGCGTGCGCTGCTGCCGCCCAGCACCAGCACCGCCAGATCGGAGGCGGCGGCCGCGGCGACCGCCTCGGGGATGCCGGAGAGGTCGTCGCCGGTGAGGGCGCAGCCGCGGGCGTGGCGGATGTCGGTTCCGGGTGGGGCGAGTTGGCGTAGTCCGTCGAGGACGCTGGTGCCGGTGTCGGGGCGTTGGGGGGCGGTGTAGTCGCCCAACTGGTGGGCGGTGGTGGCGGATTGGGGGCCGATCACCGCGATGCGGGAGACGCTTCCGGCGACGGGGAGGACGCCGTCCCTGTTGTGGAGGAGGGTGACGGAGGCGCGGGCGACGGCGAGGCTGACGTCTCGCCCGTGCTTCGGGAAGGCGGGTGGTGCGGCGGGGCCGAGTTGCTCGAAGAGGCCCAGCTGGAACTTGAGCCTCAGGACTCGGGCGACGGCCCGGTCGAGGACTTCCGCTCCCACCAGGCCCCGTTCGACGGCCTCCTCCAGGTGGGTGAACCCCTCGTCCCACAGACTGAGGTCGACACCGGCGTCGAGGGCGAGGGCCCCGGCGGAGACCTTGTCGCCGGTGATGCGGGCGAGGCGGTCGACGGCGAGGCCGTCCGCCATGACGAGGCCGTCGAACCCCCAGCGTTCTCTGAGGAGTTGGGTGAGCAGGGCCCGGTTTCCGGCGCAGGGCAGCCCGTCGACCTCGTTGTACGCGGCCATGACGGCGGCGGCCCCGGCGCGGATGCCGGCGCGGGCGGCCGGGAGGTGGATCTCGTGCAGTTCCCGGAGGCCGAGTTCCGACTCGGCCGAGTTGCGGCCGCCGACGGTGGCGCCCTGACCGGCGAAGTGCTTGAGGACCACCGGGGCGCGGTCGTCGTCGAAGCGCCCGTCGCCGGAACGCTCGCCCTGCATCCCGCGCACCAACGCCTCGGTGAGACAGGCCGCGAGGTACGGATCCTCACCGAAGCACTCCTCGGTGCGGCCCCAGCGCGGGTCCCTGGCGATGTCCAGGGCCGACACCAGGGCGACATGCCCGCCGCGGGCGCGCAGTTCGGCGGCGGCATGCGCGGCGACGGCCTCGTACAACTGGGGGTCCCAGGTGGCGCCGACGGCCAGATTGACGGGCAGGACCGTGCCGTCGAGGGCCATGTGCCCGTGCGGCACCTCCTCGACGAACAGGGCCGGGATACCGAGCCGGCTGCGCTCGACCACATGCCGCTGCACGAGCTGCGCGAGGGCCGCGCCTTCCTCGACGCCGGGTCCGTTGGTGTGGTCGACGCCGGACCAGGCGTCGGCGCGCTGGAGACCGTAGAGGGCGCCGAGTCCGGCGAAGCGCTCGGTCTCGGCGTGCAGGGCTTCGGTGAGTTCGTAACTCCCTTGGGGGGTACGGCGGTAGGCGTCCCAGCCGTACATGCGCTGGTTGAGCTGGCCGACCTTCTCGCGCAGGGTCATACGGGAGAGGAGGTCCTGGACACGGGCGTCCACGGGGACGGTGGCGTCGCGGTAGAGGGGCTCGTTCATCGTCCGTCTCCCTGCTGGGCGAGCCGGGCCAGTGCCACGGCACCCCGGCAGCCGTCGGCGACCCAGTCGAGGGTCAGGCCGAGGGCGTGCAGGCGGGTGGTCAACGGCGCGGTGAGAGGGCCGTCGGGACCGAGCAGGCCGCCGGTGGCGACGAGGGGTTCGCCGGGGCGGTGGTTCAACGCCCGTACGGTGTCGGTGAGTTGGCCGGCCGCCTCGTCGAGGATGCCCATCGCCACGGGGTCCTTCTCTCCGGCCGCCTCGACCACGAGCGGGGCCAGTCGGGCGAGGCGGATCGGGGGGTCGGCCATGACGGCGGGGAGGAGGTGCCGCCGGTAGTCCTCGCGGTGGGCGGGGGACCAGTCAGGGACACTGCCGGTCCCCGGCAGCACCTCACCCGGCACCCCGAACGCCCGCCCCACCAGCACCGCCAGCACCGTCCCCTCCCCCCTCCCGTCCGCCATCCGCAGCGCCGCCCGTACCGCGCTCCGGCCGATCCAGAACCCGCTGCCGTCGTCGCCCAGCAGCCACCCGTCGCCGTCCACCGTGGTCGTGGCCCGGCGCCCGGCGATCCGCATGGCGACCGCGCCGGTGCCGGCGACCAGGGCGAGGCCGTCGGACGGGGTGCCCGGGGCGGAGGCGAAGGCCGCCTCGATGTCGCTGCGGATCTCGACGGGGCCGGACGGGATGCCGAGGCGCCGGAGAGCCTCGGTGAGCGCGGAGCGGGCGTGGAGGTACCCGGGGTCGTCCGCGGAGGCCCCCGTCGCGCCCGCGAAGCCGCCGGCCACGGCGACGACCCGGCCCCGCGCCGACTCCGGCACCGCCGCGGTGATCGCCTCGGTCAGATGGTCGGTGAGCTGCGGTTCCGGGACCGTCAGGGCGTTGCCGGGACCGGCCGCGCCCTCGCCCAGCAGCCGGCTGTCCGAGGCGGACGCGCACATGGCACGGGTGCGGGTGCCGCCCGCGTCGAGGCCGACGACGAGACCCTCGGAAAGGCCTCTGCCCCGGCTTCCGGAATTCTGGTTCAAATCATTGCCCATCACTGACTATGGTGGTTGATACATTCGCGCAGGACAAGAGCCAGGGCAAGAGGCGACTGGCACCGAACCCGAGGAGGATCCCATCCGCACTCTCCGCTTCGGCGTCAACTACACGCCCCGCCGCGGCTGGTTCCACTCCTGGCAGGACTTCGACGCGGCGCACGCCCGCGAGGATCTGGAGCAGATAGCCGGCCTCGGGCTCGACCACGTCCGTGTCTTCCATCTGTGGCCGCTGCTCCAGCCCAACCGGAACCTCGTCCGCCCGGCCGCCGTCGACCAGCTGGTCCAGCTCGTCGACCTCGCCGGTGAGGCCGGTCTCGACGTCCTCGTGGACGGCGTGCAGGGCCATCTGTCGAGCTTCGACTTCTACCCGGAGTGGACCCGCAGCTGGCACCACCGCAATGTCTTCACCGACCCGGACGCGATCGAGGCCCAGGCGGAGCTGCTCCGCACCCTCGGCCGCGCCCTCGCCGGCCGCCCGCATCTCCTCGGGCTCCAGCTCGGCAACGAGCTCAACAACCTCGTCGAGCACAACCCGGTGACCCCGGCCGAGGTGGACCACTACCTCGACACGCTCCTCGCCGCCGCCCGGGACGGACTCGGCGCGCAGGGCGGCCTGGTCACCCACTCCGCGTACGACGCCGCCTGGTACGGCGACGACCACCCCTTCACCCCCGAGGCCTCGGCCCGCAAGGGCGATCTGACCACCGTCCACCCCTGGGTGTTCTCCGGCGACTGTGCCCGCCGCTACGGCCCCCGCTCCCCGCAGGTGCGCCATCTCGCCGAGTACGGCACCGAGTTGGCGAAGGCGTACGCCGAGGATCCGGCGCGTCCGGTGTGGGTCCAGGAGACGGGCGCGCCGGAACCGCACATCCCCGCCGCCGACGCCCCGGAGTTCGCGCGGGCGACCGTACGGAACGCGGCCGGGTGCGAGGGACTGTGGGGTGTGACGTGGTGGTGCTCCCACGACGTGGACCGCTCGCTCGCCGACTTCCCCGAACTCGAGTACACGCTGGGCCTGTTCGACGCCGCGGGCCGCCCCAAGCCGATCGCCGAGGCGCTGCGGGAGACGATCGCCGAGCCGCTGTCCGCCGCCCAACCCCGCGACACCGCCCTGCTGTTGGACTGCACACCGGGTACGCGGTCGGTGTCGGGGCCGGGCGGGGAGTACTTCGAGGAGTGGATGCGGCTTCGGTCGGAGGGGGCGTGCCTGGCGGTCGTACTGGCCGAACGGGCGGAGGACGAGGGGTACTTGGCGGCGCGGGGCATCAAGGAAGTCCTGACACTGTCCTGACACTGTCCTGACCGGTTTGGGATTCTCCTGATCAGTCCCCGGTGAGCACTTCCGCCACCGCCCTCAGGTTCACCCGGCCCCGCCCGTACGAGCACAGCGCGCCGCCCTCCGGCAGCCCGGTGTCGACGCGTATCGCGTCGGGGCGGCGGGCGAGGAGGGCGTCGCGCAGGCGGGCCTGCCAGGGGTGGAGGCCGGCGTCGGAGGTGGCGACGACCAGCGGGCGGGCGCTGCGGAGGATGCCGTCGACGAGGGCGTCCGCGTACTCGGGTTCGCCGGCGACCGCCGTGCCCACGGCCGTGGGGTCGAGGGCGCGGACCTCGGTGAGGAGGTCCTCGCCGCCCCAGTTGAGGGCGGGGTGCGGATGCGGGAAGAGGTCGACGACATGTGCGCCGCGCACCGGGGACGGCACGCCCTGACCGCGTACGGCCCGGCGCGCGGCCTCAAGTCCAGCCCCCGCGTCCCACGCGGCGACGGCCGTGGCCGGGGCCGCGTACCGCTCGGCGAGCCGCCGGACCCGTTCCGCCGCCTCCCAGACCCGCTCCTCGGGCAGGATGCCGGTGCCGAGCGCGTCGAGGACGGCGTCCCGGCAGGCGAGGGTGACCTCCAGGTCCGGTACGGCGACGATGACCTGGTCGGCCCCGGCGGCGAGGGCGATGCGGGCGCCGGCCGCCTCGCCGTACTCGTCGGCGATGGCCTTCATCTCCAGGGCGTCGCTGACGAGGACCCCGTCGAAGCCGAGGTCGTGGCGGAGCAGGTCGCCCAGGATGCGGCGGCTGAGGGTGGCGGGCCGGTTGGCGTCCAGCGCGGGGAAGACGACGTGCGCGCTCATCAGCATCGGCACACCCGCGTCCACGGCCGCCCGGAACGGTTCCAGGTCGGCGCGCAGGGCGTCGACGGGCCGTGGGTCGACCGCGATGCCGTGGTGGCTGTCGGTGTCCGTGCCGCCGTGGCCCGGGAAGTGCTTGGCGCAGGACGCGATGCCGCGCGCCTCGGTGGCCGTGATCCAGGCGCGCAGATGCCGTCCGGCGGCCTCGGGGTCGGCGCCGAACGAGCGGGTGCGCACGATCGGGTTGCTGGGCAGGTGCTGGAGGTCGGCGACGGGGGCGTACGAGACGCTGATGCCGAGGGTCGCGAGGTGCCCGGCGAGGGCGTCGGCGCAGCGGGCGGTCAGGTTCGGGTCGTCGGCGACGCCGAGGGCGTAGGAGCCGGGGACCTCGGGCGCGCCCGCGCCGACCAGGTGGCCGATGCCGCCGCCCTCGTTGTCGATGGCCACCAGCAGATCCGGCCGGATCGCCCTCAGCGCGTCGGTGAGCTCCCTGACCTGCTCGGCGTCCCGGACGTTCCGGGTGAACAGGATGACCCCGCCGAGACCCCGGTCCACCAGCCGTTTCAGGGTGTCAGGAAAGGCCGTGGTGCCGTCGAACCCGGCGACGAGACAGCGGTGCGCGGCCTCGTCCAGGTCGGACGGGAGGACGGGGCCGAGGGGCGGGTGCGCTGAAGGGGTCACGTCGGGATTCTTCTGGCTGATTCAGCCGGAAGTCAACATTGTGATGGATAGTTTGATTCACCCCACGTCGGCCCCACGCACTGCGCTCGGCCGCTCGTCGTGCGGCTTTCGGCTCCTCGACACCCCGTGGTCATGCCGCCGGGGCACCTTTCGGTCGTCCCCTTTCGATAGTCCCCTTTCGGTAGTCCCCACTGGAAGGACCACGTGCGCCGTGACACTGCTCCCGCTCGAAGACGCGCCCCGATCCGAAGCAGTCCCCCGCCCCGAAGTCACCCGCCTCCTGCGTACGGCACCCCTCCTGCTCCCCCTTCTCCTGATCGCGGCCTGGCTGCTGATCGATCGCCGTTCCGCGTACGACGGTGCCGCGCTGTTCGTCGCCGCCGACCCCTGGTGGCTGCTGGCCGGGGTCCTCTTCACCGGCCTTGGCTGGGTGTCCGCCGCCTGTGTACGGCAGGGCGCGGTCCCCGAGCCGCTCCCGCCGGGGCCGCTGCTCGCGTCGCAGTTCGCGGCGGGCGCCGCCAACCATGTCCTCCCGGCGAGCATCGGCGCCCACGCCGTCACCCTGCGCTTCCTCCAGCGCCAGGGCGTCCCGCTGGCCCGCGCCACCGCCTCCCTCGCCCTGTACTCGCTGGTCAGACCGGTCGCGAAGACGTTCGTGCTGGTGGCCTTCGTCGTGGCCTCGCCGGGCCTGCTGCACCTCGGCGACCTGGTCCCCGACCGACGGACCCTGTTCCTCGCCGCCGCCGCGATGGCCCTCGGTCTGCTCACGGTGGCCCTGCTCGTCACGTTCGTACGCCCGCTGCGCGGCCTCGTCCGCACCGCCCTGACCGACGTACGGCTCCTGCACACCCGCCCGTGCCGGATCCTCGCCCTCTGGGGCGGGGCGGCCGCCGCTCCCCTGCTCCAGGCCTGCGTGATCTTCTCAGTCGGGGCCGCGCTCGGCCTGTCGCTGTCCTGGACGCAGGTGGCCTTCGCGTTCCTCGCCGCGAGCACGATGGCCGGTGCGGTGCCCGCGCCGGGCGGCATCGGCCCGGTGGACGCGGCCCTCGTCCTCGCCCTGGTCGCCTTCGGCACGACGATGGGCCTGGCGACGGCGACCGTCGTCGGCTACCGCGTCCTGACGGTGTGGGTGCCGCTGCTGCCGGGGGCGCTGGTGCTGTCGGAGCTGGTGCGGCGGAAGGTGCTGTGAGGCCGCGAGGGGGGGCGCCGTGGGGCTGAACGGCTCCCGCATCGACACGGCGAGCCGCACCTGCGGGCAACGGCCGGTCCAGGAGCCGCCCCGGTGCGCGGCGCTCGACCCGGGATCCGGCTCCGGTGACGCGGCCCCGCCAGCCGGCGCCGCGCCGACTCGGGCACCGCCTCGGCGATCGCCTCGGTCAGATGGTCGGTGAGCTGCGGTTCCGGGACCGTCAGGGCGTTGCCGGGACCGGCCGCGCCCCGGCTCCGGTACCCCGGCCGTCAGGCCGCGCCCCGGCTCCGGTGCGCGGCGGTCAGCCCGGGACCCGTTCCTTCCGCCGCGCCTCCGCCGCCGGTGCCGTCTCCCGGCCCGCGTCGCGCATCCGGCCGTACGCGTAGACACAGCCCGCCAGGGCGAGGTCCGACAGGAGCATGAAGCCGATGGAGTAGGAGTCCTTGGCGCTGTAGACGGCGCCCATGACCAGCGGCGGTACGAAGCCGCCGAGGCCGCCCACCGCGCCGACGATGCCGGTCACGCTGCCGACCTGGGGCTGCGGGGTGACCCGGGCGACCAGGGCGAACACCGAGCCGCTGGTGGCACCGAGGGCGGCGGCCATGATCAGCAGACAGATCGTGGCGCCCGGCACCAGGGTCGGGTCGAAGGCCTGGACGACGGCCAGGAGAGCCACCGCGCCCAGCGCCCACGCGGTGACCACGGCCGGGTGGATCCGGTCCGACAGCCAGCCGCCGATGGGCCGGAACACCACGGCGACCAGGGCGAATCCGGCGGCCCTGGTGCCCGCGTCGGTGGCGTCGAGCTCGTACCAGGTCTTCAGGTAGGTCGGCAGGTAGACACCGAACGCCACGATGCCGCCGAAGCCGATCGCGTAGAGGGCGGACAGCTCCCAGGTCACCCGCAGCCGGCCCGCCTGGCCGAGGCGGGTGGTGAGCGGGGTGGACGGGATCGGCCGGTCCGGGCGGTCGTTGATGAGGAACCAGGCGAGGACGGCGTAGACGGCGAGGGCGATCGCCAGGACGAGGAAGGGGAGGTTCTCGCCGTGGTGGTACATGCGGGGCGTGAAGTAGCCGGACAGGGCCACGCCGCCCATGCCCATGCCGAAGACGCCGAGCGCCGCGCCCCGGTGCTTGGGCGGGAACCAGGAGTTGACGAGCGGCACCCCGATGGCGAACGTCGTGCCGCCGAGGCCGAGGACGAAGCCGACGATGATCAGCGTCACGTACGAGCTGTGGGACGGGATGAGCAGCAGTACCGGGATGATCGTCAGGGCGCTGACCAGCGGAAACATCAGCCGCGCCCCGTAGCGGTCGGTGAGCGCGCCCACCGGCACCCGGCCGAGGGAACCGACCAGCACGGGGATGGCGACCAGTTCGGACTGCGCGAACGACGACATGTGCAGGTCGTCGTCGAAGTCGGAGGCCAGCGGGGCGATCAGGTTCCAGGCCCAGAAGGTGAGCGTGAACCCGACCGTGGCCATCACGAGGTTGCGCCAGGCGGCAGCGGTGGGGCGGTCGTCACCGGACATCGCCACGTCGGTCATACGTGCTCCCAGACTCCGTGATCCCCCGTCCATGACGGCATGAGTCGCAGCGCCGGGCAACTTTTGCGGCGATCTCTTTACCCCGTTCGATCTTGAGGAGCACGGCGTGGTCCGGGTCGAATGGAACGATGGACACCGCATCGAAGGACGCTTTCGAAGACGCCTCCGGGCCCGCCTCCCGGCACGCGTTCACGGACGTTCCCCCCACCACCCTCGCCGACCTCCTCGGCCGCGCCCAGGTCATGGACATCGGCATCCGCCCGCTCTGGGACGCGCCGCGCGTCGCGGGCCCCGCGTACACGGTGCGCTGCGAGCCCGGCGACAACCTGATGCTGCACGCGGCCATCCACCGCGCCGAGCCGGGCTCGGTCGTCGTGGTCGAGTCGGGCGACCTCGACTACGCCCTCGCGGGCGGCAACGTGTGTGCCGTGGCCCAGCGCCGGGGCATCGCCGCCTTCGTCGTCGACGGCCTCATCCGCGACCTCGCCGAGGTCCGCGAGGCCGGTTTCCCCGTCTTCGCCCGTGGCGTCATCCCCATCCCCGGCACCAAGAACGAACTCGGCACCCTCGGCGCCCCGGCCCACGTCGGCGGCGTCCTCATCCACCCCGGCGACATCGTCGTCGCCGACGAGGAGGGTATCGTCGTCACCCCGGCCGCCCGCGAGGAGGAGATCCTGACAGCGGCCCTGGCAAAGCTCGCCCAGGAGGCCGAGGAGTCCCTCGACACCTGGGAAACGAACCACCGCGCACGCATCGACGAGGCGCTGAAGGGACTGGGCTTCAACGGCTGAGGCGGGCCGGGCACCACCGCACCGGCGACAATGTGCACCATGCGCCCGCACCGCGCCGCACCCCCCGCCGACCCGGGCGGGCCGGCCGACCCCGTCGACCCCGCCGACCTCGCCCGGAGGGCCCCCGCGCCCCCGGCGCCCTCCGGGCTGGACGCCCTCTGGACCCACCCCATGCTGCGCGGCTTCCTGCGCGCGCAGCGTCGGCTGCGTCGGCTGAACCGGCGGAGCCCGTGGCTGGTGGATGTCGCGGTGATGGTGTTCGTGGTGTGCGTGAGCCTGCCCGACCTGCTCGCCGGAGGCGACGCGGCTCCGTTCGGGGCGACCGACTCCCGGGACCAACTGCCCGCCGCCGTCCCGTACCTCTTCGCCGTCGCGCTCATCGTGCCGCTGTGGTGGCGACGTCGGGCCCCGGCCGCCGTCTTCTTCGTCGTCTCGCTGCTGTCGCTCGTCCAGTCGCTGCTGGGCCTGTGGCAGCCGACCGGCATCAGCGTGCTGATCGCGCTGTTCACGCTGGCCCTGCACGGCTCCCCGCGGCTGCTCGGCCGGGCGGTCGTGGTGGCCGCCGTCCAAGTGACCGTGACCGTCTGTGTGTTGGTGCCCGCGAGGCACTGGGTGCTCGGTCTCTTCTTCATGCTGGGGACGGTGACCGCGGCCACCGCCACCGGCCTGACCCTGCGCACCCGGCGGATGTATCTGGCGGCGCTGGAGGACCGGGCCCGCCGCCTGGAGATCGAGCGCGACCAGCGAGTACGGCTCACGGCCGCCGCCGAACGCTCCCGGGTCGCCCGCGAGATGCACGACATCGTCGGCCACAACCTCTCGGTCATGGTCGGCGTCGCCGACGGCGCCGCGGTCCTGGCCGGCAACCGCGACGAGACGGACTCCGCCGAGGCCCTGCGCATCCTCGCCGAAACCGGCCGCCAGGCCATGGGCGAACTCCGGCGCGTACTGGGCGTGTTGCGCGAGGAACAGGACGAGAAGGGCGCCCTGAGCCCCCAGCCGGGCCTCGACGACCTCGATCCCCTGCTCGCGCGAGTACGGGCAGCCGGCCTCACGGTCACCTACCGGACGGCGGGCGATCTCGGCGGGCTCAGCGGCGGTGTGCAGCTCACCGTGTACCGGATCGTCCAGGAGGCCCTCACCAACACCCTCAAGCACGCGGGCACGGCCTCCACCGCCGAGGTCACGGTCACCGCCGGCGCCGACACCGTACGCATCAGGATCGCCGACACCGGCGTATCACCGGGAACACCACCGAACCCACGACCGCACCCGCACCCGCAGCCCGACGCCTCCGGCCCCGGCCACGGCCTCGTCGGCATCCGCCAGCGCGCCGCCATGTACGGCGGCACGGTCACCATCGGCCCTAGCGACACGGGCAACGGCTGGACCGTGGACGTCACCCTCGACGTACCGCGCGTCTTCGCGGGCGAGGGACCGGCGGCCGACTAACCCCGCAGCCGCGCCGCGACCAGGGCGATGTCGTCCTCCGGGTCGTCCGGCGCGGCCTCGGTGAGGACGAGGTCGAGGAGGCCGCCGGGGTCGAGGGTGCCGGCGGCGGCGCGGATGCGGGTGAGGCGGTGCAGGGAGGCGTCGATGTCCTCGTGGCGGCGTTCGACGAGGCCGTCGGTGTAGAGGAGGAGGGTGTGGCCGGGCTCGTAGGGCCCCGCGTACGGGACGTACTGCCGGTGGCCGGTGCCCAGGGGCGGGCCGGGCTGGACGGGGAGGAGCGCGGCGCGGCCGTCGGGGGCGAAGAGGACGGGAGGCAGGTGTCCGGCGCTGGCGTAGGTGCAAATGCCCTGATGGGGGTCGACGACGGCGGCCACGCAGGTCGCGGGGCGTTCGGCGCCGGTGGTGTGGAGCAGGTGGTCGAGTTCGCGCAGGATGCGGTCGGGGGCGGACTCGCGGGCGGCGATGACCCGCAGCATGGCCTGGTAGCGGCTCATGGCGACGGCGGCGTCGAGGCCGTGCCCCATGACGTCGCCCAGGACGAGGAGCGTGCGGCCCTGGGGCAGGGGGACCGTCTCGAACCAGTCCCCGCCGACCAGGACCCCGCGTCCGGCGGGCCGGTAGCGGTAGGCGACGTCGAGATTGGGGTGCGGGGTGCCGGGCTCGGCCAGGAGGGCGCGCTGGAGCTGGACGACGGCGTTGTGCTCGGCGGTGTAGCGGCGGGCGTTGTCGAGGCTGATGGCCGCCCGGCCCGCCAGGTCCTGGGCGATGACGGCGTCGGTCTCGTCGAAGACGGGTGAGCCGTCGGCCCGGACCATGCTGACGGTCCCGACGTCGTGGCCGCGTGCGGTCAGCGGCACGATCAGCGCGGAGTGGATGCCCGCCGCCCGGTACGCGGCGACCCGTCCGGCGTCGGGCGCGGAGCGGCGGAGCTCGGCGTCGGTGGGCACGTTGTCGATCACCGGGCGGCCGGTGCGCAGACAGTGCGGGATGGCCGAGCCGGGCTGGTAGTCGACGTACTCGCCGGGGCGCCCGAGGCCCCGTACCACCGGTTCCAGCTCGGGCGTCGAGGCCATGGCCGCGCGGAGCAGCCGCAGGGTGCCGTCCGGGGGTGTGCGGCTGGTGCCGTGCTCGGGGAAGACCTCCACGGTGGCCGCGTCGGCGAGCTTGGCCACCAGGAACTCCGCGAGCTCCTGGCAGGTGGTCGCCATGTCCAGGGTGGTGCCGACGCGGGTGGCGGCCTCGTCGAGCAGGGCGAGGCGCTCCTGGGCGCGTTGCAGCTCCAGCTGCTCCTGCCGGGCGACCGAGATCTCCAGCAGGATGCCGACCAGGCCGATCGGCCTGCCCTCGTGTTCCAGGCGGTGGTAGGCGCCGTGCCAGTAGCGGCGTTCCACGGGCGAGTCGGCCCGGGTGTGGCCGCTGGAGACGGTCTCGCGCGAGATGCCGTCGGCGATGACGGCGAGCAGGACGTCCTCGCGCGCCTCGACGTCCGGCACCACCTCGGCGACGGTCCGTCCCACGTGCTCCTCGGCGGGTACGCCGTTCATCCGGGCCAGCGTGGGATTGACGTACCGGTAGCGCAGCCGGGTGTCGAGGACGCCGATCGCGGCGGGGGTGCCGTCGAGGATCTGCGCCAGCAGCGCGGGCAGGTGCGCCGACGAGGCGTCCCAGAAGTCGTCCGGGCCGTCGTCCTCCCTGCTCCGCTCCTCTCGCACACCGGCATCCGACCACGGCTCGGACCCCGGCGCACGCGGAGAGGGCACCCCCGATGCCGGCGGGCGTCTGCTGCCTGCGGAGGAGGCGCCGCTGGTACCGCGGTACCACTGGGGCCCCGAGGTTTCCCCCGCGGTCCCACGGCCGCGCGCCGCCCCGCCCATAGCGTCGATCACAGAGGCCGCGGCGCATCCCCGGCCAAGTTCGAATTCGAATTCGGGTTCGAGTTCTAGTTCTCGTTCTAGTTCTGGTTCGAGGCAGGGAAAGGCAGGCGGCATCCATGATCGAAGCACGTGAGCTGACGAAGCGGTACGGGGACAAGACGGTCGTCGACCATCTGAGCTTCACGGTGAAGCCCGGCGAGGTGACGGGTTTCCTCGGGCCGAACGGCGCGGGCAAGTCCACGACCATGCGGATGATCGTCGGCCTGGACGCCCCCACCGGAGGCTCGGTCACGGTCAACGGCAAGGCGTACGCCGAGCACGCGGCGCCGCTGCACGAGATCGGCACGCTGCTGGAGGCCAAGTCCGTCCACCCGGGCCGCAGCGCGTTCAGCCATCTGACGACCCTCGCGCACACCCATGGCATTCCGCGCCGCCGGGTGGACGAGGTGATCGAGCTGGCCGGACTGAGCAGCGTGGCCGGGAAGCGGGTGGGCGCGTTCTCGCTCGGCATGGGCCAGCGCCTCGGCATCGCCGCCGCGCTCCTGGGCGACCCGGCGATCGTCATGCTCGACGAGCCCGTCAACGGCCTCGACCCCGAGGGCGTGCTGTGGGTGCGCAACCTGCTGCGCGGGCTGGCGGACGAGGGCCGCGCGGTGATGCTGTCCTCGCATCTGATGAGCGAGACCGCGCTGATCGCCGACCACCTGGTGATCATCGGGCGCGGACGGCTGCTCGCGGACACCACGGTCGAGGACTTCACCCGGGACGCCGGCGGGGGCGGGGTGAAGGTCGCGTCCGCCGACGCGGCCAGGCTGCGCGCGCTGCTGGCCGGTCCTGACGTCACGATCACCTCCGCCTCCGCCGAGGAGCTGCTGGTCGCCGGGCGCGACGCCCGCGAGATCGGGGCGATCGCGGCTCAGCACGGGGTGGCGCTGTACGAACTCACCTCGCAGGCCGTGTCGTTGGAGACGGCCTTCATGGACCTCACCCGCGATGTCGTCGAGTACCAGAGCGCGCCCGTCGGCACCGACCACCGAAAGGCCGCCTGATGCCCATCACCGCACCCCGCCGCCTGTCCGCGGCCTCCGAGCCCGAGACGGCTGTGTCTCCGACGACGTACAAGGTGACCGGCGTCCGAGTACTGCGCTCGGAGTGGGTCAAGTTCTGGTCGCTGCGCTCCAGTTGGATCACCCTGGGCGTCGCCGTGTTCCTGCTCGTTCTCTTCGGCGCGGTCGCCGCGTACACCTACAGCCCCGACGGCGCCGCGGCCGGCGGCCCGCCCGGCGGCTCCGCCTCCGACAGCGACGCGGTCAGCCTGGCCCTGACCGGGGTGTCCCTCGCGCAACTGGCCATCGGCGTGCTCGGCGTCCTCCTCGCCGCGGGCGAGTACAGCACCGGCATGATCCGCTCGACCCTGGCCGCCGTACCGCGCAGGCTGCCGGTGCTGTTCTCCAAGGCCGCCGTGATAGGCCCGGTCGCCCTGGTCCTCACCACGGTCGGCGCACTGGCCGCGTTCCAGCTCGGCGTCCCGGGTCTGGACGGCGAGAGCATCTCCCTGTCACTCTCCGATGACGGTGTGCTCCGCAGCCTGCTCGGCGCCGGCGTCTACCTCGGCCTCGTCGCCGTCTTCGGCGTCGCCCTCGGCATGCTGCTGCGCTCCTCCGCCGGAGCCATCGCCGCCCTGGTCGGCATCCTCCTCATCCTCCCCGGCCTGGCCTCCCTCCTCCCCGACTCCTGGTACGACACCCTCAGCCCCTACTTCCCCAACAACGCGGGCTCCGCGGTCTACGCCCTCCACGACTCCTCCGACTCCCTCGCGCCGGGCGCCGGGCTGGCGGTCTTCGTCGGCTGGGTCGCGCTGACCCTGGCGGCAGCCGCGTTCCGGCTCCGCCGGACGGACGCCTGAGGCCGGGCTGGGGTAGCCATCGTGTCCATCCTTCCGGGGAGCGGGGGCCTACGGGGCGGAATCCTCAGGGGCTGGGGCAGAGCCCGGGGCGCGAGCACGGCGCGGGGCGCGGATACGGCCCGGGACGCCGCCCCGGCGCGGGGCGCGGACGCCGCCGGGGGCACGGAGTTCCCGCCGCCCCCCGGGCTCGACGCCAGCTCACGCTCCCCCGGACTCGCCCCCGCTCCACCCTCCCCCGGGCGCGACACCACTCCCCCCACCCCCAAACTCACCCCCACCCCACCCTCCCCCACCCTGGACGCAGTCTGGTCGCACCCCCTCCTCGGCAGCCTCCTCCGCGGACAGCGTCACCGTCGGTCCCTGGACCGCCGCCACCCCTGGCTGCTCGACACCGCGGTGGTGCTGTTCGTCGCCGCCGCCAGCGTGCCCGACCTGCGCTCCGGTGGCGGCGACGGCCCGTTCGCGGTCACGGACGCCCAGGGCCAGCCACCGACAGCCGTCCTGCTCGCGTTCCTCGCGGCACTCGCCGTACCCCTGTGGTGGCGCCGCAGGGCCCCCGCCGTCACGTACTTCGTGATCGCGCTCGTGACCCTGGTCCAGTCGAGCATGGGCCTCTGGTCCCCGGCCGGCATCAGCACGCTCATCGCGCTCTGCACCCTGGCGAGACGAGGCCCCCTGCGGGTACTCGGCTGGGCCGCCGCCGTCGCCGTCGTCGAAGTGGTCCTGGCCGTCTGCGTCCTCGTCCCGGTGGACCGCCCCGTCCCGGGCATGTTCTTCCTCCTGGGAACGACCACGGCGGCCATCACCCTCGGCCTGACCCTGCGGATCCGCGAGATGTACCTGGCGGCGCTGGAGGACCGGGCCCGCCGCCTGGAGGTCGAGCACGAGCAGCGGCTCCGCCTCACCGCCGCCGCCGAACGCTCCCGCGTGGCCCGCGAGATGCACGACATCGTCGGCCACAACCTCTCGGTCATGGTCGGCCTCGCCGACGGCGCCGCGGTCCTGGCCACCCACCGCGACGAGACGGACTCCGCCGAGGCCCTCCGCATCCTCGCCGACACCGGCCGCCAGGCCATGAGCGAACTCCGGCGCGTACTGGGCGTGTTGCGCGCCGACCAGGCCGAGCAGCGCCTGCTCGCCCCACAGCCCGGAGTCCGCGACCTGGACCCCCTCCTGGCCCGGGTACGCGCGGCCGGACCGAACGTCACCTACCGGACGGTGGGCGACCTCGACGCGCTGGAGAGCGGCGTACAGCTGACGGTGTACCGGATCGTGCAGGAGTCATTGACCAACACCCTCAAGCACGCGGGCACGGCCACGACGGCCGAGGTCACGGTCACAGCCGACACCGCTACGGTGCACATCAGGGTGGCCGACACCGGCGTACCACCCGGAACACCGCGACAGCCACCCGCTCAGCTCGACGCTCCGGGCCACGGCCTGGTCGGAATCCGCCAACGCGCCGCCATGTACGGCGGCACGGTCACCATCGGCCCGCGCGACACGGGATACGGCTGGGCCGTGGACGTAGTACTGGACATGCTGTCGGTGCCCAGCGAGACCTCGGTTCCGGGAGACCATCTGCCATGACCACCGTGCTGATCGCCGACGACCAGCCCTTGCAGCGCATGGGCTTCCGCATGCTCCTGGAGGGCACCCCCGGCCTGACCCCGGTCGGCGAGGCGTCCCACGGTGCCGAGGCCGTCCGGCTGGCCGCCGAACTCCGCCCCGACGTCGTCCTCATGGACATCCGCATGCCCGGCATGGACGGCCTGGAGGCGACCCGCCGGATCGTCGCCTCCGGCGGCCGCACCCGCGTCCTCATCGTCACCACCTTCGACCTCGACGAGTACGCGTACGAAGGCCTGCGCGCCGGCGCCAGCGGCTTCCTCCTCAAGGACGCCCGCCCCGAGGAACTCATCGCCGGCATCCACGCGGTGGCCACCGGCGACGCCGTCGTCGCCCCCAGCCTCACCCGCCGCCTCCTGGACGCCTACGCCCACCAGGTCCTGGCCCCCACCGACACGGAAGACGACATCTGCCTCCGCCAGGTCAAACAGGGCGCTGGAGGCGATACCGATGACCAGGCGCTTTTCAAGTTCGTAGGCCATGGGACTCTCCCTAGCATCAATTCGCACACACGCCTCATTCATGGTACTGAGTCCCTTCAGCAAGGGCTTGGGCACCGACTTCATGGAGCAACACGGCAGGCACGCCCGCATGGCTGGCCGGAAGCTGGGCAGAGACGGTCGTCGGCGCGACCGCCCACTACGTCACCGCAGACCTCGACGAAGGCCCGATCATCGAGCAGGAGATCATCCGCGTCGGCCACGACCCCGCCCGCCTCATCACAGTCGGCCGCGACACCGAACGCCTGGCCCTGGCCCGTGCCGTCAACTGGTACTGCCACAGCCGCGACCTGATCCACGGCAACAGGACCGTGGTCTTCAGCTGACGGTGGCTCTAGAACAGGCCCACGGCATGGGCGAACTCGTATCCCAAAGTGTTTATGGGACCGAGCCATCGCGGTTCGACGAGCCCCGTGATCAGCGTGTAGAGGGTGCCGGGGATGTAGCTGAAGACGACGAGCCCCGCGATCGCCCCGCTCACGTCCTGCCGCGGATGTTGCATGACTTGATCGGAGCCGTACTCGACGAGAGGAACGCAAGCCGCCAGTGCGAAGACCCACAGGATGAACAGCGCCATCGAGACGATGACGGCGTAGAAGACAAGGCCGTACACGGGAGGCCCATTCCGATGAGTGAGCCCGGCCGTGAAACCGGTCGTGGCGATGCCGAGCGCGGGCAGCGTGACGCCTGGCATGAACACGCAGGCGATGAGAGTTCGTACTGGGGAGTTGGGCAGCCAGAAGCCGGACCAGACGGGGGCGGCCGGGGCCTGCTGGGCGCGCAGTGCGGCGCGCCGTTCCGCCGCCGTTTTGCGCCGGGAGCGCCAGACGGTCAGCAGCTTCCGGATGCGTCCTGGCGGCCGGGGCTCCCGCTGCACCGGGCCGGGCTGCGGTTCCAGTGGGGCGGACGGTACGGGCGGGTCGGTCTGGTCGGCCTCGCTGTAGGGGCCCCCTTGCCCGTCAGGCCCGTACAAGCGGCTGAACCAGTCGTCCGGAGCGGTCGCGGGCTCGGCGTGAAGGGTCGTATCACTCCGGTCCCCGGGGCCGGACATGGTGGCTGCCCGGTCCGGGAGCTGCGGGATCGGCATCTGCCGGGGGCTCGCCCATGCGCTCGACGAGCCATCGGGCGGTCCGGCTGTGTCGGTCGTCCAGAGGGGCGTGCCGTCCGATCCGCGGATGACGGCGTTCCCGTCGTCCTCGATGACCAGTCGGCTCCCTGGGTTGCCGAGGGTGCCGGATGCCCAGATCTCATGGCCCGCTGCGTCATAGACGACGAGACTGCCGTCGCCGTTCAAGATGCACACCCCGACCGGTCGGTCGCCGGTGGCCGCGCTCCACAAGGGGAGGCCGTCGCTCTCGCGGTACAGCACGAGGTTGCCGTCGGCCTGGTACGTGAACGTGAAAGCACCATTGGCCGAGCTGACCGAGCGGCCGGCCCGGAGGGTTTCTCCGGGCAACAGCCCGTTGCCCTGAGGCAGGGGTGGGGGTGGCAGGAAGTAGAAGTCGTGCTGGGCGATGTCGGTCACCACCCGGATCGACTGGGGCTCACCTCGCTTCCCGTACGCCCGGTGCAGTTCCGTCACCCGCTTCTCGGTCCGGTCCTTGAAATCGAGGAGCGACAGCGGAAATCCCTGCGGCAGCGAGGCCACGACATCGGACACCGAACGGGAGAAGAGGCTGAAAGACTCGCCCGGCACGGTTCCGTGGTCCAGGCGGTCCTGGACCTGCTCATGTCCCTGGACGAAGAGCGAGAGCTGAGCTGGTGAACAGGCGTACACATACGCCACTTTGCGGCGCAGCGCGGCACGGACCTTCTGCCGACCCCATCCCTTGACACTCGAGACGCCCATGGAGTCCTGGTCGATGCCCTCGCGGCAGGCGTCGATGAGGATGACGACATGAGCGGCCGGTGTTTCGTCGAGGAGGTGTCGCCAGTCGATGGCTACGCAGCCGGACTCGAAGGGGTGCGTGTCCTCATCGATGTCCTCGGGTACCAGGTAGTCCGTGCCGCGGGCGTGGACGCCGTGGCCGCTGAGCAGAATCAGGAGCGTGTCGCCGGGACTGGCTCGGCGGAGGAATCCGGCGACGCGGGCGTTGATGAAGTTGGCGGTGATGTGTCTGCCGGTGTCGGCACGGGAGTAGACATCCACGCTCTGGAAGCCGTGGGTCCGCAGGACGGCCGACAGGCGTGCCAAGTCCCCGGGAATGAAGGGCAAGGACTGGATTCCGTGCATCTCGTAGTCGCTGGCACCGACGAGCAGCGCCTTGTAGGTCCCCACGCTGTCCGGCCGCCTGTCACTGCCGGAAGACCAGGACGATGCCGCGGCCGCTCTGCATCTGCGAGGTGCCGACGAACTGAACGCCGCCGCCCGCTGACACCTGGAAGGACAACTGCACTTCGCGCAACGGGAGCGTGCCGCCGCGTGCGGTGATGTCTGCGAACAGTCCTTGCAGCGCGTCGACCGCCTCCGTGAGGTTCTTGCGCAACGGTCCCAGGGGAATGCTGCGCAGCACGGCTTCACCGCTCCCGCCGAATAGCCCCATCGAGTCCCCCGCGCCCTCAGCTTCTTCGTCGTACGAGACCCAGAAGGTCAACGCCGACTCACCGAGGCCGCCCGCTTCGACTTCCGCAGCATCCATTGAGCTCCCCCTGCTCATCGAGGTGCCTCAACTGTAGGGACAGTGGAGCTGGTTGACGCTCGATGTCACGCATTCGATCGTCCGCGTCCGGGAGAGGCCGGGCGCCGGGCACACCGCTGGCGGCCCGCGCTCCTCGCGCCTACCGTGGACACACGTGACACCGTGCGAGGGTCCACACCGTCAAGGGGGCGCCGTGGAAGCCGAGTTGGCGACACTCATCACCAGCGGGGCGACGACGGCGGTCGGTCTCATGGTCACCGAGACATGGGAGCAGGCGAAGCAACGTGTGCTGAGGGTCTTCGCGCGCGGCGGTGACGAGGCCGCCGTGAGCGGGGAACTGGAGCGTTCCCGGGACGCGTTGATCGCGGCGGCCGGGTCCCCCGACGAGGAGGCCCTCATCGACGATGTCACCGCGCTGCTGCGGCTGCGTCTGCGTGCCCTGCTGCGTCATGACTCGGACGCAGTCACCGAACTCCGGCTGCTCGTGGAGGAGTTCGCCCCGGCAGCGGAGGCCGGAACAGCCGGTACGGCGGCAACGGTGCACAACAGCATCACCGGCGGCACGGTGAACGGCCCCGTGTTCCAAGGGCATTCCTTCACCGGCCTGACCTTTCACAACACGTACGACCCTCCCCAGGACGCTCCGTCCGACTGAGTCCGACAAGGCAGCCGCGGGCGCGAGGGCGGCTTACGAGGTCGCAAACGGTCACCGGCACGGCGACATCGATCCGCCTTTCGAACAAAAACGCTGCTCACGTGGAGAGTTGCAGCGACAGTCGCGCAGCTTTCTACCACGCCAGTTCGACTTCCGCAAACATGCCGCAGCACTCCTCGATCCTCCGCTTTACTACTCGCCAGCCGGAGTGATCACCCCTGCCTCACCTACTCGTACCGCTTCATCTGAGGAGTGCTTTGAGAACCGCACTAAGGCTCTACACCGCCTCGTTCCACGTCACAGGCGTCGCCTTCGTCACCGTGGTGGTCTTCCGCTGGATGTGGTGACAGCGGATGTCACCGGCTCCTGGGAGGGGGCTCAGGAGCCGGTCGACTCGTGCGTCATCAGCAACCGCAGCAGCTTCTCCGCTTCCGCACCGGCGCCCACCCGCCGGTACAGGGCGACCGCCTGTTCGCCGTACTGCCAGACCTGCCCGGTGTCGTGCGGACGCAGGGCGGCCGTGCGCGCGAGGCCCGCGAGCGCGTGCGCGGAACCCAGCGGGAAGTCGACGCTCCGCGCCACTTCGAGCGCCTGCCCATAACTCGTGGCCGCGAGTTCGAGCCGTCCCGCGTCGCGCTGGACGTCCGCCGCGCCGATCAACGCCCGTAGCCGCTCATACGGGTTGTCGATGCGGGCGGCGATCTGTTCCGCCATCGTGAAGTGCAGCAAGGCCTCACCGCTGCGTCCCGATCGGGCGTGGGCCACCCCCATGCTGATCAGCACATCGGCCTCGCCCAGCACATCGCCGCCCGCGCGGTGCGCGGCGAGGGCTCGGCGGTAGCAGGCCAGCGCGCGGTCCGTCCGTCCCGCCGCCTGGTGCACCGCGCCGAGGTTGCTGTCGAGGATGGCGACCTCCTGCCGGCCGCCGTGCTGCCGCATCAGGACGAGAGAGCGTTCGTAGCAGTCGCGAGCCTCGTCGTGGCGTCCCTGGAGGTGGTGGAGTTCACCGCGGTTGTTCAGGGCCTGGGCCAGCCCGTAGGGGTCGGGCAGCTCCTCGTAGATGCCCTGCATCAGGTGCACCCGGTGGAGAGCCTCGTCGTACTGCCCCGCGTAATACAGCGCCGCGCCTTCCACGTTGAGGCACTCCGCCTCCCCGGCCCGGTCGCCGGCCTCGCGGTACAGCGCGAGCGACGCTTCGAGGGCGCGCATCGCCGTGCCGCCGTGACCGGCCGCGAGATGGGCACGGCCCGACTGCAGGAGTGCGTCGGCGCGACCGTGGGCGTCCAGCAGATCCTCGTAGATCGACAGGGCCTCGGTCGCGCAGCGTAAGGCCTCGCCGTGGTTGCGCTGGGCCAACAGGTCCGCCCGGTCGGTGAGGGTGCGGGCGAGTGCGGACCGGTCGCCCAGGGCGCGCAGAGCCGGTACGGCCGCGTCGAAGAGGTCCGCCGCGACGTCCCAGGTCCCCCACAGTTTGAGGGAGCGCGCCAGAACGCTCGGGAACAGCCCGGCGTACTCGGGGTAGTCGGCCGCGGCCGTGCGCGCGACGGCCAGGAGGTTGGCGCGTTCCACCGTCAGCCACACCGTGGCCTCGTCCGCGCCGGAGAACTCCGCCGCGTGGCCCGACTCCTCGTCCGCGCTCACCGGAATCGTCCGCCGGTGGGGGTGAGCGTAACGGTCGGCCCGCCGGGCCGTGGCGAGGTGGAAGGCGACGAGTCGGCCCACCGATGCGCGGCGGGCCGTTTCCTCGAGTGTCCGGACGCCGGCCCTCAGACCGAAGGCCCGGGTCAGATCGTGCAGTCGGTAGCGTCCCCGCAAAGGTTCTTCGAGGAGACTGGCATCCAGCAGGTCGTCGACGCACGTCTCCAGCAGCCTCGGCTCTCCCCCGAACTCCGGGCCGGCCAGCGCCGTCGCCGCCCGGAGGGTGATGTCGGGGCCCGGGTGCAGGGCGAGGCGGCGGAGCAGCAGCTGTGTGGGGGCACCGAGTCCCCGGTACGAGAACTCGAAGACCGCCGCGATCAGGTCGTCGAACTCCTTGAGGGGGTCGGTCGCCTGCGTCAGCCGGTCCAGCAGGTCCTGCAGAGTCCATGAGTCCCGGTGGCGGAAGCGGCTGGCCATGAGCTGCACGGCCAGCGGATGGCAGCCGCACACCTCCACCACCCGCTCCAGGGCCTCCGGTTCGGCGGCTGTCCGCGAGCTGCCGACGATCCGGGTGAAGAGCGCCACGGCCTCCGCCCTGGACAGCGCGTCCACGGGCAGGGAGGCGGCGCTGTCGAGCCCGGCGAGCCTGCTCCGGGTGGTCACGATGGCGCGGCAGGCGGGGCTGCCCGGCAGCAGGGGCCTGACCTGACCGGCGTCCCTGGCGTTGTCGAGCACCACGAGCACACGGTGCCGTGCCGTCCACTCCCGCCAGCGAGCCGTTCTCTCTTCCAGCGAGTCCGGCAGCTCTCCGGACGATCCGGCCGAGTGGAGCAGGACGGCCAGTGCCTCGGCCGCGTCGAGGGGCTGCTGGCTGCTGAAGCCCCGCAGGTCCACGTAGAACTGCCCGTCGGGATAGGCGGCGCAGAGCCGGTGGGCCGCGTGCACGGCCAGCGCGGTCTTGCCGATGCCGGGCATGCCGTGCACGACGGTGACGGGCAGGGCGCCGACCGCGGCGTCCGTACCCGAGGAGGTACCGGACGACGCGCCGGCGGACGCGGCCAGCAGGATGCGCAGTTCACCGGCCCGCCCGGTGAAGTCACGTGTGTCACGGGGCAGACAGTTGCGGGATTCCCGCACGAGTGCCGAAGCGGCGGAGCCGGTGTCCGCGGCCTGCAGCGTGCGGTCCTGTTCCAGCATCCGCAGATGGAGATCCTGAAGCTCCGCGCCCGGCTCGATGCCCTGGCTCTCCTGAAGCCGTCCGCGGGTGTCACGGTAGACGGCGAGCGCCTCGTCGTGGCGTCCGGAGCGGTACAGAGCGAGCATCAGGGAGGCGATCACCTGCTGCGCGAAGGGATTCTGCGAGGCGAGCTCCTGGAGTTCACCGACCAGGTCGGCATGGCGGCCCAGCGACAGCTCCAGACCGATCCGTTCCTCGCGGACCCGCCGATGGTCCTCGATCAGCCGGGCCCGCGCCGACAGCGCCCAGACGTTGTCGACGAACTCCGTCAACGGCTCACCGCGCCACAGCGCTTCGGCCGTGCGCAGCCGCCCGATGGCCAGCTCCTTCTCCCCTCGTACGGCCGCTGCGGCCGCGTCGGTCCGAAGCCGCTGGAAGCGCAGCAGATCGATGTCCTCCGGGTCGACCCGCAACTGGTACAGCCGGGGCGAGGGCCGATCCACCCGTGCCCGTTCGTCGCCGACCGCCGCACGCAGCCGCCGTCGCAGCCGGGACAGATAACTGTGCAGTGTTTCCACGGCAGTTGGCGGCAGGTCACCGTTCCAGACGCGGTCCATCAGCGTGTCTACGGCGACCGGTTCACCCCGGGCGTGCACGAGGGCGGCCAACACGCAGCGCTCCTTCAGGGATCCGAGTTCGTACTGCTGGGGGCCGTTCCACAACTCGAGCGGCCCCAGCGCAAGAAGTTCCACCATTACCCCCGACGGGTGTGCTTCTTCCTGCCGCCTTCGGCAGTGACCGTACAGACGTACGACACTCGTTCCACCGTTCTCCCGAGTGCGGGGTGGACGCAGGGGCGCACCGAAGCGCGACGGGCGCACACCGGTGGTGAGGCCGGGGTTCCACAGGAGTGCAGGGTTCCTGCAAGTCCGCCATCCTGCCCGCGGGGGCACCCCCTCTGCCATGGGCCGCCAAGCGTCCCTCGCGGACCGTGCCCGGCCACGCCCGCGCAGGCATGAAGGGAAACCGGGGGAAACGACGATGAGCGTGACCGTGTCCGAGCCGCACTGGCGCCATGTGCCGGTGCGGCTGGACGTCGAGCGTTGGGCCACCCGTCGGACTCACAGGCGAGTCCTGGTCGTGGTGCACACGGTGATCGCGGGGCAACGGCTGCTCGACGCGATACGCCTGTGGGAGGGCGATGTAAGGGTGCAGACCTTCTTCACCCAGGCACCGGATGTGTTCAGCAACGGCGTGGCCGAGTTCCTGGACCGGCTGGGTGGCCTGGTGCTGCCCTGGAACCAGGCGGTGCAGACGCACTTCCACCTCGCGCTGGCCGCCAGCCACGGCAGTCTGCACGAACTGCAGACTCCGGTGATCGTGCTGCCGCACGGGGCCGGCCACAACAAGATCGCCCCGGCCGGGCGGAACGGTCCAGCAGCGGCGCAGCGCGGTGTGTACGGGCTCAGCAGGCAGCGGCTGGTGCGCGACGGCATGGTCGTGCCCGAGGTGATCGTCCTCGCCCATCACGAGGAGCTGACCAGGCTCGGCCACGAATGCCCCGAGGCGGTGCCGTCGGCGCAGGTGGTGGGCGACCCCTGCTTCGACCGGATCGCCGCGAGCGTCCCCTCCCGGGCCCTCTACCGGGAGGCGCTGAACGCGAGGGCCGGGCAGCAGCTGATCCTCGTCTGTTCGACCTGGGGTCCCGACTCGCTCCTCGCGCACGGCTGGGACGTCCTGCAGCGACTGGTCGCCGAACTGCCCCGGGACCGGTTCCGGATCGCCGCGCTCCTGCATCCCCACATCTGGAACGCGCACGGCGACTGGCAGGTCCGCTCCTGGCTCGCCGGACTGACCCGCTCGGGCATGACCCTGGTCAGCCCGTACGGGGACTGGGCCGGAGCGGTCGTCGCCGCCGACTACATCGTGGGCGACCACGGTTCGGTCTCGCTGTACGGCGCCATGACCGGCGTACCCGTCCTGATGGCAGGGCGGGCGGACCCCGACGTGGATCCGGGCTCGCCGCTGGCCGAACTCATGTCCTTCGCGCCCCGACTGCGCCCGGACCGGCCGCTGCTTCCCCAGCTGAGGCGGAGTTCCGCGGCCTGTCGCCCGCATCGATACGCGCGGGTCGCCGCCCGCATCACCTCGGAACCCGGCCGGTTCTCCCACAAGATGCGCGCCCTGCTCTATCGCAAACTGCGCTTACGGGCCCCCGCCACCCGGCCGACCACGGAACCGGCACGTCTGCCGCTCACGGTGCGGTACGACGAACCGGGCACCCCGACCGTGCCATGACGCCAGGGACGGTGGTCGCCCTGGCATACGACACGGCGGTGTCGCACCACGGCCGGGTCCACCGGGTCCGCACCGTGCTGCTGAACCCGGTCACCGGGAGCGTGAGCGTGGACGATCACGCGCGCACCCGGCTTCCCGCACCGGCCCGCTGGACCCAGCTCGGCGATGTGCTGATCGAACCTGACACGGACCCGGCAAGGGCCGACGCCCTGGCCTACTTCCATCCGGGTGCTCTGGTGACCGCGGCGTACCGGCGTTCTCACTGCCGGCTTCGGATCGGCCTTGCGGGAACCATCTGCGAACTCACCGCCTGCGGGGCGGGGCGACCGGCGGACGTGTGGGGAACCGTCGCCTCGCTGGCCCATGCGTGGCTGGTGGCCGGGCTGCCGGCCGAGGAGTTCGGGATGAGACCCCTGCGCCTCCTCCGCGGTCAGTCCTCCGGCTCCCCGCTCGGCGCCCGGTGGAGCCGGCGCCGTACGGACTCCGCGTCCGGCGACTGCGACCGGCCCACGGAGGAGTAGAGATCCAGCGCCTCGCGGTAGTGGTCCCGGGCAGTGCGCGCGTCCCCACGCTGCTCGGCGACCTCGCCCAGACCGCCCACGGCGCGGGCGATCTCGTAGTTCGCGGCCATCCCGCGCAGTGTCACCAGCGCGGCGGAGAACCGCTCTCCCGCCTGGTCGACCCGCCGCAGCGCGAGACACGAGCGGCCCAGGAGTGTGTCCGCCCGTGCGGCGTTGTACGCGTCGCCGGTTTCCTCCAGCGAGTCGCGGGCAGCACCGCCGTGCTCCAGCGCGCCATCGGGATCTCCGGTGGCGAGCGCGAGGTCGGCGAGGTTCAGCCGGGCCAGCGCACCGGCTCGCCGGTCCCCGCAGGCCGGCAGTTCAACGGCGGCCCGCTGGAATAACTCGGCTGCCTCGTCCAGCCGTTCGAGCCGCTGCAGGGCGAGCCCCCGGTAGTTGAGCGTACGGGCGCGCCCGAGCCGGTCGCCGCGCTGCTCGAATAACCGCGCGGCACGCTCGAACAGCTCCAGGGCGAGGTCGTGATCCCCCGAGCCGAGCCGCCCCACCCCGCCGGAGGTGAGCATCCGGCACTCCGCCGCGATGTCCCCCAACTCCCTTGCCGCCGCCACGCCTTCGTCGTGCGCGGCGTGCCAGTCGTCGTAGTACTTCCGCCGCAGGAAGAGCGGCCACAGGGCGTCGGCGAGCTGCCAGCCGACCGTGGGGAATCCGGCGGCGCGGGACTGGCGGAGCACCGCCATCAGATTGGGCAGCTCCCGCTCCAGCCAGTCCAGGGCCGCCTCGGCGTCGTGGCCGACGTCCGCGGTGACCACCGGCCCGTCGCCGTAGTCCCGGGCCATGGTGCGGTGTTGGGGGTCGATGACCGCCTCGGCGCGCGTGGCGCTCGCGAGGTAGTGGTCGGCGAGACGACGTATGGCCCGCTCCCGCTCGGCGCGTGGTTCGTCCTGCTGTGCCATCGCGATGGCGTGCAGCCGCACGAGGTCATGAAACCGATGGCGCCCCTCTCCGACCTCGGAGAGCAGGCTCGCGTCGTGCAGCGTCTCCAGCAGTTCCGCCGCGTCCTGCGCGCCGGACACCGCCGTCGCCGCCGCGGTGGCGAACTCGGGGCCCGGGTGCAGTCCCAGCAGCCGGTAGAGCCGTGCGGCCGAGGGCGGCAGGACCCGGTACGACACGTCCAGCGCTGCCCGGACATTGTGATCACCGTCGATGGCCAGCGCCTCCAACCGGTCGTGTTCTTCCTCGAGCGCGCGCACCATCGTGGTGATACGCCGCCTCGGTCGCGCCGACAGCCGGGCCCCGGCGACCCGGACGGCCAGGGGCAGCCCTGCGCACAACTCGACCAAGGTGCGGGCGTCCTCGGGCTCCGCGGTGACCCGGTCGTCGGACAGCGTGTCGGCGAGCAGTTCTATGGCCGCCTCCGGGGCGAGCGCCTCCAGGTGAACGGCACAGCAACCGTCGACGGCCAGCCCGGTCAACCGGCTGCGGCTGGTCACCGCCGTCACGTTCCCGCCGCCCGGCAACAAGGGGCGCACCTGGGCTGCGGTGGCCGCGTCGTCGAGCAGCACGACAAGACGTCGGCCGGCGGTCAACGACCGGTACAGCGCCGCCCGTTCGGCCGGGTCGGCGGGGACCTGCTGCCCGGGAGCTCCCAGAGCCCGCAGAAAGCGGCCGAGTATCTCGTACGGCAGCACCGGCCCACCGGTCGACTGGGCTCCGAGGTCCGCGTAGAGCTGACCGTCCGGAAAATGCGGGCGCAGGGTGTTCAGCCATCTCAGGGCCAGGGTGGTCTTCCCGACACCGCCCAGTCCGCTCACCGCGGCCAGCATGTGCCGCTTCTCCCTCATGACACGGGCCCGATGCCGTTCCAGTGCGTCCAACTCCGGTACGCGGTCGACCACATGCCCGCAAGGCGGCAGCTCCCAGGGCGTCTGTCCGACGGGGCTTACCTCTGAACCGAAGTGCACACCGCCATACACCACACCCGTCTGAACCACCGCACCATGCACCGTGCCGCTCAACTCGTTGCGGGAACCGAGCCCGTGGCCCTGCACGTGTGCCCCCCACCGCGCGTCCGTACCGATGCGTCGGGAGAATCCTTTCCGCACACGCGGTCGATATCCATGGGACGCCAGACGGGTCACGCGCACCGGCATCGCCCCAGGCGACGGGGTGTCCGCGGATCAGAACAGGCGGTAGGTATATTAACAGCGTTGTTTTCGCGGCTGGTTGGCCACCGCTCAGCGCACGAGCCAGGAACTCGGCACCCGCAGCAGCGCGGGATGCCGCGAGTTCTTTCTCGACCTGCAGAAGCTGCGCTGCGGTGACGGCATCTCCGCCGCATCCATTCAGAAGGCGTTCACACCCTGTCCCGCGATCGCCTTCCACCTCATCGGCGCTCCCACCGAGATCCGAACACCGCTGACGGAAGACCCACGGGTCACACTGCACTCCGACCTGGCGTCCGCTTGGGACCAGTGGGCGTAACAGCAGCCCCCTTCTCCCGCTCCAGTCGGCGGTGCGGGGCTCTGCCCCCCCTCACAGGACAATGTCGGAGATGGACTCCTGGCCGGCACCGGTCGTCCAGGCCGACGGTTCAGCCACTCGCTCAGCCCGTCTCACGCCTCGCCCAGGTGCAGGTGTGGTCGGCACGTGGCGGGTCAGTCGGGGTCGCATACCGCTCCTCGTCGAACGCATGCCGAAGACGAGACCCGCACCGAGCACCCGTCGTCCACCAGGCGGCCCTACGGGCCCGACCATCAGCCGTGGCCTATCGCGCCTCATTGCCGCAGAACGGCCAAGTACCGCCGGCGAGACGGGAACCGTGCGGACGAAGCCGCCTTTTTCCGTATTCCTAGAGGTAAGCGCCTCACACTACGCTTTCCAGGACAGCGCGGTGTTCATCCGGGGGGCCGCTGATGCGCAGAGTGAGCAGCCGCAGTGCCGATTCCCCCGAAGCCGATGCCATGGCACGGGTGAATCACCTCCGCTGGATCGCTCTCGGCGGCGCGGCCTGGCGGACTCTCTCCCTCGCCATCATGATCGTCGCCGCTGCGAAACTACTGTCCGAGCAGCCCCAGCTCCTTACGGCCATGGGGGCCTTGATCGCAGGAAACGGCATCCTGCTGTTCCTGGTGGTCCGGCGCCGGGCGGCATCGTTGTTGAAGTCGACGGCGTTCTGCGCAGCAGACCTAGGCCTTGCCGTGACGGCGAATTTCTGGGCGAGTGCCGTCATCCCTGAGCACACGGTCTATCTGCAGAACCACGATCTGTTCAACCCGTACCTCTGGGGAACCACCATGTTGTGGACAGGACTACAAGGAATCCGTACCGGACTGGTGATCCTCGTGGGCGCGGCGCTGCCCGTGCAGCTCGGCATGGCATGGCTGAACGGGTACGACATCACCTCGCCCGGCTGGGCGGACATCGTCGCTCGGGATCTGTGGCTGCTGACCAGCTTCGTCGTCAGCGCGATCATCGCGGCACTCTCATGGGAAGCGGCCTATTCCAGCGCGGCGGCGGCCTTCCGAGCAGGGCGTGTGGAACAGCTCAAGTCGCTGCACGACAGCGTGCTGCAGACACTCGAGCTCATCGGCAAGAAAGCGACGGCTGCTGAACTCCCACCGGAAGAACGGTTGTCCACGATCCGTGTCGACGCGGAGCGACAGGCCGACGACATCAGGACCGTGCTCGCGGCCATCGACGGACACCACGGGAGTGCGCTCGACAGGGAACTGAGGGACTTGGTGGTCGAATTCCATCCGCGCCGCCTCATTGTCGAACTCATCGCCGATGAACTACCTGCGGAGCCCGGGCCGATGGCCACGCTGGCCATCGCCGGCGCGGTCAGGGAAGCCCTCGCGAACGTCGTCAAGCACGCCCGGGTAGGACACGCAGTGGTACGGCTGACCGTGCGGAGCGGGGCTGTCCGCGTGACCGTGCGGGACCAGGGCGTCGGCTACGACGTCGAGCGACAGAGCGCCGGCTTCGGCATCCGCAACTCGGTCGTCGGGCGGATGGAACACGTCGGGGGCACGGCGGCGATCGAGTCGTGCCCCGGGGAGGGAACCAAGGTGACGCTGTGGGTGCCGCTCCGATCGCAGTCGTGATCCTCGAGGACCATCCGATGTTCCGTGAGCACCTGGTCAAGATGGTGGAGAACACACCTGACATGACGGTGGTGGCCTTCGCCGACAGGGTCGAAGACGTCACGGCCGAGGAGTTCGTGCGAGCGGATGTCGTTCTCCTCGACCTGACCCTCAGGGGACTGTCCGGTATCCCCGTGGTGCACAGGCTCGCCACCCATGGTCACCGGGTGCTGGTGTTCTCGAACCAGGGAGCCCCTGCCACGGTCACCGCTGCGATCAAGTCCGGTGCGCGCGGCTATATGACCAAACACAGCGAGGAGGACGAAGTCCTGGCGGCCGTCCGGTCTGTGGCCCGCGGAGGTCTGTACGTCGGCCCTCGGCAACTCGATCCGGCGCTCGCGGCGCACGTTCTGTCATGGCGCGAGATCGATCTCACTCAGCGCGAACTGCAAGTACTGGAACTCGTGGCCGACGGTGAAACCGACAAGCAGATCGCCCGCAGCCTCGGTATCGCTCTGACCACCGAGCTCGGATATCTCCGCAACGTCCGGGACAAGCTCCACCGGCGACGACGGATCGAACTCTTGCGCTTCGCCGCCGAATACGGCATCTCTCCTCCCTCCCGCTGACCTTGGCCAGACCGTCATTTCTGACCTGCCGGACAGCCTGCACCGACCTCCATGCTGAGCTCCGCATCACCCGCACGAGCCGGAGGGACACCATGTGGTCGAAAACCAGGCGGAGGCTGGTCTGCAGTGTTGCCGCGTTTCTGCTGGCAGCAGGGAGCACCGCAACAGTTGTACCAACGGCGACGGCAGCGCCCCGAGCGCCTGCCGCGCCATGCACCGCCACCTTCTTGGGGGTGCACGGTCTGAACGAGGACCACACGTCGCCGATGGTCCACAGCGTCTGGGAGCACTACCTGGACGCCATGCACAAGCGGGGACAATCCGCCAACGCGATCTTCCTCGCCCATCCGAAGCGGACCGGCGTGGACTTCTGGGACTGGCTCCACGGCAAACCGGTGGACGAGAATCCGGTAGAGCAGGGCATCGAGGCCCTCGACGACATGGTCGACCACACCAATAAGCTGTGCAGCCCGGCCCGGCTGGTCCTCGTGGGTTACTCAGCGGGTGCGTGGAGTGTCGACGTCTGGCTGCGGAACGCGTCGCCCGCGCTGAAGTCCCAAGTGGTCGGCGTCGTACTCCTCGGAGATCCCCAGTGGTACGACGAGAAGCACGGAAACCGAGGGCTCGCGCACCTCTTCGGCTTCGGATTCGACCCCAAGAAGGACCCCTACATCCCTCCGGAGTGGATGAGCCGAATCCAGAGCTGGTGCGTTTCCGGTGACCCGGTCTGCGGCACCGGATACGGCACGAGCGCGAGCGAAGCTGCCCGGCAGGCCGCAGACGCCGCGACAATGCTCGTCACACGCAAGTGCACGACACACTGCGCCTACATTCCGGAAGCCACGCGCCATGGCGGAAGGTTCCTGGCCGGCCTGTCGACCCGCTGAGCGGTCATCGTGCCCTCCCGCGACGCAACTCCTGACAACTACACACCAACCGGGCCCATCGGCGGCCGGTGCGCAGGAGCGGTGCGTCCGGCGACGTACCGGCCGTATCCGCTACCTGGCACCGGACCGCTCTGCGGTGCCCCGGCCTCGGCCGGTCGGGGCACCTTCTCGCTACGGCACGTCAGGGCGCGCAGATGACTCGGGCTCGGACCCGCCAGACAGGGCTTCGCCGGGACGGCGAGTCAGCCCTCGTCCGGCACCAACCTCAGCTAGATACTGTTGATGCAGTACCACTGATCCGTCGGGGTGGCATACCCCTCCCCCTCGAACACATGCCCAAGGTGAGAGCCGCACCGAGCACACCGCACCTCAGTCCGCACCATCCCACGCGACCGATCCTCAATAAGTTCCACCGCATCGGAGTTGCGTGCATCGTAGAAGCTCGGCCATACATGTCTCTTTCACGCCAGCACCCCGGGTCTTCCCTTCGGCCCGAGGACCAGCCACGCTGGGGACAGTAGGCCAACGGCTAGCCCGTGACCGCACACAGCACACGACCCGCGGTGAGCTCATTGACGCCGGAAGCCGGAGTCGGTCACGACATGAGCGGAAATGCCCACCTACTTCCAAAACTGTGTGGGCGTCCCGTCGGGCTCCAGCCCGTGGGGCCACCGCAAGGCCGCTCCCTGGGCTCTCCACACCTCGTCGTCGCCTACGTCGGCGGCCAGGCGATAGAGGGCATCAGCTCCACCGTGATCCCCAGCTTCGTCCCGTATCTGCGCCATCTCCCAGGTAGTGCTGAGCCTCGTTGAGCCATACCACCGTGTACGGCTGAACCCGTTCGAGATCCTCAAGTGCGGCCTCCGCCCGCCGACACCGAAGGGGTGCCAGAGTCTCCAGCCCTGGTTCGCAAGCGGCTGGACGGCTTCCCAGCAAGCCCTCGTCTTGCCTGTCGACGAGGTCCCGACCAAGACAACCATCCGGCTCTGACCTCGCGCAGCATCCCTCACTGCGTGGGCAAGGATCTGGTCGTGGTCACGTGACACATAGCCGGGCAGCGCCTGCTCGGGGGCCTTGCCGTTTTCGTGTCCACGCAGCGCAAGTCCGGCAGGGTGAACCTCCAAGTCGTAGGCGTTCCACTCGCCGACCGGCTTTCCGGGGCCGTCTTTTCCGGTAACGGGGATCTCTCCGGAGGCCGCCCTGCGAAGATTCAGCAGCTCATCGCCCGGCAAACGCAGGACTCCGGCCAGCGCCAAAACAGTACTGGCTGACGGAACGAAGGCACCGGGCTGGAACGCCTCTTGCACAGTTGTGCGCCCCAGATTCGCCTGGCGTGCAAGCTGCGTCTTCGTCAGCCCAGCGTGCGCCAACCCGTCCATGAGTCGCCTACGCAGCTCTGCAAGCGCCACATCGCGCTCCTCCGTGCTGATGGTATTGCTCGCGCTGCTGGTTGGCGCCGGCGCAGGCAAGCTCGCCCGCCTCGAACGTGCCACATACCCGGCTGCGGTGATGCAGGCTGCCGCCGCATGCCTCGCAGTGCTCGCTCTCACTGCGGCCGTGACTGACGCCCTCTCAACAGCCCTCCGCTGAATCTGCCCGGCTCGCTGCACACTTCGATCTCCAGCCCGCCCCGAGGCGCCCCGCACCCGCGTCAAGCAGCCGCCAACGGCCTCCGTCGATGCACCACGCGTACACGCCTTGACAGGAACTCCCGGGCAGAATTGAGAAGCCCCCGACAGAGAAAGGGTCATGACCAAGCCGTAAGGCCAGGCCGGAGCCCGACGGCAGATGAGCCGGGCGCACGTCCGGATCAGTCTTCGCCCGCCGTCAGTCGCAACGAGATGCTGTTGATGCAGTACCGCTGACAACGGGTTGCGCCCTCTAGATCGTGACCACGTGCACGTCCGACGGGGCCAGCACCTCCAGGTAGGCGCGGATGTCGTCCGGATCGCTGGTGAAGATGACCGCGCTGCCGTGCCGGGCGGCGGCCAGCGCCACCCAGGCATCCACCGCATCCGGGCGCTTCTTCGCAGGCAAGGCCGCCTGCCCGAGCGCGGTCGCGACGCGACGCCAGTCGGCCAGGTCCGGTCCCGCTGCGCAGGCCAGACATTCCGGCCGTCCGGCCTTCGTGTCCCGCATCGGAGACTCAGCGGAACGGGCCTGCGGCACCGTGCAGTCCTTGAGCACGCCGGACAGCGTATGCACCAGGGCCGGACGAGGCCGCCAGACCTGGGCAAAGACCGGGCCGAGCACCAACGCCCGATGCGGAGCGGAGCGCAGCCCCTCGTGCAGGGCGACGGCTTTGGCCTTGCGGTCGGCGAGCGCGATCAGCATCCCGGTGTCGTAGACCGGGACCCGTGCGCTCACGCTGCATGCCCCGGACGATCCGCATTCCGATCTGCGCCATGCACCAGCCCGAGGGCCTCCTCGACCTCACGACGCTCCTGCTCGGTGAGATCCCCAGCGCCCGCCGCCGGCTCCTCCGACAGCGCGTCGGCCTCGGCCTCGGCCCTGGCAATGAGCGCGTCCACACCGGCGAACTGCTCCTCTATGGCGTCAGTCTCCGCCATCTGCCGCGTGGCCGCATGGACCAGATAGGCCGACACGTCCAAGCCCGCTCGCTCGGCGTGCTCCTTGATCCGCTCGGCCTGTGCCACGTCGAGACTGATACTGATCCGGGTCTTCGCCATACCAGCAGTGTATGACGCGTATTACGCAAGGCCAAGCGGTAGCACCTCGCCCGGAAATCGCCCGAGTGCCGAAGGGAGGGCACCTGCGCCCGCAGTCAAAGCCGGTCATCATCGGAAACCCAACGAGCAGGCACGAAGCCCAATAGACCCAAATCCATTCAGCAGTCACACGCCAAGCAGCCGATTCACGAGAATTCGGACAACATCCACGCGAACCAGAGAAAGGGCGGGATGGACAGTTCCGTAACGCCGATGGAGCGGCTCCGAGCTTTGGATCACCTCACCCCCCGCGATGCCGCCAAGGCGTGGGGCGTGCCCACGAAGGACATCCATCGTGTGGCGCAGCAGATCACCTACATCCGCAAGGGGATGTGGGGCTCATTGGCCCCCGACCGGCCGCGCTGCCCTGAGCCGGTGGCTTCGTTCTTCGGGTTTCCCTGCAAGCTACCGATCGAGCAGGGCGGGCAGGTCTGTTCCCTGCACCGGAAAGCAACCGGACACCCGGGGTATGAACTGGCCGATGAGGCCCTCGCCACGGTGCAGGCCCACCCCGGCTGGAAAGAGCTGCGTGAGCGCCTCCTGACCCTGAACAAGCGGACATTGCAGACCGAACGACAACGGCTGAGCAGAGAACTCGAAGCAGGTGCCACTCTGACCGAAGAGGACTACCGCCTCACCGCCCTGCTCCTGCCGTCCTCCGATCCGGCGACTCAGGGCAGGCGCGCCCTCGGCTTGCCCGGTCCTAATGACGGTGTCGGCGACGCGGCCAGGCTACGCGGACTCGGTGCCCTGCTCGCAGCCGCCGACGCCGCGGTGCTCGGGCTTCCTGTCGAAACCACGATACGAGCGTCGGGCAACAGGGCAGACACAAAGATCGAACCCGCCCGAAAGAAGGGCCCGTTGCTATACACCATCACCCAGGCTGCAGAGCGCCTCGGAGTATCGCTCTCCTGGCTCCGAACCGAATCAGCATGCGGCCATGTTCCTTACCGCCAGATCGGCGGACACCGCATGTTCAGTGAAGAAGACCTCGCAGAGATCGTGAAGAGCGCCTATCGCCCGAGCCACGGTCGCACGCGCTATGGCAGGCGATGACCAACGGCAAGCCATCAGCCCGCGTCGTCCTCCGGCACCAACCGCAACGAGATCGAGTTGATGCAGTACCGCTGATCCGTCGGAGTCGGGTAACCCTCCCCCTCGAACACATGGCCAAGATGCGACCCGCACCGCGCACACCGCACCTCGGTCCGCACCATCCCGTGGGACCGGTCCTGGAGCAGCTCCACGGCGTCCGTGTCCTTGGGGTCGTAGAAGCTCGGCCAGCCGCAGTGGGACTCGAACTTCGTGGTGGAGGTGAAGAGTTCGGCACCGCAGGCGCGGCAGGAGTAGACGCCGGTCGTCTTGGTGTCGGTGTACTCACCGGTGAACGCGGGCTCCGTACCGGCCTGGCGCAGCACGGCGTACTCGGCCGGGCTCAGCTCCGCGCGCCACTGCTCGTCCGGCTTTTCGACGTCGTACGACATGAAGCTCAGCCCCTATCCAAAGTCAGCTACGCGAGACGGTCCAGGATGCGCGGGCCGAGGTCCGTGACGTCGCCCGCGCCCATGGTGAGAACGAGATCACCGGGCTTCGCCATTCCCGCGACCACCGCGGGGACGTCCGCCTTGTCGTGCACCGGCGTCACGTCCGCGCCCGCGGCCCGCGCCGCCTCGATGATCAGCTCGCTCGTGACCCCGGGGATCGGGTCCTCGCGGGCCGGGTAGATGTCCAGGACCAGCGAGCCGTCCGCGAGGGACAGCGACTGGCCCATCTCCTTGCCCAGCTCCTGGGTGCGGGAGAAGAGGTGGGGCTGGAAGACGACGAGGATGCGGGCGTCGCCGGCGGCCGCGCGCATCGCCTCCAGGTCGGCGGTCATCTCGGTCGGGTGGTGGGCGTAGGAGTCGATGACCTGCACCCCGGCCGCCTCGCCCTTCAGCTGGAGCCGCCGCTTCACCCCCGTGTACGCCGCCAGCGCCGGGGCCAGTTCCTCGGCCGGCACGCCGAGCGCGACGCCCGCCGCGAGGGCGGCGACCGCGTTGTGCGCGTAGTGGCGGCCGGGGACGGAGACCGTGAAGGTCAGTTCCTTCCCGCCGAGCAGTACGGTGACCTCGCTCTTCAGCCCCTGCGCCACGACCGACAGCACCCGTACGTCGGCGTCCTCGGCCTCGCCGTACGTCACCGTCCGCACCGCACCGGCCACCCGCCGGGTCAGCTCGCGCGCGCCCTCGTGGTCGGAGGAGATCACCAGGGTGCCGCCGGGGACGATCTTCGCGGCGAAGGTCTCGAAGGACTCGTAGATCTCGTCCATGGACGCGTAGTTCGCGTGGTGGTCGAGCTCGACGTTGAGGACGATCGCGACCTCGGGGGCGTACTTGTGGAAGCTGCGGTCCGATTCATCCGCCTCGGCGACGAAGATCTCACCGTCGCCGTGCAGCGCGTTGGAGCCGGGGGCGTCCAGGTCGCCGCCGATCGCGTACGAGGGCTTCAGCCCCAGCTCCGACAGGGAGACCGCCAGCATCGAGGTGGTCGTCGTCTTCCCGTGCGTACCCGCCACCGCGATCGGCCGCAGCCCCTCCATCAGCGCGGCCAGCGCGTCGGAACGGTGCACCACCGGAATCCCCAGCTCGGCCGCGCGCGCCAGCTCCGGATTGTCCTGCCGGATCGCCGACGACACGACCACACAGCTCGCGTCCTCGGCGAGATGCTCCGCCGCGTGCCCGATGTGCACGGTCGCCCCGAGCGCCCGCAGGGCCGCGGCGGTCTCCGACTCCTTCGCATCGCTGCCGGCCACCTTGGCACCGCGCTGCGCGAGGATCTTCGCGATCCCCGACATCCCGGCGCCGCCGATGCCGATGAAGTGCGGTCGGTCCATGGCGGTGGGAAGGGTGCCGGGTGCCACGTGATGTCTCCCTGTGCGTACAGATACGGCGGACGTACGGCGACCACCCTATGCAATGGGATATGGGTGATGGCGGCTGGCTCTCACGCCTTGCTGTGCGAGAACAACTTCAGCACCGGCACCCCCACCTTGTGCCGAGCCCGAGAAGCCCAGTCCCGGTGGAAGAACTCCTCCACATAGTGCGGATCGGTCAGCACGATCACCTCATCCGCCCCGACCTCCTCCACCAGCCCCTTCAGCGCGTCCAGCGGATGATCCTCGATCAACCGCCCCTCCGCCGAACCCCCGGACGCACGCAGCGCCTGGAGCGAAACCTCCAGCGCCCGCTCCCCGAAGGGCCTCGCCGCATCGCCCTCGGGCACCTCGCGCTCCTTGGCCGCCTCGTCCAGCTCGCCCAGCGCGACGTCGTCGATGGCCCGCAGCAGGCGGTCCGCCTGGTCGCCGCGCGGCTGGAGCAGTACGTGGAAGGAGACCTGCTCGTCCCCGTGCAAGGTGGTGACGAACTCCACGTCGGCGGAGGTCAGGGCCTTTTCGATCATCAGTACGCTTGTGAACACCGCGCGCCCCTTCTGCGGAAACCATCCTGCCCCGTGATCTCACGGAGGCTGCGAGATTTAGTGTGCCCGTCGGAAGCTAAACGGAACGGTAGATTCCGCCGTTTTCGGGATCGACGGTACCGCTGAACGAATTTCAGGACCGCTGGTAGCGGCTGAAGAGGAACCCCTCCTCCTCCAGGAGGGACACCAGTGCGAACCGTTGCGGAACCGCTGCAGAAGGCCCCCCGGCGATCCGCTGCGCGTCTCCCGCGGTGAGCATCGGGGAGACGGTCAGACAGAGCTCGTCGAGGACCCCGGCCGCCACGAACTGTCCGAGCAGCCGCGGACCGCCCTCCGTGAGCAATCGGGTGAATCCGAGATCGCCGAGTGCCTGTACGGCGCGGGCGGGCTCCACCCCGACCCCGTCACCGGCGGTCACCACCCGCGCGCCGGCCTTCTCCGCCGCCGCGATCCGGTCGGGGGCGGCCGCGGCGCCGGTGAGGATCAGGGTGGGGACGAGGGGGGACGTGAAGAGCGGCAGGGAGAAGTCCAGATCGAGGCTCGCGCTGACGACCGCGATCGCCGCCGCGGGGCTCTGCCCGGCCGCCTCCCTCCGCGCCGCGAACTCCGCACGCGCGCGTGCCGGGCGGTACCCCTCCTGGCGTACCGTTTCCGCGCCTACGACGATCACGTCCGCCAGCCCCCTGAGCGCGCCGAAGATCCGCATGTCGGCCGCGGTGGAGATGGGCTGCGACTTCCCGTCGTGCTGCGCGGCGCCGTCGAGCGTGGACACCATGTTGGCCCGCAGCCACGGCACCGGCTGCCCGCCGGCGAGGGCCTCGGGGTAGGCGTAGGCATCGGCCAGCTCGTCGAGGCTCCACTCGCGGTCGATCAGGTCGACCACGTTCGGGATCGGGAGGACCCGCAGTCCGGAACCGGCGGACCGGAAGCGTCCGGCGTCGGCACCACGGACACGGGCGCTCCGCCCCTCCCCCGTAGGGTCCCCACTGGTGCCAGTGGGCCCACCGACCCCATCGACCCCACCGGTCCCATCAGCCCCACCAGCCCCACCAGCCCCAGGCACCTCAGCGACCCCACCGGACCCGAAGGCCCACTCAGGCCCACCACCCCCAGGGCCCACGTCGGCACCCCCCGCCCCCACACCCCCGGCCCCACCGCCGGAGGCCCTCGTCGCTGTCTGGTCGGTCACAGGGAACAGGCGTCGCATGTCGTGCAGTGTGGCACGGCGCTTAGCATGGGGAACCGTGTCGTCCTCCTCCGCCGCCCAGGGGATCAGCCCTATAGCAGACGCGGCCCCGCTGTCCTTGTGCGCCCGCGAGCCGTACGTCCCGGCCGACCGGTTGGTCGCCGAGATGGTGCCGCCGCCGCGCTTCGACTCGGTCCGCTTCAGCACGTACATACCGGACCCGAACCAGCCCAGCCAGATCGAGGCCGTCAAGATCCTCGAAGGCTTCGCGGGCGGACTCGGCGGGGCGCATGCCGTCGCCGGCGGGAAGCGCGGGTTCTTCGGGTTCGGGAAGGCGAAGGAGAAGGGGAGGGGCAAGGCGCCCAAGGTCCCCGCCGGCCCTCGCGGTGTCTATCTCGACGGTGGCTACGGCGTCGGCAAGACCCACCTCCTCGCCTCCCTCTGGCACGCCACCCCGGCCGAGCCCGGTCTCAAGGCGTTCGGCACCTTCGTCGAGCTCACCAACCTCGTGGGCGCCCTCGGTTTCCAGCAGACCGTGCAGACGCTCTCCGGGCACCGCCTCCTCTGCATCGACGAGTTCGAGCTCGACGACCCGGGCGACACCGTCCTGGTGTCCAGTCTGCTCCGCAAACTGGTCGACGCGGGGGTCGCGCTCGCCGCCACCTCCAACACCCTCCCGGGCAAGCTCGGCGAGGGCCGCTTCGCGGCGGTGGACTTCCTGCGCGAGATCCAGGGGCTCAGCGCCCACTTCCGTACGCTGCGCATCGACGGCGAGGACTACCGGCACCGCGGGCTGCCCGAGGCTCCGGCGCCGTACTCGGACGAGCAGGTCACCAAGGCGGCGTACGCCACCGAGGGCGCCTCGCTCGACGACTTCCCGCATCTGCTGGAGCACCTCGCCCGCGTCCACCCCAGCCGGTACGGCGCGCTGGCGGATGGCCTGAAGGCGGTGTGCCTCACCGACGTACAGCCGATTCCGGATCAGTCGACCGCGCTGCGGCTCGTGGTGCTCGCGGACCGGTTGTACGACCGTGAGGTGCCGGTGCTGGCGTCCGGACTGCCGTTCGACCAGCTGTTCAGCGAGGAGATGCTGAACGGCGGCTACCGCAAGAAGTACTTCCGGGCCATCTCCCGGCTCACGGCGCTGGCCCGCGACGGCAAGCGGATCGTCGAGGCTCTCTAACCCGGCAACTCTCCCAGGTCAAGAGGTACTTCAGGCCAGCCGACCACGCTTTTCAGGCTCTCTTCAGCCCGAAACGCTAAGTTAACCCTGCAAACAACTTTGCAGGGTTAACGTGTTTCTTGACCAGGCGTTGACCAAGCCTTGGTCCGTGCGTGGATCGTGAACTGCCGAAAGGGGGACGCATGTCGCAATCCCTCCAACCGTTCGCAGTAACGGCAACGTTCGCATGCGCGCACACGGTCAGTGATCCTCTGACCAGAGCTCACAGAGCTCAGCGGCCCTAGATCGCCGCGTCCCCCCACATCTGTCGTGCAAGCCCGACGCGCCGTCGCAGGCGCGCCAGGAGGAGTCACCACATATGCAGCCCCTCATCGACAACGCCCGTCTGTTCGGACAGCGCCCTGAGGAGTTCGCCAAGCTCGCCGAAGGGCAGTCCCCGCAAGTCCTGTTCATCACCTGTTCCGACTCCAGGGTCGTCCCGGCCCTGATCACGGGCGCCGGCCCCGGCGAGCTCTTCGAGCTGCGCACCGCCGGCAACATCGTCCCGCCGTACGCCTCGGAACACCCCACCAGCGAGGCGGCCACCATCGAGTACGCCGTCGAAGTCCTCGGCGTCAGCGACATCGTGGTCTGCGGTCACTCGCACTGCGGTGCCGTCGGCGCCCTGGTGCGCGGCGACGACCTGACCGCCGTACCGGCCGTGCGCGACTGGCTCGCCCGCGCCGAGCCGCGTCCGGCGGGAGCGGCCGAGGACCCGGCCGTCGCCGAGGGAGTACAGAGTCACGTCCTGGCGCAGGTGCTGCGGCTGCGCTCGTATCCGTTCATCGAGAAGAAGCTGGCGGACCGTCAACTCACGCTCCGCGCCTGGTACTACGAGGTGCATACGGGAGCGGTGCTGGAACACAGCGCGGACACCGACACGTTCGGGGCCCTGTGAGCATGAAGATGACCAACCACCCTCATCTGCGGCGGGACTTCGCCGCCTCCCTGGTCGTCTTCCTGGTCGCGCTCCCGCTCTGTGTGGGCGTGGCCGTCGCCTCCGGTGTCCCGGCCGAACTCGGTCTGGTCACCGGCATCGTGGGCGGCATCGTCACCGGTCTGATGCGCGGCAGCAGCCTTCAGGTCTCCGGACCGGCGGCGGGTCTGACCGTGCTGGTCTTCGAGGCGGTGCGGGAGTTCGGGCTGCCCGTCCTCGGGGTGATCGTGCTCGCCACCGGGGTGCTCCAGATCCTCATGGGCACCCTCAAGCTCGGCCGCTGGTTCCGGGCCATCTCGGTCTCCGTCGTCGAGGGCATGCTCGCCGGTATCGGCCTCGTGCTGATCGCCGGACAGCTGTACGCGATGGCGGACGCCAAGGCCCCCGCCTCGGGCCTGGGCAAGATAGCCGGGCTGCCCGGCGCGCTCGTGGACGCCCTCGGGGACACCGGGGCGCTGGCCTCGCTCGGGCTCGGCATCGGCACCATCGCCGTACTCGTGTTCTGGAAGCGGATGCCGGCGACGGTCCGTACCGTCCCCGGTCCGCTCGCCGCGGTCGGGCTGGCCACGCTCGCGGCCCTGGCGTTCTCGATGCCCGTGGCCACGGTCGAGGTGCAGGGCCTGCTGGGCTCCATCCAGCCGCCGTCCTTCAGCGCCTTCGGCGAACTCGCGGACATCGGCGTGCTCGCCACGATCCTCGCGTTCACGCTCATCGCGTCCGCCGAGTCGCTGTTCAGCGCGGCGGCGGTGGACCGGCTGCACGACGGGCCGCGTACCGAGTACGACAAGGAACTGGTCGCGCAGGGCGCGGGCAACGCGCTGTGCGGTGTGCTCGGCGCGCTGCCGATGACCGCGGTGATCGTGCGCAGCGCGGCCAACGTCCAGGCGGGCGCGCGGACGAAGGCGTCCCGGGTCATGCACGGCGTATGGCTGCTGCTGTTCGCGGCGCTGCTGCCGGGCGTCCTCGCGTACATACCGATCCCGGCCCTCGCGGGCATCCTGGTCTACTCCGGCGCCAAGCTGATCCCCGTACGGGAGATCGTGTCGCTGTGGCGCGAGCACCGGGGTGAGGCGCTGATCCTCGTGGTCACGGCGCTGTCGATCGTCGCGGTCAGCATGTTCGAGGGCGTCCTCATCGGTCTCGCGCTGGCGGTCGCCAAGACCGCCTGGGAGGCCTCGCACCTGAAACTGGAGGTCGTGGACAAGGGCGCGGGCCCGGTCCAGGCGTATCTGTCGGGCAACGCGACCTTCCTGCGGCTGCCGAAGATCCTCGACAGCCTGGAGGCGCTGCCCCAGGACCGTCCGGTGGAGCTGGACCTCTCCGGTCTGCACCACCTCGACCACGCCTGCCGTACGGCCCTGGAGAACTGGGCCGAGCGCCACAGCGCGGTCGGCACGGAACCGGTGCGGGTGACCGCGCCCTAGCGTGCACCCCTGGTGCCTGGTCCGTAGCCTCGGACCAGGCACCGGGCATATCGTTGCAGGAGCAGATAAAAGCCCTCCGATCGAGGGGGTGGGTCATGCTCCAGGAGCTGCTCACCGTGGCCGCGGCGGCCGGTTCGGCCGGTGTCGTCTATGTCGCCGCGGGGGCGCGGGTCGTCAAGCAGTACGAGCGCGGGGTGGTGTTCCGGCTCGGGCGGCTGCTGGACGACGTACGGGCGCCCGGGTTCGCGATGGTGATCCCGTTCGTGGACCGGATGCACAAGGTCAACATGCAGATCGTCACGCTGCCGATCCCCGCCCAGGAGGGCATCACGCGCGACAACGTGACCGTGCGGGTGGACGCGGTCGTCTACTTCCGGGTGATCGACGCGGCGAGCGCGCTCGTGAAGGTCGAGGACTACAAGTTCGCGGTCTCCCAGATGGCACAGACGTCCCTGCGTTCGATCATCGGCAAGAGCGAGCTGGACGATCTGCTCTCCAACCGCGAGAAGCTCAACGAGGGCCTGGAACTGATGATCGACAGCCCGGCCGTGGGGTGGGGCGTGCAGGTGGACCGGGTCGAGATCAAGGACGTGTCGCTGCCCGACGCGATGAAGCGCTCGATGGCCCGGCAGGCCGAGGCCGACCGTGAGCGCCGCGCCCGCATCATCAACGCGGACGCCGAGCTCCAGGCCTCGAAGAAGCTCGCCGAGGCCGCGAAGCAGATGTCCGAGCAGCCCGCCGCGCTCCAGCTGCGGCTGCTCCAGACGGTGGTGGCGGTGGCCGCCGAGAAGAACTCCACCCTCGTCCTGCCCTTCCCGGTGGAGTTGCTGCGCTTCCTGGAGAAGGCGCAGCAGGGACCGGCCGACAAGCCTGCCGACAAGTGACACGTGCTACGCGCGTGGTTCCCGCGGCCGGGCCCAGGTGATAGACACAGCGGCGTCACATCCTGTCCGCCAGCAGGAAGGTTGCTGCTCCATGTCCGCAACACGACGTCAGATCCTCGCCCGCTCCGGTGCCCTGGGGGCGGGCATCGCCTTCACCGGCGCCCTCTCCGAACTCTTCGCCGGGACCGCCGCCGCGGCCCAGAACCTCGGCCACACGGGCTACGGCCCCCTCGTCCCCGACCCGGACGGCCTGCTCGACCTGCCGGAAGGTTTCCGCTACCGGGTCCTCTCCCGTGAGGGCGACCAGCTCCGCTCCGGCGAGGGCAAGGTCCCCTCCAACCACGACGGCATGGCTGCCTTTGCCGGGCGTTCTGCCGGCAGAAACGGCCGGGTCCACCTGGTCCGCAACCACGAGAACCGGGTCACCGCGGCCATCCCCGTCCCGACGGTGGAGGGCCTCACCTACGACCCCGCGGGCAAGGGCGGCTGTACGGCCCTGACCCTCGACCGCCACGGCAACGTCCTGTCGGAGCGGGTCGCCATCGCCGGTACGGCGGTCAACTGCGCGGGCGGGCCCACCCCTTGGGGCACCTGGCTCACCTGCGAGGAGACCGAGGACAAGGCCGGCACCAACGGCTACACCAAGGACCACGGCTTCATCTTCGAGGTCGACGGCGCCGACCCGCACCGCTCGGGCGCGGTCCCGCTGACCGCGATGGGCCGCTTCCAGCACGAGGCGATCGCCGTCGACCCGTACCGGGGCATCGTCTACGAGACGGAGGACGCGTTCCTCAAGCCGTTCGGCCTGTTCTACCGCTTTCTCCCCAACCAGCCGCTGGGCGGCCCCGGTTCACTGCGCGCGGGCGGCAGGCTCCAGGCGATGCGGGTCCCGGGCGTACCGGACCTGTCGTCCATCCAGGAGATCGGCGCCACGTTCGAGGGCGTCGAATGGGTCGACGTACCGGACCCGCTCGCCGCCCAAACTCCGGTCCGCCTCCAGGACTTCGGCCCGAAGGGCATCACGCACGCACAGAAGCTGGAGGGCTGCTACTGGGGCGGGAAGTGCGTGTACTTCGTGTCGTCCTTCGCCCACAGCGCGGAGGGTTCGGCCGCCGACCACTTCGGCCAGATCTGGCGCTACGACCCCTCCTCGCGCCGCCTCACCCTGGTCATCGTCTTCGGCCCCGACACCGACATCCAGCTCCCCGGCGAGTCCCCCGACAACATCTGCCTCGCCCCCAGCGGCGGCCTGATGGTGTGCGAGGACGGCAACGGGGCGCAGCACGTCTACGGCGTCACACGGCGGGGCGAGGTGTACGCCATGGCCCGCGGCCGGCAGAACATCGGGACGCCGGAGGCGCCGGAGTGGGGTGAGTTCGCGGGCGTCACCTTCTCACCCGACGGCCGGACGATGTACGTCAACTGCTACACGCCCGGGACGACGTTCGCGGTGACGGGCCCCTGGCGCCGCTGACCCGCCGGAGGGCCGGGGCGCCTCAGAGGGCGCTGAGGAAGGACCGCACGGCGGCGGCGAAGGCCTCCGGCGCCGCCGTGTAGACAAAGTGGTCGGCGTCGAGCTCGGCGGACACCGTGCCGGGCCGGCGCTCGACCATCGCCTCGATCTGCTCGGCCGGGATGATGCCCTTGGTGCCGTGGACGAGCAGCGCCGGGCAGGTGGTGGCCGTCCAGTCGGCCCAGTGATCGCCGTGCACCCGCTCCTCGGAGTCGTACATCTCCTGCGGGTGGAAGGGCAGCCGCCAGCTCCCGTCGGGGTTCTCCCGCAGCCGGTCGGAGAAGTACGGCCCCGCCGGACCGAGGTCGGCCGCGAGTTCCTCCCGGCTCGGGGCGTCGTAGGGCAGGTTCAGCAGGAAACCGAACGGGTTCGAGCCGTCCAGGCCGAGCGAGGCGCACCCCTCGGCGTTGACGAGCGCCTCGATCCGCTCGGGGTGGCGGGCGGCGAACTGGTAGGCGTTGATGGCGCCGAGGGAGTGTCCGAGCAGGACGACCCGGTCCAGCCCCAGATGGTCCAGGAGCGCCAGGACATCGGCGAGATACCCCTCGCGCGAGTAGTCGTCGGCCCGGTCGGACTCACCGTGCCCGCGCTGGTCCGGCGCGATCAGCCGCCACTCGGGGGCCAGGGCCGCGGCGAGCTCCGCGAAGGTGGCGCCCTCCGACAGACGCCCGTGCAGGGCGACGAGCGGCCGGCCGGTGCCGCCGAAGTCGAGGTAGACGCTTATATAAGACGATTGTTCAGCGAAGACAATCCCAGGAACGACCGTTTCCTCCCGTTATGTTCATCCGGTGATCATTCGAGTACGACAAGCAGCGGCCGCCTGCGCACTCGGCGCCGCCGCCCTCACCGCCTGCGCCACCGCCCCCGAGGCACCCCGGACCGCCCACCAGGCCCCTACCGCGTCCACCCCCAGCTCCACCGCTCCCTCCCGTCCCCCGACCCTCGCCCCGGGCCCCGCCGGTCTCACCCCGGTCTTCAAGAACGGCCCCCGCACGGACGGCAGGACCGTCGCGCTCACCTTCGACGCCGACATGACGGCGGATCAGGGACCGAGGGCGGCGGCGGGCGAGCACTTCGACAACCCGCGGCTCATCGCGACGCTGAGGGCGATGAAGGTCCCGGCGACCGTGTTCATGACGGGGCGGTGGGCCGAGGAGTACCCGTCCCAGGCCCGCTCGATCGGACGGGACCCCCTGTTCGAGGTCGCGAACCACTCGTACAGCCACTACGCCTTCACCGGCGACTGCTACGGGCTCCCGACGGTGTCCCAGGACCGGATGCGCGCCGACGTCGAACGCGCGTACGCCGCCTTCCGTAAGGCGGGCGTCCCGAACGCGATGCCGTACTTCCGCTTCCCCGGCGGCTGCTACGACCGCGAGGCCCTCAAGGCGCTCATCCCGGCCGGTGTCACCGCCGTGCAGTGGGACGTGGTGAGCGGGGATGCGTTCGCGACGGACGCGGACGCGGTGGCGCGGCAGGTGCTGGAGGGCGTGCGGCCGGGTTCCGTGGTCGTCATGCACTGCACCCGCAGCGCCGCCCCGACGACCGAACGCGCGCTGCGCACGATCGTGCCGGAGCTGCGCGCGAAGGGCTACCGGTTCGTGAAGGTGTCCGAGCTGATCGGGGCGGGCGGCGGCGGGCGCTGACTGGTCGAGGGGGGCTGAAGGCGACCGCCCTACGCTGGAGGCATGAGAGAGGACTACTGCACGATCGGCGACGTCCCGAACCCGCCCGTCGCCGAGGGGCCGCCGTACGCGGAGTGCGTGCTGTGCCGAAAGCCCACGGAGTACCCGGAGTCGTACAAGGGGATCACCCTGTGCCCGGTCTGCGAGTGGCAGGAAGCCCAGCGCACGGCCTGCTCAGGGTGACCTCCTCGACGTCAGCGCGCAGGCCACGGCGGTCGCCCCGGCCATGGCCAGGACGGCCGCGCCCAGCGGCAGCAGCGGAACCGGCACCGAGCCCTCCCGCGAACCTCCGACCAGACCGCTGACCGCCGCCTGCGCCGGCGAGCCGGTCGTCACCACCGCCATGAGCGCCGCGAGCAGCATCGTCGGCACCGCCCGCCCCGGCGAACGCAGCAACGGCCAGGTCGTGAGCGCCCCGACGGCCGTACCGAGCAGGGCGCAGGCGAGCGCGGCGCACAGCCCGGCCGCACCGGCCGGGAGCCGCGGCACCCGGATCTGGTGGTCGGCGCTCACCGGATCGCTGATCAGCGTCACGACGAGGGTCGCGGCGGAGCCGAGGACCACCGCGGCGGCGAGTGCCACCAGCAGCGAGGCGAGATGCGCCCGCGCGGGCCCGACCGCCGCCGACACACAGGCGCGGGCCGCGGGCGGCTCGTTGGACACACAGATCCGCACCAGCCACGCGGCGACCGGCAGCAGCGCGGCGGCCGCGTACCCCAGCGAGTCGAGAATCGGCTGCCCGCTCTGCACCCCGACCCCCAGAAACACGAGGTACAGAATGAACGGCGGCAGCCACCGCTGCGAGCGCACGAGCAGAGCGGCCTGATAGCGGAGCAGCGCGGTCATCGGCCGCCTTCCTCTGTCTCGTCTGTCTCGTCGCCCACGCTCACCACATGCCACGACGGGCGCGCCGTCAGGAGCGTGCGCAGCAGCACGTCCGAGTGCGACGCGGGGACGGTGAGCCGGTAGATGCCGGGGGTCGTCTCGTCGGCGGTGGTGGCGGTGCGGAGCGCGTCCTCGGGCAGCCGTCCGCCGGGCGGCCCCTGGACGACGACGGTCGTGTGCGGGCCGGTGGGGGTGACGGTGTCGTCCGTCGTACGGCGGTGAAGTCCGCCCTCGTGTACGGCGTACGTCGCGTCCGGCACCCCCGCCAGACGGTTCGGATCGTGATCGACGAACACGACGGCGCCCCCTGCCGCGGTGCGCTCCGCGACGGCCCGCTCCAACTCGGCGCGGGCGTCGGCGTCCAGGCCGGTCCACGCCTCGTCCAGGACGAGCAGTTCCGGGTCGGCGAGGAGGGCCTGGGCCACGGCGACCTTCTGGCTGCTGCCCTTGGAGAGGTGGGCCATGGGGGTGTGGGCGTAGGGGGTGGCGCCGAAGCGGTCCAGGGTGTCGGAGGCGGCCAGCTGCGCCGAGGCGCGGGTGAGGCCGTGGATGGTGGCGAGGTGGGTCAAGTAGCCGAGGGCGGTGAAGGGGAGGGTGGAGGGGAAGCGTTCGGGGACGTAGGCGGTGCGGGGGTGGCCTTTGATCTTGCCCTCGGAGGGGGAGTCCAGGCGGGCCAGTACGCGCAGGAGCGTGGATTTGCCGGTGCCGTTCGGGCCTTCTATGCGGGTCAGGGTTCCAGGGGGGAGGGTCAGGTTGATGCCTCGTAAGACCCAGGGACCGCGTAGGCCGTAGCGGCGGCCCACGTTGGTCAGCTGTAGAGCGCGTTCCATGGTGGTCATGATGTCGTGTGGTGACTGACGGTTGTCTGTGGCTGGTCGCGCCCACGCGGCGGTAGCCGCAAAATCGATACGGCCCCGCGCCCCTTAGGGTTGGCTGATGTGAGCCCTGATTCGACGCCTCCCAGCGATAGTCCCTTCCAGCACTCGGCCACCGCCCGTGATCAAGCGCCGCAATTCGTGCTGCCCCTGGTGGTACGGATCGAGCGCACCGCGCCCCCCGCCCGCACCGATGCTCTTGAGACCGCCGCCCGTGCCGTGCTCGTCATGCTCAGTGACTCTCGGTCGCTCGGGGACGGGGAGTGGGCACAGGTGATGCGGGACTGGCAGGACGCTCGGATTCGGAAGGTCGTGCGGCGGGCCCGTGGGGGTGAGTGGCGGAAGGCTGAGGGGCTGCCGGGGATCACGGTGACCGGGAAGTCGGCCGAGGTGCGGGTGTTTCCGCCGGTGCCGTTGGACGGGTGGCCCAAGGAACTGGCCAAGCTTCAGGTGTCGGGGACCGATCTGGACGACCCCGAGCCGCCGGTGGAAGCCGGTCCCGGAGTGCCGGTGCTGTGGATGAGCCCGGACGTCGAGATGTCGGCCGGGAAGGCGATGGCTCAGGCGGGGCATGGGGCCCAACTCGCCTGGTGGGAGCTGTCGGAGGAGGAGCGGGCCGCTTGGCGGGATGCCGGGTTCCCCGTCGCCGTACGGACCGCCGGGCGGGAGCAGTGGGCTGAACTCGTGGGCAGTGGGCTGCCGTTGGTGCGGGATGCCGGGTTCACGGAGATCGCGCCGGGGTCCTGCACGGTCGTCGCCGACCATCCGGCTTTGCGGTGACGCGAGTTGAGGGGCGGGGCTGACGCGCACCGGGTCACTGTGCGGTGTGGTGGGTGTGGCGGAAGGCGCCAGGGGTCGTCCCTGTGTGACGGGTGAAGAACTTGCCGAAGTTGGTGGGTTCGGAGAAGCCGAGGCGGCGGGCGATGACCGCGACCGGTTCGTCGGTGTGGGCGAGCAGGCGCTGGGCCTGGAGGGCCACGCGGGCGTCGATGACCTGTTTGACGGGCTGTCCGGTGGCGGCGAGACAGGCTCGGCTGAGGGTCTTGACCGTGTAGCCGAGGAGGTGGGCGTAGTCCTCGGCGCGGCGGGTGGTGGCGTAGGAGCGTTCCAGTTCGGTGCGGAAGCGGTCGTAGACCTCGCCGTGCCGGTGTGCGTCGGCGTCCGTGCCCGGTGGTGGCAGGCGGTCGATGTGCAACAGCACGGTGGCCAGGAGGAGTTGGAGGATCTCCTGGGAAGCCGTGCCTTCCGGGCGGGTGAACTCGGCGCGGAGTCTGCTCAGCAGGGCTGACAGGGTCTCGTAGTCCTGGCCTGTGCCCAACTGTCGGCAGACGGGGCCGTACCAGTCGCGCACCAGGCGGTCGATGCCCGCCAGGCCGGGCGGGAAGGACGGGGTGAACAGCAGGAGGGTGCCCCGCAGGGTGCCGGGGCGGTCGAAGCGCTGGACCTGGCCGGGGCGGATCCACATCAGGGTGCCGGGGCGGCAGGGGTGGGTGACGAAGTCGACCGTGTGTTCCCCGCTGCCCTCCGTGATCAGGGTGACGGTGTGGAAGTCGACGCGGTGGACGCGCTGGAGGCTGCCGTCGCTCATGCGCTCGTGCAGGCTCGTCAGCTCGGTCAGCTCGAATCCTTGGACCGGGGCGGCGGTCGGGTTGAAGGTGAAACCCGGGATCGGCCCGTCCTGCGTGCCGGCGCCGGCTTCTCCGGCTTCGGAGGGCGGCATCGGAGACCTCACTCATGTCCGTTTTTGACCATCAGGGGTCTTCAGCGTATCTCGCCGATCCGTGGCGCGCGGGCGACAGTGGATGGCATGGCGGTTGGACCGGATACCGCCCGACCAGGGAGAAGCGCACCATGAACGGCACCGTCACGGTCATCGACAAGGGCACCGTCCGCGTCCACAGCTACATGGCACCCGACGACAGTCTGAATGTCACCACCCAGCTGATCGAGACCCCGGCCCGGATCGTGGCCGTCGACGCGCAGTACGCGCTGGCGTACGCCGACGAGGTCGTCGCCTATGCCGAGGGGCTGGGCAAGCCGATCGACCGGCTGGTCATCACGCACGCCCACCCCGACCACTTCCACGGCGCGGCCCGCTTCGGGGCGCCCGTGCACGCGCTGCCCGCCGTACGGGACCAGATCGCCGCCCAGGGCGACGCGCAGGACCCGAGCGGCACGCTGATCCCGGTCGCCGATGTCACGCCGACCGTCGAGATCACGCCCGGTGTCGAGGTCATCGACGGTGTGCCGTTCGTCTTCGAGGCCGTGGCCGGCGGTGAGGCGGCCGACGAACTCGTCATCAGGCTGCCCGAGCAGGGCGTCCTGGTCGCACAGGACCTCGTCTACCACGCCACCCATCTGTTCCTGGGCAACAACGACATCGACGGCTGGCAAAAGGCCCTCGACACCCTGGCCGCCGACACCTCCTACGACACGATCCTCGCCGGGCACGGGCTGCCCGCCACACCGGCCGTCTACACCGAACTGGGCGCCTACCTCGACGCCGCGCGCGAACTGCTCGGCGACGACGGCGAGGCGTACAAGACGGCGATCCTGGAGCGCTACCCGTCCTACGGCGGCCCGTTCCTCATCGACATCGGCAACCAGTACCTCTTCGACGCGCAGGGCGCCTGAACCGCCCTACAGGAGGAAGCGGGGCTGAACGTTCCCGCATCGCGCCCCGTACCTCCTGGCACTGGTGCCCGGAACCTCAAATGTTCCTCTGAACGACCGGGCGGAGGGATTCGGGACCGGGCACCGGGGCCATACCTCCGTCACGCCGGAAACAGTGGGCCGTCGAAGGGGACGACACAGCGGATCCAGGTGGAGCGGAGAGTCGGCCGGAGGAGGGGACGGGGACGATGGAGCGACTGGGCACGGGAATCGGGTGGCGGCCGGAGATCGCGGACGCCGTGGAGCGCATGCCGGGCATCGACTGGGTCGAGGCCGTGGCCGAGAACGTCTGCCCCGGACATCTCCCCGAGTCGCTGCTGCGGCTGCGCGAGCGCGGGGTGACGGTCGTCCCGCACGGCGTCTCCCTCGGCCTCGGCGGCGCCGACCGCCCCGACGAGAGCCGGCTGACGGCCCTCGCCGAGCGCGCCGAGGCGCTGGGCTCGCCGCTGGTCACCGAGCACATCGCGTTCGTACGGGCGGGCGGGCCCCTGACGGCCTCGCCGCGCCTGGAGGCCGGCCATCTGCTGCCGGTGCCGCGCACCCGCGACGCCCTCGACGTCCTGTGCGAGAACATCCGCATCGCACAGGCGGCCCTGCCGGTCCCGCTGGCCGTCGAGAACATCGCCGCGCTGATCGCCTGGCCGGGCGAGGAGATGACGGAGGGGCAGTTCCTGTACGACCTGGCCGACCGCACCGGGGTCCGGCTGTTGATCGACGTCGCCAACCTCCACACCAACCACGTCAACCGGGGCGAGAACCCCGCGGAGGCCCTCGCCGACCTCCCCCTGGAGGCCATCGCCTACGTCCACGTCGCCGGCGGCTTCGAACGGGACGGCGTCTGGCACGACAGCCACGCCCACCCCGTCCCCCGCCCGGTCCTCGACATCCTCACCGACCTCGCCTCCCGCGTCTCCCCGCCGGGGGTCCTCCTGGAGCGCGACGAGAACTTCCCCGAACCGGCCGAGCTGGAGGGGGAGTTGGCGGCGATCCGGGAGGCGCTGGCGAAGGGGAGCGGTGCGGCCGGGCAGCCCACTCGCTCGGCGGCCGGCCTCACCTCCGACGCCTCCCCCGCCCCCTCGGTGTCCGCCCCCTCCCCCGCCCGCCAGCGGCTCGCCCTCGCCCAGACCGCGCTGCTCTCCGCGCTCGTCGCCGGGACGCCGGTGCCCGAGGGGTTCGATCGGGTGCGGGTCGGGGTGCAGGCGCGGGCGCTGGCCGGGAAGCGGGCCGATGTCGTGGCGAAGGTGGCGCCGGAGTTGCCGGTGATCCTCGGGGCGGGGTACCGGGCCGCGTTCCTCGGGTACGCCCACGGGCACCCGATGACCGACGGTTACCGGCGGGACGCGCTGAACTTCGCCGGGTATCTGCTGGGCGCGGACGCGCACGCCGGTCTGCCGGAGGACTCGTCGGCGCGGGCCGAGTTGCGGGAGTGGTGGCTGGAGCGCTCGGGGTCGCGGCCGCGGTCGCACCGGCCGGGCGTACGGCTGGCGCGCGCGACCCGGCGGGTGCTGCTGCGCCGGTGACCGTCCGGGGGCGCCCCGCCGCCCACCGTCGGCCCGGACCGCAACGGGCGGATCCCGCCTACGTCGGCGGGAGGGCGGTGGCCAGACGCCCGGTCCCACCCCGTCCACGCCCGAGTGTGCCCGGAATAACACCACCGTCGCGACACATTCCCCACACACTCGATCCGGCACCCTTTGCGGTCATTTGCCCCCAACTCTCCCTCCGCCATTCGCCCTTGGTGTCCCGGATACAACCAATCGTCCCTGTACGGCAGTTGGCGTAGACCCCGCAGTAACATGCCAACCCCGCACTCGAATCTCATTAGCGTGCGGTGCCGTAACAGGAGGCACCATGCGACCGCGACCCCCCATCAAAGGCCGAGGCATCATCAGCGGCACGGGGATCATCATCACCGGCCTGACGGCGACGCTGCTGGCGTTGGTCTTCCCGCTCTGGTCGTACGCCGACCGGTCGGGCACCGGAGTCGACGTGCTCAACGCCGAGACCGTGTCGACGCAGTACGGGCCGCTGTCGGCACTGGACCGGGACTTCATCACCAAGGTCCGGCTGGCCGGGCTATGGGAGCTGCCCGCCGGTCAGCAGGCCCAGCAGAAGGGCACGACCGAGGCCGTACGGACGGCGGGGCGGCATCTCGTGGAGGGGCACACGTTCCTGGACGAGCGGGTCCGTGACGTCGCCGCGCAGCTGGGTCTGACGCTCCCCAACGAACCGAACGACCAGCAGAAGGAGTGGCTGGCGACCCTCGACGCGGCCCAAGGGGTCGACTACGACCGCCAGTTCGCCAACATCCTGCGCCTCGCCCACGGCAGGGTCTTCTCGGTCGTCGCCCAGGTCCGCGCGAGCACCCGCAACGCCCTCGTCCGTACCCTCGCCGACGACGCCAACTCGACCGTCCTGGACCACATCAAGATCCTGGAGGCCACCGGCTACGTCGACTTCGACGCCCTGGCCCAGGACCTGGCCTCCGCCAACCCTCCCCCGCTCACCCGCTCCCCGGCCCCACCCGGCCCGACGGCGAGCCCGTCCCCGGCCGTCCCGGTGACCCCGAGCTACTCGCTGCCCCCACCCGCCACCAGCCCGCCGCCCAGTGCGAGCTAAGGGGAACGTCACATACCGGCAAACATCCGTCCGGATTGTGAACAAGGCATGGCGCCGGTCAGACCATCTCGCATAGAACAGCGTCATGTTCTGGGTCCTTCTCCTGCTGCTGGCCTGGGCCGCCGCCGGAACCGCGTGCACCCGGCTGTGCCTGGCCGCCGTGCACGCCGCGGCCGACGACACCGACAAGGGGGTCGCGGGCCGCGGACACGACCTCACGCTGTACGAGGCGGCGTTCCTGTCCGGCGGCCCGCGCCGGGTCGCCGACCTCACCCTGGTCTCCATGGCCCGCCAGCGCCGGCTGCTGCTCGCGCACACCGGCTGGGCGACGGTCGTCGACCCGCGCGGCCGGGACGAGATCGAGCGGTCCGTCATAGGGGCCATCGGGCCGGAAGGGCAGTCCCGTATCGCCCCGGTCCGGGACGCCGCGGCCACCGCCGCCCCCGTACGCGGCCTCGCCGACCGTCTCGTCCGCGCCGGACTCGCCGTGCCCGACGGCGCGCGCACGTCGGTCGCGGCCGCCGTCCGCCAGGTGCAGCTCGCCGCCGTCGCCGTCCTCGCGCTGGGCGCGACCGCGCTGCTGTCGCCCGCCCCGTCGGAGATGCCGCGCCATCTGGTCGCCCTCTGGTTCGCGCTGCCCCTCGCGCTCACCCTGAGCTGCCTGGCCATCGCCCGCATCGAGGTCCACCCTTACTCGCGCTGGGCCTCCCCCGCCGGCCAGCGGCTGCTGGGCGCCCTGGCCCGGCGGACGAGCGGCGGCGACGACCGTACGTACCTCACCACCGTCGCCGTACGAGGCGTCCGCGCCGTCGGTGAACCCGGCCTGCGGGCGGCCTTCGCCGACCGCGAGCAGCACTGGCGCGCCGGTCACACCAGGGGCGCATAGGGGGCATTGGCGCCGACACCGGCTTGACAGTGCTTGCCTTCGCCCACAACCGAACGAAACATCCCTTTTGTTGCTGCCGTGCACCGAAAGGGAAACGCGATGAGAGCCCCCGCCCCCGCCCTCTACTCGGCCGCCGGGTCCTTGCTCCTGACAGCCCTCGCCGCCGCCCCGGCCGGCAGCGCCTCGGCCGCGCCGGGAGCGCCGGGCGCGTGGGGCGCTCCCGGCGCGGCCGAGCGGCTCGGCACCGCGACGGCGGCCGCGGTCGCCCGTGCCGAGGGGATCGCCTTCGGCAAGTGCGCCGCGGTCGAGGATCTGCCGGGCAACGTCCAGTGCGGCACGGTCTCCGTCCCGCTCGACTACGCCGACCCCGGCGGCAAGCAGATCAGACTCACCGTCAGCCGGGTCCGCGCCACCCACAAGGACCCCGCCAACAGCAAGCGCAAGGTGCCCCGGCAGGGCGCCCTGGTCTACAACCCGGGCGGCCCCGGCGGCTCCGGCATGTACTTCCCGATCATCGGCGTCATGCCCGAGTGGAAACGGCTCGCGGCGGCGTACGACCTCGTCGGCTACGCCCCGCGCGGGGTGGGCCGCTCGGCGCCGCTGTCCTGCCAGGACCCCAAGCAGTTCTACAAGGCGCCCTCACAGGCACCCACGCACCCCTCCGAGTCGTACAAGCGCGAGCGCATCGCGCAGGCGAAGGCGTACGCGCGCGGCTGCGCCAAGCGGGCGGGCAGCTCGCTGCGGCACTACACCTCGCTCAACAACGCCCGTGACCTGGACGTGCTGCGCGCGGCGCTGGGCGAGGAGAAGCTGACGTTCATGGGCGCGTCCTACGGCACCTACTTCGGGGCGCTGTACGCGACGCTGTTCCCCTCGCACGTGCGGCGGATGGTGTTCGACTCGGCGGTGAACCCCGACCCCGCGCAGATCTGGTACCGCAACAACCTCGACCAGTCCGCCGCGTTCGAGGGGCGCTGGGCGGACTTCCGGGAGTGGATCGCCAAGCACGACAAGGTGTACGGGCTGGGCGACACGGCGGAGAAGGTGCTGCGCAGCTACGAGCGGGCCGCGGCACAGCTGGCGGCCGAGCCGGCGGGCGGCAAGGTGGGGCCCGGGCAGTTGCAGGGGGCGTTCCTGTCCGCCGGGTACTACGACGACTACTGGCCGCACCGGGCGGAGGCGCTGTCCGCCTATCTCAAGGGCGACCCGAAGCAGCTGATCGCGCAGGCGGGGCCGCATCCGGAGGCGGCGAAGGAGGCCGAGAACGCCAACGCGGTCTACACGGCCGTCGAGTGCAATGACGCGTCCTGGCCGACGGACTGGAAGGTGTGGGACCGGGACAACACGCGGCTGGCCCGGGTGGCGCCGTTCGAGACGTGGGACAACGTGTGGATGAACCTGCCCTGCGCGTACTGGCTCGCGCCTCGTCAGCAGGTTGTCGATGTGCGGACGGGGCCCGGGGAGTTGCCGCCCGTCCTGATCCTGGCCGCCGAGCGGGATGCCGCCGCGCCTTATCAGGGGGCGTTGGAGATGCATCGGCGGTTGTCGGGGTCGGTGCTGGTGACCGAGCGGGATGCCGGGACGCATGGGATTGCCGGTGGGCCCAACCGGTGCGTCAACGGGTACTTGGACGCGTATCTGTTGGAGGGTCGGCTGCCGGTACGGCGAGCCGGTTGTGCGGGGCATGCTGAGCCGAAACCGCGAGCTGCCAAGTAAGGCCGTCGGGAAACTGCGGACCGGTTGGGGCTGGTCGCGCAGTTCCCCGCGCCCCTGAAAGCCCTAAGCGAGCCCGGCGACCAGATCAGCCACGGACTTCCTGCGGCCCGTGTAGAACGGGACCTCTTCTCGGACGTGCATGCGGGCCTCCGAGGCGCGCAGGTGGCGCATGAGGTCGACGATGCGGTAGAGCTCGTCGGCCTCGAAGGCCAGGAGCCATTCGTAGTCGCCGAGGGAGAAGGAGGCGACCGTGTTGGCTCGGACGTCCGGGTAGCCGCGGGCCATCTTGCCGTGGTCGGCGAGCATGCGGCGGCGGTCCTCGTCGGGCAGGAGATACCAGTCATAGCTGCGCACGAAGGGGTAGACGCTGACGTAGTTGCGGGGCGTCTCGTCGGCGAGGAACGCCGGGATGTGCGAGCGGTTGAACTCGGCGGGGCGGTGCAGCGCCATGTTCGACCAGACCGGCTCCAGGGCGCGGCCCAGCTTGGTGCGGCGGAAGAGGTTGTACGCCTCCTGGAGCTGGTCGGCGGTCTCGGCGTGCCACCAGATCATGAGGTCGGCGTCGGCGCGGAGCCCTGACACGTCGTAGGTGCCGCGGATCGTGACGTCCTTGGCGGCGAGCTGGTCGAACAGCTCCTGGACCTCGTCGGCGTAGCCCGCGCGGTCCTCGGGGAGGACGTCCTTCAGCTTGAAGACGGACCAGAGCGTGTAGCGGATGACCTCGTTGAGGTCCTTGGCCAGCTTGCCCTTGTTCGGGATCCGGCCGGCCTCGGGGGTGGGGGCGTCGTTGCTCATGGTCCTTATTCTCCTGCTCCTTCGTGCAGACTCTGCACCGGGTTGGCGGTGAGCTCCTGCACACCGCGGTCGTCTCCGTGGATCCGGTCGACGGCCGCGTACGCGCTCGCGATGCACGCCGGGATGCCGACTCCGTCGTACTGGGCTCCGCAGACCGCGAGGCCGGGGAGCTTGGCCACGTGGTCGCGGATGCGGGCCACGCGCGCGTGGTGGCCGACGGGGTACTGGGGCAGGCCGTCGGTCCAGCGGGTGACGCGGGTTTCGAGGGGGGTGGCGTCCAGGCCGGTGGCCGCCTTCAAGTCGTGCCGGGAGACGTCGACCAGGTCTTGGTCGTCGCGCTCCAGGATCGCGGTCTCGGCGTAGCGGCCGACGGAGGTGCGCAGGACGACCACGTCCGGGTTCTCGTCGGCGATCCAGCCCCACTTCTGGGAGGCGAACGTGGACGCCTTGATGGTGCGGCCGTCGACGGGTGGGACCAGGAAGCCGCTGCCCTCCGGGAGGGCGGTGTCGGTGCGGCGGTAGGCCAGGGTGATCAGGGCCATGGAGGCGTACTCGACGCCGGCGAGTTCGGCGGCGGCCTCGGGGGCCTCGGCGCGCAGGAGGTCTGCGGCAGCCGGTGCGGGGGCGGCGACGACGACGGACGCCGCGTGCAGGACGCGGTCCCCTGCCACGACCCGCCAGCCCTCGGCACCTTCGCGGCGCAGCTCGGTCACCGGCGTCCCGGTCAGGATCTCGCCGCCCCGCGCGCGTACGGACTCCGCGACCGCGAGCGGCAGGCTGCCCACGCCGCCCTCGATGCCCATGAACACCGGGCCGGTCTGCTGGTTGGCCGCCGCCTTGGCCTGGATCTCGCGCACGGCCTCCGTGAGGGAGGTGTGCGTCTTCGCGGCCTGGAAGAGCTGGGGCACGGCCGAGCGCATCGAGATGCGGTACGCGTCGCCCGCGTAGACCCCGCCGAGGAGGGGCTCGATCAGCCGGTCGACGACCTCGCGGCCCAGGCGCTCGGCGACGTACGCGCCCACCGCCACGTCGTCGCCGACCTCGGTGCGCGGCAGGTCGGCGTCGCGCTCGATACGGGCGAGGCCCTCGTCGGAGAGGACGCCGGAGAGGGCGGAGGCGGTGCCGGGGACGCCCATGACATGGCCCTTGGGCATGGGGCGCAGGGCGCCGCGGGTCCAGATCGAGGCGGTCGCGGTGGCGGGGGGCTGGAGGCGGTCGTCGAGGCCCACTTCGCGCGCGAGGGCGACGGCTTCCGGTCTGCGCGCCAGCATCGACTCGGCGCCGAGGTCCACGCGCGCGCCGGCGATCTCGCCGGGCAGCAGCTTGCCGCCGACGCGGCCGGACGCCTCCAGGACGGTCACCCGTGCCCCGCGTTGCAGCAGCCGGTGCGCGGCGGCGAGGCCCGCGATCCCGGCTCCGATGACGACGACGTGCTCCGTCGTACCTGATCCGCTCATGGCTCCACCCTCTCAGACGCCACTGACACTCCGGCCAGGGCCTCATGGCCTGTCCGAGTCCCGACCGTGACCGCATCGGAACCGTTCCGCCCCAACGTTCCGGTGCGGCCGGGCGTCGAAGGGGCGTCAGTCCGTCACGACCCTCGGGGGGTACGCCAGATGCGCGCACGACGTTCCGTACGACCTGTTCAGGCCCTGGCCGGCCTTCTGCTGGCCGCGGCCCTCGCCCTGACCGGCTGCTCCGGCGCGAGCGACTCGGACTCGGGCAGCGGTTCCGACAAGGCCGGGCAGGCGGACGCCAAGGAGGCCGCTCCGGGCGGCGCAGCGGACGGCTCGGGCGGCGGCGCCAAGCAGGCCACCACGGCGCCCAAGCTCCCGACCAGCCACATCATCCGCACCGCCGAGCTGACCGTGCAGGTCAAGGACGTGCCGAAGGCGCTGGAGGCGGCCCGGACCACCACGGAGAGCGCGGGCGGTTACGTCGGCAAGGAGTCCACCTCCCGCGACGAGGAGGGCGCCGAGGAGACGCAGGTGACGCTGCGGGTGCCGGTCGACCGGTACGAGGAGGTCCTGGCCGAACTGGAGGGCTCCGGCAAGCTCCTGGAGCGCACGGCGAACGCGCAGGACGTCACCGATCAGGTCGTCGACGTGGAGAGCCGGATCAAGACGCAGCGGGCGAGCGTGGCCCGGATCCGCGAGCTGATGGACCAGGCCACCAAGCTGAGCGACGTCGTCACCCTGGAGGGCGAGCTGAGCACCCGTCAGTCCGACCTGGAGGCCCTGCTGGCCCGCCAGGCGTCCCTCAAGGACCGCACGAGCCTGGCCACCATCACGCTGTCGCTGTCCGAGAAGCCGGTGAAGAAGGCCGCCGAGGACGACGACCCGACCGTCCTCGACGCCCTGTCGGGCGGCTGGGGCGCGTTCGTGTCGATGCTGCGCTGGATCGTGGTCGCCCTGGCCGCGGTGCTCCCCTTCGCCGCGGGACTCGCCCTGATCCTGCTGATCTGGCTGCGCTGGGTACGCCCCCGCCTGCCCCGCCGCCCGGCCCCGGCAAGCGTGTCGACCGCCCTCGGCCCGCTCCCGACCGCCTACCCGGCGCCGCGACCCCGGACCACCGAGGAGCAGGGCGAGGAGCGGGGCAGCGAACAGGACTGAAATGCCCTGCCCCCTCAAGACCCTGCCCTCACATTCCCGCCTGCCCCGCGGCGCCCGCCCTTCGGGCGGACGACCGGAATGTGAGGGCAGGGCCTAGCGTGTTCGCATGAACATGAGCGCTGCGAGCGAACGACTGGTCGTGATCGGCGGTGACGCCGCGGGAATGTCCGCGGCGTCGCAGGCGCGTCGGCTGAAGGGGCCCGGGGAGCTGGAGATCGTGGCGTTCGAGCGGGGCCACTTCAGCTCCTACTCGGCGTGCGGCATCCCGTACTGGGTGGGCGGGGACGTCGAGGAGCGCGACGAGTTGATCGCCCGCACGCCCGAGGAGCACCGGGCCCGCGACATCGATCTGCGCATGCGCACGGAGGTCACGGAGATCGACGTGGCCGGGCAGCGGGTACGCGCGCGTGATCTCGATTCCGGGGCCGAGTCCTGGACGTCGTACGACAAACTCGTGATCGCGACCGGGGCCCGTCCGATCCGCCCTGACATGCCGGGCGGGGACGCGCCGGGGGTTCATGGGGTGCAGACCCTGGACGACGGGCAGGCGCTGCTCGACACGCTGGCACGCACGCGTGGGCGCAAGGCGGTGGTGGTCGGGGCCGGTTACATCGGCGTCGAGATGGCCGAGGCCCTCATCAACCGCGGGTACGAGGTGACCGTCGTCAACCGGGGCAGCGAGCCGATGTCGACGCTCGATCCGGACATGGGGCGGCTGGTGCACGAGGCGATGGAGGGCCTGGGGATCACCATGGTCGACGACGCCGAGGTCACCAAGGTCCTGACGGGCGAGGACGGACGGGTCCGCGCGGTGGCCACGGAGGACGCCGAGTACCCGGCGGACGTGGTGGTGCTGGGGATCGGGGTGCGCCCGGAGACCGAGCTGGCCAAGGCCGCCGGTCTGCCCGTGGGGCGCTACGGCGGGCTGCTGACCGACCTGGCCATGCGGGTGCGCGGGCACGAGAACATCTGGGCGGGCGGGGACTGTGTGGAGGTCCTCGACCTGGTCTCCGGCCAGGAACGACACATCGCGCTCGGCACCCACGCCAACAAGCACGGGCAGGTCATCGGCGCCAATGTCGGCGGCGGTTACGCGACCTTCCCCGGCGTGGTCGGTACGGCGGTCAGCAAGGTCTGCGATCTGGAGATCGCACGGACGGGACTGCGCGAGAAGGACGCGCGCAGGGTGGGCCTTCAGTTCGTGTCGGTCACCATCGAGTCGACCTCCCGCGCGGGGTACTACCCGGGCGCCTCCCCCATGACGGTGAAGATGCTCGCCGAGCGCCGCACGGGGCGGCTGCTCGGCGTGCAGATCGTCGGCAGGGAGGGCGCGGGCAAGCGGGTCGACATCGCGGCGGTGGCGCTCACGGCCGGGATGACGGTGGAGCAGATGACGGCCCTGGACCTGGGCTACGCCCCGCCCTTCAGCCCGGTGTGGGACCCGGTCCTGGTCGCGGCCCGCAAGGCGGCGCTGAAAGTGCGGGCCTCCTGACGGCTACGCCGAGCCGTTGATCCGCTCGATGGCCTGGCGGGCCTGATCGGCGGGCGGCCGGGGCGGCAGGGAGGAGACGGAGGCGCTCGGCGCGGCGACCGCCGGGGGCTGCTCCCCCGCCGGTTTCGCGTGCGAGGCGGTCCGCGTGGACCGCAGCCGGTGGCTCACCGCCTCGTCGAGGGTCACCGGCCGCTGCATCTGCGAGGCGAGCCGCCCCGCGTCCTGGCCCAGCCGGGCCACGTCTTCCCAGGGCAGCCGCAGCACCACCGCGACTTCCGCCTCGCCGTCGGGCAGAGCGTGGATCGGAGGAGTAACTCGGTCGTTCATCGCCTGTTCCTCACGTTCATCCCGCGACCCGCCTTCCCCGTGCCGCGGGCGGTTGAGGAGTCATACGCACGCGCGCGTACCGGCGTTCACCGATTTGCCCGCCGCATCCCGGGCAGTACTTCCTTGTGGTCATCCCCGTCCATGACGTGAACCCCGTGCGCCGCACCCCAGTGGTGACGTATGCGCTCATCGCCGCGAACGTGCTGGTCTTCCTGTACACGCCCGGCCTCGCCGGTTCCGTGGCGGGGGACAGCAGCCTGTCCCAGCTCTGTCATCTCCAGGCGTTCCTGGACCACTACGCGGCGGTGCCGCAGGAGCTGATCCACCATCAGCTGCCCAGGGTGGTCCCCACGGGCGACGTTGGCCCCGGCGGCGCGGGCTGCGCGGTCGGCCCGCCGACGTACGACAAGTCGCCCGTGCTGTCCGTGTTCACCGCGATGTTCCTGCACGGCGGCTGGCTGCATCTGCTGGGCAACATGCTGTTCCTGCTGATCTTCGGCAACAACGTCGAGGACCGCATGGGCCATGTGCGCTTCGCGCTGTTCTACGTCGTCTGCGGCTACGCGGCGTCGTACGGCTTCGCGCTGCTCAACGACGACTCGGGCGACCCGCTGATCGGCGCGTCCGGGGCGATCGCCGGGGTGCTGGGCGCCTATCTGGTGCTGTATCCGAAGGCCAGGGTGTGGGTGCTGGTCCCGTTCCTGGTCTTCCTGCCGCTGCGGCTGCCGGCCTGGCTGGTGCTGGGCTTCTGGTTCGTGCTCCAGGCGGTGTACTCGTCCGGCGAGGGCGTCTCCGACGCGGGCACGGTCGCGTACGCGGCGCACGTGGTGGGGTTCCTGGTGGGCATGGTGCTCGCCTGGCCGCTCAAGGCGGGCACGATCCCGCCGCCGGAACCGCGCGGCCTGCTGTTCGGCAGGAAGGCGCGGCCCCGGCACACGTGGTGACCCTTTTGAAAAGCCCTAGCGGGCCGTCCGCGTGTGGACGTACTCCACGAGCCGCGTCAGCGCGTCCGGGTCGGTGGAGGGCATGACGCCGTGGCCGAGGTTGAAGATGTGGCCTTCGAGGTCCTTCGCCGTCTCCAGGACCTCGCGGGTCTTGGCCTCGACGGCGTCCGTGCCGGCGAACAGGACGGTCGGGTCGAGGTTGCCCTGGAGTGCCTTGCCGGGGCCGATCCGGCGGACCGCCTCGTCGAGCGGGACGCGCCAGTCGACGCCGACGACGTCCGCGCCGGCCTCGCCCATGAGCTTCAGCAGCTCACCGGTGCCGACACCGAAGTGGATGCGCGGGACGCCGTACCCGGCGACCGCGTCGAAGACCTTCGCGGAGTGCGGCAGCACCGAGTTCGTGTAGTCGGCCGGGGAGAGCGCGCCGGCCCAGGAGTCGAAGAGCTGGACGGCGCTGGCGCCCGCCTCGATCTGGACCTTCAGGAAGGCCGCCGTGATGTCCGCGAGACGGTCGAGCAGATCGGCCCAGAGCTCGGGGTCGCCGTACATCATCGCCTTGGCGTTCTCGTACGTCCGGGACGGACCGCCCTCCACGAGGTAACTCGCGAGGGTGAAAGGCGCGCCCGCGAAACCGATGAGCGGGGTGGCGCCGAGCTCGCGGGTGAGCAGGCCGATCGCCTCGGTGACGTAGGAGACGTCCTCGGGGGTGAGGTCGCGCAGCTGGGCCAGGTCGGCGCGGGTGCGGATCGGCTTCTCGACGACCGGGCCGACGCCGGGCTTGATGTCGAGGTCGATGCCGATGGCCTTGAGCGGGACGACGATGTCGCTGAAGTAGATCGCCGCGTCCACGTTGTGCCGGCGCACCGGCTGGAGGGTGATCTCGGTGACCAGCTCGGGTCGCATGCAGGACTCGAGCATCGGGATGCCCTCGCGGACCTTGCGGTACTCCGGCAGTGAGCGCCCGGCCTGCCGCATGAACCAGACGGGGGTGTGCGGCACGGGCTCGCGTCGGCAGGCCCTGAGGAAGGCCGAATCCTGGACTGCGTCGCGCGTGGCGGCCGGCGACTGGGCCGTGGGGGTCTCGTTGGCACTCACGGGGAAAGTCTCGCACGGTGCCGGAACCGACAAGCCCGCGTACCCCAAGAGGGGTGTCCCTCCCTGCACTAAGCCCCCGTTCCCCTTAATCTTCCCCGCATGGCTGCGGCTCAGGGACGACTGTCGGACGGCGCTGGCGGAATGGACGACGCGAAGGAGGGGGAGCGCAATGCGGGCGATGATGCTCCGCCGGCCTTCCGGGCTGCGGTCGACGCGCTGAGGGCCGCGCGGCTGCGGCCGCAGATCGAGATGGAGACCACGCGCGCGCCGCAGCGGCTCGCGCCGTTCGCGTACGCGCTGGAGGCGACGGTCGTCGACGGCGACCAGGATCTGGCGGACGGCCGGCTGGTGCTGCTGCACGACCCGGACGGGCACGACGCCTGGCGGGGCACGTTCCGGCTGGTGACGCTGGTGCGCGCGGAGCTGGAGGCGGAGATGGCGGCGGACCCGCTGCTGCCCGACGTGTGCTGGTCGTGGCTGACGGGCGCGCTCCAGGCGCGTGGCCTGGCGTGCGGCGAGCCGAGCGGCACGGTGACGCGGGCCGGCTCCCACTATTTCGGGGGACTGTCCGAGCGTCCGTCCACCTCTCAGATCGAGATCCGGGCGTCCTGGACGCCGCGCGAGGGTCTGGGCGGGGTGCCGGACACGGCGGGGCATCTGGCGTCGTGGTGCGATCTGCTGGCCCAGGTCGCGGGGCTGCCGCCGGCCGGTCCGGGGGACGCGTCGGTGGTGACGCTGCCGCAGCGACGGGGTCCGCAGTCCCGCTGACGTCATGACACAGGCATCCGTCCTGGGGATCTTTTTGGGGATCACTTTGTCGACACGGCCACTTTCGGTCAGGAGTGAACCCTCGAACGAACCCAATCGCTCACCGAACGATCGACCACACGTCCGAATTGCACCAATTGTTACTCACTAGATCGTGATCTTTCTCTAAAGGCCTACGGGTTTGGTGCCGAAGACGACTGTGACCTCAAAGCCGTCCCCCACCCCAGGAGGCCTGGTGTCCGTTCTTCTCGAGCAGCCCGCAAGCCTGGTCGCCTACCGCCCGAACAAGCCGACCGCGATGGTGGTCGTGGCCGACCCCCGCGTCCGCTCCACCGTCACCCGCCACCTGTGGGCACTCGGTGTACGCGACGTCATCGAGGCCTCGTCCGTCGCGGAGGCTCGTCCCCGCATCGGCAACCCCCGCGACATCTGCGTCGCCGACGTCCACCTGCCCGACGGCTCCGGCCTCACCCTGCTGTCGGAGACCCGCGCCGCGGGCTGGCCCAACGGCCTCGCCCTCTCCGCCGCCGACGACATCGGCGCCGTCCGCAACGCCCTCGCGGGCGGAGTCAAGGGCTACGTCGTCACCGGCACCCGCACCAACGTCGGGCTCCCCACCCGACCCGGCGCCGCCCCCATCGGCTCCCGCGCCGCCGGAATGCACCGCCGCCCCCCGGGTGCCCCGAGCCACCCGGGCGGCTACCGCGAGCTCTCCGGCCGTGAGGTCGAGGTGCTGCGACTGGTCGCGGAGGGCCAGTCCAACAAGGCCATCGGCGTCTCGATGGGCCTGTCCGCGCTGACCGTCAAGAGCCACCTCGCCCGCATCGCCCGCAAGCTCGGCACCGGTGACCGGGCCGGCATGGTGGCGGTGGCGCTGCGCACCGGAATCATCCACTGACCCCGTCCCGACGCCTTCCCCCGCCCCCCCTCCCGGCCCCCTCCCCGAACGCAAACCGGATCATTCACTGACCTGACTGGTTTACGACCCTCAAGCGCCCGTCGACGGAACGTTCCGTCGGCGGGCGCTGTCCATACACAGATACCCTTGACATGTGACCGACGCCCAAGAGACCGCAGCAGACAGCTCACTGCGAACCACCGGAGGCGCCCCTCCGGACGACGTCGAACCGGCGCCGATTCCTTTGCTCGAACCCCGAGAGGGCGTTCCGCCCGTGATCACGGACGACGACTCCCTCGCCGAGGTGATCGCCGCGTTCGCGGCCGGCTCCGGCCCCGTCGCCGTCGACGCCGAGCGCGCCTCCGGCTACCGGTACGGACAGCGCGCCTACCTGGTCCAGCTGCGCCGCGAGGGCGCCGGAACCGCACTGATCGATCCCGTGGCCTGCCCGGACCTCTCCGGGCTCGGCGAGGCGCTCTCCGGAGTGGAGTGGGTGCTGCACGCCGCCACCCAGGACCTGCCCTGTCTCCGCGAGATAGGCATGCTGCCGACATCGTTGTTCGACACCGAGCTCGCCGGACGGCTCGCCGGGTTCCCCCGGGTCGGCCTCGGCGCGATGGTCGAGGGCGTCCTGGGCTTCGTACTCGAAAAGGGACACTCCGCCGTCGACTGGTCCACCCGGCCGCTGCCCGAGCCGTGGCTGCGGTACGCCGCGCTCGACGTGGAGCTTCTCGTCGATCTGCGGGACGCGCTGGAGAAGGAGCTGGACCGGCAGGGGAAGCTGGAGTGGGCGCGGCAGGAGTTCGACGCGATCGCCTCGGCTCCGCCGCCCGAGCCTCGTAAGGATCCCTGGCGTCGGACGTCCGGGATGCACAAGGTGCGGCGGCGTCGGCAGCTGGCGGTCGTGCGGGAGCTGTGGCAGACGCGGGACCGTATCGCCCAGCGGCGGGATGTGTCGCCGGGCAAGGTGTTGTCGGATGCGGCCATTGTCGAAGCCGCCTTGTCGCTGCCTGCCAATGCTCAGGCCCTGGCCGCGTTGAACGGGTTCGGGCATCGGATGGGGCGGCGGCAGCTGGAGCAGTGGCAGGCGGCCGTGGATCGGGCGAAGGGGCTGACCGAGGCGCAGTTGCCCGCGCCTGGGCAGCCGGTGACGGGACCGCCGCCGCCGCGGGCCTGGGCCGACAAGGACCCCGCTGCGGCGGCTCGGTTGTCGGCGGCTCGGGCCGGTGTTTCCGCGCTGGCCGAGCGGATCAACATGCCTCAGGAGAATCTGATCACTCCGGATACGGTTCGGCGGGTTTGCTGGGAGCCGCCGGCGAGCGTGGACGCCGAGTCGGTGGGGCTCGCGCTTGCGGGGCTGGGGGCTCGGCCCTGGCAGGTTGAGCTTGTCACTCCGGTTCTTGTGAGTGCGTTGACCGCTTGATACGGCGCCGCGCCCCTGTCGGGGCGCTCATCACCTGGTCGCTCCTCGCATGAAGCCGTTGTAGATGAAGCGTTGCAGGCTGAGGAAGACGATCAGCGTCGGGAGGATCACCAAGACCGCTCCTGCCGAAATCACCTCCCAGTGGGCTGCGTACGGGCCTCGGAAGCGGAACAGGGACGTCGAGATCACGCCAAGATCTTCCGAGGGCATGTAGAGGAAGGGGATGTAGAAGTCGTTGTAGACGGTGATCCCCTTCACTATCACCACCGTCGCTATCGCCGGCTTCAGCAGCGGGAAGATGATCTTGCGGTAGATCGTGAAGGTGTTGGCGCCGTCCAGGCGGGCCGATTCGTCCAGGGAGATCGGGATCGAGCGGACGAACTGAAGGAAGATGTAGATCGAGACGATGTCGGTGCCCATGTAGAGGGCGATCGGGGCCCAGAGGGTGTCGAACATGCCGAAGCTGTTGACGATCTGGAACGTGGCCACCTGGGTCGTCACTCCTGGGACCAGGGCGGCTATCAGGAAGAGTGCCACCACCAGCTTGCGGAAGCGGAAGGTGAAGCGGTCGATGGCGTAGGCCGTCATCGAGCCGATGAGGACCGTGCCGCCGATCGAGACGGCCAGGATGATCGCCGTGTTGGCGAACGCCGAGAGCATCTCGCCGTCCCTGAACGCCGACGCGTAGTTGTGGAAGTTCAGGAGGTTGCCCGGGAGTTCGAGGGCGCCGCTCGAATTGGCCATCTCCTTCTCGGACTTGAGGGAGGTGAGGAGGACCACCAGGAGCGGGAGCAGGACCACCACCGTCGCGGCGATCAGGGACAGGTACACGAGGGTGCGGGACACCGCGCGGCGGGTCGTACGAGGTCGGGTCATACGAGGTCCACCTTGTCGTCGGGGACCAGGCGCCGCTGGACCCAGGTCACCAGCAGGATGATCAGCAGCAGGACCACCGCGGCGGCCGAGGCCAGGCCCGTCTTGTTGAAGCGGAACGCCAGGTTGACCGTCTGGATCACGAAGGTCTCGGTGCCGGTCGCGCCGCCCGTCATGATGTACGGGATCTCGAAGACGGAGAGCGAGCCGGAGATGGACAGGATCACCGTCAGGGTCAGGACCGGTTTGATGCCCGGCGCGATGATGTAGCGGAACTGGTGCCAGCGGTTGGCGCCGTCCAGTTCGGCCGCCTCGTACAGCTCGCCGGGGATGGACTGGATCGCGCCCAGGAAAAGGACGAAGTTCAGGCCCAGATAGCGCCAGACCGAGACGCCGGCGAGTGAGGTGTTGGCGGAGGCCGGGGTGCCCAGCCAGGCGTGGTCGGTGTGGTAGCCGAAGAGGCTGAGGACCGAGTCGAGGGTGCCGCCGTCCTGGAAGAAGTAGAGGAAGACGAAGCCGATCGCCACCCCGTTGATCAGATACGGGAAGAAGAGCACGCCCTTGAAGAAGTTCCGGAAGCGGACGTCGAAGCTCAGGACCGTGGCGAAGTAGAGGGCGGCGACGATCTGGATGACGGAGGCGGCGAGGTAGTAGCCGCTGACCCAGAAGACCTCGAACAGGTCGGGGCGGGTGAAGACCTCCTGGTAGTTCTCGACGCCCGTGTAGTGGAGTTCGGGGCTCACGCCGTCCCAGTCGGTGAAGCTGTACGCCAGCATGTTGACGATCGGCGCGTAGGTGAAGGTGACGAGGAGGGCGAGCGGGGCGAGGAGGAAGAGCCAGGGGGTGACGCCTCGCCACACGCGGTGCCTGCGGGCGGCGGGGGCCGGGACGGGGGCGGCCGGGATCACCTCCACGGCCGCCTTCTCGGTGGTGTCCGTCATCAGGACCCCGCGTTCTTCTGGGCGTCCGTCCAGCGCTTGCTCAGGTCGGCGAGGAAGTCGTCGAGGCTGCCCTTGCGCGCGCCCCGGGCCAGGTCGACCAGGTTCTGGCGGTACTCGGGGGCGTAGATGCCGACTTCGGAGGTGTTGTCGATCTGCTTGACCTCGGCGCCCTTGGTGTCGTCGACCTCGATGAGCTTGACGCCGGCGTCCTCGTACGGCTGGAGCACCTTGGGCATCGCCCCGTCCTTCAGCGGGGAGATGGCCAGGTTGTCCGCGACGTAGGTCGACTTGTCGGTGAACCAGTCGATCCAGGCGCGAGCCGCCTCCTTGTGCTTCGAGTGGACGTTGACGGCCTGGTTGTAGTCCGGGGCGACCGTCGCGCAGAACTTGCCGTCCGTCTGGGACGGGAACGGCATGAAGCCGATGTCGTCGGGGTCGGCGCCGGCCTTCCTCGCCGCGTCCTGGAACTGGACGATGGCCCAGGTGCCGAGCCACTGGGTGGCGATCTCGCCCTTGGCGGTCCTGGGCTTGGACTCCTCCCAGTTGCTCGTCGTCGGGTCCTTCTCGATCAGGCCCGACTTCACGATGTCGTAGAGGAGGGTGTCGCCCACGCGCAGGTCCGCGCCCTTCGCCCACGGGTCGCTCTCGGCGAGCTTGGTGGTCGCCTGCGGGTCGCAGTGGACGGCGCCGTCGACGTACGTCCAGGAGGTGAGCGTCCAGCCGGCCGAGAAGTTGGTGTAGTACGGGATGGCGTCGGTCTTGGACTTGATGGCCTTGAGGTCAGCGAGGAACTCGGCCGGGGTGGTGGGCCATTCGGTGATCCCGGCCTCCTTCCAGACGCGCTTGTTGTAGATGAAGCCGGGCATGCCGCCGTTCGTGGTCTGGCCGTAGACCTTGCCGTCGACGGTGGTGTAGTCGGTGAAGCGGTACTTCTTGGCGCGCTCCTCCTGGGTGCCCAGCGAGGCGAAGAACCTGGGGTAGTCGGCCTTCTTGATCACCGCGGGGATCAGCAGGACGTCGCCGTAGTTCTCTGTGTTCATACGGATCTTGACCTCGGACTCGTAGTTCGTGAGTCCCTCGAACTCGACCTTGACCTTCGGATAGGTCTTGTTGAACTCGGCGGCGTACTTCTTCAGCGTGCCGTCCTGGATGAGGTCGGTCCGTACGGTGAGGACCTTGATGGTTCCGGTGACTTTTGACGGGTCGTCAGCGGCCTTCGCGTCGGCACCTTTTGTGGAACCTCCGGTGCCGGTGCACCCCGGGATGAGCAGGGCGGCTCCCACGGTCAGGGCCAGGACTGTACGGCGGTTCATTGTGCATCAGCTCCGTTCTCGGGACGTTCACGGGACGGACGAGCACTTGCGGGTTGGCTGGTTCGGAACTCTGACAGCGTTGTCTTAACCGGTAAAGTCCCTATCCCGCCAAGGATGCCGAAATGTTTTCGTAGCTCTGGACTTGATCGGTTTAGGGAGTGCGTACATGCTTCAGGCCACACCGCTCGCCGAAGGATGGACCCTGCTGCACGACGGGGCCGCACTCCCGGCCGCCGTCCCCGGGTGCGTCCACACCGATCTGCTGGCCGCGGGGGTCATTCCGGATCCCTTCCTCGGGCGCAACGAGACCGAGGTGGCGTGGGTGGGGCGGCGGGAGTGGACGTACGAGACCGAGCTGAGGGCGGTCGGCGGCGGGCAGGAGCAGACCGACCTCGTCTTCGAGGGGCTCGATACCGTCGCCGAAGTCCTGCTGGACGGGCGGCTGTTGGGGCGGACCCGGAACATGCACCGCTCGTACCGCTTCGATGTGACCGGCCTCCAAGGGCGGCTGTCGGTGCGGTTCGTCTCCGCCTACGCCGAGGCCGAGGCGGTGCGCGGGCGGCTCGGGGAGCGGCCGGCCGCGTACGACGAGCCCTTCCAGTACATCCGCAAGATGGCCTGCTCGTTCGGCTGGGACTGGGGGCCGACGCTGGTGACGGCCGGGATCTGGCGGCCGGTGCGTCTCGAGCACTGGTCGACGGCCCGGATCTCCCGGGTACGGCCGCTCGTGACCGTCGAACAGGGCCTGGGTGTCGTGGAGTTGGCCGTCGACGTCGAACGGACCCGGGTCGAGGCGCCGCTCGACGTGGAGGCGACGGTCGGCGGGGTCCGGGTGCGGGCCGCGGTCGACGGGGCGCGTGGGGTCGTACGGCTCGAAGTGCCGGACGTGCGGCTCTGGTGGCCGCGTGGGTACGGCGAACAGCCGTTGTACGACGTCGAGTTGAGGTTGCTGCACGGGGACGACGTGCTGGATGTGTGGCGGCGGCGGGTCGGGTTCCGGAGGGTCGGGCTGGACCGGTCGGCGGACGAGCACGGGAGCGGGTTCACCTTCGTCGTGAACGGGGTGCGGATCTTCGCTCGTGGGGTCAACTGGATCCCGGACGACGTGTTTCCGTCCCGGATCACCCGTGAGCGCTACCGGGAGCGGCTCGCGCAGGCCGCCGGGGCGGGCGTCGATCTCGTGCGGATCTGGGGTGGCGGGATCTATGAGAGCGAGGACTTCTACGACGCCTGCGACGAGTTGGGGCTGCTGGTGTGGCAGGACTTCCCGTTCGCGTGCGCCGCGTATCCCGAGGAGCAGCCGCTGCGGGGCGAGGTGGAGGCTGAGGCCCGGGAGAACGTCGTACGGCTGATGCCGCATCCCTCGCTGGTGCTGTGGAACGGCAACAACGAGAACCTGTGGGGGTTCCGGGACTGGGGGTGGGAGGCGCGGCTCGCCGGGGAGTCCTGGGGCGAGGGGTACTACCTGGGCGTACTGCCGCGGGTGGTGGCCGAGTTGGATCCGACGCGGCCGTACACGGCGGGGAGTCCCTGGTCGGGGTCGTGGGAGCGGCATCCGAACGATCCTTCGCACGGGACGCGTCACTCGTGGGAGGTGTGGAACCGGGAGGACTACGCCGGGTATCTGCGCGAAGTGCCGCGGTTCATGGCTGAGTTCGGATGGCAGGCGCCGCCCGCGTACGCGACCCTGCGGCGGGCGCTGCCGGGTGAGGAGCTCGCGCCGGACTCCCCCGGGATGCTGCACCACCAGAAGGCGGAGGACGGGAACGGGAAGCTGCGGCGGGGGCTTGAGCGTCATTTCGCTTTTCCCGAGGGGGACTTCGATCGGTGGCACTACCTCACTCAGGTCAATCAGGCGCGGGCCGTGGCCACGGGGATCGAGCACTGGCGGTCCAACTGGCCGGTGTGCGCGGGGACCGTCGTGTGGCAGCTGAATGACTGCTGGCCCGTGACGTCGTGGGCGGCGATCGACGGGGACGGGCGGGAGAAGCCGCTGTATCACGAGCTGCGGCGGCTGTACGCGGACCGGTTGCTGACGGTTCAAGTGCGGGGCGGTGGGCTGGTGTTGGCCGTCGTCAATCAGGGGGCGGGGGAGTGGTCGGGGAGTGTGCGGCTGCGGCGGATGTCGGTGGAGGGGGAGGTGATCGGCGAGGGGGAGGTGGAGTTCGGGGTCGGTGCGCGGGGCGTCGCGCTCCTCGACGTAGCGAAGGAGCTGGAGCCCGCGGGGGCGAAGGAGTTCCTGGTCGGGGACGCGGGCGGGCTGCGGGCCTGTCACTTTCCCGCGGCGGACCGTGAAATCCCGTACCCCCGGCCGGAGTTCGACGTGGCGGTCGCGCCGGGTTCGGTGACGGTGACGGCCCATACCCTCGTACGGGATCTGCTGCTTCAGGCCGATCGGCTGGATCCGGATGCTCGGGCCGATCGGGGGCTGGTGACCTTGCTGCCCGGGGAACGGGTCACCATCGGTGTCAGTGGCTGGGAGACTCCTGATGCGGCCGCTGCCCGGTCCGCCCTGTTCTGCATGGAGTCCGCACGATGACAGCTCAACCGGCTTCCCGCGTCACCATCAAGGACGTCGCCGCGCGTGCGGGGGTGTCCAAGGGGGCCGTGTCGCTCGCCTTCAACCACAAACCGGGGTTGTCGGAGGCGACCCGGGACCGGATCTTCCGGGCCGCGCGGGAGTTGGGGTGGGCGCCGAATCTCACGGCGCGGACGCTGGCCGGGTCGCGGGTGGACGTGGTGGGGCTGGCGATCTGCCGGCCCGCGCGGCTGCTCGGCCTTGAGCCCTTCTACATGGAGTTCATCTCCGGTGTGGAGAGCGTGCTGACCGAGCATTCGTGTGCGCTGCTGCTGCGGCTCGTGCGGAATGTGGAGGAGGAGGTCGGGCTCCAGGAGTCCTGGTGGCGGGGGCGGCAGATCGGCGGGGCCATCCTCGTCGACTTCCGGCCCGACGATCCTCGGGTGGGGCTGGCGGAGCGGCTGGGGATGCCGGTGGTGGCGGTGGGGCACCCCTCGCTGACCGGGAGCCTCACCTCCGTGTGGACCGATGACGCCACCGCCGTGACGGAGGCCGTGCGGTATCTGGCGGCGCTCGGGCATCGGCGGATCGCCCGGGTGGGGGGTGCGGCGGCTCTGGGGCACACCTCGGCGCGGACCGCCGCCTTCGACGAGGCGGCGCGTTCCCTTGAGCTGGCGGGGGCCTGGCAGGTCACCACCGACTACTCGGGGGAGGCGGGGGCGCGGGCCACGCGGTCCATGCTGACCGCGGACGTGGCGGACCGGCCGACGGCGATCGTGTACGACAACGACATCATGGCGGTGGCGGGGTTGTCAGTGGCCGCGGAGATGGGGCTGAGCGTGCCGGGGGATGTGTCGCTGCTCGCCTGGGACGACTCGCAGCTGTGCCGACTGACGCATCCGACGTTGTCCGCGATGAGCCATGACGTGCACGGATTCGGGGCGGAGGCGGCTCGTACGCTGTTCGGGGTGATCACCGGGCAGGGGCCGGGGTCACACCCTGTGCCCACCCCCGTACTCACTCCGCGTGGCTCGACGGCACCTCCGCGGATGTGAACATCGCTCCCCCGCGGATGTGACCTTCGCCGCTCCCCCCTCCAGGACTGTGCAGCTACGTTACCCACAAGTAGCATGGGCCTGAGCGCGCGCTCAGCGCATGCGCCGCGCAGCAGTGCCAGCAGTGCCATCCCGCATCTGGAGGAGAGCCATCGTGCCTCGTACCGTCAGGGACGTCGTCTTCGTCGACGGCGTCCGCACCCCGTTCGGCAAGGCGGGCCCGAAGGGCATCTACCACGAGACCCGCGCCGACGACCTCGTCGTGAAGGCGATCCGGGAGCTGCTGCGCCGCAACCCGGGTCTGGACCCGAAGAAGATCGACGAGGTCGCCATCGCCGCGACGACGCAGATCGGTGACCAGGGCCTGACCATCGGCCGTACCGCCGGGATCCTGGCCGGTCTGCCCACGTCCGTCCCGGGCTACTCGATCGACCGCATGTGCGCCGGCGCGCTGACCGCCGTCACCTCGGTCGCCGGTTCGGTCGCCTTCGGTGCGTACGACATCGCCATCGCCGGCGGTGTCGAGCACATGGGCCGCCACCCCATGGGTGAGGGCGTGGACCCGAACCCGCGGTTCGTGAGCGAGAAGCTCGTCGACGAGTCGGCCCTGTTCATGGGCATGACCGCCGAGAACCTGCACGACCGCTACCCGACGATCACCAAGCAGCGCGCCGACGAGTACGCCGTGCGCTCGCAGGAGAAGGCCGCCAAGGCGTACGCCAACGGCAAGATCCAGGCCGACCTGGTCCCGATCTCCGTGCGCCGTACCAACCCGGAGGCCGGTGAGACGGGCTGGGGCCTGGTCACCGCCGACGAGCCGATGCGCCCGGGCACGACGATCGAGAACCTGACCGGTCTGAAGACGCCGTTCCGCGTCCACGGCCGGGTGACCGCGGGCAACGCCGCCGGTCTGAACGACGGTGCCACCGCCTCCCTCATCGCCTCCGAGGACTTCGCCCGCGAGAACAACCTCCCGGTGAAGATGCGCCTGGTCTCCTACTCCTTCGCGGGTGTGGAGCCGGAGGTCATGGGCTACGGCCCGATCCCGGCCACCGAGAAGGCGCTCGCCCAGGCGGGGCTGTCCATCGAGGACATCGGCCTGTTCGAGATCAACGAGGCCTTCGCCGTCCAGGTGCTGGCCTTCCTTGAGCACTACGGCATCGCCGACGACGACGCGCGCGTCAACCAGTACGGCGGCGCCATCGCCTTCGGTCACCCGCTGGCCTCCTCGGGTGTGCGTCTGATGACGCAGCTCGCCCGTCAGTTCGAGGAGCAGCCGAACGTCCGCTACGGCCTGACCACCATGTGCGTCGGCTTCGGCATGGGCGCGACCGTCATCTGGGAGAACCCGCACTTCGAGGGGGACAAGTGAGCACCACCGCTGAGCTTCTGAAGGGTGCGGCCGAGCTGTTCCCCGACGAGGTCGTGACGTCCGCGCACGTACGCCACCTCGACCTGCCCTTCGGCGCCGGGCGCTTCGCGCTCATCACGCTGGACAACGGCTTCGACCACACCAAGCCGACCACCTTCGGCCCGCAGTCGCTGGCCAACCTCGACGCCGCGATCGACCAGGTCGAGGCGGAGGCCGCGGCCGGCAGCATCGTCGGCGTCGGTATCACCGGCAAGCCGTTCATCTTCGCGGTCGGCGCCGACCTCAAGGGTGTCGAGCTGCTGAAGGAGCACAAGGACGCGCTCGCCATCGGCAAGGGCGGCCACGAGGTCTTCAAGCGCCTGTCGGGCCTGGCCGTGCCGACCTTCGCGTACTACAACGGTGCCGCCATGGGCGGCGGCGTCGAGGTCGGTCTGCACTGCAAGTACCGCACCGTCTCGAAGGCCCTCCCGGCCTTCTCGCTCCCCGAGGTCTTCCTCGGCCTGGTGCCCGGCTGGGGCGGCTGCACGATCCTGCCGAACCTGATCGGCGCCGACAAGGCCGTCTCGGTGATCATCGAGAACAGCCTGAACCAGAACAAGCAGCTCAAGGGCCAGCAGGTCTTCGACCTGGGCATCGCCGACGCCCTCTTCGAGGGTGCGGACTTCCTGGAGCAGTCGCTCATCTGGACCGCCCAGGTGCTGAAGGGCGACGTCGAGGTCGAGCGTCCGGTCATCGACCGTGGCGAGGCCTGGGACCAGGCCGTCGCGCGCGGCCGGTTCATCGCCGACTCCAAGGTGCACGGGGCCGCTCCGGCCGCCTACCGCGCCCTGGACATCATCGCCAACGCCAAGAACGGCGACCTCCAGCAGGGTTACGACGCCGAGGATGTCGCCCTCGCCGACCTGATCATGGGTGGCGAACTGCGCTCCGGCATCTACGCCTTCAACCTGGTGCAGAAGCGCGGCAAGCGTCCCGCGGGCACCCCGGACAAGTCGCTGGCCCGCCCGGTCACCAAGGTCGGCGTCGTGGGCGCGGGCCTGATGGCCTCGCAGCTCGCGCTGCTGTTCCTGCGCCGCCTGGAGGTCCCGGTCGTCCTCACGGACATCGACCAGGAGCGCGTCGACAAGGGTGTGGGCTACGTCCACGCCGAGATCGAGAAGCTGCTCGGCAAGGGCCGTATCAACCAGGACAAGGCCAACCGCCTGAAGGCCCTGGTCACCGGTGTCCTGGACAAGGCCGAGGGCTTCTCCGACGCCGACTTCGTCATCGAGGCCGTCTTCGAGGAGATCGGCGTCAAGCAGCAGGTGTTCGCGGAGGTCGAGGCGGTCGCCCCGGCGCACGCGATCCTCGCGACGAACACGTCCTCCCTGTCGGTGTCGGAGATGGCGTCGAAGCTCCAGCACCCCGAGCGGGTCGTGGGCTTCCACTTCTTCAACCCGGTCGCGATCCTCCCGCTCCTGGAGATCGTCCGGGGTGAGCAGACGGACGACGCCTCGCTGGCGACCGCTTTCGCGGTGGCCAAGAAGCTGAAGAAGACCGCGGTGCTCACGAAGGACGCCCCGGCGTTCGTCGTGAACCGCATCCTCACCCGCTTCATGGGCGAGATCCAGAACGTCATCGACGAGGGCACGCCGGTCGAGGTCGCGGAGAAGGCGGTCGAGCCGCTGGGCCTGCCGATGTCCCCGCTGGTGCTTCTGGAGCTGGTCGGCCCGGCGATCGGCCTGCACGTCTCGGAGACCCTCAACCGGGCCTTCCCGGACCGCTTCACGGTCTCCCCGAACCTCGCGGCCGTCGTCAAGGCGGGCAAGCGCGGCTTCTACGTCTACGACTCCGGCAAGCCGGAGCTGGACCCCGAGGTCGCGGCGCTCCTGAAGCAGGGCGATGTCGTCCTGACCGAGGAGCAGGTCCGGGACCGGGTGCTCGACGCGGTGGCCCAGGAGATCGGGCTCATGCTCGACGAGGGTGTCGTCGCCGAGGCCCAGGACATCGACCTCTGCCTGATCACGGGCGCGGGGTGGCCCTTCCACCTGGGCGGCATCACGCCTTACCTGGACCGCGAGGGTGTCTCGGAGCGCGTGAACGGCAAGAAGTTCCTGGCTCCAGGCGTGGCGTCGGTTCCGGCGTAACGCTCAGTCGGTGTAACAGCCGTACGGCCGTGAAGAGGGCCTCCGCTTTCGGGCGGAGGCCCTTTGCCGTTCGGTTCTCGGGGCGGAGGCCGCCTCACACCTCCCGCCACGCCTCCAGCGCCAGCCCCGGCTCGTCCTTCCGCCGGGTCAGCAGGAGTTGGCCGCTCGACGGGGACACGGTCGCCGCGACGACCCTGCCGTCCTCGTCGGTGGCCAGTGACACCTCGGCGTCCGCGGGGAGTTGAGGGCCCGACTCGGTCCACCAGGCGCCCGCCGACTCCTGCTCGGTCGGGTACGCGGCGAAGGCGACGCGGCCGCTCGCGGAGCGCTGGGCGAGCAACGTGCAGTCGTGGCCGTCGAGTTCGCAGCGGACGGCGGAGACGGGGCCGGGTCCTGCCGACGGGAGGAGAGTGACGGGCTTGCTGCCCGGGCGCCACGCGCACAGGTCGCCGGAGTCGTCGGTGTAGAAGACCGTGGTGTGCTCGGCGGAGGTGGGCAGGGCCCGGAGCGTGCCCGGCCGTACCGGGGTCTCCAGGGCCTCCTCCAGGGCGGGTTGAGCACCCGGCTCCTGCTGGCGCCAGTAGAGGATGCCGCCGGGGAGGGCCGCGTACAGCTCGACGCACCCCGATTCACCGGTCACGGCCGCCAAGTCCTCTTGTACGTCACTCCCCTTGAGGTCCCGCCACGGGTCCCAGCCGCCCTTCTCCTTCTGAGCGACCATGCTCACGCCGCCGCCCTTGTTGCGGACGAAGACGTGGGCGCGGCCCTGGCCGTCGACCGTGACGGCGGGTGCGCCGGTGCGGTCGCCGGTCTTGTCGGGGTGGCCGATCGGGGCCCAGTCGAGGGCGGCCAGCCGCGGCCGGAAGTGCGTGGAGTGCACGAGCCCGGACTCGCCCGGCTTCGTGGGCCGCCAGGACACCAGATGGGCGTAGCCGTCGACGCCCTGTCCGATCGCCGGACCCGGGCGGAGCTTCTGCTCGCCGCCCACCTTGCGCGGGGTCGCTTCCCAGGGGCCGCCAGGTCCGCGCTCGGCCCGGCACAGTACGGCCTCACCGGACGGCAGATAGACACTGAGCCGGCCGTCACGGCCGCGGAGGAGCCAGTCGCCGTTCACTGGTTCACTCTATGCGGCGCGTTTCGCGGGCTGGCCGGTCGCCCCTATGTCCGGGGCTGTTCTGCGGATCGGGCGGGCGGCCGCGAGGAGCGGTGCTGTTCGGCCGACCCGCGGGGGGCGATGGGCGTCCCTCGGGCTTCGAGCTCAGGGCTCGGGGCTCGGGGCTCGGAGCTCAGGGCTCGGGGCTCAGGGCTCGGGGCTCGGAGCTCGGAGCTCGGAGCTCGGAGCTCGGAGCTCGGAGCTCGGGGCTCGGAGCTCGGGGCTCGGGGCTCGGGGCTCGGGCGGCGCCGAGAGGAGGGGGTCGGCTGCCCGGGCAGCGCCGGGGATGTGCGGGCCGGACCCGCCGACGCCGACATGATCCGCCGTACAGGAACTAAGCGGACCCGGTGAAGTCGGCTGCGGTACGGCAGCGCCGCTAAGGGGTGCGGGGAACTGCGCGACCAGCCACGACGGCGCCGCAGACGAACGCCGACACGTCGCCGCACATCCAGCGGAGCGCTTAGCGTGGACGGCATGACCGACAAGCTCACCGTCACCGTCCTGGGCACCGGCATCATGGGCGCCGCCATGGCCCGCAACCTCGCCTCGGCCGGGCTCACTGTCCGTGCCTGGAACCGCACCCGCGCCAAGGCCGAGCCCCTCGCCGACGCCGGTATCCGCGTCACCGACTCCCCCGCCGAGGCCGTCGAGGGCGCGGATGTCGTCCTGACCATGCTGTACGACGGTCCGGCCGCGCTGGAGGTGATGACGGAGGCGCTGCCCTCGCTGCGCCCCGGTGTGGTGTGGGCGCAGTCGACGACGGCCGGTCTCGAAGGGCTCGGCGAACTCGCCGCCTTCGCCGCCGCGCACGGCCTCGTCTTCTACGACGCCCCCGTCCTCGGCACCCGCCAGCCCGCCGAGGCCGGTCAACTGACCGTACTGGCGGGCGGCCCTGAGGCCCACCGGCACTCCGTAACGCCCGTGTTCGACGCGGTGGGCGCGCGGACCGTGTGGACCGGGGAGGCGGGCAGCGCGACCCGGCTGAAGCTGGTCGCCAACAGCTGGGTGCTGGCCGCGACCGCGGCGACCGGGGAGGTGCTGGCCCTCTCCGAGGCGCTCGGCGTGGACCCGCGGGACTTCTTCTCGCTGATCGAGGGCGGGCCGTTGGACATGGGGTATCTGCGCGCCAAGGCGGGGCTGGTGCTGGACGGCAAGCTCTCGCCCGCCCAGTTCGCGGTCGACACGGCCGCGAAGGATGCCCGGCTGATTGTCCAGGCCGGTGAGGAGAACGGTGTCCGGCTGGACGTGGCGGCGGCGAGTGCGGCTCGGCTGGAGCGGGCGGGGGCGCTGGGGCATGGGGAGGAGGACATGGCGGCGGCGTATTTCGCGAGCTTCGAGGAGAAGGACGAGGGGTGAAACCGGCACGCCGACGCCGGTCCACCGCTCGGAGCACGGAACCCCGCGCCCTGGCGCCGGTCGCCCCCCGGTGCGCCGGACCTGGCACCCTGACCCCATGAACGCCGAAGCCCCGCTCCTCGTGATCGTCGATGCCGCCAACGTCGTCGGGTCGGTGCCCGACGGATGGTGGCGGGACCGGAGAGGGGCCGCCGAGCGGCTGCGGGACCGGCTCGCGGCGGACGGGGTGCCTGGGCGCGAAGGCCCCGTGGAGATCGTGCTCGTGGTCGAAGGTGCCGCCCGGGGTGTGGAGTCCGTACCCGGCGTACGGGTCGTGTCGGCGTCCGGCAGCGGGGACGACCGTATGGTCGAGCTGGTCGCCGAGGCGGACGGACGGGACGTTCTGGTCGTCACTGCGGACCGGGAACTGCGACGGCGGGTCGACGAGTTGGGGGCTGAGGTGGCGGGGCCTCGGAGCGTGCGCGGCTAGCTTCCTGGGCGTAGTCTCCCGGCATCCCGGGACACGGATGTCCGGTGTCGTCCCGATCACGTCGCACGGGAGGCCGAGTTGGCGCCTGCCGCTCTCAGCCGAGACGCACATGAGCTCGTCTTCGATTCGTGGGGTGACCCGCAAGGGCACCCCGTCTTTCTTCTGCACGGGACTCCGGGCAGCCATCAGGGGCCGCGGCCGCGGTCGATGGTGCTGTACCAGCTGGGTATCCGGCTGATCGCCTACGACCGTCCCGGCTACGGTGGTTCGACGCGCCGGCCGGGCCGCACCGTGGTCGACGCCGCCGCGGATGTCGAGGTCATCGCCGACCACCTCGGCCTGGCCGAGTTCTCCGTCGTCGGCCGGTCCGGCGGTGGGCCGCACGCGCTGGCCTGCGCCGCGAGGCTGCCGGAGCGTGTGCGGAGCGCGGCCGTTCTGGTCAGTCTCGCTCCGCCGGACGCGCAGGAGCTGGACTGGTTCGAGGGGATGACCGAGTTCAACGTCCGCGAGTATCGCAACGCCCGCGACAACCGGCAGCTGCTCATGGAAACCCTCGTGCAGAACGCGGATGACATGCGAGCCGACCCGATGGCCCTGTTCGACGGCCTCGACGACGAGATGCCCGCGGTCGACCGGCAGATCGTGGCGGACGCCGGTATCCGCCGGCTGCTGCACCGGAACTTCGCGAGCGCGATCGAGAGGAACGCGGACGGCTGGATCGACGACGCCATCGCCTTCAGCAGGAGCTGGGGTTTCGACCCGGGGGAGATCACCGCGCCCACCCTGCTGTGGCACGGTGAGGACGATGTGTTCTCCCCCGTCGAGCACTTCAAGTGGCTGGCCCGACGCATCAAGCACGCCACCGTCGTACTTCAGCCCTCCGCGGCGCACTTCGCGGCCGTTCCCGTGCTGCCCGAGGTGCTCGGGTGGCTTCGGGACCAGGCGCGGCCCGATGGCAGCGCCACGACGGCGTGACCCCCGGATCCGCCGCCGTCAGATCGGGTGCGGATCCAGTTCCAGACCCACGCGTTGGCCGACGCGCAGCCGGATCAGCCTGGAGTGCTTGGCGCCGAGCTTGGTGCTGAGCATGTCGAGGGTTTCCCCGGACAGCTGGTCGGCCTCGGCGGTACGGCCGAGCTCGCGCAGCAGGACCGAGAGGTTGCCTCGGCAGGTGAGGGTGGTGGGGTGATCCTCACCGAGGCGATCGGACAACGCCCGGTACGCCTTGCGGTAGTTGCTCTCCGCCTTCTCCGTCTCACCCAGCGCCGCCTCGGTGTTGGCCAGGTTCATCCGGCAGTTCATGCTGAAGGGGTGCTCCGGACCGAGCGTGGCCCGGAGCGCGGCACCGGCCTGCTCGCACACCTCGCGGGCCTGCGTGAGCCTGCCGGTCGACAGCAGGTTGATGCCGTGGTTGACCGCGCACGCCAGCGTGTTGGGGTGGCTCTCCCCGAGCGTGGCGCGGAACCGGTCGAGCAGGTCGGCGGTCTCCCGACAGGCCTCCTCGTGGCGTTCCGCCGCCGAGAGGTGGCCGGCGTACCCCAGGCGCACCACCAGCGTCTCGGGCGAGGCCTCGCCCAGTCGCCGACGGCAGATGTCCAGGACCTGTCCGCTGATGTCCATGGCCTCGTCCAGCCGGTCGAGGCGGCGGAGTGTGATCGCGAGAGCTTTGGCGGCCTCCAGCGCCGGCGGTGATTCCGGTCCGAGTTCCACGCCAGTCTCGTAGACCCGGCGCAGCGTCTCCTCCGAGGCTTCGTACTGGCCGCAGGAGCGCAGGTCGCGGCCGAGGTTGATCCGGGAGAACAGCGTGCACGGGTGCTCGCGGCCCAGGGTCAAGCCGCGCAGGTCGCAGTTCTCCTTGTCGATGTCCAGGGCCTCGTAGCAGTCTCCGGCAATGCGCATCGACACGGCGAGGTTGTTCGCCGCGAACAGGGTCCAGGGGTGATCCTCACCGAGGAGCTCCATGGACCGCTCGTACGTCTGGCGGTCGATCTCCAGGGCCTCTCCAACTCGTCCCACAGCCCGTAGGTCGGAGGCAAGGCCGCCCGCTGTCATGAGGGTGTGGCTGTCGTCGTCGCCGAGGGCCTCGCGTTGTTGCTCGTAGACGTCCTGGTCGATGTCGAGCGCCCTGCTGTACCAGCCCTGGAGCCGCAGCAGGTTGGCGGTCTCGTGGCGCAGGTGCAGGGTCCAGCGGTCGCCGGGGCCGGTCTCTCGCTGCCAGACGCCCAGCAGATCCTCGGCGAGCGCCATGGCCTCCGCGTATTCGCCGCGGGCCCGCAGATACCGCACCCACTCGGTCATCAGTCTGCGGATCCGGTCGTCGAGCGAGTACCTGGTCCACGGAGTCCTGAGGTGCGGCCAGATGGCGTCGTAGCGCTCCCAGTTCGCCGGCCGTTCCACATCGCCCTCGACCGGGCGGGCGCCGGAAAGAACATTGCGCACGGCACGGAGCGCCGCCTCCTGCTCGTTGGCGGACATCGACGAGCGCACGGTGGCCTGGACGAGCCGGTGCACCTGGATGCTCCTGCTCCTGCGGTCGACTTTGGCCAAGGCGTAGCGGTGCAGCTGCTGGATGGCCCGCGACAGCAGCGCCGTACTGCCGCTGCCCGGCTCCGCCTCGCGCAGCGCGTCGCTCATCTCCTTGCCGAACACCAGGTCGAGGGAGATGGGATCCGCGCCGAAGAACGCGCACAGCTCCAACAGCCGCCGCGCGGCCGGAGATTTGAGTTGCTGGATGGAGACGCTCCAAGTCGCGCCCACCTGGAGCGGGACGCCGGAGACGTCGATGTCCGCCTCCGAACTCTCCAACTGGGCCTCCAGCAACCTCAGGTACTCGGTGGGATCCAGGCCCGTCTCGTTCAGCCAGGCCGCCGCCTGGTCCACGGCGAGCGGCAGGTCGCCGAGGGCGTCCGCAACCCGGTCGGCGTCCTCGGTGCTGATGGCGTAGACGCGGCGCAGGAGGTGCTCGACACTCTCGGTACGCGAAAAGACGTCGACCTCGACGCGCTCGCCTACCTGAGCCCAGCCTTCGTTACGGGTAGTGATCAGTACGTGGCCGGTGGGGCTGTTGGGCAGCAGCCGCTCGATGGACTCGGAAGTTGTCGCGTTGTCGAACACCAGCAGCCAACGGTCGTACTGGGTGCCCCGGCGCAGCGCGTCCCGGACCGCGTCAGCAGTGGCACTGATGCTGTCCCGCTCCGCCACGCCCAGATGGGTGGCGAGTTCGGAGTACTGACGCAGCGCGAGGTCACCGAACTCCGCCTCGATCCACCAGACGACGTCGTAGTCACCCCGGTAGCGGTGCGCGTACTCGGTCGCCAGCTGTGTCTTGCCGACACCGCCCATGCCGTGGAGCAGGGCGGCGGTACCGGTGTCCTTGAGTCGCTGGCGCAGGTGCTCCAGCAGTTCGACGCGTCCGGTGAAGGCCGCGTTGCGTACCGGGACGGACCATACGCGTGGCTCCGCGCCGGGGAAGCGAGGGCCGCCGGCTCCCGCGTCCGCGGGGTGCTCGCCCTGGACGGCGTGGGCGTCCAGAGCCCGCAGCAGCGCCTTCCTGGCCTGGCTCTCGTCCATGGTGCTCAGGTCGATCGGCGTCCGGTCCGAGAACGGATGCTGAAGCCGTGCGTCGCTGATCCTCACCGGCACCAGAGTGCGCCGCGCGCCTATCGGGTCGGCCGCAGCGACCGCCTCCCACACCGCTCTGGCCTGCGGGGACCTCTGATAGGCGGCGGACACCACGGCCACCGTGCGGGTGGCGCCGCGCACCTTGCTGTCGGTGTGGTCGCGCAGTGCGACACCAGCCCCGGAGCCGTCCTCGGAACGGGCATCACTGACGGTGAAACCGGCGTCGCCGAGGGTCTGCCCGATCCACTCGGCCCACATTCGGTCCTCGGGGACGTAGCTGAGGAACACATGGGTGGGGTCCGGCGGCCTGCGCCGCACGACGCCATTGAGGTAGTTCTGACGTTCCTCGTCGCTCATAGGAACGAGCGAACTCACCTCGCCCTCGGTGATGACCGAGGTCAGCCGCTCACAGGCGGCAAGCAGGGAGTTGTGGTTGCCCGGCTCGTCACGGAAGGTGGCGAGCATCTCCTCGTAGGCGTATGTGGGCTTACTGGGCAGTTCCACGTTGCCCCAGTAGCGGCTGACGTCAATGTGCGGGGTGCGGATCAGCAGTTGCTCGAAGGCGAGCCGGACCTTGGCGCGGGCGGCCTCCAGCCGGTCCGCCTCGGAGTCCACCACCCGCATGGGCACCGGCAGAATACGGATGCGCCGTTCGCGGTAATACGTGTCCGCCACGCGGCGGGCGACGGCCGCGGCGCCCTCGATGCTCCGGTCGTTGTGGGTGAAGCAGTTCACCAGCACGTCGGGGAAGTGAAGGGTGCAGATGTCGGAGATGTCGCTGAGGCCGGTACGACTGTCGATGAGGACGTAGTCGTATCCGTGCCGGAACTGGGCGCACATGGCGTCCAGGAACTGACCGCCGTACTGCTCCTCGTAGAAGCGGGTCCAGTCGAACTGGGAGAAGATCGAGGAGTAGTTGCGGTCCTGACGGCCCGCCGAGATGTGGTCCAGGCGGCCGTCGCCGGGGAAGTTCCACACCAGCGGGTTCACCGCGCGGCCGATGTCGGCTTGTTCGGCGATCCACTCGCTGCGCACGTGGGTGTCACCCAGGTGATCGACCTTTAGGACATAGTCGTTGATGAGTTCCAGCACTCCGGGTCGGTCGCGTAAGGAGTTCGGATCCAGGAACGGGCGAAGGAAGCGGTCGAGCCCAGGGGCGTCCAGGTCCCAGTCGACCATGAGGACCCGTCGCCCCTGGGAGGCCATGATCCAGGCGATATTGGCCAGGGCCATGGTGCGGCCGGTACCCCCCGTGTAGGCGTAGAAGGTGACGATCTTGCCGTCTCCGGAGCGAGGGTGCACGCCAGTCACGGATGGGCCTCCTGGTCGCCCCGGCTACCGGGCGAAAGTTCAACTACCTTATGGCAACGGCCTATTCACACCAGGATAGGACAAGCCGCAGCACATGCCCCGGCCCCGCACAACGCGACGCGGCGCATCGTACGGGGCCGGGACACGAGGCCGCCGTTGGTTACTCCACACCCCCACCCGGCCGCTTCAACACCTCCCCCACCGAAGTCTCCTCCCCCCGAGCCAGCCGACTGTGCGACCGCCCGTACAGGAAGTACACGACGAACCCGAGCACCATCCAGATCGCGAACCGCAGCCACGTCTCCGCCGGCAGATTCAACATCAGCCACAGCGAGGCCAGCACCGACACCACCGGCAGGACCGGCACCCACGGCGTACGGAACGCGCGGTGCAGGTCCGGGCGGGTGCGGCGGAGGATGATGACGCCGATCGCGACCACCACGAACGCGAACAGGGTGCCGATGTTGACCAGTTCGGCGAGTTCGCTCAAGGGCGTGAAGCCGGCGACGATCGCGATGATCACGCCGAGGAGGATGGTCGGGCGGTGCGGGGTCTTGAAGCGTGGGTGGACGTGGGAGAAGAAGCGGGGCAGGAGGCCGTCGCGGCTCATCGCGAAGAAGACTCGGGTCTGGCCGAGCAGCAGGATCATGCAGACCGTTGTCAGGCCCACCGCCGCGCCGAAGCTGATGAAGCCCGCGAACCAGGGGTGCCCGGTCGCCTTGAAGGCGTCCGCCAGGGGTGCGGTGATCGACAGGTCCGTGTACTTCTGCATGCCGGTCACCACGATCGACACCGCCACGTACAGGACCGTGCAGATCACCAACGAGCCCAGGATTCCCCTCGGCATGTCCCGTTGCGGGTTCTTCGTCTCCTCCGCCGCCGTGGCCACCACGTCGAAGCCGATGAAGGCGAAGAAGACGACGGACGCGGCCGTGAAGATGCCCATCACGCCGAAGTTGGACGGGGCCCAGCCGAACATCAGCTGGATCAGCGGGGCTTGGAGGCTGCCGCCCGCTTCGACCGCCTGTGACTTCGGGATGAACGGGTCGTAGTTGTCCTTCTCGATGAAGAAGGCGCCCGCGATGATCACGGTCAGGACCACCGTGACCTTGATGGCGACCACCAGGGAGGTCACCCGCGCGGACAACTTCGTGCCCAGGACCAGGATGCCGGTCAGGATCAGGACGAGGGCCGCCGCGAGGATGTCGAAGCCGAAGCCGTCCGCGCCGTCCCTGCCGCTCAACGCTTCCGGAAGGTGCCAGCCCGCGTTGTCCAGGAGCGAGGCGATGTAGCCCGACCAGCCGACGGCGACCACCGCCGTGCCGAGCGCGAACTCCAGGACCAGGTCCCAGCCGATGATCCAGGCGGGGAGTTCGCCCAGGGAGGCGTACGAGAAGGTGTATGCCGAGCCGGCCACCGGGACCGTGGAGGCGAACTCGGCGTAGCAGAGCGCGGCGAGCGCGCAGACGACGCCGGCGACGACGAAGGCCAGGGCGACCGCCGGTCCGGCGTTGTTCTTGGCGACCGTGCCGGTCAGGACGAAGATGCCGGTGCCGATGATGACGCCGACGCCGAAGACCGTCAGGTCCAGAGCGGACAGGGACTTCTTCAGCGCGTGCTCTGGTTCCTCGGTATCGAGGATGGACTGCTCGACTCTCTTCGTCCGGAAGAGTGTGCTGCTCACGGGCGTACCTCCCACGCTGTGTCGTCCTCGACATGATCGAGAGGGGGCGTACTGCGTATGCCCCGGCGCGTGGGGATTCACGCAAATGGGCCGGTCGTACCACCCTTCGCGGTGGTTCGACCGGCCCATTGCGGCGTGTCAGGCGTGTCAGTCGCGCGCGGGCTCCGGCTCCTCGGCCGCCGCCGCACTGCTGTACCTGCCGTCCAGCTTCGAGACCAGGCCGGTGACCTGGCGGGCGATGTCCGGGGCCGTCAGACCGATCTCCGCCATGACCTCGGCGCGCGAGGCGTGGTCGAGGAAGCGCGGCGGGATGCCGAAGTCGCGCAGCGGTACGTCGACGCCGGCGTCGCGCAGGGCCTGGGCGATCGCCGAACCGACGCCTCCGACGCGGGAGTTGTCCTCGACCGTGACGACCACGCGGTGGCGTTCGGCGAGCGGGGCCATGGCCTCGTCCACCGGCTTGACCCAGCGCGGGTCGACGACGGTGGTGGTGATGCCCTGCTTGTCGAGGAGCGAGGCGATCTCCAGGCACATGGGGGCGAGGGCTCCGACGGAGACCAGGAGCACGTCCGGCGTGTCCGTGCCCGGCTCGCGCAGTACGTCCATGCCGCCGACGCGTCCGACAGCCGGTACCGCGGGGCCTACGGCGCCCTTCGAGAAGCGTACGACCGTCGGCGCGTCGTCGACCTGTACGGCCTCGCGGAGCTGGGCGCGGACCTGGTCGGCGTCGCGCGGGGCGGCCAGGCGCAGGCCCGGGACGACCTGGAGGATCGACATGTCCCACATGCCGTTGTGGGAGGCGCCGTCGGTGCCGGTGACGCCGGCGCGGTCCAGGACGAACGTCACGCCGCACTTGTGCAGGGCCACGTCCATGAGGACCTGGTCGAAGGCGCGGTTGAGGAAGGTGGCGTAGACGGCGAAGACGGGGTGCAGTCCGCCGGTCGCCAGGCCCGCCGCGGAGACCGCGCCGTGCTGCTCGGCGATGCCGACGTCGTAGATCCGGTCCGGGAAGGTGTCCGCGAACTTCTTCAGGCCGACCGGCTGGAGCATCGCCGCCGTGATGGCCACGATGTCCTTGCGCTCCTTGCCGAGCTGCACCATCTCGTCGCCGAAGACGGAGGTCCAGTCGGCGCCGGAGGCCTTGATCGGCAGGCCGGTGTCGGGGTGGATGGGGCCGATGCCGTGGAAGCGGTCGGCCTCGTCCTGGAGGGCGGGCTGGTAGCCGCGGCCCTTCTCGGTGAGGACGTGGACGATGACAGGGCCGCCGAAGCGCTTGGCGCGGGCCAGCGCGGACTCCATGGCCTCGATGTCGTGGCCGTCGATGGGGCCGACGTACTTGAGGCCGAGGTCCTCGAACATGCCCTGCGGGGCGATGAAGTCCTTGAGGCCCTTCTTGGCGCCGTGGAGGGTCTCGTAGAGCGGCTTGCCGACGACCGGGGTGCGCTCCAGGAGGTCCTTGCCCTTGGCGAGGAAGCGCTCGTAGCCGTCGGTGGTGCGCAGGGTCGCGAGGTGGTTGGCGAGGCCGCCGATGGTGGGCGCGTAGGAGCGCTCGTTGTCGTTGACGACGATGACCAGCGGGCGGTCCTTGGCGTCGGCGATGTTGTTCAGCGCCTCCCAGGCCATACCGCCGGTGAGGGCGCCGTCCCCGATCACGGCTACGACATGGTCGTCGCGTTTCTGGATCTGGTTGGCTTTCGCGAGGCCGTCGGCCCAGCCGAGGACCGTGGAGGCGTGGCTGTTCTCGATGACGTCGTGCTCGGACTCGGCCTGCGAGGGGTAGCCGGACAGGCCGCCCTTCATCTTCAGCTTGGAGAAGTCCTGGCGGCCGGTGAGCAGCTTGTGGACGTAGGACTGGTGGCCGGTGTCCCAGAGCACCTTGTCCTTCGGGGAGTCGAAGACACGGTGCAGGGCGATGGTGAGCTCGACCACGCCGAGGTTCGGGCCGAGGTGGCCGCCGGTCTTGGAGACGGCGTCGACGAGGAAGGTCCGGATCTCCTCTGCCAGCTGGTCCAGCTGCTCCAGGCTGAGCCGGTCCAGATCGCGCGGTCCCCTGATGCGGGTCAGCAGCGGCACCCGTGCCTCCTTGCAGTAGAGCTGATCGAGCTGTTGCCGGGCTTGTCGAGTCTAATGTTCCGCCTTTGCGGACGGCGCCCGGGAGGTGCGTCATACGTCACGCGATCGGCTGTACCCAAGATCCGCCGTTCGTAAGATCCATGGGTCGTACGACATGAAAATGGCCCGGCGCTGAACAGCGCCGGGCCATTTCCGTGCGGGCTAGCCGCGGCCTGCGGCCTTCTGGCTCCTGCGGGAGACCGAGTCGATGACCACGGCGCCGAGGAGGACGCCGCCGGTGATCATGTACTGGATCGACGTGTTCATGTTCAGCAGGTCAAGACCGGTCTGGATCGACTGGATGACCAGCATGCCCAGGAGGGCCGACCAGACGGTGCCCCGGCCACCGAACAGCGACGTACCGCCGATGACCGCGGCCGCGATGGCCAGCATCAGCGTGTTGCCGCCGCCCGCGTTCAGCGTCGCCGACGCCGTCTGGCCGGCGAAGAACATGCCGCCGATCGCGGCGAAGCCACCCGCGATGGCGAACACGGAGATCCGGATCGCCGCCACGTTGATACCGGCACGACGCGCCGCCTCGATACCGCCGCCGACCGCGAAGACCTTGCGGCCGAACGTGGTGCGACGCAGCACGAAGTCGACGATCACCAGCGCGGCGAGGAAGATCACCAGGGCGTTGGAGACACCCGCGGCGTTGTTCAGCACGGCCGCGGCGGCGAAGGACGCCACCGCGAGGAGACCGACGCGCACCAGGATCTCGCTGGTCGGACGGAACGGCACACCCGCGGCCTTGCGGCGGCGCTGCTCCATCAGCGAGCCCACGAGCATGGACGCCACACCGAGGGCCGCCAGCAGGTAGGCGCCGACGATGGCCTGGTCCATGAAGAAGGAGCCCTGCCCGAGGATGTGGATCGGGCCGCTGTCGTCCGGGATGTTGATCGTGCCGCTGTCGCCAAGGAGCCACAGCATCAGACCGTTCCAGCCGAGGAAGCCGGCCAGGGTGACGACGAACGCCGGCACACCGATCTTGGCGAAGAACCAGCCGTGCAGGACACCGATGGCGATACCGGTCAGGACGGCCAGGATCAGGCTCAGCCAGACGTTCATGCCGTGGTTGACCACGAACACCGCGAAGATCGTGGACGCGAGGCCGCTGACCGAGCCGACGGACAGGTCGATCTCGCCGAGCAGCAGCACGAAGACGAGGCCGATGGAGAGCATGCCGGTGGCCGACAGGAAGTAGCTGATGCTGGACAGGTTGTCCGCGCTCAGGAACAGGTCGTTCTTCAGCTGGAAGATCGTCCAGATGACGATGAGGCCGACGACGACCGGCAGCTGGCCGAGCTCGCCGCCCTTGACCTTGCGCTTGAACTCGGTCCAGTAGCCCTTGAGACCCTCTTCACGGATCAGCAGGCGCGGGTCGACGACGGCGACCGGCGCGGCCGTGGGGTCGTCGGCGGGGGCCACGGTGGTCTGTTCCTCCACCACGCCGTCCGACTTCTCTACCTTCGACGTGTCGCTCACTTTGCCGCCTCCGTGCTGCGACGCCCCGCACGACGGGTCACGGCGTTCTCCGTGGCGCCCGTGATGGCGGCGATGATCTCTTCGTGGGTGGTGTCCTTCACGGAGAAGGAACCGTTGTTCTTACCCAGGCGCAGCACGGCGACGGTGTCGGCGACAGCCTTCACGTCGGCCATGTTGTGGCTGATGAGGATGACGCCGAGGTTGCGCTCGCGCAGCCGCTCGACGAGGTCGAGGACCTGTGCGGTCTGCTCGACGCCGAGGGCGGCGGTGGGCTCGTCCAGGATGACGACCTTGGGGTCACCGATCAGGGCGCGCGCGATGGCGACGACCTGACGCTGACCGCCGGAGAGGCTCGCGATCGGGATGCGGACGCTCGGGATGCGGATGGAGAGGGTGCTCAGCAGTTCCCGAGCGTTCTTCTCCATCGTGACCTCGTCGATGACGCCGCGGTGCAGCAGCTCGCGTCCGAGGTAGAGGTTGCCGACGACGTCGAGGTTGTCGCACAGCGCGAGGTCCTGGTAGACCGTCGCGACGCCGAGTCCCTGGGCGTCGTGCGGCTTGTTGATGCTGACCGGGTTGCCGTCCCACTCGATGACGCCCTCATCGATGGGGTGGACGCCGGCGATCGTCTTGACCAGCGTGGACTTTCCTGCGCCGTTGTCGCCGACCAGGGCGACTACTTCTCCGGCGTGGACCTCCAGCTCGACGTCGGTGAGTGCCTGCACCGCACCGAATCGCTTGGAGACTCCGCGCAACGCCAGCACGGGCGTAGCGGACACGTGAACCATCTCCTTCGCCGCCTGACCGGCGGGGATGCCGCGCTTGGGGTAAGACGCGGAGGGGGGTGCCGAAGGAGGCACCGAATTGCTTACTGATGAACTTGCGCGCGGCCCGTACCGGTTGGCAACGGGCGCGTTCGCCATGCTTCTCTCCGGCACCCGCCCCTAGCGGGTCGGTGGACACCGACCCGCTTTAGCGGGGTATGAAGGCGGGGCGGGCGCCGGAGGGGCTTCTCCTGCCGGGAGGGCGTGCCCGTCCAGGCACGCCCTCGGGGCGGTGGTTACTGAAGGCCGGCCTTCTTGCACGCGGCGGCGTAGGCCGAGGTGCAGATCTGGTCGACGGTGTACAGCTTGTCCTTGATCACCGTGTCGTTGATGTTGGCGACGGTGACGGAGACCGGGGTCAGCAGCTGCGACGGAACCTTGTCGCCGGAGCCGTTGGTCATGGTCGTGGTGGCGAGGGAGTCGATGCTCTTGCCCTCGACCAGGTTGACCGCGAGCTGGGCGGCGGCGTCGGCCTCGGGCTTGAAGGCCTTGTAGACCGTGCTGGACTGCGTGCCGGCGACGATGCGCTGGATACCGGCGAGCTCGGCGTCCTGGCCCGTCAGCGGGATGCCGGAGATGCCGGCGCCCTTCAGGGTGGTGGCGATACCGCCGGCCATGCCGTCGTTGGCGGCGTAGACGCCCGCGATGTTCTTGGCGCCGAGCTGGGTGATGGCCGCCTTCATCTTCTGCGCGGCGATCGAGTCCTTCCAGAGGCCGGACTGCTCGTAGGCGATCTTGACCTTGCCGTCGAGGACGCTGTGGGCGCCCTTCTTGAACAGCGCGGCGTTCGGGTCGGCGTCGTCACCGTTGATCATGACGACGTTGGCCGAGGGGGTCGCCTTGGAGCCGAGCGAGTCGAGCAGGGCCTGGCCCTGGAGCTGGCCGACCTTCTCGTTGTCGAAGGAGACGTACGCGGAGACCGGGCCCTGGGCCAGACGGTCGTACGCGACGACCTTGACGCCCTTCTTGACCGCGGCGTCGATCGAGGACTTGATGGCGGCCGAGTCCTGGGCGGAGATCACGATGACCTTCACGCCCTTGGTGACCATGGTGCTGACCTGCTGGGCCTGCTTGGCGGCGTCGGCGCCGGCGTTGTTGTAGGAGACCGTGCAGTCGTCACACAGCTCCTTGACCTTGGCCTCGAAGAACGGCCGGTCGAACTGCTCGTAACGCGTGGTGACGCTGTCGGGCAGGAGCAGGCCGATCGACTTGTTGCCGGAGTCGGAGCTGCCGCTGTCGTTGTCGTCGTCGCCGGCCTTGCCACAGGCGGCGGCGGTCAGAGCGAGAGCCGAGACCAGAACGGGTACGGCCGCACGACGCATAAGCGTGTTCACTTCAGAAACCTCCCTGACGAGGCCGCGTCGTTGCGGCCGAGGTGGCTGGAAGTCAACTCGGCCACACGTGCGACGTCAAGAAGTAAATACTTAACGGGTTGGCAACGGCGGGTTTCGTTCTCTAAGTGAAGGCAGGAGCCGCTGTGTGCAGCGTGCCGTCCAAAAGGGTCGAATCGCCCATCTCACTGAGCGCGAGAGCGAGCGCTCCGAGCACCTCCGCACGGCCCCCAAGTGCCCCCGGGAGAACGGTGAGTTGACGTGCCGCGCTGGGAATGGCGTACCGGCCGACGGACTCCCTGATGGGCCCGAGGACCAGCTCGCCCGCCTCCGCGAGATCACCGCCGAGGACCACCCTGCTCGGGTTCAGGAGATTGCAGAGATTGGCCACTCCACTGCCGATATGGCGGCCGACGTCGGCGATCACCCGACGGCAGCCAGGGTCTCCGTCCCTGGCCAGCCGCACGACGCCTTCCATCGTCAGGTCCGTGCCGTGACTGGACTGGAGGAGCGGGAGCACATAGCGCGCGGCCGCGAAGGTCTCCAGGCAGCCCCGGTTTCCACAGCGGCAGACCGGGCCGGATTCATCAAGAGTAATATGCCCGATTTCTCCCGCTGTGCCACCCGGGCCCCGGTAGATCTTGCCGTTGATGACCAGGCCTGCGCCGACACCGCTGGCGACCTTGATGTACGCCAGGTCTCTGACGCCTCTGCCGCTGCCCCAGACCATCTCGCCGAGGGCGCCCAGGTTGGCGTCGTTGTCGACGTGCACGGGGACGCCCAGACGGCCGCCCAGCTCCTCGGCGGGCTTGGTGCCGATCCAGCCCGGCAGGATCGCGGAGGAGCCCAGCGAGCCGGACTCCAGATCGATCGGGCCGGGGACGCCGAGACCCACCCCGGCGATCTTGGAGCGGTCGACGCCGGTCGCCGCGATCAGCCGGTTGACCAGCTCTTCCGCCCGGTCGAAGCCCTGGGTGGAGGAGGCGTCCACGTCCAGTGGCTCGGACTCCTCGGCGAGCACCTGGTGGGCGAGGTTGCCGACGGCGACCCGTAGGTGCGTATGGCCGAAATCGACGCCGATCACGATGCCGGCGTCCCCGCTGAGCGAGACGCTGCGGGCCCGGCGGCCGCCCGCCGATGTGGGCGTGACCTCGACGGTCCCGCCGTCCTTGAGCTCACGGACGATGTTGGAGACGGTTGCCGCGGACAGCCCGGTGGTCCTTGCGATCTCCGCCTGGGTGAGCGACCCGGCCAGCCGGACGGCCCGGACCACCCGCTCCAGGTTGGCTCGGTGCAGCGACGACTGCGACCCCGGAGTCTCCACGACGACCTCCTGCGCGCGGGACCGCATCGATGAGGCCCCGTCCATGTCCAACTAGTGAACTCTAAGCTGAGCCGTTCGGGTCGCCTTCCGTCAAGAGGTTGAACAGTTTCCGCGGCGCCACGCACGCGCGCGTACGCCGCTCCCAGGGCCGGGAACGGCGTGCGCACGGTCGGTTCCGGAGCGCTACCCGCGCCTCACTTCAAGGTGGCGGAGGTCAGCCCCGCCTGTACCTGGCGCTGGAAGGACAGATAGACGACCAGCATCGGGATCATCGCGATGGTCACGCCCGCGAAGAGCACCGGGAGGTCGGAGGCGTACCCCTGTTGCTGCTGGAGCTGGATGAGCCCCTGGGTGAGGACGTAGCGCTCGGGATCGTCACCGCTCTGCGGCTGCATGAGGACCGTCGGCAGGATGAACTGGTTCCACTGGCCGAGGGTGTTGAAGATGCCGACGCTGACCAGACCGGGCTTGGCCATCGGCAGCATCACCTGGAAGAAGGTGCGGCTGTGCGAGGCGCCGTCGAGGACCGCCGCCTCGAAGACGGCGGTCGGCAGGGTCCGGAAGAAGGCGTGCATGAAGAAGACCGTGAACGGCATCGAGTAGGCGACGTACACCAGGATCAGACCCTGGTAGGTGTTCAGCATGTCCAGCCGTTTGACCATGAAGAACAGCGGGACGAGGGCGAGGAACACCGGGAACATCGCGCCGGCCACGAAGAAGTAGTACAGGAACCTGTTGCCCCAGAACTGATAGCGGGCCAGCACGTACGCGGCCATCGAGCCGAACAGCATCGTCAGCGGCACGGAGAAGACCAGCACGATGACCGTGTTGAGGAAGTAGTCGCCGATGCCCTTGTCCCAGGCCCGGGAGAAGACGTCCAGCGACCAGTTCTGCGGCCAGCCGAAGGCCGAACCGCCGATCTGGGTGTCGGTCTTGAAGGAGCTCAGGACCAGCCAGAGCAGGGGCAGGATGATCAGCAGGGCCCAGAGGGCGAGGAAGCCGTGCGAGAAGACGTTCAGGACGACGCCTTCGCTGCGTTCACCGCCGGGGCGGGCCGGGGTCTTGGCCACGGGGCGCCGTACGGGGGCGTCCGCGGTCTCCTTGATGGGGGCGCTCATCGTCGTATCTCTCCCGCTCAGAACTCGACGCGGTCGCGGCGGGTGGCACGCAGCATGACCACGGACAGGACCAGGGTGAGCAGCAGCATGACGACGCCCATCGCGCAGGCGTATCCGCTCTTGCCGAAGTACTGGAAGTTGCGCATCATCACGGTCGACATCACGTCGCTCTTGTGGTCGGGACCGCCGCCGTAGGCGCCCATGTTCTGGGTCATCGAGGAGACGAGGACGAACATGTCCATCGCGACGATGCCCAGGTACACCCAGGCGGTCTGCACGCTCTCCCAGAGCAGCGGCAGGGTGATGCGGAAGAAGGACTGGTTGCGGCCCGCGCCGTCGATCAGGGCGGCCTCGTAGATGTCCTTGGGGATGGACTGCATGGCGGCCGAGAACAGCACCAGGTAGAAGCCGACGCCGTGCCAGACCACGGCGATCATCAGCATCCACAGCACCAGGTTCGGCTCGTTCAGCCATTCCATCGGGTTCTGGGCGTCGACCAGTCCGAGTTTGATCAGGAGGCCGTTGAGGAGACCGCCGCCGTCACTGCGGTACACGGCGTTGAAGAGCACCGCGACGATCGCCAGGGACAGCACCTGCGGAAAGAAGTAGACGATTTTGTAGAACGACGATCCGGCGACGCCCGATACTCCGCCGGCCCGGCTGCGTCCGCCCGCGTTCAGCATGAACGCGAAGAAAAGGGCGAGCAGGATCGTGATCACCGGGATGAAGATCAGGAACAGGATGTTGTGCCAGATGGCCTGCATGAAGACGTCGTCGTCGAACAGCGCCTTGTAGTTGTCCAGGCCGACGAACTTGAAGGTCTGCGACTGTCCCTTCCAGTCGGTCAGCGAATAGCCGAACGTCTGGACGTACGGCCAGATCACGAAGATCAGATAGAGCGCCACGGGGACGAACAGAAATCCCGCGACGAACCTGTACTGCCCTTTGCGCATTGGCGTTTCCTGCCCCTGATGTCCTTCCCCGGGCCGGAAGGGGATCCGGCCCGGGAAACGGCGTTGGTCAGTCCCGGTGGTTCTTCTTGGAGGCCGGGTCCTTGGCCTGCTTGTCGACCGCGGCCTGGGCGCGCTTCAGCCACTCCTTGGGCTGGATGCGCTTGGCCATCAGCTCGTTGGACGCGGCCTCGATGGCCGCCCCCATCTCGCTGTACCAGTCGACGTACAGGTAGCGGAAGGTGTTGTCACCCGCCGCCTTGGACGCCTCCACCGTGGACTGGGTGCCCGGGCGCAGCGTGACGCTGGAGTCGACGCCGTCCTTGAGGATGGTCAGCGAGTTCGCCTCCTTGGCGAACTGCGTCGACCACTCCTTGGAGAGCATGCGCCGCATGAACTCCTTGGCCCCGGCGAGGTTCTTCGCCTTGTTCGGGATGATGAAGGGCTCGCCGGCGCCGGCCCGGATCGCCTCGAAGGGCAGCTTGCTGTCGGGCAGCAGCGGCATCGGCAGGAACTTCATGTCGAAGTCCGACGGCGTGGTCTTGAGCTGCTCGTTCTCCAGCCAGGAGCCGCTGGTGATGAACACGGCCTTGTACTGGTTCCAGCGGGTCTGGGACTCGGTGTGGGTGAGGCCGTTGGTGCCGGGCATCAACAGGCCCTTCTCCACGACCTCGTAGATCGCCTCGACGCCCGCCTGGGCCGCGTCGGAGCCGACGAACGCCTTGGGGTCGAGGTTGTCGATCGCCTTCATGGCGTCCAGGCCGCCGGTCTTGGCGATCAGGTCCATGATCGCGACGTTGATGTAGTACGGGTACTTGCCCTGGTGGGCCAGGCCCCCGATGCCCTGCTTCTTGGCGTCGGTACAGATGGCGAGGAAGTCGGCCCAGGTCTTGGGCTCCTCCCAGCCCTTCTCCTTGAAGAGCTTGCCCGAGTACCACAGGCCCCAGACCGTGTAGATGTAGTTCAGGGCGACGACCTTGCCCTCGAACGTGCCCGGGTCGAGGGTGCCGGCGATGAGGGTGTCGCGGACCTTCTTGGAGGGGTCGTCGACCGACGGGGCGTCCAGGACCTCGGCGAGGTCGAGGAGCTGGCCGTTCTTGTTGAGGACGTCGACCTTGATCTGCTGGGCGCCGGAGTCGTCCACGATGTCCGGCGGGGTGCCCGCGTTGAAGCGGGGCTGGAGCTTGCCGGTGATCTCCTGCGTCCCGGTGTGGGAGGAGGTGATGCCGAGCTTCTTCTGGAAGTCGGCCTCCCACACCTTCGCGTAGTTGTCGCCGTAGCCGCCCTTGAAGATGACGACGTCGAGCTTGCTGCCCTTCTCGGCGCCGAAGGGGTTGTCCTTGGTGGTCTTGCCCTTGGGTGTGTCGTTGCCGGAGTCGTCGTCCCCGCCACCGCTGGCACACGCGGACAGGAAACTCATCGTGGGTACGGTGATCAGACCGAGCGCGGCGGACCGCTTGATCAGATCACGGCGGCCGACGGAGCCTTTGTCGTTCTCGGCGGAAGTGGATCCCATGCTCAAGTCCTCGCCTTCTCCAGGACTCAGGCGGTGAACCGGATCCTTGCCGGGCACCGCGATCGGGTCACGCTGGGTCGTGCAGGAAGTGCGGATCATGCAGATCGTGCGCAGGGCGCGCTCGAACGGATCGGGTGAATCGCCGACAGGTATAGTCCACTTCCCGCCAGCGGAGCAAGATCGAATGCAAGGTTGGCCATTGGTCTTTTCCGAGTTGAGACCTCGCGGAAATATGTGCGAGCTGTGCGGCGGGTGACGGAAATATGCTCGCCATTGCGCCCGAATGCCACACCCAACACCCTTGACATCGTTGACCACTTGGGTCACTACTGATCCTTGCGCATCGAAGCTGACAACGTTGTCCACGATGGCAGGGAGGGTGCTGGCCCATGCGGCACAGACGGTTCTCGGCGGTCGCCTTCTTGGCGGCCTTCGCTCTGGCGGCGAGCTCACAGGGGGTGGCGGCGCTACCGGAGGCCCCGGCGGCCGCCGACCGGGGGTTCGCCTCCTCCTTCGAGACGGACGATCCGCCGCCGGACTGGCTCAGCACCCCGGAGCGCGCCTCCGGGGTGGACGGCGGCTGGACCACCGGCATCCCCGGCAACATCACCGACGATGTCACGGACGTCCGCGCGAGCGCCGAGAACACCGACGGCGGCGAGGTGAAGGAACGCCTCGTCGACGGCGAGCCCGGCACCAAGTGGCTGGCCTTCGAGACCACCGGCTGGGTCGAGTTCGACTTCGACAACCCGGTCAGGATCGCCGCCTACGCGCTCACCTCGGCCAACGACTACGCCGAACGCGACCCGAAGGACTGGACCCTCAAGGGCTCGACGGACGGCAAGGACTGGAAGACCCTCGACACCCGCTCCGGGCAGGCGTTCGACGAACGGTTCCAGACGAAGTCGTACGACCTCACGGACCCGGCCGAGTACCAGCACTTCCGCCTGGACATCACCGCGAACAACGGCGCCCCCGGCATCCTCCAGCTCGCCGACGTACAGTTCTCGACGGGCGGCGGCGACGGCCCCGCGCCCCCGGACATGCTGTCGTTGGTCGACCGCGGCCCGAAGGGCTCCCCCACCGCGAAGGCGCGGGCCGGATTCACCGGCAAACGGGCGCTGCGGTATGCGGGACGGCACACGGCGGCCGGCCGGGCGTACTCGTACAACAAGGTCTACGACGTGAACGTGGCCGTCGGCCGGGACACCCGCCTCTCGTACCGCCTGTTCCCGTCGATGGCGGACGGCGACCGGGACTACGACGCCACGAACGTGGCGGTGGACCTCGCCTTCACGGACGGCACGTATCTGAGCGCCCTCGGCGCCGTCGACCAGCACGGCTTCGGGCTGTCGCCGCGGGCTCAGGGCGCCGCGAAGGTGCTCTACGTCAACCAGTGGAACGACGTGGTCTCGCGGATCGGGTCGGTGGCGTCCGGGAAGACCGTCGACCGGATCCTGGTGGCGTACGACTCCCCCGCGGGCCCGGCGAAGTTCCGGGGCTGGCTGGACGACGTACGGATCGAGCCGGTGGCACCCGAGAGACCGAAGGCCCATCTGTCCGACTACGCGCTGACGACCCGCGGCACCAACTCCAGCGGCGCCTTCTCGCGCGGCAACAACTTCCCCGCGACGGCCGTGCCCCATGGCTTCAACTTCTGGACGCCGGTGACCGACGCGGGATCGCTGAGCTGGCTGTACGACTACGCGCGGGCCAACAACGCAGACAACCTGCCGACGATCCAGGCGTTCAGCGCGAGCCATGAGCCGAGCCCCTGGATGGGCGACCGGCAGACCTTCCAGGTGATGCCCTCGGCGGCGACGGGGGTGCCGGACACCGGCCGCGAGGCGCGGGAGCTGGCCTTCCGGCACGAGAACGAGACCGCGCGGCCGTACTACTACGGGGTGCGGTTCGAGAACGGGCTCAAGGCGGAGATGGCGCCGACCGACCACGCGGCGGCGCTGCGCTTCACCTACCCCGGCGACCAGGCGAGCGTCCTGTTCGACAACGTGACGGACCAGGCGGGGCTGACGCTCGACAAGGAGAACGGGGTCGTCACCGGGTACTCGGACGTGAAGTCCGGGCTGTCGACGGGGGCGACCCGGCTGTTCGTGTACGGGAAGTTCGACGCGCCGGTCACGGACGGGGCCGTGGACGGGGTCAAGGGGTATCTGCGGTTCGACGCCTCCACCGTCACCCTGCGGCTCGCGACCTCGCTCATCAGCGTCGACCAGGCCGAGGACAACCTGCGCCAGGAGATCCCCGACGGGACGAGCTTCGGGGCGGTCAAGGCGGGGGCCCAGCGCCAGTGGGACCGGCTGCTCGGCAAGGTCGAGGTGGAGGGCGCGACGCCGGACCAGCTGACGACCCTGTACTCCAGCCTGTACCGGCTGTATCTGTACCCCAACTCCGGCTTCGAGAAGGTGGGTTCGACGTACCGGTACGCCTCACCCTTCTCACCGATGCCGGGTCCCGACACCCCCACGCACACTGGCGCGAAGATCGTCGACGGCAAGGTGTACGTCAACAACGGCTTCTGGGACACCTATCGGACGACCTGGCCGGCGTATTCGCTCCTGACGCCCTCTCAGGCGGGCGAGATGGTCGACGGGTTCGTGCAGCAGTACAAGGACGGCGGCTGGACCTCACGCTGGTCCTCCCCCGGCTACGCCGACCTGATGACCGGCACCTCCTCGGACGTCGCCTTCGCCGACGCGTATGTCAAGGGCGTCGACTTCGACGCGAAGTCGGCGTACGAGGCGGCGCTGAAGAACGCGACGGTCGTGCCGCCGATGTCGGGGGTCGGGCGGAAGGGGATGGAGACCTCCCCCTTCCTCGGCTACACGAGCACCGAGACGCACGAGGGCCTCTCCTGGGCGTTGGAGGGATACCTCAACGACTACGGCATCGCGCGGATGGGGCGGGCGCTGTACGAGAAGACGGGCGAGAAGCGGTACCGGGAGGAGTCGGAGTACTTCCTCAACCGGGCCCAGGACTATGTGCGGTTGTTCGATACCGAGGCCGGATTCTTCCAGGGGCGGGACCTGGCCGGTGACTGGCGCGTGGAGTCCTCGAAGTACGACCCCCGCGTGTGGGGCTACGACTACACCGAGACCAACGGCTGGGGGTACGCCTTCACCGCCCCGCAGGACAGCCGGGGCCTCGCCAACCTGTACGGCGGGCGGACCGGGCTCGCCGAGAAGCTCGACGCGTACTTCGGTACGCCGGAGACGGCCTCACCGGAGTTCGTCGGCTCGTACCCCGGGGTCATCCACGAGATGACGGAGGCACGGGACGTCCGGATGGGCATGTACGGGCACTCCAACCAGGTCGCCCACCACGTGAACTACATGTACGACGCGGCCGGGCAGCCGTGGAAGACCCAGCGGAACGTCCGGGAGGTGCTGTCGCGGCTGTACACCGGCAGCGCGATCGGACAGGGCTACCACGGCGACGAGGACAACGGCGAGCAGTCGGCGTGGTTCCTGTTCTCCGCGCTGGGCTTCTACCCGCTGGTGATGGGCAGTGGTGAGTACGCCGTCGGGTCACCGCTGTTCACCAAGGCGACCGTGCATCTGGAGAACGGGCGGGATCTCGTCGTCGAGGCGCCGAGGAACAGCGACCGCAATGTGTACGTCCAGGGGCTGAAGGTCAACGGGCGTACCTGGACGTCGACTTCGCTTCCGCATTCACTGATCGCCAAGGGCGGCACCCTGACCTTCGACATGGGGCCACGGCCCTCGTCGTGGGGCACGGGCAAGGACGCGGCGCCGACGTCGATCACCGAGGACGACAAGGTTCCGGCGCCTCGGGCGGATGTGTTGAAGGGGGAGGGTGAACTCTTCGACGATACGTCGGCCACTGAAGTGGCGGTTACCGCTGTCGAGTTGCCCGTCGCAAAGGGTGTGGAGGCGGCGCAGTACACGCTGACGTCGGGTGCGGACCACGCGAAGGCGCCCGGGGGCTGGACGCTCCAGGGGTCGTCCGACGGGACCACGTGGACGACGCTGGACGAGCGGTCCGGGGAATCCTTCGCCTGGGACAGACAGACACGCGCGTTCACGGTGGGGTCGCCGGGTACGTACGAGAGGTACCGCCTCGTACTGGACGGTGAGGCGGTGCTGTCCGAAGCCGAACTGCTCGCCTGAGCAGGTCCATTGGGAGGTCTTGTGCAGGGTGTCGATCCGGCGTGGCTGCCGCGTGAGGTGTTCCGGCCGATCGGCACCCGGCGGACGCTGCTCCGTGGTTCGGGTCCCCTGGTGGACACCGTGCACACCGAAGTGGCCGAAGCTTGTGAGCAGTTCGGGGGAAGCGTCTCGCGCGACGCATCCCCCGGACCGTACGACCCGCATGACCTGCTGCTGGAGCTGACCGGTGACGACGGCTCCGAGGGGTTCACCTTCCTACGGGAGGAGGGCCGGACGAAGGTGACCTCGTCCGGCCCTTCAGGCCTGCTGTACGGCCTGTTCCATGTCGTGCGGCTCGGCGAGGACGCGTTCCTGGGCGAGGCGCGGCGGGAGACCCACGGCCCCGCGCTGGGCCTGCGGATGCTGGACCACTGGGACAACGTGGCCGTGCACCCGGTCATGGGGCAGGTGGAGCGCGGGTACGCGGGCGGCTCACTGTTCTGGGAGGACGGGCGGGCGCGCGGGGACCTGGAGCGGGTGCGGGCGTACGGGCGGCTGCTCGCCTCCTGCGGGATCAACGCCCTGGCGGTGAACAACGTCAATGTGCACGAGACCGAGGCTCACCTGTTGACCGATCGGATCGGTGAAGTCGCCTTGCTGGCCGAGGCGTTCAGGGCGTACGGGATTCGCACGCATCTCTCGGTGAGCTTCGCCGCGCCGGTCGTGCTCGGCGGGCTCGCGACGGCCGATCCGCTCGACGAAGGGGTGCGGGCGTGGTGGGCCGAGGCCACCGGGCGGGTGTACGAGGCGATACCGGACTTCGGCGGGTACGTGGTGAAGGCCGACTCGGAGGGGCAGCCGGGGCCGTTCGCGTACGGTCGCACGCACGCCGACGGGGCGAACATGCTGGCGGCCGCGCTGGAGCCGTACGGCGGGACCGTGCACTGGCGGGCGTTCGTCTACGACCACCGCCAGGACTGGCGGGACCGGACGACGGACCGGGCCCGGGCCGCGTACGACCATTTCGTGCCGCTGGACGGGGAGTTCGCGGCGAACGCCGTGCTCCAGGTGAAGCACGGACCGATGGACTTCCAGGTGCGGGAGCCGGTGTCGCCGCTGATCGGCGCGATGCCGGGGACGCGGCTCGCGGTGGAGGTGCAGGCCACGCAGGAGTACACCGGGCAGCAGCGGCATGTGTGCTGGCTGGGACCGATGTGGAGCGAGGTGCTGCGGTTCCGGCCCTCGGATGCCGAAGAGGGGCCGTCCGTCGGGGAGTTGGCGCGGGGCGGACTGGTCGCCGTGTCCAATGTGGGTGACGATCCGTTCTGGACCGGGCATCCGCTGGCCCAGGCGAACCTCTACACCTTCGGGCGGCTGGCCTGGCAGCCGGACGCCGATCCGCTGGAGATCCTCGACGAGTGGATCCGGCTCGCCTTCCCCGACGCGGAGACACGGCTGGTGGAGGGGCTGCACGCCGTGCTCGACGGGTCCTGGTCGACGTACGAGAAGTACACCGCGCCGCTCGGGGTCGGGTTCATGGTGCAGCCGGGGCATCACTACGGGCCGAGTGTGGACGGGTACGAGTACAGCCCCTGGGGGACGTATCACTTCGCCGATCGGGACGGGATCGGGGTGGACCGGAGCCGGGGCACGGGGACCGGGTTCGCGGGGCAGTACGGCAAGGGGTGGGCCGAGGTGTACGAGTCCGTGGAGAGCTGCCCGGACGAGTTGCTGCTCTTCTTCCATCATGTGCCGTACCGGCATGTGCTGCGCGGCGGGAAGACGGTGATCCAGCACATCTACGACACGCACTTCGAGGGCGTGGCGGAGGTGGAGAAGGCCCGTGCGGTGTGGGACTCGCTGGCGGGTCTCGTCGACGCGGAGCGGTATGTGCGGGTGGTGGAGCGGTACGAGGAGCAGGTCCGCAGCGCGCGGGAGTGGCGGGATCAGGTCAACAGCTACTTCCTGCGGAAGTCCGGTGTGGGGGACGCCCACGGAAGGCGCATCCACTGAATCATCCACTGAATCCCAGCTGATGAATCTCGGCTGACAGATCGCGAACCTGGTGCTTATGATGCCGCCGATGAAGAACTTCTCCTCGTTCGGATTGGGGGAATCGTTCGCTCAGGGTGAGTGCTGATGACAGCTCACTTCGCGAACTCGATTCCGACCCGCCTGTTGATGTGGCAGCGCGTACGTGAGTACGCCGTGCCACTGTCCATGATCGAGACGGCCACCGCACGGCGTGCGGCCGGTGACTGGGCCGGCGCCTGTGCCGCCGCCCGGATCGACGTCGATCTCGATCTGCGCGCCGTGCGTCATCGCTACGGCAGTTCATTTGTCACGTCGTTGCGTGGGGATCTGCGTCGGTTGGCGCCGGATCTGCTGCGCTGGCACATGCCCCGGATCGCTCCCGACGGGCGGCTCCGGCCCGGTCTCACCGTTGCCTTGGCCCGGTATGCGGGTGCGCAGTTGGTCGTGCGGACGCCGCCGGCCTGGGCGGATGCCGGGCAGCGGATGACGCTGGGGCTGTGGGAGGAGTCCGGGGGCGGCGACGGCGGCACCGGGCACCATCCGCATCCTCATCCGCATCCCGACCGGCGCTTCCGGCTCGATCTGCATCGGCATCTGTGGGATGCCGGGCGGAGTGGGGAGTTGGCGCGGCGGTGCGTGGCCGTCGGGGTGGGCGAGCGGGGTGTTGACCTCGACTCCTCGTGGGCGGTGGGTGGTTGGGCCGCCGAAGCGGAACTGCTGTTGCGGGCGGAGGGGCGCTCTCGCGGGGCCTTCGCCGTGCGGCTCGGTACGCGCGAGCGGGCCGTGCTGGAACTTGTCGCCCCCGATGACAGTCATGTCCCGTCCTTCCGGCCGCTGTTGGAGGCACTGCCCCCGCAGGAGGTCGCCGCGCTGCCGGTGCTGCCCGATGCGGCGGCCCGGACCCTTCCGGATCTGGAGCTGATACGGGGTGGTCTGGTCAAGGTCGATGAGCTCCATCCTCTGGTCGCCGACGCGCTGAGGGCATGCGGGGTGGAGGGGCGCCCCGACTCGGGGGCGATGCCCGATTCCACCGTCGTGACAAGCGATCCGCACCGCGTCGAGTGCCGGGGCGAGGTCCATCGGATCGCGCTGCGGGACGGGGTGCTGACCGCCGTCGATCACGATCCGGCCCAACTGCACCGCGAGGAGCTGCTCGTGGCGCTCGGTGGGCCTCCGTTGCCCTGTCTGCGGGCGATCGACTCGGTGCACCGCAATCCGGAGGCGCTGCCGGCGGTCCGGGAGCGGCTCCGTCACGGTGACGTCGTCGGGGCGCTCGCCGTGGTCGAGGGGCTGCTCGGTTCGGCGGCGGTGCTGCGGGACGGGCCGCTCCGGGAGGAGTTGGAGACGGCCGCGGTTCGCCGTATCGAGCAGGGGCTGTTCCGGTCGGGGCTGGTCCCCGTGCATCCCGGTGCGGATTGCGCCGAGGGGCAGGGGGCGACGAGTCGGCGGCCGCGGCTGGATCGGCGTGTTCCTCCTGTGCTGCGCAGCAAGCGGAGCAGTCGGGCTCGGCCGCGCAGCGGTCAGTTCGCCTGATCACGCCCGGCCCTACCTCGCCTCCGGCTGCCCCCCTTTCAACTCCCGTGCCCTCAGGGCGCTTTCCGTCGTCTCCGGAACGGGTCGTGTCCCGTTCCCCTATACCCCTCAGGTGATGCCTATGTCTTCCAGCACGCTCCTGCCCGCCGAGTCCTCCCAACTCGCCCTCGCCTCCGACCTCCTGACCCTCCTTCGGACGACCACCACCGAACCCCGCCCCGACGACCAGCTCGAAGCGCTCACCCTGGCCGTCGCCGCCGATCTGCCCGTCCTGCTATGGGGTGAGCCGGGGATCGGGAAGACGGCGGCGTTGACGCAGCTCGCCGCCTCGCTCGACCTGCCGTTGACGACCGTGATCGCCAGTGTTCATGAGCCGACCGACTTCTCCGGGCTGCCGATCGTGGGCGACGACCCCGCGGTGCGGGGGGTGCCGATGGCGCCGCCGCAGTGGGCCGTGGAGTTGGTACGGGCGGGGCGGGGGCTGTTGTTCCTGGACGAGTTGTCCACCGCCACGCCGGCCGTGCAGGCCGCGCTGCTCCGGGTCGTGCTGGAGCGGAGGGTGGGGGCACTGCAACTCCCGCCGGGGGTAAGGATCGTGGCCGCCGCGAACCCGCGGGCGTCGGCGGCGGACGGGTGGGAGCTGAGTCCGCCGTTGGCCAACCGGTTCGTGCACCTGTACTGGGTGCACGACCAGGATGTGGTGGTGCGGGGGCTCGGCGGAGTCTGGCCGCGCGCTGAACTGCCCCGGTTGGAGCCGGAGTTGCTGCCGGACGCGGTGGCTTTCGCCCGGCGTGCGGTCTGCGGGTTCCTCCAGGCCCGGCCGACGCTGATCCACCGGCTGCCGAGCACGGAGACGCGGCGTGGCGGTGCCTGGCCCTCGCCCCGGAGCTGGGAGACGGCGTTGACCCTGCTCGCCTTCGGCACGGCGGCCGGAGTCTCCCGGGAGGTGCTCGCGCTGCTGGTGCGGGGTGCCGTAGGAGACGGTCCGGGGCTCGAACTCCTCGCCCACGTCGACCGGATGGACCTGCCGGACCCGGAGTTCCTCCTCGCCGATCCGGCCGGCGCCGAGCTCCCGGAGCGGGGCGATCTGCGGCAAGCCGCGCTGGAGGCGGTGGTCGCGGCGGTCGGCGCGCGGCCGGAGCGGGAGCGGTGGGAGGCGGGGTGGGCCGTACTGGTCCGCGCGCTGGAGACGGGCGCCCCGGACCTGCTGGTCGCCCCGGCCACAGCCCTGGCCGGGCTGCGGCGCGACGACTGGGAGGTGCCGGGTGCGGTGGAGCGGCTCGCGGGGGTGATCGGACTCGCCCGGGAGGCGGAACGGTCGGTGGGCCGGGCGACTGCGGCGGCCGCGGCGGGACGTGGGGCGGGGGTACGGCGATGAGCGGAGCCGCGAGAGGATCCAGTGGAGCCGGAGGAACCCGAGGTGTGCCGATGATGAGGCCGACGGCGGGAACAGGGAGCGGGCTGGTCGCAGGCCAGGCGGCGGGAGTCGGGAGCGGGCCAGTCACAAGCCAGGCGGCAGGAAACGGGGGCACCTCCGCGCGCCGACCCCGCCCGGTCCCCCACCCCATGCCCCCTCCCCCACCCCCACGCCCCGTACGCGCCACCGTCCCGGCCCCGCCCTCCGGACCGGCCACCCCCGACAACCCGCCCGGGCTCCCCCTGGACATGGAGAAGTTGCTGGCGGCCCGGCTGCACGCCGTGAAGGTGCGGCCCTACCTCGCCGCGGCCCTGTTCGCACTCCAGGTCGTGGAGGACCGGTCGATCCCGACGATGGCGGTCGACGCGCACTGGCGCTGCTACGTCTCCCCCGGCTTCGTGGCGCGCATGCCGGTGGAGGAGCTGGCGGGAGTGTGGGTGCACGAGGTGTCTCATCTGCTCCGGGACCACCACGGCCGGGGCGAGCGGTACGCGCGCGAGAACGAGGAGCACGGCCAGGGCGAAAGACTGCGGCGCAACATCGCCGCCGACTTCGAGATCAACGACGACATCTACGGCGACGGCCTGCCCCGGCCCGCCGGAGCCGTGCTCCCCTCGCTGCTGGGGCTGCCCGACGGCCTGCTGATGGAGGAGTATCTGCGGCGGTCGTCGATGTCCGGGCTCACCGCCGACCTCGCGTGGCTGGACTGCGGCAGCGGTGCCGACGGGCAGGAGCGGCCCTGGGAGTTGGGGGCGGACGGGGCGCACGGGCTCACCCGGCAGCAGCGGGACGCCGTACGGTTCCGGGTCGCCGAGGGGATCAAGGCGCGGCCGGGCGAGGCCCCGGAGGGGTGGCGCCGGTGGGCGGACGAGGCGTTCCAACCGCCGCAGCCGTGGCGGCAGTTGCTGGGCGCGGCGGTGCGTTCGGCGGCGGGTGCGCCGGGGGCCGGTGAGGATCACACGTACCGGCGTCCGTCCCGGCGCTCGGCCGGTGTCCCCGGGGTGCTGCTGCCCAGCCTGCGGCGTACTCCGCCCCGGGTCTGCGTGGTGATCGACACCTCCGCGTCGGTGAGCGATGCCGAACTGGGCTCCGCCCTGCTGGAGGTGGCGGCGATCTCGCGGGCGGTGGGCGGCAGGCGTGACCTGGTCTCGGTGATCTCCTGCGACGCGGCGGCCGGGGTCGCCGTACCGCTCTGCCGCGCCGAGGCCATCGAGCTGATCGGCGGTGGGGGCACGGACCTGCGCTCGGGTTTCGCGAGGGCCCTGCGTGCCCGGCCCCGCCCGGACGTGATCGTCGCCCTGACGGACGGCCAGACACCGTGGCCGTCCGCGCCGCCGCCCTGCCGTACGGTCGTCGGTCTCTTCCCGCGCCCGGGTGACGCCGTGAACGAACAGGACCCGGACTATGTCCCGGACACCCCACCGCCCTGGGCCCGTGTCGTCACCATCGGCTGAGGCGCAGAACCGCCACGCCCAGCGGGTCGAGGGTCAACGGCTCACCCTTCTCGGTCCGTTCACCGGTCAGCAGGTCCATCGCGGTCGTGTGGGCGATCAAGTGAGCTGGTTCGGGGCTGTGGTTGAGGAGGAAGAGAAGACGGCTGCCGTCGGGTGCGACCCGGGTGGCCGTCTCCACCCCCGGGTGTTCGGCGTACGGGCCGATCAGGTCGTGGCGGACCAGCACCCGCCGCACGACCTCGTCGACACCCCGCTGATCGAGGGCGGTCGCCACGTACCACCCCTCGCCCTCCCCGAAAGCGTTACGGGTCACGGCCGGGGTTCCCGCGTAGAAGTCCGAGCCGTATGTGGCGACCGCCTCCGCTCCGCTCAGCTGCACGATCTCGAAGACGAGGCGCGCCTGCGCACCCAACTCCGGCACGGGTTGGGCGAACTCCGGTTGCCGGGAGTCCCATTCGTCGACCCGCACCCCCATCAGGGGGGCCAGCGGCCCCGGGACGTCCGTCAGGAACGCCCGGTCGTGTTCGTCGCCGCGCCCCGAGAGGAAGGTGGTCAGCACCGTGCCGCCCCGTGCGGCGACCGCTTCGAGGCGGGTGGCGAGGTCGCCCTTGACCAGGTGCAGGACGGGGGCCAGGACCACGTCGTACGGGGTCAGGTCGGCGGTCTGCGGTACGACGTCCACGTCGGCGCCGGCCTCGCGGGCGGCCCGGTAGTAGGCGTGGAGCACCTCCTGGTACTTCACCAGCCGCGAGGGTCCGTCGGAGATCTCCAGGGCCCACCAGCTGTCCCAGTCGAAGACCAGTGCCGTACGGGCGGGGGTGCGGGCGCCGAGCGTGGCCGCGCCGAGCGTTTCCAACTCCCCTCCCAGTTCCGCCACTTCACGGAAGACTCGGGTGTCGTCGCGACCCGCGTGGCCGATGACCGCCCCGTGGTACTTCTCGCAGGCGCCCCGGGACGCGCGCATCTGGAAGTAGAGGGCGGCGTCGGCGCCGTGGGCGATCGCCTGGAAGGTGGCGAGCCTCAACTCACCTGGTCTGCGGAGGGGGTTGACGTCTCGGCAGGCCGTCGTGGACGGGGTCTGTTCCATCAGCCAGAAGGGGGCGCCGTCCTTCAGGCCGCGCATCAGGTCATGAGCGAGGGCGGGCCAGGTCGGCGGGGCGTCGAGGGGCGGGTAGCTGTCCCAGGATGCGAAGTCGAGGTGGGGTGCCCAGCGGTGGTAGTCGAGGGGGCGAAACATGCCCATGAAGTTGGTGGTGACGGGGGTGTCGGGGTCATGGGAGCGGATCGCCTCCTTCTCGGCGAGGAAGCAGCCGAGGAGGGCGTCGGTGGTGAAGCGGAAGTAGTCGAGGGTGAGGCCCTGGAAGGCGGTGTGGTCGGGGCCTCGCCAGTGTTCGGTGAGGGCGTTCGGGGGCTCGATCTCGGTCCAGTCGGTGTAGCGGTGGGACCAGAAGGTCGTCCACCAGGCGTCGTTGAGGGCGTCGAGCGAGTCGCCGTACTGTGCGCGCAGCCAGTCCCGGAAGGCCTGTGCGCACCGCTCGCAGTAACAGACGCCGCCGTACTCGTTGTTGATGTGCCAGGCGAGCAACGCCGGGTGGTGCGCGTACCGTTCGGCGAGCTTGGCGGCCATCGCTGTCGAGAGGCGGTGGTACGCCGGTGAGCTGGGGCAGAAGTTGTGGCGCTGGCCGTAGCGGTGGCGGCGGCCCTCGAAGTCGGTGCGGTTCACCTCGGGGTACTTCCTGGCCAGCCAGGGCGGGAGGGCGGCGGTGCCGGTGGCGAGGCAGACCTGGCGGCCCTCGGTGGCGGCGCGGTCGAGGATGCGGTCCAGGACGGTGAAGTCGTAGGTGTCCTCGGCGGGTTGGGTGAGCGACCAGGAGAAGACGCCGACGGTGAGGGTGTCGATTCCGGCCCGGGTGAAGAGCCGGTGGTCCTCGTCCCACACCTCCTCCGGCCATTGCTCGGGGTTGTAGTCACCGCCGTACCGGATCTTGCGGCTCATACGGTGAAGTCCTCCTGGGTCTCGGCGATCACCGCGCGGCTGCCGTGCAGCAGGGACAGCAGCAGCGGCGACGCCAGCAGGGCGGGCAGGGCCTCGGTGAGCAGGGCGGTGCCCGCGGCCGTCAGGACGAGCAGCGAGCCGGCGGCGAGGGTGGCGCGGCCGTGCCGGAACAGGAAGTACGCGGCGAGGCGGCCGGTGTCACGGGCGCGGAAGCTGAAGAGGGAGGTCAGCACGAGGGCGTGCGCTCCCCACAGGAGGGATCCCGCGCCGATCACCGCGAGCAGCGCCGCCCACCACCTGGGCAGGCCCGTCGCGGAGAAGTGGGTCAGTGTGAACGCGATGACCGTGAGCCAGGCGAGCAGGGGCGCCCAAAGCCTCAGTGCGGGAAGGGCGTTGAGCCGCCAGCCGCGCCAGTACGTGCGGGCCGGGTGCAGGTCGGTGAGGTCCCGGTCGCGGTGGTGGAGGGCGTAGAGGGCCGCGGAAAGAGCCGGGCCGAGCGGGAGCAGGCATACGGCGGCGAGGGGGAGGTTGGCCGGGTCGGTGCCCAGCAGGAGCAGGCCGGCCAGACCGGGTGCGGCGGCGACCAGGAGGAGCGCCTCGACGGTGACGAGGGTGTGGACGAGGGCGGCGGCGCGGGAGAGGGGGCCGATGCCGAAGGCGGTGGAGGAGGTGGGGGTCGGGGAGGTCATCGCGGCTCCTTTCTCAGCGGATCACCCGTTGTCCTTCTTGAACCGTTCGTACGCCTTGTTGTGGAGGTCGACGAGCTGCTGCATGTTCTTGGACTTCAACTCGGAGATGTGCTGGTCCCATTCGGACATCGGGCGCTTGCCGAGGACGAACTGGAGGGTGTTCTGGATGGCGGTGTCCTTGAGCGGGGTGTCCCAGAGGGTCGCCTGTTCCTGCTCGACGGACTGGAGGGGGTGGGCGGGGTCGATGGGGAGCTGGGTGCGCTGGGCCATGGCGTCCTGGAACTTCTTCTCGTCCGGGCTGAAGTTGGAGGAGACCAGGGCCCAGCTGCCGCCGTAGGTGAAGACGCCGTTGAAGAAGCCGAAGTCCTTCTGGAGGTCCTTGGGGGCGTCCGGGTCGGAGCCCATGAGGGAGATGCCGGGCTTCAGTCGGAACTGGTCGCCGGTCCTGGTGTAGGTCTGGCCCTCGACGCCCCACTTGCAGAAGGTCTGGCCCTCGTCGGAGTACCAGAGCCAGTCCACGAACTGCATCATCGCGACGAAGGTGTCGTTCTTGAGGGCCTTGCTGGAGACCATGATGCCGTTCTCCAGACGAGCCCCGCCGAGCACGACCGGACCGGCCGGGCCGAGCGGGACCGGGACCATCTCGATCTTGGCGCCCTTGACCTGCTTCTCCAGGTTGTAGCGGTAGTCCTGGACCAGGACCTGCGGATTGGCGCTGATCACATAGGACTTCTCGGCGAGCAGCTTCTGAAGGGCCTGGTCGTCCTGCTGGGTGAAGCTCTCCGGGTCGAGGAGTTTCTCGGCAACGAGCTTTCTCATGAACTCGACCATCTGGCGGTAGGCGTCCGTCGTCGCGGTGAAGACGAACTTCTTCGCCGAGCCGTCGAAGCTGATGTTGTCGTAGGCCCAGCCCGCCTTCACGCCGTACGCCTGGCCGAGGTACTGGAACAACGCCCCGCACGGGAAGGGGGAGTTGGTGCTCCAGCGGTCGCTCCACGGGTACTTGTCGGGGTACTCCGACTTGAGGGCCTTGAGGACGTCGTACACCTGGTCCCAGGTCTCCGGCAGGGTCAGGCCGAGCTTTTCGAGGGTGTCCGTGCGGAAGGACAGCGAGTAGCCGGACTTGACCTTCTCGTGCAGGCCGGGCAGGAGGTAGTACTTGCCGTCGGACTGGCGTATGGAGTCCAGCTCGGGTTCGAGCTGCCACTTCTTCACCTTGGCCTGGTAGTTGGGCATCAGGTGGACGTACTCGCTGACCGGGAGGATCGCGCCGGAGGCCACGAAGGGGACCTCGCCCGGGTGGTAGGTCTTGGGGATGAGGAAGGGGGCGTCGCCCGCGCCGATGAGGACGCTGCGCTTCTTCTCGTAGTCGGCGAGCGGAACGTCGAGGGGCTTGAGGGTGATGCCGGTGCGCCGGGTGACCTCCTTCCAGAACAGCCAGCTGCTCTTCATCGGGTAGACCGGGTTGTCGTTGTGCAGCATGGAGAAGGACAGCGGCTTCGCGGCCTTGAACCGCTGGCCGGCGCGGTACTCCTTCATGGCGCCGTTCTGCTTCTTGGAGAGGTCCTTGCCGTCCCCGCCGTCGTCGCCGCTGCCGCAGCCGGTGAGGACGGCGAGTCCGGTGAAGCCCGCGGCGGCCAGGATCTGACGCCGCGACAGCTGTCCTTCGTTCATCACGGATACTCCCTTGTTCCGTAAGTGAATTGATCGAGCGTCAGGCCGCGCGCCCGTCAGCCCTTGACCGCGCCGAGCATCACGCCCGAGACGAAGTAGCGCTGGACGAACGGGTACACGCAGATGATCGGCAGCGCGGTGAGCACGATGGTCACCGCCTGGATGTTCGCCCCGACCTGACTGAGCTGTTCGGTGCCGGCTCCGGCGTTGGAGCCCCCGGTGGCGCCCTGGATGAGGTTGCGCAGATAGACGGTGACCGGCATCAGATCGGAGCTGTCCATGTAGAGGAACGCGCTGAACCAGGAGTTCCAGAAGGACACCGAGTAGAAGAGCACCATCGTCGCGACGACCGCCTTGGACAGCGGCAGCACGATCCTGAGCAGGATGCCGTAGGTGCTCAGCCCGTCGATCTGCGCGGCCTCCTCCAGTTCGCTCGGCAGGCTCTCGAAGAACGCCTTCATCACCAGCAGGTTGAAGACGCTGATCGCGTTGGGCAGCGCGATCGCCCACACGCTGTTCTTCAGTCCGAGGCTGGTGATCAGGACGTACTGCGGGATCAGACCGCCGGTGAAGAACATGGTGAACACGGCGACACCGACGAGCGCGGTACGCCCCTTGAGGTTCTTCTTCGACAGGACGTACGCGTAACAGGTCGTCAGAACCATGGCCACGGCGGTCGATACGACCGTGTAGAAGACGGTGTTGCCGTAGTTCCGCCAGAACATCGAGTCCTGGAACACGATCTTGTACGTGGTGAGGTTGAACCCCTTGGGCCACAAGGTGACTTCACCGGCCCGGATCTGGCGTTCCCCGCTGAAGGAGCGGGCGATGATGTTGACGAAGGGGTACAGCGTCACCAGCACCACAACGGTGAGGACCACCCCGTTGACGCCCTGGAACACCCGGTAGGAACGGCTCGGCTTCACCACAGGCTGGTCCCCACTGTGCGGCGCGAGAGCTGGTTGGCGGAGGTGATCAGCACCAGGCCGATGATCGCCTCGAACAGTCCGATGGCGGCGGCGTAGCTGAAGCTGCTGGACTCCACACCGGTCCGGTAGACGTAGGTGGAGATCACGTCGGCGGTCGGGTAGGTCAGCGCGTTGTACAGCAGCAGGACCTTCTCGAAGCCGACCGCCATGAACGTGCCGATGTTGAGGATCAGCAGGGTGATCATGGTGGGGCGGATGCCGGGCAGGGTGACGTGCCAGATCTGCTGCCAGCGGTTGGCGCCGTCGATGCGGGCGGCCTCGTACAGGTCCTCGTCGATGGTGGTGAGGGCGGCGAGGTAGAGGATCGTGCCCCAGCCGGCGGTCTGCCAGATCTCGGAGCCGACGTAGATCGTGCGGAACCACTCGGGTTCCTGGATGAACCGGATCGGGTCGTGGCCGAACCAGCCCAGGACATGGTTGACCGGGCCGTCGGAGGCGAGCATCTGGAGGGTGATACCGGCGACGATCACCATCGACAGGAAGTGCGGGAGATACGACACCGACTGCACGAACCGCTTCAGCGAACGCCGGCGCACCTCGTTGAGGAGCAGGGCGAGCACGATCGGGATCGGGAAGCAGAAGACGAGGGTGAGTCCGCCGATCCAGAGGGTGTTGCGGAACACCTGCCAGAACGTGGGGTCGTTGAAGAACATCTCGACATAGCGCAGGCCCACCCACTGCTCGCCGAAGATCGAGCCGCCGGGCTCGAAGCGCCGGAACGCGATGACGTTGCCGAGCATCGGCAGATAGCGGAAGACCAGGAAGAACAGCAGCGGAAGCAGCGCCAGCGAATACAGCTGCCAGTCGCGGCGCAGCGCCCGTCTCCAGGTCGTCCGCGCGGACGGCGCCTTCGGCGGGGCGGGCGCGGGCGGGTTCTGGACGCCGGGCGGAGCGGCCGACTTGGTGGAGGTGCTCATGCTCGGTCCTCTCAGGAGGGGAGGAGGTGAACCGAAACTTTCGAGCTCTTACCGGTAACTTCGCGGCAACTTAAAGGCACCTAGAAAGCGCTGTCAATGGGTGCAGCAGCGCGCTTTTGAGGCGGGCATGGGGAGTTGAAGCGGTCTGCGCACGGGGTAGAACCCGGACGACCGGCGCAGTAATCTCCGCAAGTTTCCTTGTTCCGACCGACTCCTGCGAGGTTCCCCGTGCCCGCGTTCGACCTGCCGCTGACGGAACTCGTGCACCACCGCCCCCTGCCCGAAGAGCCCACCGACTTCGACGAGTTCTGGAGCGAGACCCTCAAAGAGGCAGCCCAGGAGGAGGTGTTGGTGTCGTTGCGCCCGGTGGAGACCGGCCTGCGCCTGACGGACACCTGGGACGTCACCTTCCGGGGCTTCGCGGGCGACCCGGTGCGCGCCTGGTTCAGCAGACCGGCGGGCGCCCCCGAACCCCTCCCCGCGGTCGTCGAGTTCGCGGGCTACGGCCGCGGCCGAGGCCTCCCCCACGAACGCCTGACCTGGGTGAACGCCGGATACGCCCACCTCCTGATGGACAACCGGGGCCAGGGCGACCAGTACGGCAACGGCGGCGCCACCCCGGACCCGCACGCGACGGCCCCGGGCGGCCCGGGCCCGGCGGTCCGCGGCCTGCTCTCCCCCCGCGACTACCACTACCGGCGCCTCATCACGGACGCGGTACGCGCGGTGACGGCGGTCCGCGCACTGCCGGGCGTCGACGCCGGACGCGTGGCGGCGGCCGGAAACAGCCAGGGCGGCGGCCTCGCCCTCGCGGTCGCCGGCCTGGTCCCGGACCTGACGGCGGCCCTGGTCACCGCCCCGTTCCTGTGCGGCATCCGCCGCGCCCTGGACCTCACCGACGCGAGCCCGTACGGCGAGATCTCGGCGTATCTCTCGGTCCACCGCGGCGCCGAGGAACCCGCCTACCGCACCCTCGCCTACATGGAGGGCATCTCCTTCGCCCGCCGCGCCCACGCCCCCGCCCACTTCGGCGTCGGCCTGCGCGACACGGTCTGCCCGCCGAGCGGGGCGTACGCCGCGTTCAACCGGTATGGGGAGCTGTCCGGCGCCGACCCGCGCACGGAGATCCACGCCTATCCGTACAACGGCCACGAGGGTGGGGACGCGGTGCAGGTGCGGCGCCAACTGGACTGGCTGGCGGGGCAGTTCAACCGGTCGCCAGAGTGAAGACATGGAGAGCAGACTCGTCCGGCAGCCGTACGCTCGCGATGCGCTTCCCGTCCGGGGCGGTGAACGGCCTGGTGCCGAAGACGTACGTGGCGACCGGATCCTTCCCCGCCCCCGCGATGTTCCGGTACGCGGCCTTGGCGACGACCTCGTTGCCGTACTGGACGCTGCCGCCGCCCCCGTCGAGGGTCCAGTCGGTGAAGGAGAGGGGGATCGAGTCGGTGGTGCCGTCGGTGTAGGTGACGGTGGCCTTGGACTGCCGGCCGCCGAAGACCGCACTGCCGACGAAGGACAACTGCCGTACAGGCTCGACCAGTTGCAGGGTCTGGCCGGTGGCGGAGGCGTTGTCCGGGCGCCCGCTCGGTGAGTCGGGCCAGGTGAAGGCCAGGCCCGCGGATGTCCCCCGGCCGCCTGGGCTCAGGCCCGCCGCACTGAGCGCCTGCCGGGAGTAGCTCCAGCCGCCGCCGTCGAAGTCGGCCTCCGTGTGGTCGCCGGAGTCGTCCGAGATGCCGGTGGTGTTGTAGGCGGCGAGGAGGGTGCCGGGGGCGGCGACGGTGAGGGCGACGGGTTGGGCGTACGAAGGGACGGCGACCTGGACGTCGTAGAAGCCCTGCTTGATGCCCCTGTCGGCGGTCAGCACGATCTCCTGTGTCCCCTCGACGACCTTGCCCTCGGCGGGAGTTGCCGTGATGCCCTCGGGCGTCTCCACCCGGAAGCGCACGTCCTCGCGCCCGCTCATCGCCAGGGCCTTGATGCCGAGCCTGGTGCTGCCACCGGGTGCGAGCGTCGCCGTGGTCGGGCCGACGCCGATCTGGTACGGCTGCTCGCCCTCGCGGAAGGAGGGCGGGGCGTCCTCCGGGGCGGTGCCCCAGGCCGGGTCCGGCGGGGTGGCGGAGAGGGTGTAGTCGAGCCGTCCGCCGTCCCGGACGAAGGCGGCGGGCAGCCAAGGGCGTGCTGTCGTGGTGCCGTTGAGCTTCAGGTCGTGGATGTACGGCGATCCGCCGGCGGCGCCCTCCGCGGTGATGGAGATGCCGTTGCCGTCCGGGCGGTCGATCTCGATCCGGGGGAACAGGGGTGAGGCGAGGACGAGTTCGGCGCGGGAGGGGACCTGGGGGTACATGCCGAGCGCGGAGAAGACGTACCAGGACGACATCGCGCCGAGGTCGTCGTTGCCGGGGATGCCGCCCGGCCGGGTCGACCAGAGGTGCCGCATCGCGGCCCGTACGGTCTCCTGCGTCCTGGCGGGAGCACCCGCGTAGGCGTACAGGTAGGGGACGTTGATCGAGGGCTCGTTGTCCAGCTCGGACTTCTCGCCGCCGCTGCCGGTGAGGGCCCAACTACCGTCGGCCTTATGGAAGAAGGCGTCGAGGCGGGCCAGCGCTCTGCCCTTGCCGCCCATCGCGGCGAAGAGCCCGGCGGGGTTGTGCTGGACCATCCAGGTGTACTGGGCCGCCGTACCCTCGACGAATCCGTTGCCGGTGGCCGGGGTGAAGCCGGGGACCCAGCTGCCGTCGGCGGCGCGGTTGGCGATGTAGCCGCCGTCGGGGTGGGCGGCGAGGTTGAAGTTGTTCTGCCACCACTGGGCGCGGCGGCTGAAGTCGGCCGCCGTGTCCTTCTCCCCTGCGGCCGCGGCGAGTTGGGAGAGGGCGAAGTCGGCACCGGACATCTCCAGGGTCTCGGCGGCGCCGCCCCAGGCGTTGGAGACGGACGGCATGTAGTGGTGCTTCAAGTACAGGTCGAGGGAGGGGCGTTGGCCCACGGACAGCACCGGTCTCCCGGCGGGCGACAGGTCCGCCGCCGTCGGGACGGTCGCCGCCTTCACCAGTGAGGCGAGTGCTCCGCGCAGGTCGAAGTCCGTGCCGCCGAAGGCGTGGATGCCGGCCAGGGCGACGGCCGAGGGGTCCCCGTTCATGACGTGGGTGCCGCTCGCGCCGTGCAGCCACCGGTCCCAGATGCCGCCGTTCTGCTGGGCCAGTTCGTAGAGGGACTGGGCGATGTCGGAGCCGGTCTCCGGCTCCAGCAGGGTGAGGAGTTGCACCTGGTCGCGGTAGACGTCCCAGCCGGAGAAGGTGCCGTACTGGGCCCGGCGGGCGGTGGTGTGGGGGTCGCCGTCGGGGCCGCGGTACCGGCCGTCGGTGTCGCTGATGACGTTCGGGTGGAGGAGGGAGTGGTAGAGCGCGGTGTAGAAGGTGGTGCGCTCGGTGTCCGTGCCGCCGCCGACCCGGATCGCGTCGAGGCGGTCGCGCCAGGCGCCGCGGGCGGCTTCCCGGACGTCGTCGAAGGTGCGGTCCGGCGGGTTCTCGGCCGCGAGGTTCGCCTCGGCGCCGGCGCGGTCGACGTAGGAGATGCCGACCTTGACGTTCACCGGTCCGGCGCCGGGCTCGAACTCGACGTACCCGCCCGCGCCCTTGCCCGCGACGGGCCGCCCGGCGTTGGCGAACCCGCCGGTGCCGCCGGAGGCTTGACGGGATCCGGGAGTAAGCCGGTCGTCCTGCCAGGTACCGGTCGCCTTGAAGTCACGGTCGAAGCGGGCGGTGAAGTGGAGGGTGTAGTAGGCGCGTTGCCCCTCCGGGTCGATGTGGCCGCAGAAGTTGCCGGAGGTGACCGAGCCGGAGACGGTCCGGGTGGCCGGATCGATGTCGATGCGCGAATCGGTCGAGCCCACCTCGGAGTTGGCGGTACGGATCAGCAGCGAGGCGGGCTTGCCGTCCGGGTAGGTGAAGCGCGCCGAGCCGGTGCGGGTGGTCGCCGTGAGGTCGGCGGTGACACCGGAGGCGAGGGCGACCTTGTAATGGCCGGGCTCGGCGGTCTCGTCGGCGTGGGTGAAGTCGGCGGCGTACACCGCGTCCTTCGTGTCGCTCGCGGGCGAGGAGGTGACCTCACCGGCGTACGGGAAGAACGGGATGTCACCGCTGCCGCCCGCGCAGCCGGTGCCCGACATGTGCGTGAGGCTGAAGCCCCGGACGCGGGTGGCGCCGAAGTGATAGCCGCCGGGCGCGGCGGTGCGGGTGGCGTCGCCCCAGGTGTTCTCGGGGCTCCAGGAGAGCATGCCGAAGGGGGTGACGGCGCCGGGGAAGACATTGCCGCCGTTCCTGGTGCCGATGAGGGGGTCGACGTACGGGGTGGGGTCGTCGACGAGTTCGGGCGGGGCCGCGGGGGCGGTGGCGGTGGGGGCCGTGAGGGTGACGCCGGTGAGGGCGAGGGCGGCGGCGAGGATCAGGGACTTCACGTGCGTCAGCCGTACCACGGGGCGGCACGGGTGGTGGCTCGACCACGCGGGTGCGCCACCCGAACGGCCCAGGACCAACTCGCTTGACTTCGGCATCCGTTGACACGATAGAGTGAGGTTTAGACCACTCGACAACGTTGTCCGGCAACGCACTGTCACCGCGGGTCATGACCACAGACCAACCACAGACCAACCAACACCCGGGCAGGGACTCCCCCTTCGTCTGCCCGGCTCGCGGACCCGGTGGGGGTGTCCACCGGGTCCGCACGGAGGGGGCTCGCTCAGCCGACCCGGCAGGGCAGGGTCGTGGCCGTATCCCCACCCGAGCCGGAGACGACGTATCCGAACGTCGTGCTCTGCCCCGGACTGAGGGAGCCGTTCCAGTCGGCGTTGTGGACCATCACGTCCTGGCCGGTGTAGGTCGCGTTGCCGTTCCAGAGGCTGTTCACCGTCTGGCCGGTCGGGAGCGTCCAGTCGACCATCCAGCCGAGCATCGGAACGTCGCCGGAGTTCGTGACGGTCACCTCGGACTGGTAGCCGCCGTTCCAACTGCCCGTCGTCTTGCGGGTGGCGGTGCAGGTGCCCGGTACCGGGTCGGTCGGGTTGCCCGGCTCGTGGATGCCGGTGACCTCGCCGTTGCCGCCGTCGAAGACGACGTCGGAGCAGGAGTAGAAGGTCTCCGCGCTGTCCGAGCGCTGCCAGACCATGTAGATGATGTGGCGGCCCGACTTGTTCGAAGGAAGCTGCCCGGTCCAGGAGTAGTTGGCCTCGACCGTGCCCGGGGTGCCGTTGAGCGGCGGGTGGTCGACGGAGAGGAAGGGCTGGTCCTCGATGTCGTTCCAGGTGAGGGTCTTGGTCGGGTCGAAGCCGTCCTTGGTGACGTAGACGTAGAACCAACCCGGGTGCGCGGCCCAAGCGTTGTAGGAGAAGTCGACGGTCGCGCCCGAGGTGAGGTGGGTCAACGGCCAGTCGTTGCGCGGGGCGTTGAAGCCGGTGAAGTTGGTGTTGCCGCCGCTGCACAGCTGTCCGTCCGGCACGAAGCCGCGGGTGCGGCCGGCGCCGTCCGAGCGAAGTACGGAGAACCAGTTGTAGAAGGGGGTCGTACCGCTGACCGCCTGCGCGTTCTTGCAGGCCGGGTTGACCGGCTTGATCTCACCGGTGTCGGTCAGACCGTCCTGCCAGCACAGGAAGGTGCGGCTGCCGGGCTTCATGGGCGTGCCGTGTGCCTCCGCCTGGCCGCCGGCCGTCATGACCAGGGCGACGGCGGGAATCGTGGCGAGGAGGCTGACCAGGACGAGGAAGAGGGCTCTGGCGCGGGTGGGGAGAGCGAGGAGGGAGGGGAGGGCTAATCGGCGCCCCGGGGACGCCGATGACTTTGTCAGGATCATGACAGTCCAGTCCGTTCTTTGGGGTACGGCCGTGTGGGTGCGGGTGTGCGGGTTGGTGAGGTGCGGGTTGGTGAGGTGCGTGTGTGCGGATTGAGCGGGGTGGGGCGGTTCCCTTCGGGTGGGTTCCGGTCCATCCGCATGGGAGCGCTCCCACCCCGCCTGTTGCGGAAGGTAGCGCGAACGGGGGCGGGTGTAAACGGGTGGCGCGGGAGAGGTACGTCAAGGGCGGGGCTAGGCATCGCGGGTTCGGGTGGCGATGTACCCGTCTGAACGACCGCGCTGGTTGCCGACGCCCAGACTGACCTCATGGAAACCGGCGAGCGACGGACGGCCACCGAGCGGACCTGGATGTTCCCGCCCGTCACCGGCTGGACCTTCGATCAGGTCAAGGACTTGGAGGTGCCTTTCGACTGGGAACTCGTCGACGGGGTGGTCGTGGTCCGTGGGGAGACCGCGTTGTGGCACAACCATGTCCGAGGTGCCCTGGTGAGCGTATTGAGAGCCGCTGAGACCGGGCCGTACGCGGCGGTGAGCGGTCAGTGCGTCATGGTCGACGAGCACAACGTCGTCAAGCCCGATCTGATCGTCTGCGACCCGCGCGGACTGGATGTCTTCGAGGTCGAGTGCGCTCCGGTGGAGAAGGTTGCCCTGGCCGTGGAGGTGGTCTCCCCCACCTCCCGCCAGGCCGACCGCGTACGCAAGCCCGCCCTCTTCTCCGCGAACAAGGTCCCGTACTACTGGCGAGTCGAACTGGACCGGGACCAGAAACTCGCGGTGCACGAGTACTGGCTCAACGCCGACACCCTCACGTACTTCCCCGCGCCGTCGCACCCGGTGCACCAGCACAAGCTCATCACCGAGTTGCCGTTTCCTGTCGAGATCGACCTCGATTCGCTTGTCGGCTTCTGATCCCGTTTCGCCCCGCGCCCCCACCCCGCGACCCCCCACCGTATTGCTCCTCCAGTAGCTCTCCCGACGTGCAGTAGCTTGCCGACGTCACCTGGAGTCATCAGCAGCCGGAGAGTCACGTATGCCGCGAGAGGCGCCCTATCTTGCCGTCGCCGAAGCGTTGGGGGCACGGATCGTCGCCGGGGAGTGGGCGGTCGGGGAGCGGTTGCCGTCGCGGATGCGGCTGGCCGAGGAGTACGGGGTCGGGCGGAATGTCACGCAGCGGGCCGTGGATCTGCTGATCGTCAAGGGGCTGCTCGAAGGGCGTGCCGGGTCGGGGACCTACGTCCGCGTACCGCGTGAGCGGCTGCGGATGGTCCGGTCGCGGCACGGCTCCCCTTCGCTCGCCGCCGCGAAGGAGCGGGGTCGGGCCGGTGCGTGGGACGCGCACAGCCAGGTTCGGGTGCCCGCGCCCGCGGCGGTCGCCGAGCGGCTCGCCATCGGCGTCGGGGACCTCTGTGTCAGGACGCGGTACGAGTTCCTCGCCGACGGGCAGCCCGTGCAGCTCTCCGAGTCCTGGGAGCCGATGGCCGTCACGGACGGTACGCCGGTCATGCTGCCCGAGAAGGGGCCGCTCGCGGGCAAGGGGGTGGTCGAGCGCATGCGTTCCATCGGGGTGACCGTCGCGACCGTGGTCGAGCTGCCCCGGCCGGCCCGTGCCACGCGGGCGCAGGCGAATCTGCTGGGGATCGGTTTCGGGGACCTGGTGCTTCAGATCGAGCGGACCATCTACGACACCGGCGGCCGTCCGGTGGAGACCGCCGACATCGTCATTCCGGACGCTCGGCGGGAAGTGGCCTACGAGTTCGCGGTGGACGGGCGCTGAGTGAACCGGAACCGAGACCGGAACCGGAACCGGAACCGGAACCTGATTCTCGACGCGGACTTCCGACGGCTGTTCGCCGCCACCGCCTTCGGTCAACTCGGCGACCGGATCAACTTCCTGGCGCTGCCGCTGGTCGCCATCACGGCATTGCGCGCCGATGAGTTCCAGGTGGGGGTGCTGACCGCGATGACCACCGCGGGCTCGCTCCTGGTGGGGCTGCCGGCGGGGGCGTGGGTGGACCGGATGCGGAAGCGGTCGGTGATGATCAGCACCGATCTCGCGCGCGCCCTGGCCTTGTTGACGATTCCCGTGGCGTGGTGGGCGGGGCTGCTCACCATCTGGTGGCTGTACGCGGTCGCGTTGGCCCATGGCGTGCTGACCGTCTTCTTCGACGTCGCCCATGTCAGCTTTCTGCCGCATCTGGTGGGGCGTGACCGTCTCGTCGAGGGCAACGCGAAACTGTCGGCGATACGGTCGGTGACCAGCATCGGCGGGCCGGGGGTGGCGGGGCCGTTGATCGGCTGGGTCGGCGCTCCCGCGACGGTGCTGGCGAGTTCGGCGGGGATGGCCGTGTCGGGGCTCCTCGCGACCGGTATCCGCGAACGCGAGCATCGGTCGGAGCCGCGTGAACTTCCTCGGCTGGGACGGGAGATCAGGGAAGGGCTGAAGTTCGTTCTCGGGCATGCCGAGTTGAGGGCGGTCATGCTGGGGGACTCGGTCTTCAACCTCTTCCTCGTCCTGTATCAGACCATGCTTCTGGTCTTCCTGGAGCGGGAGTTGGGGCTGGGCTCCTTCGGCGTCGGCCTCGTCTTCTCCGGGATGGGGTGCGGGGCGTTGCTGGGGGCGCTGTCGGCGACGAGGGTGGCCGGGTGGACCGGCCAGGGACGTGTCATCTGGCTTGCGCCGCTTGCCACTTGTCCGCTGACGGCCCTGATGCCGATGGCCCGGCCGGGCTGGAGCGTGTACGTGGCTGCCGTCGGGCTTGCGGCTCTTTCCCTGGGTGGGGTGGTGCGGGTGGTGGCGCAGGCGAGCTTCCAGCAGGCGCTCACTCCGGACCGGCTGCTGGGGCGGGTGAGTGCGACCGCGCGTTTCGTGTCGTGGGGCGGGATTCCGGTGGGTGGGCTGCTGGGCGGTGCGGCGGGCTCCGCGTTCGGGGCGGCGGCGACCTTGTGGATCGGGGCGGCGGGGATGACGTTGAGCGTCCTTCCCGTTCTTCTGTCGCCGCTGCGTGCGGCTCCCGATGCGACGCTTGGCGTGGACGTGGGCATGGACGGGTGCGTGGACGTGGACGGGTGCGTGGACGTGGACGGGTGCGTGGGCATGGACGTGCCCGAGGCCGGTTCGGGCTGACTCAGGTTCCCACCGGATAGGACGACTGGAAGGCCAGCCTGGCGTCGGCGCCTTCGCCCACCGTCGTCAGCAGGTCGTCGAAGTCCAGGAACTCCTCCCACACGGGACGCCCGCTCGCCTCGGCCAGCCTGCGGACCACCAGGTCCTCCAGCTCCGGGACGCGCTTGTTCTTCCAGATCTTGTCGGCGACGCTCACGAGGAGGTCCTCGATGCCGATGTCCGGGCCGGTCCAGGCGGCGTGGGTGGCGGCGAAGCGGGCCAGGTGCGGGGCGATGCCGTGGGAGAGGAGCAGTTCGCGGCCGGCGTCCTCGTGGGCCGAGCCCGGGCCGGAGAGTTCGGCAATGTACGTCGTCTTGCCGATGTCGTGCGTGGCCGCGCCGAACAGTACGGCGTCGCGGTCGAGCGGCAGGGCGGGGTGGCGAGGTTCCAGCCACTCGACGATGCGGTGTGCCACGTCGTGCACGGCTCTGAGGTGGGCGGCCAGGCGTGGGGGTGCGTCGAGCTGTTGCAGCAACTCCGCTGCCTGGTCGGGGAGTTTGCGGAGAGGTGGGTCGTGGAGGGCGCGGTGGAGGAGGCCGGTGGTCACGCGGACAGGGTAGGGGGAACGTCCCGTACCCAGGGCTCTCCCGTTCCTCGCCGGGAATGATGACCCGCATGGCCACCTACGACACTCTCGGCGCCAGCTACTCCCACACCCGTCGGCCCGATCCACGGATCGCCGCACAGATCCACGCCGCCCTCGGGGATGCCACGGACGTCGTCAACGTCGGTGCGGGCACCGGATCGTACGAGCCGCCCGAGACCGTGCTCGCGGTCGAGCCCAGCCAAGTCATGATCGCCCAGCGCCCGCCGGGTTCCGCACCCGCCGTGCAGGCCGTCGCCGAGTGCCTGCCCCTCCGGGACGGTGCCGCCGATGCCGTCATGGCGTTGCTCACGGTGCACCACTGGAGCGACCAGGCGGCCGGGATCGAGGAGTTGCGTCGGGTGGCGCGGCGCCGGGTCGTCGTTCTGACCTGGGACCAGCGTGTGTTCCGGGAGCGGTTCTGGCTCGTGCGGGAGTATCTCCCTGAGGCCGCCGACTTCGACGACACCCGTGCCGTGCCGACCGACCGGCTGGCCGAACTGCTCGGCGGGGCGCGGGTGGAGCCCGTACCGGTCCCCCACGACTGCACCGACGGTTTCGCCGCCGCGTACTGGCGCCGCCCGCACGCCTACCTTGACCCCCGGGTCCGTGCGGGCATCTCCCTGCTCTCCCAGCCCGACGAGGCCGTCCTCGCACCGGGCTTGGCCCGCCTCGCGGACGACCTGGCCGGCGGCCGCTGGCACGCCCGCCACGCGGACCTGTTCACCCGCGAGACCTTCGACGTCGGCTACCGGCTGCTGGTGGCCGACCACTGATCGACGCGTCTGGCCGCCGGTGCGGCATCCGCCCCCGCCACATGCAGTCGTACGGTGAACTCGGTCCGGCCCGGCTCGCTCCGCACATCGATCCAGCCGCCGTGCGCCGCCGTGATCGCCGCCACGATGGCGAGGCCCAGTCCCGAACCGCCCTCCAGTCCACCCGCCCTGGTCCGCGACGCGTCCGCCCGCGTGAACCGCTCGAAGACCGTCGGGAGGAGGGCGGGCGGGATGCCGGGGCCGTCGTCGCGCACGCGTACGACGCAGTGGGCGCTGTTCGCCTCCACCACCGCGACCACCCGCGTGCCCGCGGGGGTGTGCACGCGGGCGTTGGCGAGGAGGTTGGCGATCACCTGGTGGAGGCGGGCCTCGTCGCCGTTGACCAACGCGGGGGCGTCCAGGGAGAGTTCGAGCTGCCAGTCGTGGTCGCCGCCGGCGGCCCGGGCGTCCCAGACGGCCTCGGCGACCAGGGCGGCGAGGTCCACCTCGGCGGACTCCAGCGGGCGGCCCTCGTCCAGGCGGGCCAGGAGCAGCAGGTCCTCCACCAGGCCTGTCATCCGTGCCGACTCCGCGGAGACCCGGCGCCAGGCCAGTACCGGTTCGATGCGGTCCGTGCCTCGGTTCATCAACTCCGCGTAGCCCGCGATCGAGGCCAGGGGCGTACGGAGTTCGTGGCTGGCGTCGGAGAGGAAGCGGCGCATGCGCTCCTCCGTGCGCTGGCGTTCCGAGAGGGAGGACTCGACGTGGTCGATCATGCGGTTGAGGGCGGCGCCGACCTGGCCGGCCTCGCTGTCGGGGTCGGTGTCGCGTTCGGCGACGCGGGTGAGGCCGCCGACCACACCGCTGCCGAGCGGGGCGCGGGAGACCTCCACGGCGGTACCGGCGACGCGGCCCAGCGGACGCAGCTGGCGTCGGATGACGACCGCGCACACGCATCCGGCGACCGCCAGCCCGACGGCCGCGATCGCGACCTCGGCGACGAGCATCCCGGTGATCATGTGCTGGACGTCGCCCATCGGGATGCCGGCGAGGACACGGATACCGTCGCTCTCGACGGCGGTGATCCGGTAGGTGCCGAGGCCGGGGAGGGTCCGGGTGTGCTTGGAACCGTCGGCCTCGATGCCCTTGAGGGCGGCGGTCTGGGCGGCGGTGAGCGGCTGCGTGGCGTACTCCTTCTCCACGAGCGCGGCGCTGACGATGGTCCCGTCGTCGTCCAGGCGGGCGGCGACCATGCCGGTCGGGTGGCCCTGCTCGTGGAGGAAGCCCAGGTCGTCCTCGCGCTCGGGCTGGAGGGCGGCGCCGCCCAGGCAGCGCTCCACGGAGTTCTGGACGCGTTCGTCCAACGCGCCGTAGAGGTAGGCGCGTTGGACGAAGACCGTGGTGAGCGCCATCGCGGTGCAGACGGCCACCAGGGCCAGGCCGATGAAGAGCAGCAGGCGGGTGCGCATCGAGCGCAGCCGCCGTCGGGCGGTCATCTCCCGTCCTCCACCGGGCGGATGGTGTAGCCGAGGCCGCGCACGGTGTGGATCATCGGCGCCCGGCCCTTGTCGATCTTCCGGCGCAGGCCGGAGATGTAGACCTCGACGAGGTTGCCGCCGCCGTCGAAGGAGGTGCTCCAGACGTGGTCGAGGATCTGGGCCTTGCTGAGGACCTGGCGCGGGTGGGCCATCAGCAGGCTGAGCAGGTCGAACTCCTTGGCGGTGAGCTGCACCGGCACACCCGCGCGATGCACCTCGCGGGTCTCCTCGGTCAGGACGAGGTCGCCGAGGACACTGACGGGCCCCTCGGTCCTGGCGTGTTCGGCTCCGGCCCGGCGCAGCAGTCCGCGCAGCCGTACGACGACCTCCTCCAGCGAGAAGGGCTTGGTGACGTAGTCGTCGGCGCCGGCGCCCAGGCCGTCCAGGCGGTGTTCCAGGGCGTCGCGGGCCGTGAGCATGAGGACGGGCAGCTTCGGGTTCTCGTGGCGCAGGCGGCGCAGTACCTGAAGGCCGTCCAGGTCGGGCAGCATGCCGTCGAGGACGACGACGTGCGGGGCGCAGCCGCGGGCGAGCTTCAGCGCGCTCTGGCCGTCCAGCGCCGGGTAGGGCCGCCAGCCCGCCTCCTCCACGGCCACGGAGAGCACGTCGGTGAGCGCGGGCTCGTCGTCGACGATGAGCACGCGGACGCGGCCGTTTCGGTACCCAGCGGTGCCAGTCATGTCCCGATCCTGTCCCGGTGGGCTGAGGGAATCCTGTGTTCCGCCTGAGGGCGGGTGATGACCTGGGACGTTCTCCCGGAAACGCCGAAGGTCCGTGTCCCCGGCGTACCGGGGACACGGACCTTCGGGGAAGGACTAGCCGCGGATCAGGCTGCGCAGCACGTACTGCATGATGCCGCCGTTGCGGTAGTAGTCGGCCTCACCGGGGGTGTCGATGCGGACGACCGCGTCGAACTCGACGCCCGTGTCGGTGGTGACCTTGACCGTGCTCGGGGTGGTGCCCTCGTTGAGCTCGGTGACGCCGGTGATGGAGAAGGTCTCCTCGCCGGTCAGGCCGAGGGAGTCGGCGTTCTGGCCGGCCGGGAACTGGAGCGGGAGGACGCCCATGCCGATGAGGTTCGAGCGGTGGATGCGCTCGTACGACTCGGTGATGACGGCCTTGACGCCGAGGAGCGCGGTGCCCTTGGCGGCCCAGTCGCGGGACGAGCCGGAGCCGTACTCCTTGCCGCCCAGGATGACCAGCGGGGTGCCGGCGGCCTGGTAGTTCTGCGAGGCGTCGTAGATGAACGACACCGGCGCACCCTCAACAGTGAAGTCGCGGGTGTAGCCGCCCTCGGTGCCCGGCGCGATCTGGTTGCGCAGGCGGATGTTGGCGAACGTGCCGCGGATCATGACCTCGTGGTTGCCTCGGCGGGAGCCGTAGGAGTTGAAGTCACGACGCTCCACACCGTGCTCGGTGAGGTACTTGCCGGCCGGGGTGTCGGCCTTGATGGCACCGGCCGGGGAGATGTGGTCGGTGGTGACCGAGTCGCCGAGCTTGGCCAGGACGCGGGCGCCCGTGATGTCGGTGACCGGGGTGGTCTCCATCGTCATGCCCTCGAAGTACGGGGGCTTGCGGACGTACGTCGACTCCGCGTCCCACTCGAAGGTGTCGCCGGTGGGGATCGACAGGGCCTGCCACTGGGCGTCGCCCGCGAAGACGTCCTGGTAGGACTTGTTGAACATGTCCTCGCCGATGGCGTTGGCCACGACGTCGTTGACCTCGGCCTCGGTCGGCCAGATGTCGGTCAGGTAGACCGGCTTGCCCTCCTGGTCCACACCCAGCGCGTCGCGCGTGATGTCCACCTTCATGGAGCCCGCGATGGCGTACGCGACGACCAGCGGCGGGGAGGCCAGGTAGTTCATCTTGACGTCGGGGTTGATACGGCCCTCGAAGTTCCGGTTGCCGGAGAGGACCGAGGTGACCGCGAGGTCGTGGTCGTTGACGGCCTTGGAGACCTCCTCCGGCAGCGGGCCGGAGTTGCCGATGCAGGTGGTGCAGCCGTAGCCGACGAGGTTGAAGCCGACCTTGTCGAGGTACGGGGTCAGGCCCGCCTTGTCGAAGTAGTCGGTGACGACCTTCGAGCCCGGGGCGAGGGTGGTCTTGACCCACGGCTTGCGGGTCAGGCCCTTCTCGACCGCCTTCTTGGCCACCAGCGCGGCGGCGACCATGACGTACGGGTTCGAGGTGTTGGTGCAGGAGGTGATGGCCGCGACCGTCACCGCGCCGTGGTCGATCTCGTACGTCGAGCCGTCGGGGGCGGTCACGGTGACCGGGTTGGACGGGGCGCCGTTCGGGGCGACGGCCGGGGCGTCCGAGGCCGGGAAGGACTCCTGGCCCGCCTCGTCGACGACGTCGACGTAGTTGCGGACGTCCAGCTTGAACTGCTCGGCGGCGTTGGCGAGGACGATACGGTCCTGCGGGCGCTTGGGGCCGGCGATGGAGGGGACGACCGTGGAGAGGTCGAGCTCCAGCTTCTCGGAGAAGTCGGGCTCGGCGGCCGGGTCCAGCCAGAGGCCCTGCTCCTTGGCGTACGCCTCGACGAGCGCGAGCTGCTGCGCGGAGCGGCCGGTGAGCTTGAGGTAGTTGATCGTTTCGGCGTCGATCGGGAAGATCGCGGCGGTCGAGCCGAACTCCGGCGACATGTTGCCGATGGTGGCGCGGTTCGCGAGGGAGGTGGCGGCGACGCCCTCACCGTAGAACTCGACGAACTTGCCGACGACGCCGTGCTTGCGCAGCATCTCGGTGATGGTGAGCACGAGGTCGGTGGCGGTGGTGCCCGGGGTGAGCTCACCGGTCAGCTTGAAGCCGACGACGCGCGGGATGAGCATCGAGACCGGCTGGCCGAGCATCGCGGCCTCGGCCTCGATGCCGCCGACGCCCCAGCCGAGCACACCGAGGCCGTTGACCATGGTGGTGTGCGAGTCGGTGCCGACGAGGGTGTCGGGGTAGGCCTGGCCGCCTCGGACCATGACCGTGCGGGCCAGGTGCTCGATGTTGACCTGGTGGACGATGCCGGTGCCCGGGGGGACGACCTTGAAGTCGTCGAAGGCGGTCTGGCCCCAGCGCAGGAACTGGTAGCGCTCCTTGTTGCGGCCGTACTCCAGGTCGACGTTCTGCTTGAAGGCGTCGTTGGTGCCGAACTTGTCGGCGATGACGGAGTGGTCGATGACCATCTCGGCCGGGGAGAGCGGGTTGACCTTGGCCGGGTCGCCGCCGAGCGCCTTGACGGCCTCACGCATGGTGGCGAGGTCCACGACACAGGGCACGCCGGTGAAGTCCTGCATGATCACGCGGGCGGGCGTGAACTGGATCTCCTGCGACGGCTGGGCCTGGGAGTCCCAGTTGCCGAGGGCGCGGATGTGGTCGGCGGTGATGTTCGCGCCGTCCTCGGTACGGAGCAGGTTCTCCAGCAGAACCTTGAGGCTGTACGGAAGGCGAGCCGAGCCTTCCACCTTGTCCAGCCGGAAGATCTCGTACGACTCGTCGCCCACGCTCAGCGTGGCGCGGGCGTCGAAGCTGTTCGCCGACACGACAGTCTCCTTCTTTGATGTGCGCGTTCCCACCGCATCCTGCCGCCACGGCGTCTTGGCCTATCCGCTAAGGTAGGGCTAAGTTAGGTAACCCTTACTAGGGCTGGCGGCTGCGGTACGCCTCGGCAGATATCTCGATGTCGAGATAACCCTAGTACATGGGCGCGGAATGGTCATGTCCAGCCCCGCGCCGAACCGTCATGCCCCGACCCCTTCCGGGTATCCGGTACGGAACGAAAGGGGGCGGACATGCCACTCACGTTCCGCAAGAGTTTCCGGATCCTTCCCGGCGTACGCCTGAACATCAACCGGCACTCCTGGTCCATCACCACCGGCGGCCGACACGGCCCGCGCCGGACCCACAGCAGCACCGGACGTCGTACGACATCGGTTGATTTGCCCGGACCTTTCGGGTGGCGCCGGACCCGTACCAGCAGGCGGCGTTGACGCGGCGTCAGGTCCCTCACCCGTACGGACCCCCCGGAATGCGCCATCTCATATCTGAGATAGCCTCAACCCCATGGCAGACGATTACCTCGTACGCATCGGCAAGCTCATCCGTGACGCCCGGCAACACCGGGGCTGGACACAGTCGCAGCTCGCGGAGGCGCTCGGCACCAGCCAGAGCGCCGTCAACCGCATCGAGCGCGGCAACCAAAACATCAGCCTTGAGATGATCGCTCGAATCGGTGAAGCCCTGGAGAGCGAGATCGTCTCTCTGGGCTACGCGGGCCCGATGCATCTGCGGGTCGTCGGCGGGCGCCGGCTCTCCGGCGCCATCGACGTCAAGACGAGCAAGAACGCGTGCGTGGCCCTGCTGTGCGCCTCGCTGCTCAACAAGGGGCGCACGGTGCTGCGCCGCGTCGCCCGGATCGAGGAGGTCTACCGCCTTCTGGAGGTGCTGAACTCCATCGGGGTCCGCACCCGCTGGATCAACGACGGCGTCGACCTGGAGATCGTGCCGCCCGCCGCTCTGGACATGGACGCGATCGACGCCGAGGCCGCCGTCCGCACCCGCTCGATCATCATGTTCCTCGGCCCGCTGCTGCACCGCATGGACCGCTTCAAGCTGCCGTACGCCGGCGGCTGCGACCTCGGCACGCGGACCATCGAGCCGCACATGATCGCGCTGCGCCGCTTCGGTCTGGACATCGCCGCGACCGAGGGCATCTACCACGCCCAGGTGGACCGTTCGATCTCCCCCGACCGCCCGATCGTGCTGACCGAGCGCGGCGACACCGTGACCGAGAACGCGCTGCTGGCCGCCGCCCGCCACGACGGCGTCACCGTCATCCGCAACGCGTCCTCCAACTACATGGTCCAGGACCTCTGCTTCTTCCTGGAGGCGCTCGGCGTCAAGGTCGAGGGCATCGGCACCACCACCCTCACCGTGCACGGCATGCCGACCATCGACGTCGACGTCGACTACTCCCCCTCCGAGGACCCGGTCGAGGCGATGAGCCTGCTGGCCGCGGCGGTGGTCACGGAGTCGGAGCTGACGGTCCGCCGGGTGCCGATCGAGTTCCTGGAGATCGAGCTCGCGGTCCTGGAGGAGATGGGCCTCGACCACGACCGCACTCCGGAGTACTTCGCCGACAACGGCCGTACGCGCCTTGTGGATCTGACCGTCCGCCCGAGCAAGCTCGAAGCGCCGATCGACAAGATCCACCCCATGCCCTTCCCGGGCCTGAACATCGACAACGTCCCGTTCTTCGCGGCCATCGCGGCCGTCGCCTCGGGCAAGACCCTCATCCACGACTGGGTCTACGACAACCGCGCGATCTACCTGACCGACCTCAACCGCCTCGGCGGCCGCCTCCAACTCCTCGACCCGCACCGCGTGCTGGTCGAGGGCCCAACCCGCTGGCGCGCCGCCGAGATGATGTGCCCGCCGGCGCTCCGGCCCGCCGTCGTCGTCCTGCTGGCGATGATGGCGGCGGAGGGCACATCCGTGCTGCGGAACGTGTACGTCATCAACCGGGGGTACGAGGATCTGGCGGAGCGGCTGAACTCGATCGGGGCGCAGATCGAGATCTTCCGGGACATCTGAACGTCCGCCCGCCGGACCCCGTCCCCCTCCGGTCGCTCAGCGACCTGACGCGAACCGCACGAACGGCGCCCAGCCTTCACGGCCCACCCTGAAGGCTGGGCGGCCGGCGTCCTTGGAGTCCCGTACGTGGACGGTCTGTTCGGCGATCGCGATCTCCACGCAGTCGTCGCCCTGGCTGCCGCTGTAGCTCGACTTGAACCAGGCGAGTTCCGTCGTACCGCTGCTCATAGCTCTCCTCGCAGTCGCTCCAACAGGCCCCGGGAATCCTTGGGGCTCAGGGCTTGCGAGCGCAGTGTGTCATAGCGCTGGCAGAGGAGGCTCACCTCTTTCCGGTCCGAGATCAACCGCCCGTTCTCCTGCCCTTCCGAGTAGCCGATCCGCTGCCCCGCAGGGGTCTCCAGGATCCGCACCGGTCCGTCCAGACACGGGTGCAACCCGGCGTCCAGCGGCACGACTTGAAGGGTCACGTTGCGCGGCGCGGTGCGCTCCAGCACATGGTCGAACAGTCCCCGCATGACCTCCGCGTCCCCGAACCTCCGCCGGAACACATGCTCTTCGACGATGAAGCTGAACGGCACCTTCGGCCGCTCCCGCACCATCGCCTGCCGTTCCATCCGGGCGGTGAGCTGCGCGTCCAGCTCCTCGTCCGTCCGCAGCGGGATGGTGCCCAGGAACACCGCCCGCGCATACGCCTCGGACTGCAACAGCCCCGGCACCAACCGGCATTCATACGTGCACAGGCTGACCGCCTCCCGCTCAAGGCGCGCCCACCGCCGGAACCAGGCCGCGAGCCCCACGTCACCCCGGGTCAGAAACCGAGCCGACCTCCGCAGCGCCCCCGTGTTGCCGGTGGCTTCCTCCCCGCGTTCCACGAACGCCTCGTCCGGCATCCGGCGCCCCAACTCCACCGACTCCACGGTGTGTTTGGAGAACTGCACCAGCCTGGCGAATTCCTCGCGGCTGAGTCCCGCGTGCTCACGCAGTGCCTGTACCACGGCCCCGAACGTCCGCAGGCTGTCCGACGGGTGAGGCTCCCGCACCACCTCCCCCGCCGGAACCGCCCGCTCGCCCACAGCCTCGGCCAGATCCCCTTCGACGATGTCCATCCGCCACCCCTCTCTCCGTACCGCGACGGCTCCTTGCACCGCCCGCACTCGCCACTCAGCGTGACGAATCAAGCACCGTACTGTCTACGGTGTGTGCCCGTACGCTGACTCTGCGTACGGGCCGGGCGGTCGCCGGGGACGGTCGGCAGGGGGTCAGAGCGCGGCTGCCGCCGCCTTCCCCGCCTGCCGTCCGGAGAACAGGCACCCGCCGAGGAAGGTGCCCTCCAGGGAGCGGTAGCCGTGGACTCCGCCGCCGCCGAAACCGGCGACCTCTCCGGCCGCGTACAGGCCCGGTACGGGGTTACCGGACTGGTGGAGGACGCGGCCGGAGAGGTCGGTCTGGAGGCCGCCGAGGGTCTTGCGGGTGAGGATGTTGAGGCGGACGGCGATCAGTGGACCGGCGCTCGCGTCAAGGATCTTGTGGAGGGAGGCCGTACGACTCAGGGTGTCCCCGGGGTAGTTGAGGGCATTGCGGATGCCCATCACCTGGGCGTCCTTGGTGTACGGGTTGTCAGTCTCGCGGTCGCGGGCCTCGATCTGCCGCTTGAGGCCCGCGAGGTCGATCAGGCCCTCTCCCGTCAACTCGTTCATTCCGGCGACGAGTTCGGGGAGGGTGTCGGCGACGACGAAGTCCGCGCCCCTCTCCTTGAACCGTTCGATCGGCTCCGGTGTCTGCCAGATGCGGGAGAGCAGCATCCAGATGTTCTTCTCGGTCAGGTCCGGGTTCTGCTCCGAACCCGAGAGCGCGAACTCCTTCGCGATGATCTTCTGTGTCGTCACGAACCAGGAGTAGTCGTAGCCGGTGTCGCGGATCGACTTGAGGGTGTGGAGGGTGTCGTAGCCGGGGATGTCGGGCGCCGAGAAGCGCTTGCCGGTCGCGTCGAACCACATCGAGGACGGGCCGGGGAGGATGCGGATGCCGTGGTCCGGCCAGATCGGGTCGTAGTTCTGGAGGCCCTCGGTGTAGTGCCACATCCGGTCGGGGTTGACGATCCGGCCGCCCGCTTGTTCGGTGATCGCCAGCATGCGGCCGTCCACGTGCGCGGGCACGCCGGTGATCATCGACTTGGGTGGTGTGCCGAGGCGGGCTGGCCAATTGGCGCGTACGAGCTCGTGGTTGGCGCCGATGCCGCCGGAGGTGACGATCACGACCGGGGCGCGGAGCTCGAACTCGCCGACGACCGTGCGGGAGCTGGGCTTTCCGCGGGCGGCACCGCTGGGCTCCAGGATCGCGCCGCGGACGCCGGTGACGGCACCGCCGGTGGTCACCAACTCGTCCACGCGGTGGCGGAATTTGAAGGTGACCTTGCCGTCGGAGACCGCCGCGCGGACCTTCTTCTCGAAGGGTTCCACCACCGCCGGGCCGGTGCCCCAGGTGACATGGAAGCGGGGCACCGAGTTGCCGTGTCCGTCCGCGAGGCCGCCGCCGCGCTCGGCCCAGCCGACGATCGGGAACCACTGCATGCCGAGCCCGGCGAGCCAGGACCGTTTCTCGCCGGACGCGAAGTCCACATACGCCTCGGCCCACTTGTAGGCCCAGTGGTCCTGTCCGGCGGGGTCGTCGACGCCCCGGTCGAACCCGGCGGTGCCCAACCAGTCCTGCCACGCCAGCTCGTGGGAGTCCTTGACGCCCATGAGCCGCTGCTCGGCGGAGTCCACGAGGAACAGCCCGCCGAACGACCAGAACGCCTGCCCGCCGAGGCTCGCCTCCGGCTCCTGGTCGAGGAGCAGCACCTTGTGTCCCGCGGCGGCGAGTTCGGCGGTGGCGACGAGTCCCGCGAGGCCGTGGCCGACGACGATCGCGTCGGCGTGCTGCGACTCGGCGGCGGAGGCGGGCGCGGCCCCGGACAGGTAGGCGCCGGCGAGGACACCGCCGGCGACGGTGAGGGCGCGGCGGCGGGTGAAGGTGGTGGGGTCCTGGTCTTCCATCGGGGCGGCCCTCCAGTGTTACCGTCGGTAGCGCACAAGGTAAACAGCTCACCAAGACCGTGCGGTAGTCGCCGGACGCCAACACCGCCACAGCTTCGTTGTGGCCCGGCCACACAGAGGGGGCCATGACCGTCGTCCACGCGTCCGAGCCGGTCGTCGAGATCCTGCGTGCCATGGCCGTCGACACCGAGGTCCGCGCCGAACTCGTCCGTGCCGCCCGCGACCGCTCCCCCGAACTGGCCCGGCTCACCGAGGCGGAGACCCGCAGCCATGTCACCGAACTGGTCCGGGCGGCCGGCGCCTGGTTCGTCTCCTTCGACCGCGTGGAGGCCCTGCCCGACCAGGACTTCGCCGCCGCGCTGCTCCTCGGCGCGGACCGGGCCGTGCAGGGCGTACCCATGACGGCGGTCGTGCGCGGGGTACAGGCCGCACTGACGCGGGTCGTGGAGATCACCGTGGACCGCTGCCGCTCGGCGGGGGTCCCGGACGCCGTACTGCTGGGCGTCGTACTGCGGTTGAAGGAGTACGGCGACGCCGTCGAGCGGCATGTCATCAACGGGTACCGGGCCGCCGAGCAGGAGCCGCCGAGCGAGACCGGCGCGCTGCGTACCCGGCTCCTCGGCCAGGTGCTGCTCGGCGGACTCCTGCCGCCCGCCGAGGAGTTGGCGCGGGCGGGACTCCGGCCGAACGACGAGGGCCTGTACCACTGTCTGGCCGCCGACCCCGCGGCCCCGCACGCGCTACCGGCGTCGCGGGCCGCGACCGCCGTCGTCGAGGGGCGTCTCGCGGGGTTGTTCCCACGGCCGCCCGCGCCGGAGGAGGTCGCGCCGGGCGCCCTGGTCGTGGTCGCACCGGCCGCTCCCCCGGCGGAACTACGGGCGCTCTACCGGCTGTGCGTCCGCGCGCTGGACCTCGGGCGGCGGCAGGGCCGGGAGGGCCGGTACGAACTGACGGACCTCGCCGCCGAGATCGCCCTGGCCGAACAGCCGTTGCTGGGCTCGCACTTGAGCCGCCGACTGCTCGGCGGCCTCGACCCGGCGGACGGCTTCCACCGGCAGCTCGCGCTCACCGCGCTGACCTACCTGGACACCGGCCGCCGCCTCGACCAGACCGCCTCGGCCCTGTTCACCCACCCCAACACGGTCCGCTACCGGCTCGGCAGACTCCAGCGGCTCACCGGCGGATCGCTCGCCGACCTGCCGCCGCTGCCGGCCGTGCACTGGCGGTGGGCGCTCACCACGTGGCTGGAGGTCAGCCCTCGACCAGCGTGACGTCCTGCTGCTGGGCCGCGTGGAAGCGGGGCAGGGGCAGGCCGCCCTGCGGGGCGAGTTCCATGACGGTGGCCTCGACGTGGGCCGTGCCCGGCTCAAGGGCGCCGGGCGAGGGCTTGCCCGTGTTCTCCCAGCGGCGCTCGACGCCGTCGCACACCGCCCGGGTGCCGCCGATGCCGTGCCGGACGGACGGGGACTTCTGCCCCACGGACGAGCTCACGAAGACGGGGCCCGTGTCGCCGAGACAGCGGTACGTGCCGGACAGCGTGACCGTGCCGTCCGCGGCGACGGTGCCGGTCGGGTCGACGGTCACCGTCTCGTAGGGGTCGGCGGCGGCGGTCGGGGCCACGAGCAGAAGGAGCAGCGTGGCGAAGGCGAGGGCGGGGGCGGGGCGTACGGACATGGGCGGAGTGCCTTCCAATGGGGCGGGAACGGGAGCCTCCACAGGTACCGGTCCGGCCTGCCCAGGGGTGTGATCGTCACTCCTTCGGTGGCGAGTCCGCAGCGGTCTTCGTGGATCCGTCCGGGTGTTGTCCGCGTGTTGTCACGGTTGGCGTCGGGCCGTTCCGATGAGTTCGCGACGGGAGCATGGTCTATCCATACGGACGACCCGTAGGGATCGTCCTCCCGATGTGGAGGTCGCCATGTGTTCCCACCAGCCTTCGTGCCCTTCCTCCGACGCCACCGGTCAGCACGTCGTGTCAGCCCACCCCGAGCAGGGCTGGAGCCTCCTGTGCGACGGGGCGATCGTCTTCGACGACACGGGTGAGCTGCGCGCCGACGGGAGTGTCGTGGCGCCTCACCGGGTGACGCACCTCGCGATGGCGGCCTGATCCAGGGATCTGATCCAGGGACCTCTAGGGACCTCTAGGGACCTCTAGGGACCTGATCTAGGGCAGTACCGCGAAGCCGTCCAGTTCCACCAGCGCCTCCTCGTCCCACAGGCGTACGACCTGGACGACGGCCATCGCGGGGTAGTTCCGGCCCGCCAACCTCCGCCACACACCCCCGAGTTCAGCGGCTCGGGCGCGATAGTCGGCGACGTCCGTCGCGTAGACGGTGACGCGGGCCAGGTCGGCGGGGGTGCCGCCGGAAGCCTCCAGCGCGCTCAGCAAATTCTTGAGCGCCCTCTCGAACTGCTCCACCAGCCCCTCCCCCACGACCTTTCCGTCGGGGTCGAGGGCGGTCTGGCCGGCCAGGAAGACCACGCGGGTGCCCGTGGCGACGACGGCGTGCGAGAAGCCGGTGGGCGGGGACAGGCCGGGCGGGTTCACACGCTCGGTGCTCACTGGGACGCCTCCAGACTCGCGTACAACTCCTTGGCGATGATGCCCCGTTGGACCTCGCTGGCCCCCTCGTAGATACGCGGGGCGCGCACCTCCCGGTACAGGTGCTCCAGCAGATGGCCGCGCCGCAGCGCCCGCGCCCCGTGCAACTGGACCGCCGCGTCGACGACATACTGCGCGGTCTCCGTCGCGAGCAGCTTCGCCATCGCCGCCCGCTTCGGGACATCCGGGGCGCCCTCGTCGTACGCCGTCGCCGCCGCGTACACCATGAGCCGGGCCGCGTCGGTACGCAGGGCGAGCTCGGCGACCTGGTGGGCCACGGCCTGGAGATCCTTCAACTTCCCCCCGAACGCCTCCCGTTGGGCGGTATGAGCGAGCGTCGCGTCGAGCGCCGCCTGCGCCATCCCCACCGCGAAGGCCCCGACACTCGGCCGGAACAGATTGAGAGTCCCCATCGCCACCCGAAAGCCACGGTCCGGCTCCCCGAGGATGTCCTCGGCGGTGACGGGCACGCCGTCGAAGTCGAGGGCGCCGATGGGATGCGGCGAGAGCATGTCGAGGGCGGTGCCGGTGAGCCCGGGCCGGTCGGCGGGAACGAGGAAGGCGGTCACGCCGCGAGCACCGGCATCGGGGGTGGTGCGGGCGAAGACGGTGTAGAAGTCGGCCTCTGGTGCGTTGGAGATCCAGCACTTCTCCCCGGTGAGCCGCCAGCGGGAGGGGCCGTCGGGGGCGGCGGCGAGGGAGTCAGGGCGGGGACCGGTGGCGTGGGCGTCGAGGTGCGGCTCGGCGGCGCGAGCGCCCGGGTGAGGCTTGGCGTCGGGAACATCCGCGGGCGAGCCGCCGACGTCGGCGCCGCCACCCGACTCACCTCCGGGTCCGCCCAAGGCGCCCGCGACACCCACGCTCGGCCCATCCCCAGGCGAGCCGTCCCGGTCCGCCCGCAACCCCAGCGCCGCCGCGTCCGAGCCCGCCCCCGGCTCGCTCAGCGCGAAGGCCGCGATCGCCGTCCCCTCCTCCACGCGGGGCAGCCACCGCTCCCGCTGGGCCGGTGTCCCGTAGGCGTGTACGGGATGCGCCCCCAGTCCCTGCAAGGCGAGGGCGGTCTCGGCCTCCGTGCAGGCGTAGGCGAGGGACTCGCGCATCAGGCAGAGGTCGAGGGCGCCGGAGGTGAACAGGCGGCGCAGGAGGCCGAGTTGACCGAGTTCGGCGACGAGGGGGCGGTTCACGCGGCCCGGCTCGCCCTTCTCCGCCAGCGGGCGCAGCCGTTCCGCGGCCGTCGTACGCAGCTCCGCACACCAGGCGGTTTGTACCGGATCGAGCGAGAATGCGGACATTGCCTGTCCTCTCTGCCGGTCCTCTCTCCACTGGGCCCTTCGACGATATCGCGTCCCATTGACTGTCGTCACCAAGACGATACGCTCGTTGCGCGAGGCCACCCACGATGCCCACAAGGCAGCCCTACAAGGCAGGGGGCGAACCGCCATGAACCGCTCGGCGCACGTCGACACCTTCGCGCGCGACCATCTCCCGCCCCCCGACCAGTGGCCCGAGCTCCAGTTCGACCTCCCCGAGCTGCGGTACCCCGATCGGCTGAACTGCGCCGCCGAGCTGCTGACGGGCCCGCCCGACGACCGCCCCGTGTTCCACACCCCCACCGGGGACACATGGACGTACGGCACCCTGCGCACCCGCGTCGACCGGCTCGCGCATCTGCTCACCGGGGACCTCGGCGTCGTACCCGGCAATCGCGTACTGCTGCGCGGGCCCACCACACCGTGGCTCGCGGCCTGTTGGCTGGCCGTGCTGAAGGCCGGGGCCGTCGCGGTCACCGTGCTGGCGCAGCAGCGGCCCCACGAACTGGCGACGATGTGCGAGATCGCGCAGGTCAGGCACGCCCTGTGCGACATCCGGGCGGTCGACGACCTCGCGAAGGCCGAGATATCGGGGCTGCGGATCGCGACGTACGGCGGTGACGCGCCCGACGACCTCCTGAACCGGACAGCGCCGGACACCCCGTACCCGGCCGTCCCGACCGCCGCCGACGACGTGGCGCTGATCGCCTTCACCTCGGGCACCACCGGGCGTCCCAAAGGGTGCATGCACTTCCACCGGGATGTGCTCGCGATAGCCGACACCTTCTCTCAGCATGTGTTGCGGCCACATGTGGACGACGTCTTCGCCGGCAGCCCCCCGCTCGGCTTCACCTTCGGGCTCGGCGGGCTCGTCGTCTTCCCGATGCGGGCCGGGGCCAGCGCCCTCCTCCTCGAACAGGCCGGTCCCAAGCAGCTGTTGCCCGCGATCGCCGAGCACCGGGTGTCCGTCGTCTTCACCGCCCCCACCGCGTACCGCGCGATGCTCGACGAGCTGGACACGCACGACATCTCCTCGCTGCGCCGCTGTGTCTCCGCCGGCGAGAACCTCCCCGCGGCCACCTGGCAGGCCTGGCACGAGCGCACCGGGCTGCGGATCATCAACGGCATCGGCGCGACCGAGCTGCTGCACATCTTCATATCCGCCGCCGACGAGCGGATCCGGCCGGGGACGACCGGGGTGCCGGTACCGGGGTGGCACGCGCGCGTGGTCGACGAGGAGGGCCGGGACCGGCCGGACGGGGAGCCCGGGCTGCTCGCCGTGCGCGGACCCGTCGGGTGCCGGTATCTCGCCGATCCGCGGCAGGGCGAGTACGTGCGCTTCGGCTGGAACATCACCGGGGACACGTATGTCCGGGAGGGCGACGGCTACTTCCGGTACGTCGCCCGCGCGGACGACATGATCATCTCGGCCGGGTACAACATCGCGGGCCCGGAGGTCGAGGACGCGCTCCTGCGCCACCCCGATGTGGTGGAGGCCGCGGTCGTGGGACGGGCGGACGAGGCGCGCGGGCAGGTCGTGGTGGCGTACGCGGTGCTGAAGGAGGGCGCCGAACGGGACGCCGAGGCGCTGCGCGCCTTCGTGAAGGCCGAGCTCGCGCCGTACAAGTGTCCGCGCGAGATCGTCTTCCTGGACGCGCTGCCGCGCACCGCGACCGGCAAACTCCAGCGGTTCCGGCTGCGCACCGAGGGTGACCAGCAGTGATACCGACGACCTAAGATGATCAACGTGTCCGACCAACATGCACCACGGTCTCTCATCGTCACGCTCTACGGCGCCTACGGCCGCTTCGTGCCCGGCCCGGTACCGGTCGCCGAGCTCATCCGGCTGCTCGCCGCGGTAGGCGTGGACGCCCCCTCCGTACGCTCCTCGGTGTCCAGACTCAAACGCCGCGGACTCCTCGTCCCGGCCCGCACGGCACAGGGCGCGGCCGGGTACGAACTGTCGCCGGACGCCCGCCAGTTGCTGGAGGACGGCGACCGGCGCATCTACGCCGTCGCACCGCCCGAGGACGAGGGCTGGGTGCTCGCCGTGTTCTCGGTGCCGGAGTCCGAGCGGCAGAAGCGGCACGTCCTGCGCTCCCGGCTGGCCGGGCTCGGCTTCGGCACCGCGGCACCGGGGGTTTGGCTCGCCCCCGCGCGGCTGTACGAGGAGGCGCGGCACGTGCTCCAGCGGCTCCGCCTCGACCCGTACGTCGACTTCTTCCGCGGCGACCATCTCGGCTTCGCCCCGACCGCCGAGGCCGTCGCCCGCTGGTGGGACCTCGCGGCGATCGCCAAGGAGCACGAGGACTTCCTCGACCGCCACGCGCGCGTGCTGGAGGAGTGGCAGGCGCGCGAGGACACCCCGCCCGAGGAGGCCTACCGCGACTACCTCCTCGCCCTGGACTCCTGGCGCCACCTCCCCTACACCGACCCCGGCCTCCCCTCCCGGCTGCTCCCCGAGGACTGGCCGGGCGACAGGTCGGCGGCGGTGTTCCGGGGGCTGCACGAGCGGCTCAGGGACGCGGGGGCGGTGTTCGTCGGGCTGTGAGACCGGGGCCCACCCCGCTTTGTGAACAGCTCATGGCAAAGCCCTGTGACCTCTTGCGCACCACGAGTCACTCAGCTAAACCTCAGGCTTCTTAGTCGGTCCTCTCAGAGTTCTTACCTACGGTCGTACGACGTCGTACGCCGGGTAAGAAGTGAGGACTGTTGCGCATGACCACCACGGCAAGGGCTCAGGGAGCCACGGTCTGGCTCACCGGGCTGCCGAGCGCGGGCAAGACGACCATTGCCCGCCACCTCGGTGACCGGCTGAAGGCCGAGGGACACCGGGTGGAGGTCCTCGACGGCGACGAGATACGCCGGTTCCTGTCCGCGGGGCTCGGTTTCTCGCGTGAGGACCGCAACACCAATGTGCAGCGCATCGGTCTGGTCTCCGAGGTCCTCGCCCGCAACGGCGTGCTGTCCGTCGTCCCCGTCATCGCGCCCTACGCCGACAGCCGCGAGGCAGTCCGCAAGCGGCACGAGGCGAGCGGGACGCCGTACGTCGAGGTGCATGTCGCGACCCCGGTCGAGGTGTGCAGCGAGCGCGATGTGAAGGGCCTGTACGCCAGGCAGGCCGCGGGCGAGCTGTCCGGGCTGACCGGTGTCGACGACCCGTACGAGCCTCCGGTGGACGCGGCTCTGGTGCTGCGGACGCAGGAGCAGACGCCCCGGGAGTCGGCCGACGCCGTCTATGCCGTGCTGGCCGAGCGGGGGCTGGTGTGAGCGCCGTGACCAGCGAGAAGACGACCGGCGAGAAGACCACCAGCGAGAAGACCTTTGCCCTCTCCCACCTGGACGCCCTCGAGTCGGAAGCCGTCCATATCTTCCGTGAGGTGGCGGGCGAGTTCGAGCGGCCGGTGATCCTCTTCTCCGGCGGCAAGGACTCGATCGTCATGCTGCACCTGGCGCTGAAGGCCTTCGCCCCGGCCGCGATCCCCTTCACGCTGCTGCACGTCGACACCGGGCACAACTTCCCCGAGGTCCTCGACTACCGCGACCGCACGGTGGCCCGGCATGGGCTGCGCCTCCATGTGGCCTCCGTACAGGACTACATCGACCGGGGTGTGCTTCGGGAACGCCCCGACGGCACCCGCAACCCGCTCCAGACGCTGCCGCTGACCGAGAAGATCCAGTCGGAGAAGTTCGACGCGGTCTTCGGCGGCGGGCGCCGCGACGAGGAGAAGGCGCGCGCCAAGGAGCGGGTGTTCTCGCTGCGGGACGAGTTCTCGCAGTGGGACCCGCGCCGCCAGCGGCCCGAGCTGTGGAACCTCTACAACGGACGGCACGCTCCCGGTGAGCACGTCCGCGTGTTCCCGCTCAGCAACTGGACCGAGCTGGACGTGTGGCAGTACATCGCCCGCGAGCGGATCGAACTCCCGGAGATCTACTACGCCCACCAGCGCGAGGTCTTCCCGCGCGCCGGCATGTGGCTGACCGCCGGTGAGTGGGGCGGCCCGAAGGACGGCGAGACCGTCGAGAAGCGGCAGGTCCGCTATCGCACGGTCGGCGACATGTCCTGCACCGGCGCGGTGGACTCCGACGCCGACACCATCGAGAAGGTGATCGCCGAGATCGCCGCGTCCCGGCTCACCGAGCGCGGTGCCACCCGCGCCGACGACAAGATGTCCGAGGCCGCGATGGAAGACCGTAAGCGCGAGGGGTACTTCTAACCATGAGCACGACTATCGACACTCTGCGTTTCGCGACCGCCGGTTCCGTCGACGACGGCAAGTCGACCCTGGTCGGCCGGCTGCTGCACGACTCCAAGTCGGTTCTCGCCGACCAGCTGGAGGCCGTGGAGACCGCCTCCCGCAACCGCGGCCAGGAGGCACCGGACCTGGCGCTGCTCACCGACGGTCTGCGGGCCGAGCGCGAGCAGGGCATCACGATCGACGTCGCCTACCGGTACTTCGCCACCCCGGTCCGCCGGTTCATCCTCGCCGACACCCCGGGGCATGTGCAGTACACCCGCAACATGGTCACCGGTGCCTCCACGGCCGAGCTGACGATCATCCTCGTCGACGCCCGCAACGGCGTGGTCGAGCAGACCCGTCGGCACGCGGCGATCGCGGCGCTGCTCCGGGTCCCGCACGTGGTGCTCGCCGTCAACAAGATGGACCTGGTCGGGTACGCGGAGAGGGAGTTCGACCGGATCGTCGAGGACTTCGCCGGGTACGCGGCCGAGTTGGGGCTGCCGTCCTTCACGCCGATCCCGGTCTCCGCGCTCGTCGGCGACAACGTGGTGGAGCGTTCGGCGGAGATGGACTGGTACGAGGGTCCGGCTCTGCTGGAGTTCCTGGAGAACGTGCCGGTGGGTGTCGAGGCCGCCGACGCGCCCGCCCGCTTCCCGGTCCAGTACGTCCTGCGGGACGGCGAAGTCCGCCACTACGCGGGCCAGTTGGTCTCGGGCACGCTCCGGGTCGGCGACCGGATCACGGTCCACCCCTCCGGCGAGAGCTCCGAGATCACCGGCATCGACGTCCTCGGCGTCCCCGCCGACGTGGCCCACGCGCCGCAGTCGATCGGGGTGCGCCTCGCCGACCAGCGGGACGTGTCGCGCGGCGACATGATCACCGCCGGTGTCGATGTCCCGGTGCTCACCCAGGACGTGCGCGCGGCCGTCTGCCATCTGGCCGACCGTCCGCTGCGGGTCGGCGACCGGGTGCTGGTGCGGCACACCACCCGCACGGTCAAGGCCATCGTCAAGGACCTCGGCGACGCGGGCGAGTTGAGCGCGAACGACCTGGGCCGCGTCACGCTGCGCACGGCGGAGCCGCTCGCCCTCGACGACTACGCCGTCTCCCGGCGCACGGGTGCGTTCATCCTGATCGACCCGGCGGACGGGGCGACGCTGACGGCGGGCATGGTCGCGCTGTCATAAGCCCCTTTCTCAGGCCGCCCCTCAGTCGCGAGCGCCCTCAAGTCCCGAGTGTCAGGCGGGGCTTGGGGGCGTCCGTGCGTCCGGTCTGGGGGCGGCGGCTGCCCGCCCGGTACGGGTCGGGCCAGACGACGCCCGGTCCGTCGTAACCCTGTTCGGCGGCCGCGTGGAGGGTCCAGTGCGGGTCGTAGAGGTGCGGTCGGGCGAGGGCGCACAGGTCCGTACGCCCGGCCAGGATCAGGGAGTTGACGTCGTCCCAGGAGGAGATCGCACCGACCGCGATCACCGGGACGCCGGTCTCGTGGCGGATGCGGTCCGCGAAGGGCGTCTGGTACGACCGCCCGTACTCCGGGCGTTCGTCAGCCACGACCTGCCCGGTCGACACGTCGATGGCGTCGGCCCCGTGCGCCGCGAAGGCACGGGCGATCTCCACGGCGTCCTCGGCCGAAGTGCCGCCCTCCGCCCAGTCGGTGGCGGAGATACGGACCGTCATGGGCCGTTCCTCCGGCCATACGCCCCTGATGGCGTCGAAGACTTCGAGGGGGAAGCGGAGCCGCTTGGCGAGGGTGCCGCCGTAGGCGTCGGTGCGGAGGTTGGTGAGCGGGGAGAGGAAGCCGGAGAGCAGATAGCCGTGCGCGCAGTGGAGTTCGAGGAGGTCGAATCCGGCGCGGGCGGCCCGCCAGGCGGCGGCGGTGAACTGTTCGCGCAGGTCGGTGAGTTGGGCTCGGGTGAGTTCGCGCGGGGTCTGACTGGAAGGGCCGTACGGGATCGGGGACGCGGCCACGAGGGGCCAGTTGCCGTCGGGCAGCGGTTCGTCGATGCCCTCCCACATCAGCTTGGTCGAGCCCTTGCGGCCGCTGTGGCCGAGCTGGACGCCGATCGCGGTGCCGGGTGCCTGCGCGTGCACGAAGTCGGTGATCCGCCGCCAGGACTCGGCCTGCTTCCCGGTGTAGAGGCCGGTGCAGCCGGGGGTGATACGGCCCTCCGCGCTGACGCACACCATCTCGGTCATCACCAGTCCGGCCCCGCCGAGCGCCCGCGCTCCCAGGTGGACGAGGTGGAAGTCGCCGGGGAGGCCCTCGACCGCCGAGTACATGTCCATGGGGGACACGACGACCCGGTTGTGCAGGGTCAGGCCGCGCAGCCGGAACGGGGTGAACATCGGGGGCGTACCCGGCGGGCAGCCGAACTCCCGCTCCACGGCACCTGTGAAGTGGGCGTCGCGGAGGCGGAGGTTGTCGTGGGTGACGCGGCGGCTGCGGGTGAGGAGGTTGAAGGCGAACTGGCGGGGCGGCTGGTCGAGATAGCGGCCGAGGTTCTCGAACCACTCCAGGCTGGCGCGGGCGGCGCGCTGGGTGGAGGCGACGACGGGTTTGCGTTCCGCTTCGTAGGCCGCCAACGCCCTTTCCAGTGACGGCTGTTCCTCCAGGCAGGCGGCGAGGGCGAGGGCGTCCTCGACCGCGAGCTTGGTGCCGGAGCCGATGGAGAAGTGGGCGGTGTGGGCGGCGTCGCCGAGGAGGACGGTGTTGCCGTGCGACCAGCGCTCGTTGACGACCGTGCGGAAGGTGGTCCACGTCGAGTTGTTGGAGCGGAGCGGACCGCCGCCGAGCGCTTCCGCGAAGATCTTGGCGCAGCGGTCGATGGATTCCCGGGTGTCCATATCGTCGAAGCCGGCGGCTCGCCAGACCTCCTCGCGCATCTCGACGATCACCGTGGAGGCGTCTGCGGAGTACGGGTAGCCGTGCAGTTGCATCACGCCGTGTTCGGTCTCGGCGATCTCGAAGCGGAAGGCGTCGAAGGCGAAGTCGGCGGCGAGCCAGATGTAGCGGCAGTGGTGGGTGGTCACATGGGGGTGGAACACGTGGGGGTGGGTCTCGCGGGTGGTGCTGTTGACTCCGTCGGCGGCGATGACGAGGTCGTACGCCTGAGCCAGGCCGGGCGGGGCTTCGGTGCGGAAGCGGAGGTCGACGCCGAGGTCCCGGCAGCGGGTGTGGAGGATGTCGAGGAGCCGCTTCCTGCCGAGGGCGGAGAAGCCGTGGCCGCCTGAGGTGTGGCGTGTCCCCCGGTGCACGATGTCGATGTCGTCCCAGCGGACGAAGTCGCGTTGGAGGGCTTCGTAGACCACGGGGTCGGCGTGCTCGATGCCGCCGAGGGTCTCGTCGGAGAGGACCACGCCGAAGCCGAAGGTGTCGTCGGGGGCGTTGCGTTCGAAGACCGTGATCTCGCGGGCCGGGTCGAGGCGTTTCAGCAGCGCGGCCGCGTAGAGGCCGCCGGGGCCGCCGCCGATGACCGCGACGCGCAGAGGACGCACCGCGCTTACCGTCCTTGCCATGCCTACCGCCCCTGCCATTTCGGCGGCCTCTTCTCCGTGAACGCCGCATGGAACTCCCTGTAGTCCTCCCCGTTCATCAGCAGGGCCTGTGTCGACGCGTCGAGTTCCACGCTCGCGGCCAGCGGCATGTCCAGTTCCGCCGTCAGCAGCGCCTTCGTCTGGGCGTACGCCAGTGCGGGGCCGTCGGCCAGGCGGCGGGCCAGGGACTGGGCCGCCTCGTCCACCGCCCCTTCGTCCGTGAGCTCGCTGATCAGGCCGATGCGTTCCGCCTCCGGTGCCCGGACCGGTTCGCCCAGCATGAGCAGGCGGGTCGCGTGGCCCAGGCCCACCACCCTCGGCAGCAGATAGGCCGCGCCCATGTCGCCGCCGGACAGGCCCACGCGTGTGAACAGGAACGCGAACCTCGCCGTCGGGTCGGCCACCCTGAAGTCCGCCGCGAGCGCCAGTACCGCTCCCGCGCCCGCCGCGACCCCGTGCACCGCCGCGATCACCGGGAACGGGCACTCTCGTACCGCCCTGACGACCTGCCCGGTCATGCGGTTGAAGTCGAGGAGCTGGGCGGTGTCCATCGAGAGGGTCGCGCCGATGATCTCGTCGACGTCGCCGCCGGAGCAGAAGCCGCGGCCCTCGCCGGCCAGGACGAGGGCCCGTACCGAGCGTTCCCGGGACAGCTCGGAGAGGAGATCGCGCAGGTCGGCGTAGGCGCCGAAGGTGAGCGCGTTGAGTTTGTCGGGGCGGGCGAGGGTGACCGTGGCGACGCCGGAGGTCACCTCCAGGCGCAGGTGTTCCCAGCGGGCGGTGCGGGCGGCGGAGCCGGTGAAGGGACTCATGCGGTGCGGCCTCCTCGTACGCGGACAAGGTGCGCTTTCCCCTGCTCTACTCCTTCGAAGCTATCACTCATCTTTGACTGTCGTCACGAGTGCGCGATAGCACACCGCCGATGCGACCTCGATGTGACCTGGTCCCGTCACATCCGTCACGGCTCGTCGACAGAGCGGCTACGGCGGGAGCAGCCGTGCGAGGCAAGCCGTTGTGAGGGGTAAGCCGCCCGGTAACGGGGCCGAAGGTCCCGCACGGTGCCCGTCGGACGCCTCTGCCGGGCGGCGCCGTACCATTCATAAGGTTGAAAGCAGGACAGCCTGCTCATGAACGGAACCGCCTTGCAAGATCGCCCCTCAGCCTCCGCCTCCTGGCGCATCGCGCTGCCGCACTCCGCCGCGGCCGTGCCCGTGGCCCGTGCGTTGGTGCGCACGGCGCTGGCCGAGCTGGAACACGGGGCCGACAGTGACACCGCGGAGCTGCTGACCGCGGAGCTGGTCGCGAACGCCGTCGAGCACACCGCGGGGGACGCGCCGATAGAGCTGGTTGTGGAGCTGCTGCCGAGCGGCTGCCAGGTCGAGGTGCACGACCCGGACCCGGAGCCGCCGGGCAATCTCACACGCCCGGTGGACATGGAGCCGGACCCCTGGCAGGAGCACGGCCGCGGCCTGCTGCTGATCCGGGCCCTGAGCTCGTCGTGCGGGCACAGGCCTACGGAGTCCGGCAAAGCCGTATGGTTCCGCCTGCCGGCAGTGCCGCCCCAATGGCGACCCGCTTAACCGGACCCACCTAGGGGCGCGGGGAACTGCGCGACCAGCCACAGCCGTCCCGCAGCCGAAGCACGACCGGCGCCCCTACGACGCGAGCGTGGCGACCAGGATCGCCTTGATGGTGTGCAGCCGGTTCTCCGCCTCGTCGAAGACGACCGAGTGGGCCGACTCGAAGACCTCGTCGGTGACCTCCAGGCTGTCCAGGCCGTGGGAGTCGTATATCTCCTGGCCGACCTTGGTGCCGAGGTCGTGGAAGGCCGGCAGGCAGTGCAGGAACTTGACGTCCGGGTTGCCGGTGGCGCGCAGAACGTCCATGGTCACGGCGTACGGGGCGAGGGCGGTGATCCGCTCGTCCCAGACCTCCTTGGGCTCGCCCATCGAGACCCAGACGTCGGTGGCGACGAAGTCCGCGCCCGCGACGCCCTCCGCGAGCGACTCGGTGAGCGTGATGCGGGCCCCGCTGTCCACGGCGAGTTCCCGGGCCCGCTCGACGATGTCATGGGTGGGCCAGTAGGTCTTCGGGGCGACGATCCGGACGTCCATGCCGAGCAGGGCGCCGGTGATCAGATACGAGTTGCCCATGTTGAAGCGGGCGTCGCCGAGGTAGGCGAAGGACATCTCCCTGACCGGCTTGGCGCTGTGCTCGGTCATCGTGAGGACGTCGGCGAGCATCTGGGTGGGGTGCCAGTCGTCGGTGAGACCGTTGAAGACGGGCACACCGGCGTACGCGGCCAGCTCCTCCACCTTCGGCTGGCTGTCCCCGCGGTACTCGATCCCGTCGTACATCCGCCCCAGCACGCGCGCGGTGTCCCGCACGGACTCCTTGTGCCCGATCTGCGAGCCCGACGGGTCGAGGTACGTCGTCGAGGCGCCCTGGTCCGCCGCGGCGACCTCGAACGCGCAGCGGGTGCGCGTCGAGGTCTTCTCGAAGATCAGCGCGATGTTCTTGCCGCGCAGGTACTGGGTCTCGGTCCCGGCCTTCTTCGCGGCCTTCAGCTCCGCGGCCAGCTCGATCAGACCGAGGAACTCCTCCTCGGTGAAGTCGAGCTCCTTGAGGAAGTGGCGCCCGGCGAGGGCGGTCGGGACGGTCGCCATGGGGACGCTCCAGAGATACGGGTGACAGGTACTCGTGGAAGTCTATACGACGTTCGGCATTTATATGCGATCAGGTGTACTTTTATACGGCCTCCCGTTCGACCGGACAGCTCATACAGCGCGGCCCGCCCCTCCCCCGCCCCAGCTCGCTGCCCGGGATCTCGATGACCTCGATGCCCTGCTTGCGGAGGTGGGTGTTGGTGGTGGCGTTGCGCTCATAGGCGACGACGACCCCCGGCTCGACGGCGAGGACGTTGCAGCCGTCGTCCCACTGCTCCCGCGCCGCCGCGTGCACGTCCTGCGTGGCGGTCAGCACCCGGATCTCGTTCAGCCCCAGCGCGGCGGCGATCGCGCGGTGCATGTGCTCCGGCGGATGGTCGGTGACCTTCAACTCCTTGTCGCCGACGCCCGGTTCGATGGTGTACGAGCGGAGCATGCCGAGCCCGGCGTACTGGGTGAAGGTGTCGCCGTCGACCATCGTCATGACGGTGTCGAGGTGCATGAAGGCCCGCCGCTTGGGCATGTCGAGCGCCACGATCGTCTGCGCGGACCCGGCGGCGAACAGCTTGTGCGCGAGCATCTCCACGGCCTGCGGGGTGGTGCGCTCGCTCATGCCGATGAGGACGGCGCCGTTGCCGATGACCAGGACGTCGCCGCCCTCGATGGTGGACGGGTAGTCGGCCTGGCCCTCGCTCCACACCCGGAACGTCTCGTCGCGGAAGAGGGGGTGGTGGCGGTAGATCGCCTCGAAGTGGACCGTCTCGCGCTGCCGGGCCGGCCAGCGCATGGCGTTGACGGAGACGCCGTCGTAGATCCAGGCGGAGGTGTCGCGGGTGAAGAGGTGATTGGGCAGGGGGGCGAGGAGGAAGTCGTCGAGGTCCATCACATGGAAGCGGACGGAGACCGGCTCCTCGTGGGCGTCCAGGAACTCCCGCTTGGTCATGCCGCCGACGAGGACCTCGGCCAGTTCGGGTGCGGGCAGTGACTCGAAGGCAGCGCGGAGGTGGTCGGTGGCGAGGACGCCGTACTCCTTCTCGTCGAAGACCCGGTCCAGCACGAGGGTGCGGGCTTCCGGTACCGCCAGGGCCTCGGTGAGCAGGTCACCGAAGAGATGGACGGTGACCCCGCGGTCGCGCAGCACGTCCGCGAACCCGTCGTGCTCGGCGCGCGCCCGGCGCACCCAGAGCACGTCATCGAAGAGAAGGGCGTCCTTGTTGCTGGGCGTGAGCCTTTTGAGCTCAAGATCCGGCCGGTGCAGGATGACGCGGCGGAGCCGCCCGGCCTCGGAGTCGACATGCAATCCCATGTCTCCATCCTGACCATCTGGGACCGTATTCACCCCCTGCTTGAGCACTTCCGCTGGAGCACTTCTTGTTCTCGTCCCATTGACGACAAGCGAGGTGACCGCTTATCGTCGTCAAGACGAAAAGAGGGGGTCTCGTGGCCGACATCACCCGGCGCCTCGGCTGGCGCCACCTGCGCGGCGCGCCGACAGCGCATGTAAGACACCACCACGGCGGAAAGCTGGTCCACGACGGACCGGGGCTCAGCTTCTGGTACCGCACGCTGACCGCCGCGCTCTCCGAAATCCCGGTCGACGACCGGGAGTTGGCGATGACCTTCCACGCCCGCACCTCCGACTTCCAGGACGTCGCGGTCCAGGCGACGGTGACCTACCGGATCAGCGACCCGGCCCTCGCCGCCGCCCGCCTCGACTTCTCGATCGACCCGGACACGGGCGCGTGGCGCGGCACCCCGCTGGAACAGCTCGGCACCCTGCTCACGGAGACGGCCCAGCAGCACGCGCTGGACGTCCTTGCCCGTACGTCATTGGCGTCGGCGCTGGTGGACGGGGTGGCGGCGGTACGGGAACGGGTCGCCGCGGGACTGGCGGCAGAACCGCGCCTCCCGGCCACGGGCATCGAGGTGGTCGCGGTCCGCGTGGTCGCCCTGCGCCCGGAACCGGAGGTGGAGCGGGCCCTGCGCACCCCGGCCCGTGAGCAGATCCAGCAGGAGGCGGACCGGGCGACCTACGAGCGGCGAGCCGTGGCCGTCGAGCGGGAGCGGGCCATCGCCGAGAACGAACTGGCCAGTCAGATCGAACTCGCCCGCCGCGAGGAGCAGTTGGTCGAGCAACGCGGCACGAACGCCCGCCGGGAGGCGGAGGAGGCCGCGGCGGCGGACGCGGTACGGGCCGGAGCGGAGGCGGCGCGGTCGGTGAAACTGGCGGAGGCGGAAGCGGCCCGGACCGTGAAACTGGCGGAGGCCGAGGCCGAGGGGGCGCGAGCCGTGGGGGCGGCTCGGGCGCAGGCGCAGGAGGCGTGGTTGCGGGTGCACGGGGACGTGGAGGTGGCGGTGCTGCACGCGCTCACCGGGACCCGGCTCGCGGAGAACCTGCCGCACATCGAGAACCTCACCATCTCCCCCGACGTGCTGACCGGCCTGCTGGCCAAGCTGAGCGGGAACCAGGACCCGGCATGAGCCTCGCGCCCCGGGTCGTCCTGGTCCACCGCACCACGGAGTACGAGGAGTTGGTGGCCCACCACGGCACCCACGGCCAGGCCGCCTTCTTCCTCTCCTCCCGCGGCCGGGACATCGAGGAGGTCGCCGAACGCCACCGCCGTACCCGCCGCGCCCTGGCCGAGGTGACGTCGGCGATCCCTCTCACGTGGCGTCAATCGAGGGTCGAGCGCGCCGACTTGGACCGTTTCCTGTTCGCGCCGGAGGACGTGGTGGTCGTGGTCGGCCAGGACGGGCTCGTGGCGAACACGGCCAAGTACCTCTCCGGCCAACCCGTGGTGGGCATCAACCCCGATCCCGCCCGCAACCCGGGCGTACTCGTCCGCCACTCTCCCGGGAACACGGCGAAACTCCTGACATCCAGAACCCCACCCGTCGACGAACTCACCATGGTCGAGGCGGTCGCCGACGACACCCAGCGCCTGGTCGCCCTCAACGAGATCTACCTGGGCGCCCCCGGCCACCAGACCGCCCGCTACCGCCTGGGCCTCGACGACCACGGGGGTGCCGCCGAGGCCCAGGCTTCCTCGGGCGTGCTGGTGGGCACGGGGACGGGCGCGACGGGCTGGCTGCGGTCGGTGTGGCAGGAGCGGGGCAGCGCCCTGCCCCTGCCCCGTCCGACCGAGGACCGCCTGGTGTGGTTCGTCCGCGAGGCCTGGCCCTCGCCGGCCACCGGTACGTCCCTGGTGGCCGGCGAACTCCCGGCGGCGACCGCCCTCCACCTCACCGTCGAATCCGAACGGCTGATCGCGTTCGGGGACGGGATGGAGTCGGACGCCCTGGAGCTGACCTGGGGCCAGAGCGTCCGGGTGGGGGTGTGCGGGGAGCGGCTGCGACTGGTCGGCTGACCGTCACAGCACCTGCCGAGCACATCGGCCGACGATCACAGCCTCGGGTCCACCGGCTCCGACTCCAGCGCCAGCACCCCGAACACCGCCTCGTGCACCCGCCACAGCGGCTCCCCCTCGGCCAGCCGGTCGAGCGCCTCCAGGCCGAGCGCGTACTCGCGGATCGCGAGCGAGCGCTTGTGGTTGAGGAAGCGCTGACGCAGCCGGGTGAGGTTGTCGGGGCGGGTGTACTCCGGACCGTAGATGATCCGCAGGTACTCCCGCCCACGGCACTTGATGCCAGGCTGCACCAGCCGCCCCTGCTCTCCCCCACTCTCGGCTCCGCTCGAGCGGGGGGACCCCCATCGCACCACGGCGCCCAGCGGCTTGACGACCATGCCCTCACCGCCCCGGCCCGTCATCTCCAGCCACCAGTCGACGCCCGCCTGCACGGACTCGGGGTCGGCCGTGTCGACGTACAGCCGACGGGTGGTCTGGAGCAGACCGGTGCCGTCGTGCTCCACCAGCCGGTCCAGCAACGCCAGTTGCTCGTCGTGCGGCAGGTACGCCAGGCTGCGGCCCTGTACCGCCAGGATCTGGAACGGCGCAAGTCGTACGCCGTCCAGGCCCTCCGTCGTCCAGCAGTAACGCCGGTACGCCTCGGTGAACGCGGCCGCGTTCGAGGCCCGTTCACGCTGGCGGCCCAGCAACTCCCCGACGTCCACGCCCCGTCCCGCCGCACCCTCCAGCGCGGCGAGCGCACCCGGGAACACCGCCCCGGACGCGGCGCCGACGGCGGCGTACTGCGAGCGCAGCAGCCCCGACGCCTTCAGCGACCACGGCATGAGCTCGGCGTCCAACAGGAGCCAGTCCGTGTCGAGTTCGGCCCACAGCCCGGCCTCGGTCACCGCCGACCGCAGCCGGTCCAGGATCTCCTCCGTCACCGACTCGTCGTCGAAGAACGGGCGGCCGGTGCGGGTGTAGATCGACCCCGTCGGACCGTCCACGCCGAAGCGCTTCCGGGCGGTCTCCGCGTCCCGGCACACCAGCGCCACCGCCCGCGAACCCATGTGCTTCTCCTCGCACACGACCCGCGCGACCCCGTCCTCCGCGTACTGAGCGAAGGCCTCGGCCGGGTGCTCCAGGTAGCCGTCGATGTGGCTGGTCGCCGTCGGTGCCATCGTCGGCGGGAGGTACGGCAGCAGCCGCGGGTCCACCGCGAAACGGCTCATCACCTCAAGCGCGGCGGCCGCGTTCTCCTCACGGACCGCCACCCGCCCCTGGTGCCGGGTCTCCACGACCCGTCGCCCGTTGACATCCGCCAGGTCCAGCGGCCGGCCGTCGTGCCCGCCCGGCGCCTCCGACTTCAGCGGCTTCGTCGGCTCGTACCAGACCCGCTCCGCCGGTACGTCGACCAGCTCCCGCTCCGGCCAGCGCAGCGCGGTGAGCTTGCCGCCGAAGACGGCGCCGGTGTCGAGGCAGATGGTGTTGTTCAACCATGTCGCTTCTGGAACCGGAGTGTGACCGTAGACAACCGCCGCCCGGCCCCGGTAGTCCTCGGCCCACGGGTAGCGCACCGGCAGCCCGAACTCGTCCGTCTCCCCGGTGGTGTCGCCGTACAGCGCGTGCGAGCGGACCCGGCCGGAGGTACGGCCGTGGTACTTCTCCGGCAGACCGGCGTGGCAGACGACCAGCCTGCCGCCGTCGAGGACGTAGTGGCTGACGAGGCCGTCGATGAACTCCCGCACCTCGGCGAGGAATTCGTCCGACTGTCCCTCCATCTGCTCGATGGTCTCGGCCAGGCCGTGGGTGTGCTGGACCTTGCGGCCCTTCAGGTGACGGCCGTACTTGTTCTCGTGGTTGCCGGGGACGCACAGGGCGTTGCCCGACTTCACCATCGACATCACGCGGCGCAGCACGCCCGGGCTGTCCGGTCCCCGGTCGACGAGGTCGCCGACGAAGACGGCGGTACGGCCCTCCGGGTGCACGCCGTCGGCGTAGCCCAACTTGCCCAGCAGCGACTCCAGTTCGGAGGCGCAGCCGTGGATGTCGCCGACGATGTCGAACGGGCCGGTGAGGTGGGTGAGGTCGTTGAAGCGCTTCTCGGTGACGACGGTGGCGTGCTCGATGTCCTCCACGCCACGCAGGACGTGCACCTTGCGGAAGCCCTCGCGCTCCAAGTGCCGGAGGGAACGCCGGAGTTCGCGGATGTGCCGCTTGATGACCCGGACCGGCATGTCGGCCCGGTCGGTGCGGCCCGCGTTGCGCTGCGCGCACACCTCCTCGGGCACGTCGAGGACGATGGCGATGGGCAGCACGTCGTGCTGCCGCGCCAGTTCGATCAGCTGGCGTCGGGAGTCCGACTGCACGCTGGTCGCGTCCACGACGGTACGGCGGCCGGCGGCGAGCCGCTTGCCGGCGATGTAGTGGAGCACGTCGAAGGCGTCCTTCGTCGCGCTCTGGTCGTTCTCGTCGTCGGAGACCAGGCCGCGGCAGAAGTCCGAGGAGATGACCTCGGTGGGCTTGAAGTGCCGGTGCGCGAACGTGGACTTGCCGGAGCCGGAGGCGCCGACGAGGACGACGAGGGAGAGGTCGGTGACGGGCAGCACGCGCCCCTTGGTCTGGTTCTCGGTCATGCCGCCTTCGCCTCCTTCTCCACGTTCGCGGTGGACTTGATCTCGAACACTGCCATTTGTGTGGGCGGTCCGACCTCCGGGTCGTCCGGTCCCACCGGCACGAACTCCACGTCGTACCCGTGCCGTTCGGCCACCGCCCCGGCCCACGCCCGGAACTCCTCCCGCGTCCACTCGAAGCGGTGGTCGCCGTGCCGGACATGGCCGGCCGGGAGGGTCTCCCAGCGCACGTTGTACTCGACGTTCGGGGTCGTCACCAGGACGGTCCGGGGGCGGGCGGCGCCGAACACGGCGTACTCCAGGGCGGGCAGCCGAGGCAGGTCGAGGTGTTCGACGACCTCGCTGAGCACGGCGGCGTCGTACCCCTTGAGCCGCTTGTCGGTGTAGGCGAGCGAGCCCTGGAAGAGCTTGACGCGGGACGCCTGCCGCTCGCCCATGCGGTCCAGCTTGAGGCGCCGGGAGGCGATGGTGAGGGCACGCATCGACACGTCGACGCCGACGATCTCGGTGAACCGCACGTCCTTGAGCAGCGCCTGCACCAACTGGCCCTGTCCGCAGCCGAGGTCGAGGACGCGCGCGGCACCGGAGGCGTGGAGGGCGGCGATGATCGCGTCCCGCCGCTGCACGGCGAGCGGGGTCGGCTTCTCCTCGTCCTCGGTCTCCGCCTCCACGGCGTTGTCGATCTCCTCGACCTCGCTGTCGTCGGCCTCGGCCAGCCGCACCAGTTCGAGTCGCTCCATGGCCTCGCGCGTCAGCGACCAACGGCGGGACAGGTACCGGCTGGTGATCAGCTTCTGCTCGGGGTGGTCCGGCAGCCAGCCCTCTCCGGCGCGCAGCAGCTTGTCCACCTCGTCGGAGGCGACCCAGTAGTGCTTGGCGTCGTCGAGGACGGGCAGCAGAACGTACAGATGACGCAGCGCCTCGGCGAGGGTCAGGGTCTCCGACTCCAGGACCAGGCCGACGTACCGCGAATCACCCCACTCCGGGAACCGCTCGTCCAGCGCGACCGGTGCGACGGTGACAGCCCACCCGAGCGGCTCGAACAGCTTCCGTACGAGGTCGGGGCCGCCCCGGGCGGGCAGCGCGGGCACCTCGATGCGCAGCGGGAGCGGTGCGGCGGCGCGCTCGGGGCGGGCGTTGCACACTCCGCGCATCGCGCTGGAGAAGACGGCGCTCAGCGCGACGGCGAGCAGCGAGGACGCGGCGTACGGGCGGTCGTTGACGTACTGCGCGAGCGCCGCGTCGGGCGCCCCGCCGCGCCCCTTGCCCTTCCGCACCAGCGCGACCGCGTCGACCTCCAGCAACAGCGCCGCCGTGCAGCGCTGGGCATCGGCCTCGGGGTAGAGGACGTGCGCCTTGCCGTAGGACGTGGAGAACGCCTGCGCCTTCTCGGGGTGCTTGTGGAGCAGGAAGCCGAGGTCGGTGGCGGGGCGTTCCGGGGTACCGGTCGTGCTGATCGAAAGGAACACGGGCTGGCCTCAAGTAGGGTCTGAACTGCTGATATGCACACCGTACAGACCGGACATCGGCAGCACTCGGGAATTTTTCGCCCGTGGGAATGCGCCCGTGGGAAACAGGACACAGGGAAGCGGAGGCCTCATATGACGGAGACCGGATTAGGCGCGGACCGCATCGATACGAGCAAACCGCATTCGGCTCGCATGTACGACTACTTCCTGGGCGGGAAGGACAACTACCCGGTCGACGTGGCGGCCGCCGAGCAGGTGACCTCGCACTTCCCCGCGGTGAGCCAGATGGCGCGGACCAACCGCGCGTTCATGCACCGGGCCACCCGGCTGCTGGCCGAGCGGGGCGTGCGGCAGTTCCTCGACATCGGCACCGGCATTCCGACCGAGCCGAACCTCCACCAGATCGTGCAGAGGATCGCCCCGGACGCCCGGGTGGTGTACGCGGACAACGACCCGATCGTCCTGCGGCACGCGCAGGCGCTGCTGCACAGCACGCCCGCGGGCCGCACCGACTATGTCCAGGCCGACGTACGGGACCCGGGCCGGATCATCGCGGCGGCCCGGGAGACACTCGACTTCTCCCAGCCGATCGGGCTGTCCCTGGTGGCGCTGCTGCACCTCGTGGCGGACAAGGACGAACCCGCCAGGATCGTCCGGGAGTTGCTCGCACCGCTCGCGCCCGGCAGCTGTCTGACGCTGTCCCACGCGACCGGTGACTTCGACCCGGAGACCTGGGAGCGCGTGGTCGAGGTGTACCGCAAGGGCGGCACCGACGCACAGGTGCGCTCGCACGCCGAATTCTCCGCGTTCTTCTCGGAGTTGGAGCTCATCGACCCCGGAGTGGTCCTCGCGGCGGCGTGGCATCCGGAACTCGGTGAGCCGCAGGGCGGCGAGGAGATTCCGCTGTACGTGGGGGTGGCCCGCAAGCGGTGATCGAGAGAGGGCGTCAGCGGGCTCGGCCGAGTCCGGTGACGCCCTCTGCCCCTGTCTTACGACAGCTGTGACTGCACCTGCGAGGAGATCAGCTCCAGGTGTTCCAGGTCGTGGAGGTCGAGGACCTGGAGGTAGAGGCGGCGGGAGCCGATCTCGGTGTAGCGGCCGATCTTTTCGACGACCTCGGACGGGGTGCCGGCGAGGCCGTTGAGCTTCAGTTCGTCGACCTCGCGGCCGATCGCGGCGGCACGGCGGGCGACCTCCTGGTCGTCCTTGCCGACGCAGACGACGAGGGCGTTGGAGTAGGTCAGGTCGTCGGCCTTGCGACCGGCGGCCTCGGCCGCGGCGCGCACCCGGGCGAACTGGCGCGAGCTGTCCTCGATGGACGCGAAAGGCATGTTGAACTCATCGGCGAAGCGAGCCGCCAGCGCCGGGGTACGGGTCGGTCCGTGGCCGCCGACGAGGACAGGAATCTTCGCCTGGGCGGGCTTGGGCAGCGCGGGCGAGTCCGTGAGGTCGTAGTACGTGCCGTGGAAGTCGAAGGTCCGGCCCGCCTCGGTCGCCCACAGTCCGGTGACGATCGCCAGCTGCTCCTCCAGGCGGCCGAACTTCTCCTTCGGGAACGGGATGCCGTACGCCTTGTGCTCCTCCTCGAACCAGCCCGCGCCCAGGCCGAGTTCGACACGGCCGCCGGACATCTGGTCGATCTGGGCGACCTGGATGGCGAGCACGCCGGGGAGCCGGAAGGTGCCCGCGGTCATCAGGGTGCCGAGGCGGATGCGCTTGGTCTCGCGGGCGAGGCCGGCGAGGGTGATCCAGGCGTCGGTGGGGCCGGGCAGGCCGTCGACGCTGCCCATCTTCAGGTAGTGGTCGGAGCGGAAGAAGGCGTCGAAACCGAGGTCCTCGGTGGCCTTGGCGACGGCGAGAAGGGTGTCGTAGGTGGCGCCCTGCTGGGGCTCGGTGAAGATGCGAAGATCCATACCTCCATCCTGCACGCCACCGCCCCGGTCAACCCCACCCGCCCCGGTGGCCCCTCCCCTGCCCGGTCGGGTGAAATTCCGTCAACGCCGCGCACGGGGGCTGCCCGGGCCAGTGACCCGGTGACGGCGGTGATCGTTGCTCGGGCGGAGCCGGACCGACCGGCGCCCGCGCCGGCCGGTCAGCGCCGGGCGTCACCCGTGTCGGCCTCCCGTGGAGGCCTGGGCCGAGGAGGCCGTCATGTCCGAAGAATCCGTCCCGCAGCAGGGGGCCGGGCCCACCGGCCAGCCGAAGGGGCTGCTGCAGCAGATGGAGGAGCTGATGGCGGCGCTCAACGCGGATCTCTCCGCCCTGGACGCGGATCTGCAGTCGGCGGGACGCGGTACGGAGGAGAGCGAAGCGAAGTAGGTACCGGCGTCGAAGCCAAGTCGGCCGGCCGGGGTGTCATCCCGCCGCCCGCTCCGGTACCCCCTGGTTCCCGTCCTCCAGTTTGCGGAGCATCCACAGGACGCGGTCCCGGGACTCGTCCGCCGCATCGATCGCCTCCATGCACTGCCAGTAGGTGCCCTCGTCGTCCGCGGCGCAGGCGAGGCCGACCAGGGCGATACCCACCTCGCCGAGGAGACCGCCGAGGCAGAGCAGGGCCTGGCGGGCGTCGCCCAGTTCGGTGAGCTGGGCGGCGCGCAGGTCGGCGGTGTCCAGGTCGGGACGGTCCAGGACACCGCAGCCTCTGCCCGCCAGTTCGGTCAACCCGATCGCCTCGCCCCGGAGTTGGGGCGGTCCGGAGACGGCGAGTCTGCTGCCTATCGCCTGCGCCAGCGCCTGTGCCTGCCACACCTCCGTCATCACCTCAGGTGCGTCGCCGCCGCCCGCGAGGGCACGCCTGCTCGTCACGATGAGCCGCACCGCGTCCATCCGCTGCCCCCGTCCGCCGCCCGAACTCCGTAGTCCACTACCCAGAGTGAGGGTGTGTGGGACGAAAAGCCAGAGGAAGGCGGAAATCTGTGGACAACAAATCGGTTTCGGGCCGGATTTTGACTGCGGAGAGTGAAAACGGACCGAGCTGCTCCCACGCGGACCGAAACCGCCGCTAGGGCGCCGGGAATCTCCGCTCGTTCCGGTCGATCTTCGCGTCCAGCGCGGCGAGGAGGTCGATCCTCAACACTTCGCACAGCTGGAGCAGATACGCGAGGACGTCGGCCACCTCGTCCGTGACGCGGTGCGCGGTGTCGGCGTCGTCCATCACGCGGGCCGACTCCTCCGGGGTCAACCACTGGAAGATCTCGACCAGTTCGGAGGCCTCCACGCTGAGGGCGGCGACGAGGTTCTTGGGGGTGTGGTACGGCTGCCAGTTCCGCGCCGCGGCGAACTCGGCCAGCCTGCGCTGGAGCTTCGCCACATCGAGATGTTCTGTCACGGGTCCAGGTGTACCACCGTGAGTCCGGGGACCCCCGTGGCCCAGGACGCGTCGGTCGCCGTGCCGAGGAGGCGGATGTGCCCGCGGTCGCACATCCGGGCGGCGAGCCGCAGGAGTTCGCCGCGCTGGCCGGGGTCGAGGCGCCGGTCGATGCCGTCGGCGAGGACGGTGAGGGTCTGCATCGCCGCGGGCACCTCACCGGCCGGGTCGACCTCCAGGACCCCGGGTCCGGTGAACAGGACGAGCGCGAGGGCGAGGTACCTCAACTCGCCGTCGCCGAGCCTCGCCAGTGCCGTACGGGATCCGTCGCCGCGGTCGAGGACCGCGCGGACCGTGCCGTCGTCGAGGAGTTCGGCGAGGACGTCCGTCACGGGCCCGGCGCAGCCGGCGCGTACCGCCGCGACGAACTGCGCATGGCGGCGGCCGCATTCGGCGCGGGTGCGCCACAGGACGTCGGCGAGGTTGTCGCAGCCGCCGAGGAGGCGTCCGTAGCCGGTGGGGACGGGGGTGCGCATCCGGTCGGGGCGGGGGTCGCAGGCGAACACGGACCGCAGGGCGACGACCATCTGTTCGGCGGCGGCGAGCACGCGGCGCTGGCCCTCGGTCTTGCCCGCCACGCGTAACGGGAGCAGCGTCGTGCCGAGCCGGTCGTCGGGGAGCGGGGCGCGGGTGACCGGCGCGGAGCCCGCGGTGTGCCAGGCGGCCTGCACGAATCGCCGTGCGGGGTCCCGCAGGGCGGTCTCCAGCAGGACGGACCCGCCGGCCGTCAGCCGCTCCCCCACGATCCGCAGTTCGGGCTCGACCTGCACGGCGACATCGAGCCGCACCGCCCCCTCAGGACCGTCGGCGGTACACCCGATCCGGAACCCCCGCCGCCCCTGCGCATCCCGCCGCGCCCCCTCCGGCACACACCCACGGGCATCGACGAACACCTCCCCGACCCCAGCACCCCCACCGAGCCGCGCGAGCGCGTCGTAGGCCCGCAGCGCACTCGTCTTGCCGGAGCCACTGCGACCGACGAGAAGGGTAAGGGGGTCGAGGGGGATTTCGGTGCTGCGGTGGTTGGCGAAGGCGGAGAGGTGCAGGCCGGTGACACGGGGCCGGGCCGGGTGGTGGCCGCCGCCCGTGGGAGAGGGGGAGGCGGGCTCCGGGTGTTTCCCGCGGTTCCCGGAGGCGGCCTCGCGCCCTGGCGGCGACCCGGCGGCGATCCGGGGAGACGGCACCCGGTCCGGGGATGCCGCGCACGACGACTCTCCCGGGGGCACCGGCGCGTCGGCTCCGGCCGACGCGGCTGACGCTGAAGACACGGTCATATCCGGACCGTAGGGCTCCGCCGCCAGGCGAACCGTTCCGTCGGAGACCGCTTCCTACGATCGGGGGACCGGGCTCGCATGCTGAGCGCCCCGCACTCTCCATCTCCCGCTCGCCTCGCCGCCAGGCGAACCGTTCCGTCCGGAGTCGCTTCCTACGATCGGGGGACCGGGCTCACGCGTTGGGTGCGCCCGCGGTCTCCATCAGGCCGCTCACCTCGGTGCCGGGTGGGGTGAGGAGGAAGACGTTGCGGTCGACGCGGTGCATGCCGCTGGAGAGGCCGAAGACAACGCCTGTGCTGAAGTCGAGGACGCGTTTGGCGACCTCGCCCTCCGCTCCGGTCAAGTCGAGGAGCACCGGGATGCCCGCCATCAGGGTCTCGGCGACCTCGCGGGCGTCGCCGAAGACGTTGACCCGGAGGACGACGAACCGGCGGCGCGGCTCCGTGGCCGCCTCGGGCGGCACCCGGTGGTCCACCGCGGACGGCCACGCGTCCCGGCCGCGCAACGGAACGACCTGGGCGAGCCCTTCCCACTGTTCATCGGTGACGTCGTACCTGCTCACCGGTTCCCCCCGGACTCGCTCGCCTTCATTGCCTGCACCAGCCAATTCTTACGCCAAGTCACCCGTTCGGCCCAACAGCGACACGGACCGCGACAGTCCCGCCCCCTCACATCGCACCACGGACGGCTGTGTGTGCGACGTAACTCCTCATGATCAAGCCATGTGACATCGACGTAATGGGCGATTCGTACGCTCTCGAACCTGGACAGAACCCAGCCAGAACCGAGCCAGAACCCAGCCAGACCTCAGACCGACCGCCGAAGAAGGGCCGCGTGTGACCCCCACCACCCCCACGTCCCAGGTGCGCTCGGTCTGCTCCTACTGCGGAGTCGGCTGCGGCATCGTGCTGGACGTCGGGAGGGGGCCGGACGGTCGGCGTACCGTCCTCAAGGCCAGCGGGGACAAGGCGCACCCCGCCAACGCGGGACGGCTGTGCACCAAGGGCGCGACCACCGCCGAGATGCTCTCCGCGCCCGGCCGGCTGACCACCGCGCTGGTCCGGGACGGCGGCCGGGGCGAGGAACCCGTACCCGCACCCATGGCGGACGCCATCGCCGAGACCGGGCGGCGGCTGCGCGCGATCATCGACGAGCACGGGCCCGACGCGGTCGCCTTCTATGTGTCCGGGCAGCTGAGCCTGGAGGCCCAGTACCTCAGCAACAAGCTCGCCAAAGGGTTCGTGCGGACCAACCAGATCGAGTCCAACTCGCGGCTGTGCATGGCCAGCGCGGGGGCCGGTTACAAGCTGTCGCTCGGCGCCGACGGGCCGCCCGGGTCGTACGAGGACTTCGAGCGGGCCGATGTCTTCCTCGTCATCGGGTCGAACATGGCCGACTGCCATCCCATTCTCTTTCTGCGGATGATGGAGCGGGTCAAGGCGGGCGCCAAGCTCATCGTCGTCGATCCGCGACGGACCGCCACCGCCGCCAAGGCCGATCTGTTTCTCCAGGTCAAGCCCGGTACGGACCTCGCCCTCCTCAACGGGCTGCTGCATCTCCTCGTCGAGGGCGGACACACCGACGCCGACTTCATCGCCGCCCACACCGAGGGCTGGGAGGCGATGCCCGCCTTCCTCGCCGACTACGCGCCCGCCGCCGTCGCCGGGATCACGGGGCTGGCCGAGGACGACCTGCGCACCACCGCGCGGCTGATCGGCGAGGCCGGTGAGTGGATGAGCCTGTGGACCATGGGCCTCAACCAGTCCACCCACGGCACCTGGAACACCAACGCCCTGGTCAACCTGCATCTCGCGACCGGCGCCATCTGCCGCCCGGGCAGCGGCCCCTTCTCCCTCACCGGCCAGCCCAACGCCATGGGCGGGCGCGAGATGGGGTACATGGGGCCGGGGCTGCCCGGCCAGCGGTCCGTCCTCGTCGACTCCGAAAGGGAGTTCATCGAGGAGCTGTGGGACCTGCCCGAAGGCACCCTCCGCTCGGAGGGCGTCGGCAAGGGCACCGTCGAGATGTTCCAGAAGATGGCCGACGGCGAGATCAAGGCCTGCTGGATCATCTGCACCAACCCGGTCGCCTCGGTCGCCAACCGCCGTACCGTCATCGAGGGCCTGGAGGCCGCCGAGTTCGTCGTCACGCAGGACGTGTTCGGGGAGACGGAGACCAACGCCTACGCCGACGTCGTCCTCCCCGGCGCGATGTGGACCGAGGGCGAGGGCGTCTTCGTCAACAGCGAGCGCAACCTCACCCTCACCCAGCCGGTCGCCGACCCGCCCGGCGAGGCGATGGCGGACTGGCGGATCATCGCGGCCGTCGCCCGGGAGATGGGGTACGAGAAGGGGTTCTCGTACGACAGCGCCGAGGACGTCTTCGAGGAGATCCGACGCGCCTGGAACCCCGTCACGGGGTGGGACCTGCGCGGGGTCAGCTACGAGCGGCTGCGGGAGACTCCCGTGCAGTGGCCGGCCGCCGAGGGCGGGCCCGCGCGCAATCCGATCCGGTACGTCGACAGCGGCACCGGCGAGCTGCGGTTCCCGACCGCCAGCGGGCGGGCCGTCTTTCACGCGCGGCCGCACATGCCGGCCGCCGAGATGCCGGACGACGACTTCCCGTTCGTCCTCAACACCGGGCGGGTGCAGCACCAGTGGCACACGCTGACCAAGACCGGGCGGGTCGCCAAGCTGAACAAGCTGAACCCCGGGCCGTTCGTGGAGATCCATCCGGACGATGCCCGTGAGCTGGGCGTGGCCGACGGGGACGGGGTGGAGGTCGCCTCGCGGCGGGGGCGGGCGGTGCTGCCCGCGGTGGTGACCGACCGAGTGCGCCCCGGGGGCTGCTTCGCTCCGTTCCACTGGAACGACCTCTTCGGCGAGTATCTGAGCGTCAACGCGGTGACCAGCGATGCCGTGGACCCCATCTCCTTCCAGCCCGAGTTCAAGGTGTGCGCGGTGTCGCTGACCCGGGTCTCCTCGGCTCCGGCGGCCACACCCACGACGCTGCTCGCGCCCGCGCCCACGCTCGCACCCGAGGTCATCGTCCCCACCTCCGTCACCCCCGGTGCCGACCCCTTCGGCCTCGGCCCCGCCCCGCCGCCCGTCCTGACCGCGCAGGAGCGTCTGTATCTCACCGGCTTCCTCGCGGGCATCGACTCCGGCGCCCCCGGCGTCCCGGTGCTCCCGCCGGACGCGCCCTTCAGCGCCGAGCACGCCCTGTGGGTCAACGGTGTCCTCGCCGGGATGTACTCACGTTCCGCTCGGACGCCCAGCCCCCTGTCCGGCCGCGAGGTCGTCGTGCTGTGGGCCTCGCAGACCGGGAACGCGGAGGAGTTCGCCGGTGCCGTCGCCGACCGGCTCTCGGCGAGCGGGCACCGGGCCACGCTCGCCGGGATGGACGACACCGACCCCGGCGCGCTGCCCCGGGGCGCCGACCTGCTGCTCGTCACCAGCACCTTCGGGGACGGCGACGCCCCCGACAACGGCTCCGGCTTCTGGGACCGGCTCGCGGCCGAGCAGGCGCCGCGCCTGGACGGGGTCCGCTACTCCGTGCTGGCCTTCGGCGACTCGTCGTACGACGACTTCTGCGGGCACGGACGGCGTCTTGACGCCCGGCTCGACGAACTGGGCGGAGTGCGGCTGGCCCCGCGTACGGACTGCGAGCCGGACTTCGAGCCGTCGGCGGACGCGTGGCTGGACCAGGTCCTGACGGCGCTGGGCACCGAGGCTCCTGTGAAGCCCGCCCCCGCCCGTACCCCCAAACCCGCCCCCATCACCGCCCGCCTCGTCGGCAACCGGCTGCTGAGCCTGCCCGGCGCGGGCAAGGAGGTCCGGCGGTTCACCTTCGACACGAGCGGGTCGCCCCTGACGTACGAGGCGGGGGACGCGCTCGGTGTGCGGCCGGTCAACTCCCTTGCCCTGGTGGAGGAGTGGCTCGCGGTGACCGGTGTCGACGGGTCGACGGCCGTGGAGGTCAACGGGGTTGGGGAGGTGCCCTTCGCCGAGGCGCTGCACCGGCATCTCGACATCACCCGGATCACCCCGGACCTCCTGCGCTTCGTCGCCGAACGCGTCCGCGACGACCGGGAGTTGAAGAGGCTGCTGCGGCCCGACAACAAGGACGGGCTCGCGCAGTGGAGTTGGGGGCGGCAGGCGGTGGACGTGCTCGCCGAGCATCCGGTCCGGGCGGACGCGCGGGACTGGGCCGCCGTACTCAAGAAGCTTCAGCCGCGCCTGTATTCCATATCGTCGAGCCCGCTCGTCGACCCGCACCTGGTCTCGCTGACGGTGTCCGTGGTGCGGTACGAGAACCTGCACGGGACTCCGCGCGGCGGGGTGTGTTCCCCCTTCCTCGCGGATGCCGACACCGATACCGAAGTACCGGTGTTCGTGCAGGCCTCGCCGCACTTCCGGCCGCCCGCCGATCCGGCGACGCCGATGGTGATGATCGGGCCCGGCACGGGGGTCGCGCCCTTCGTGGGCTTCCTCCAGGAGCGGCGGGCGCTGGGGCACCGGGCGCCCAACTGGCTGTTCTTCGGGGAGCAGCACCGGGCCAGCGACTTCTACTACGAGGAGGAGCTGACCGAGCTGCTCGGCGAGGGGACGCTCGCCCGGCTCGACACCGCGTTCTCCCGGGACCAGCGGCGGAAGCTCTACGTCCAGGACCGGATGCGCGAGCACGGTCCCGAGCTGTGGCGGTGGCTCCAGGACGGCGCCCATTTCTATGTGTGCGGTGACGCCTCCCGGATGGCCAAGGACGTGGACCGGGCGCTGAGGGACATCGCGGTCGCGCACGGCGGGCTGGGCGAGGAGGAGGCCGCCGCGTATGTGAAGCAGCTGGCGGCGGCGAAGCGGTACGTGCGGGACGTCTACTGACAGACGGGGGCATACCTCGTATTTCTTACTGCCCTCCTACCGGACTCTTCACCTCCACCGCCGCCCCGCTCACCGCCTCCGATTACGGTCCGATGCCGTGCACTTGGCAGAGATGAAGCCGGTGACACCCGGCCGGCGGACGCAGTCGGCGGTGTCCGCCGCCCCGGAGCCCCCCGCGCAGTGGCATCGCGTCCTGACCCTGCTCGCCGACATCAGCCTGCTCATCGGCACCCGCACGGTGTGGGCGCAGGCGGCCACACACCGGATCGCCGTGGCCCTGGTCATCTCGGTCTGCTACGCCTCGATCCTGGTGTGCGGGGTGCTGGCGCTGACGGTCCGCCGGAGCCGTTCGCTCGCGCGGATCGACCTGTGCGTGCTGGTGACGGCGGTGACGCTGACGCTGTGCGCCTGGTCGGTGTTCCACCAAGGCAGCGACGAGGCGCTGCTGACCACCCAGGCCGCGAAGGAGCTGGTCGCCGGGCACCCCGTCTACGGGCAGCCGTGGCCCTGGCTCTTCGGTCACGGTGTCGCCCTCACCCCGACGGTGACGGGCGGCTACGACCTGACGTACGGCTATCCCCCGCTCGCCCCGCTGCTGACCGCGCCCCTGCTGTGGCTCGGCCACGGAGCCGCCCCGGCGACAGCGGTGAGCACCGGCGCGCTGATCGTCGGCGCGCTGGTGCTGTGGCGGATGCTGCCGGTGCCGTGGCGGTCGGCGGCGACGATGGTGTGCCTCGGCTTCGCGATGCTGCCGCAGTACGGGCGGCTCGGCTATCCGGCGATCGTCGCGCTCGCCCTGCTGGTGCCGGTGGTGGTGCGCTGGCCGCGGATCGGGCGGGGCGGACGGCTCGGGGCGGCCGGGGTGGCACGGGCCGCATGCCTCGGCGCGGCGTGCGCGGCTCAGCAACTGCCGTGGTTCCTCGCGCCGTTCCTGCTGGTGGGGATCTACGCGGTGCGGCGCGGGGAGCTGGGCGGCCGGGCCGCGGCGCTGGTGGTGCTGCGGGTCGCCGGGGTCGCCGTCACCGTATGGCTGCTCATCAACACGTACTTCATCGTGAGCGAGCCGGGCCGCTGGCTCACCGGGGTCGCGCTGCCGTTGACTCAGGGCGCGGTGCTGCACGGCCAGGGCCTGGTGGACGTGTCGATCTATCTCACGGACGGGAGCGACCGCCTCGACTGGTACTCCCACGCGAGCCTGCTGCTGGCCGCGGGCCTGCTTGTCCTCTTCACGCTGTTCGTACGGCGGCTCGGGCCCGCCGCGACCGTGCTGCCCTGGTGCGCCTTCTTCCTGGCGACGCGTTCGCAGGACGGCTACTACCTGATGATGACGCCGCTGTGGCTGGCGGCGGCGGTCACCGCCCCGGCGTCCGAGTTCGCGACGGCGTGGCAGCCTCGGCTGCGCCGCCTGCCCTCCCGTCCGGCGCGGATCGCGGTGGCCGTGCTCGTGCTGCTCCCGGCCCTGGCGAGTGCCGCGTGGGCGGCGACCGGGACGGCGCCGCTGCGCATGCGGGTCGCCTCGCTGCACCGGACGTCACCGGTGGCCGGCTCCCGGCTGACCCTCCAGGTCACCAACACGGCCGACACCGCGCTCACGCCCCACTTCATGCTGACCGCGGGGCAGGGCATGAGCCAGTACTGGACGGTCGTACGGGGCCCGGCGACCCTCCCCGCACACGCCACGGCGCGCTACGAACTCCGGCCTCCGGCGGGGCCGTACCTGGAGCGGTACGTCATCCCCCGCGCGGGCGTCCGGATCCGGCTGCGCGCCTTCACGGACGGGCCGCAGACGCTGTCCAGCGCGTCCGTCAGGCTGCCGTCCGGGTGAAGCGGAGGGTGGTGCTGACCGTGGTCAGGCCGCGGATCATGCCCAGCTGGTTCCAGCCCATCCCGAAGTGGTCGCGGTCCACGGAGAACTCGGCGTCCAGGGTGAGCGCGTCGGCGTCCGCGCCGGTGAGGCGGGCGGTGAAGGTCTGGGGGCGGCTGATGCCGCGCGCGGTGAGCTGGCCGATGACGTGGACCTTGTCGCCGTCACGGAGTTCGGCGCTGCGGACCGCGAAGGTGATCTCGGGGTGGTTGTCGGCGTCGAAGAAGTCGGCGCCCTTGAGGTGGGTGTCGCGCTTGGCGTTCTTGGTGTCCAGGGAGGCGACGGCCAGGGTCAGCGTGCCGACGGCGGATCCGTCGGGCCGCACCTCGCCCTGACCGGAGACGGCGCCGAAGGTGCCCTTCACGGTCACGAGGCCCCACATCGTCTTGTGCTTGATCCCCACGGTCGAGGCGGCGGAGTCCAGCTGCCAGGTTCCGGTTTCGACGGCGACGGTCATGATCACTCACTCCTGCTACGGCTGTAGTCCAAATTTGGATGACAGCACGCTATCCGATACTTCAAATTTGGACAACAGGTAGACTGGAAACCATGGCCGACCACTCCGATTGCCCCTCCGCCGCAGGTGGCGGACTCCTGCCCGCGGAGCTGCACGCCTGGATGCTGATGCTGGCCGCGACCGGAGCGGTGGAGCAGGAGCTGCGCTCGGTCGTCAAGGAGCGCCTCGACGTCTCGCACGACGAGTTCCTGATCCTGTGCCTGCTGGCCGGCAACCCCGGCGAGGGTGTGCGCATGACGCGGATCGCCGAGCTCCTGGGCCGCCCCAAGACCCGTCTGACCTACCAGATCGCCTGCCTCCAGCACGCCGGGCTCGTCGTCCGCCGATCCGTCTGCGGCGACAAGCGCGGCATCGAGGTCGCCCTCACGGAGAAGGCGCGGGGGCTGCTGACGGAGGCCTCCGGGATCCTCGCCGAGACGGTGAAGGAGGCGCTCGCCCGGATCATGGGGCCCACGCAGTGCGAGGCGATGCGGGGCCTGATGTCGGGGTTCGCCGAGGAGACGGCGGCGGAGTAGTCACAGAGGGGCGGCCGAGTAGTCGCCGGTGCGGTTGCGGGTACCCGGGCGGTGCCCGCGCCGACACCGAGGAGGGGTTCATGACCGCTCTGGAAGCCGCCCTGCGTGAACGCGTCGACGGGGAGGTCCGCTTCGACGCCGGGAGCCGGGCCGCCTACTCCACGGACGCCTCCAACTTCCGGCAGACCCCGATCGGCGTGGTCGTCCCCCGTACTCCGGAGGCGGCCGCGGAGGCGGTGGCCGTGGCCCGGGAGCACGACGCGCCCGTCCTGTCCCGGGGCGGCGGCACCAGTCTGGCCGGGCAGTGCACGAACACGGCGGTCGTCATCGACTGGTCGAAGTACTGCCACCGCCTGGAGTCCGTGGACGCCGACGCCCGCACATGTGTCGTCCAGCCCGGCATCGTCCTCGACGACCTGAACCGCCAACTCGCGCCTACGGGCCTGCGGTTCGGCCCGGAACCCGCGACCCACGCCAACTGCACGATCGGCGGCATGATCGGCAACAACTCCTGCGGGGCCACCGCTCAGGCGACCGGCAAGGTCGTCGACAACATCGCCCGCCTGGAGGTGCTCTGCTACGACGGCACCCGGTTCTGGTGCGGGGAGACGAGCGACGAGGAGTACGCCGAGATCGAGCGGCAGGGGGACCTACGGGCCTCCGTGTACCGCCGGTTGCGCGCCCTGCGCGACACCCACGCCGACGAGATCCGCCGCCGCTACCCCGACATCCCGCGCCGCGTCTCCGGCTACAACCTCGACTCGCTGCTCCCCGAGTACGGCTTCGACGTGGCCGGACTGCTCGTCGGCAGTGAGTCCACGCTGGTCACCGTCCTGCGCGCGGAGCTGGAGCTGGTGCCGGTGGTGAAGGAACGGGCTCTGGTGGTCCTGGGGTTCGACGGCATCGACCGCGCCGCCGACGCCGTACCGGAGATCCTGCCGTACGAGCCGATTGCCCTGGAGGGCCTCGACCGCTACCTCCTGCGCGACGAACGCCTCAAGCATCTCAACCCCAAGGCCCGCGCCCAGATGCCCGCAGGCGACGCCTACTTGATGGTCCAGTTCGGCGGCGACACCGTCGAGGAGGCCGACGAGCGCGCGCACCGGATGCTGGACGCCCTCCACGAGTCCGAGCACGACCCGGAGGTCGCCTTCCTCGACGATCCCGCGCACGAGGAGGAGTTGTGGCAGGTACGGGAGTCCGGCCTGGGCGCCACCGCCCACATCCCCGGCCACCCGGACACCTTCGAGGGCTGGGAGGACTCGGCGGTCCCGCCGGAACGGCTGGGCGAGTACCTGCGCCGACTGCGGCTCCTGTTCGAGGAGTTCGGCTACCAGAGCGACACCGGGCCGAGCCTGTACGGCCACTTCGGCCAGGGGTGCGTGCACACGCGGATCCCCTTCGACCTGTACAGCGTGGAAGGGGTGGCCACGTACCGGCGCTTCATGGAACAAGCGGCCGACCTGGTCGTCGAGTTCGGCGGCTCCTTCTCCGGTGAGCACGGGGACGGACAGAGCCGGGGCGAGCTGCTGCCGCGCATGTTCGGGCGGCAACTGGTGGACGCGTTCGGTGAGTTGAAGGAGGTCTTCGACCCACGGAACCGCATGAACCCGGGCAAGGTCGTGGCGCCGTACCGACTCGACGAGAACCTCCGCCTCGGCGGCGACTGGACCCCGTACGACCCCCAGGCCCCCCACGACCTCCACTTCCGCTTCCCGGACGACGGCGGTTCCTTCGCGGCGGCCGCCAACCGGTGCGTGGGCGTGGGCAAATGCCGCCAGCTGGAGTCCAAGGGCTCCGTGATGTGCCCCTCGTATCAGGTGACCCGCGAGGAGGAGCACTCCACGCGCGGCCGGGCCAGGCTGCTGTTCGAGATGCTCGACGGCCACGGCGACAGCGCGATCGAGGAGGGCTGGCGCTCGGAGGCGGTACGGGACGCGCTCGACCTGTGCCTGTCCTGCAAGGGGTGCAAGAAGGACTGCCCGGCCGATGTCGACATGGCCACCTACAAGGCCGAGTTCCTGTCCCACCACTACGAGGGCCGGTGGTGGCGCAGGCCGCGCGCCTATCTCTCCATGGGCTGGCTGCCGGTGGTGGCACAGACGGTGGGACGGGCGCGGCTCGGCTCGACGGTCAACGCCCTCACGCACACACCACCGCTGTCGAGGGCCGCCGTCGCGGTAGCGGGCATCGAGGACCGGGAGGTGCCGCTGTTCGCGGGGCGGACGTTGCGGCAGTGGTTCAAGGGGCGTGAACCGTACGGGACTTACGGGAACAGCGCGTCGTGCAGGGATGGCTCGTCTTACGGGGATGGCGCGCGCGGCACTGTTCTGCTCTGGCCGGACACCTTCACCGACCACTTCCACCCGCACGTCGGACAGGCGGCGGTGGAGGTGCTGGAGCACGCGGGGTGGCGGGTGGAGCTGCCCGAGGAGCCGCTGTGCTGCGGGCTGACGTGGATCTCGACGGGGCAACTGGGGGTCGCGAAGAGGGTGTTGGGCCGTACCGTGCGCCGGCTGGCCGAGCATGTGCGGGGCGGCGGGCTGGTGGTCGGGCTGGAGCCGAGCTGTACGGCGGTGTTCCGTTCGGACGCGGGCGAGCTGCTCCCGGACGACCCGGACGTGCGGCGGCTGGCGGCACAGACGGTGACCCTGGCCGAGCTGCTCACCGAGCACTCCCCCGGCTATGAGCCGCCCCAGATACCGGACCGGTCCGCGCGGGCCCTGGCCCAGGTGCACTGCCACCAGCACGCGGTCCTCGGCTGGGACGCCGACCGCGAACTGCTGCACAGGGCCGGGGTCGACGTGGAACGGCTGGACTCCGGGTGCTGCGGCCTTGCGGGCAACTTCGGCTTCGAGCCCGGCCACCTGGACGTCAGCGAGGCGTGCGCGGAACGGGCGCTGCTGCCTCGGCTGCGGGAGGCGGAGGAGGGGGTGGTGGTACTGGCGGACGGCTTCAGTTGCCGTACGCAGATCCATCAGTTGGACAGCGGGGGCCATGAGGGGGTGCATCTGGCGGAGCTGCTGGCGTGCGGGGTGCCGGGGGCGGGCGGCAGCGCGTACGGGGTGGCGCCGGGTGTGCGACCTGAGCCGCCGAGGCGGGCGGCCAAGGCATGGGCCCTGACGGGGGTGGGCGCGGTAGGCCTGGCCGCCGTGGGAGCGGCGACCAGGCTGACGCGCAGGCTGCACTACTGAGCGGCTCGGTTGAATGCCGGTGCGCTGTCGCGCCCCTTCAGGGGCGCGGGGAACTGCGCGATCAACCCCCACCGGCCCGCAGATTCAAGCGGCGAGATCAACAGTTGTCACCAACTCGATCAGCGTCTCCCGCGCCCGCGCGACCCGAGACCGCACCGTCCCCACAGGACAACCGCTCAACGCAGCCACCTCCGCATACGGCAACCCCATCACCTGGGTCAGCACAAACGCCTGCCGTCGCTCCTCAGGAAGCGCCTCCAACAGATCAAGAAGAGCCACACCGTCATCGAACCCCGGCACACCACACGGCTGGGCAAGCTCGGCGGCGAGCTCCCAGTCCGCCACGTCGGCCAATCGCGGTCGCGCCGCCGCGCACCGATAGCCGTCGATCACAGCCCGCCGAGCGATGGACAGCAGCCAGGAACGGGCCGACGACCGCCCCTCGAACCGATGCAGGCTGCCGAGCGCCCGCAGAAACGTGTCCTGAGCCAGGTCGTCCACGGCCTGGGGGTCACCGCACAGATGGGCGACGTACCGCTGGACGTCACGGTGGAGGGCGCGCACAAAGTGCTCGACGGCGACCGGGTCACCGCCACGGGCGGCGAGCGCCCACGCGGTGGCGGATTCGTCGAGCGCGGTTCGTCGGTCGTGTTCCTCGTGCGAGACACGCGCGACGCGCGCGACGGGCAGGGCAGAAGTGATCACCAGGTGTCCTTCGAGGTCATCCGGGAACGGGGAGACGGCCGTACGGCTCGGAAGCAGGCGTACGGCCGAAGCCCGAGGCGCACAGGGGCTGCCTCGGGTCACCAGCTGTCTGTCAGACGACAGCGGTCCCCGCGGGCGGACCCCGCGTGGTGATCGCGTGGACGAGAAGGAGAAGGCGCGGCGCGCGTTCGGAACGCCGACGGGGCCGCCCGGGAAGCGGGCGGTGCGCCGGGACCCGGACGGCGAGCAGCAGCCGCAGCGGCGCCGCGAGCCATCCGGCGACGGCGCGCAGGATGCGGAACGCGGCGCGCTCGCCGTAGGCCAGCCACAGGCCGCAGAGCAGCGCGGCGAGCAAGTGGGCGGCGAGCATGCCGAAGGAGGAGGACGAGGACGAGGACGAGGCCACTCCGGCGCCGGTGTGGCCCGCGCCCATGTGGCCCATATCCATGGCGTCAGTGGAGTGCATATGCATGGACCCCATGTCCATGGACCCCATGCCGCCACCGCCGGAGCTGGAGGTGGTGGACTGCGCCAGCGAGAAGCCCTCGTGAAGGGCCGTCTGGGCGGCGACCACAACAGCCACGACCACCGGCAGCCCGCGCTCACGCCCCGCCAGGCACCAGCCCGCGGCCCCGGTGAGGACCGCGCCGACGGCCAGTGCCCAGGCGGGTACGTGCTGCCCGGACATGAGGACGTGGCCCAGGGCGGCGAGCAGCACACAGACGGCCGCGAACACCGCGGCCCGTACCGTGCGAGAACACCACCCTGCGGTCATGGCGTCACATCCTCGCATCCGGACCTGGGTCGTCGTGCGGGGGTACGGAATTCCCTCGCGGACGACTCAGCCGACTCAGCCGACTCAGTCGGTCCGTCCCGTGGAGCGCGTCCGCACGACGGCGAAGACCGCCGCCGCGAGACCGAGGACACCGACGCCCAGCCCGGCGGCGCCCAGCCCTCGGGCCGTGGAGTCCGAGGCTGACTCCGAGGCCGAATCCGAGTCCGCCGCCACGGCCGGCGCGGGTGTCTCTTCCGACTCATCCGACGCCGCCGTCAGCTTCACCACCGGCGCCGGGTTCTCCGCCTCCTCCCCGCCCTGCTCGTCCGCCTCGATCCAGCGGACGACCTTGCCGTCGGAGTAGGTCTGGAGCGTCTTGAAGGTGAGCTCTCCGGTGTCGTCGGGCAGCTCTCCGAAGGCGACGTCGAAGTCCTCGTACTGGCCGGGCGTGATCTTCCCGCCGGTCCAGGTGATCTCGGAGACGGCGTCGGTGATGGTGCCGTCGTCCGTCTTCACGGGGGTCTTGAGCTTGCTGGTGGTGACCTCGGCGGTCCAGCCGTCGTGCGGGCTGACGACGACGCCGAGCAGCGGGTGGTCGGTCGGCAGGAACAGCTGCACCTTCGTGGTGCTCGCGGTGTCCGACTCATCGGGGACGCGGAAGGTCAGGGCGCCGTCGGTGGCGCCCTTGGCGTAGCTGTCGGGGTGGACGGTGACGTGCGCGGAGGCGGCGCCCGCGGCGGTGAGGACCGCGGCGGCGGCCAGGGCCGCGCCGAGGGCGCCGCGGCGCAGGGTGGTGCGTACCGAAGAGGACATGGGTGAGTGGATCTCCGTACTGGAAGCAGGTCTGGGGGTCAGATCGCGTACGAGATCCCCGCCGGCGGCCCACGCCGCTGCACCGCGTGCCGCAGCAGGAGCCGCCGCAGCGGACGCGCCTCCCCGGCATCCGCCCGGCACACCGCGCGCGGCACGACGGGCACGCCCCGCACCCGCCGCCACCACGCGACGAGTCCCGGCACGAACGCGGCGGCCCGGCGCAGCAGCGACCACAGGGCGGCCTCGCCGCGCCGCAGCCACCAGGTCAGGACGAGGGCTGCGGTGACATGGGCCGAGGTGGCGTGAGCGGTCAGGACGTGGGTGGTCAGGGCGTGGGTGGTCAGGGCGTGCGGGTGGGTCATGCGCATACCGCCCATGGCGGTCATGGTGTGGGCGTGACCCATGTGTGCGCCCACCATGGCATGCGGGCGTACGCAGCCGAACAGGGCGTGCAGCCCGCCCTGCGCGGCGATCGTCCCGCCGCCGATGGACGGCAGCCTCCGCTCCCGCCCGCCCAGCGCGAAGGCGGCGACGAACACCGGCACGAACCCGAGACCCTGCGCCCACACCGGGGGCGCCCCGCCGGTCGCCAGCGCGTGCGCCCCCACGGCGAGCAGCACGCACAGCGCGCCGAACACCGCCGCGCGCAGGCCGCGTATCGCGGGGGACGCCTTCATGGCGCCCGATCCTGCCACGGCGGGCGGGCCCGCGGGGCCCCGGGTGAGCTTGTTCGCGTCATCGCGCACATAGCAGGAAAGCGAACAACCGGTGACACGACACGGCACAGACTTGGAACGAATCCATTTCTTGAACCATTCGTGTTTGTGGGGGTAGGTTGGCCCCATGACTTCACCGCAGCCTCCGACCACCGCAGGGGATCTGCGGGGGGCCGGCCTGCGGGTGACGGCCGCCCGCGTCGCGCTCCTGGAGACCGTCCGCGCCGGAGACCACCTCGGTGCCGACGCCATCGCCTCCGGGGTCCGGGACCGGGTCGGCCACATATCGACGCAAGCTGTCTACGACGCCCTCCACGCGCTCACCGCGGCCGGACTCGTCCGCCGTATCGAGCCCCCGGGCAGCCCCGCCCGGTACGAGGGCCGGGTCGGCGACAACCACCACCACCTGGTCTGCCGGGAGTGCGGTGCCGTCGTCGACGTCGACTGCGCGGTCGGTCACGCCCCCTGTCTGACCGCATCGGACGACCGAGGCTTCTCGATCGACGAGGCCGAGGTCATCTACTGGGGGCTCTGCCCCACCTGTTCCACCGCCCGCAAGGCTTGAGCACCAACCCGGAAGGATTCCCCCTCATGTCCGAGAACAGCGCCGCTGAAGGTAAATGCCCGGTCGCGCACGAGCGCGCCGCCCACCCCACCCAGGGTGGCGGAAACCGGCAGTGGTGGCCGGAGCGGCTCAACCTGAAGATCCTCGCCAAGGACCCGGTCGTGGCGAACCCGCTCGGCGCGGAGTTCGACTACGCCGAGGCGTTCAGCAACCTGGACCTCGCGGCCGTCAAGCAGGACATCGCCGAGATCCTGACCAACTCGCAGGACTGGTGGCCGGCCGACTTCGGCAACTACGGCCCGCTGATGATCCGGATGGCCTGGCACAGCGCCGGCACCTACCGCATCAGCGACGGCCGCGGCGGTGGCGGCCGCGGTCAGCAGCGTTTCGCGCCGCTGAACAGCTGGCCGGACAACGGCAACCTGGACAAGGCCCGCCGTCTGCTGTGGCCCGTCAAGAAGAAGTACGGCCAGTCCATCTCCTGGGCCGACCTCATGATCCTCACCGGCAACGTGGCGCTGGAGACCATGGGCTTCACGACCTTCGGCTTCGGCGGCGGCCGCGCCGACGTGTGGGAGGCCGACGAGGACGTGTACTGGGGTCCCGAGACCACCTGGCTCGACGACCAGCGCTACACCGGCGACCGTGAGCTGGAGAACCCGCTCGGCGCGGTCCAGATGGGTCTGATCTACGTCAACCCCGAGGGCCCCAACGGCAACCCGGACCCGATCGCCGCGGCCCGCGACATCCGCGAGACGTTCCGCCGGATGGCGATGAACGACGAGGAGACCGTCGCCCTCATCGCCGGTGGCCACACCTTCGGCAAGACCCACGGCGCGGGCCCGGCGGAGAGCGTCGGCGCCGACCCCGAGGCCGCCCCGATCGAGGCCCAGGGCCTCGGCTGGGCCAGCACCTACGGCACCGGCAAGGGCGGCGACGCCATCACGTCCGGCCTGGAGGTCACCTGGACCACCAAGCCGACCCAGTGGAGCAACGACTTCTTCGACATCCTCTTCGGCTACGAGTGGGAGCTGACCCAGTCCCCCGCCGGCGCCAACCAGTGGGTGGCCAAGGACGCGCAGGCGATCATCCCCGACGCCCACAGCGACTCCAAGAAGCTCCCCACGATGCTCACCACGGACCTCTCGCTGCGCTTCGACCCGATCTACGGCGAGATCTCCAAGCGCTTCCACGAGAACCCGGACCAGTTCGCGGACGCCTTCGCCCGCGCCTGGTACAAGCTGACCCACCGTGACCTGGGCCCGAAGTCCCTGTACCTCGGCCCGGAGGTCCCGGAGGAGACCCTGCTGTGGCAGGACCCGCTGCCGCAGGCCGAGGGCGAGGCCATCGACGCCGCCGATGTGACGGCGCTCAAGGCCAAGCTGCTCGCCTCGGGTCTGACCGTCTCGCAGCTGGTGACGACCGCGTGGGCGTCCGCGTCCACGTTCCGTTCCAGCGACAAGCGCGGCGGTGCCAACGGCGCCCGTATCCGCCTCCAGCCGCAGGCCGGCTGGGAGGTCAACCAGCCCGACGAGCTGGCCCAGGTGCTGCGTGTCCTGGAGGGCGTCCAGTCCGAGTTCAACGCGAACTCCGGCGCGAAGAAGGTCTCCCTGGCCGACCTGATCGTCCTCGGCGGTGCCGCCGCGATCGAGAAGGCCGCCAAGGACGCCGGTCACGACATCGAGGTGCCCTTCACCGGCGGTCGTGTCGACGCCACCGAGGAGCACACGGACGTCGAGTCCTTCGCCGCCCTGGAGCCGACCGCGGACGGCTTCCGCAACTACCAGGGCAAGGGCAACCGCCTCCCGGCCGAGTACCTGCTGCTCGACAAGGCGAACCTGCTCGGTCTGAGCGCCCCCGAGCTGACCGTCCTCGTCGGTGGTCTGCGGGTCCTCGGCACCAACCACGGCGGCACGTCCCACGGTGTCCTCACCGAGACCCCCGGTGTCCTCACCAACGACTTCTTCGTCAACCTGCTCGACCTGGGCACGGAGTGGAAGTCGACGTCCGAGGACCAGAACCACTTCGAGGCCCGTGACGCCTCGGGTGCGGTCAAGTGGACCGGTACGCGCGCCGACCTCGTGTTCGGCTCGAACTCCGAGCTGCGTGCGATCGCCGAGGTGTACGCGTCCGACGACGCCAAGGAGAAGTTCGTGAAGGACTTCGTCGCGGCGTGGGTCAAGGTGTCGAACGCTGACCGCTTCGACCTGGTCTGAGCCTGACACCGGGTGCGCCCCGGCCAGCCCTCACGGGTTGGCCGGGGCGCACCTGTATATGACGGTGGGTCAGCTCCCCGCGTACCCCAACTGCCGCCGCATATAAGGCGTCATGAGCGTCTTCGCCTTCGCCAGCACCGACGTACGGCCGCCCAGCACCGCGCTCTCCCCGCCCGGCACCGGGAGCAGGGTCATCCCGTCCGCCCCGCCGAAGGGGACGATGAGCGGGGTGCGGTGGACCGGCTTGTAGTAGCGGGGTTCCTTGCGGTGCTTGCCCGAACTCTGAAGGTGGGCGCGGATGTTGTGGGCGGCGAGGTCGGCCTGGGCGAGCGCGGCGGGGGTGATCTTCACCTCGGTCGCGTCGTTGACGTCGCCGACCGCGAACACGTCCGGGTGCCCGGCGACCCGCAGGGTCCGGTCGACCTTGATGTGCCCGGAGGGGGTCAGCCAGTCGCCGTGGCCGCCGAGCCGCAGCCAGAGCGTGTTGGGTGTGGTGCCGGTCGCCCAGAAGGAGAGGTCGGCCTCCAGGACGTTGCCGTGCGCGTCGCGATAGGTGCCGAAGTCGAAGCCGGGCGACATGAACGAGTCGAGCCGGACCTCCACGTCGTGCGCCTCCAGCCAGGCGAGCGCCCTCTTCCCGGCCCGCTCGCTCCCGGTGTTGTGCAGCAGCGCGGCCCCGGAGTGGGCGAGGGTGACCCGGGCGTCCGGCCGGGCCAGCCGTATTTCGGCGCTGAGCTCGACGCCGGAGGGCCCGCCGCCGACGACGAGGACGTGCCCGGCGCGGGCGATGGCCTGCTGGTGTCCGGCGAAGCCCTTCACCGCCTCGTCGGTGGTGGTGCCGCTGAAGCGGGCCGGTTCCGGGTAGTCGGCGCCGGTGGCGATCACCACCACGTCGTACGGCAGCCGCTCCCCCGTGGCCAGCACGACCTGGCGTACGTCGGTGTCGACGCGCAGCGCCTTGCCCACGACCACCCGGCCGCGGGTGAGCAGCCGGTCGTACGGGATGAACGGCGTCACCGACCACTCCGGCCGTACGCCGGCCCGCAGCGAGGCGATCCGGTGGAAGAACACGTCCTTGCGGTCCACCAGCGTGACCCGTGCCGTCGCGTCCAGCTTCTTCGCCAGCCGGACGCCCGCGTAGCCGCCGCCGATCACCACTACGTCGCCGTCGCTCACACGACTCTCCCCACTCGGTTGGCGACGAGCCTAACGCTTGAAGTTTAAAGTTATCGGGGAAGCCCTGTGTGCGTTCAGTGAAGCGACGCCACGAACTTGCCCAACCGGGCGATCCCCTCGTGCAGTTCCTCCGCGGAGGCCGCGTAGGAGAGCCGTACGTGGGTCTCGGCGGTGTGGACGCCGAAGTCGCGGCCCGGGGTGAGCGCGACGTGGGCCTCCTGGAGGGCCTGGGCGCAGAACTCCCAGGAGGTGAGGCCGGTGCCGCTGACGTCGAAGTAGACGTAGAACGCGCCGTCGGGCCGCACCGGCACCGGCAGCCCGAGCTGCTCCAGACCGTCGAGGGCGAGCGCGCGGCGCCGCCCGAACTCGGCGCGCCGCTCCTCGCACACGGCGAGGGACTCCGGGGTGAAGCAGGCCAGGGCGGCGTGCTGGGCCGGGGTGGAGGCGCACAGGAAGTAGTTCTGGGCCAGGCGTTCCAGCACCGGTACGAGGGGTTCGGGGACGACGCACCAGCCGAGCCGCCAGCCGGTCATGCCGAAGTACTTCGAGAAGCTGTTGATGACGAAGGCGTCGGGGTCGGAGGCGAGCGCGCTGCGCGGCGGGCGGTCGTGCGCGTCGTGGTCGGCGAGGTCGAGGTAGATCTCGTCGACGACCCGCCACGCGTCCCGCTCCCGCGCGAAGTCGCACAGCGCGGTCAGCTCGTCGCCCGGCACCGAGGTGCCCGTCGGGTTGGACGGGGTGGCGACCATGAGCCCGCGGGTGCCGTCCGTCCAGTGCGCCCGTACGGTGTCGGCGTCCAGCTGGAAGCGGGAGGCCGCGGTGGTCGGCGCGAGGGTGACCCGCGCGCCGAAGCTCTCCATGATCTGCCGGTTGCAGGGGTACGACGGGTCGCCGATCAGCACCTCGTCCCCGGCGTCCACGAGCGCCGCCGCGGCCAGCACCAGACCGGCCGAGGCGCCGGCGGTCACGACCACGCGGCCCGGGTCCACGTCCACGCCGTGCCGCTCTCCGTAGAACCCCGCAATCGCCTGCCGCAGGGCGGGCATGCCGAGGGACTCCGTGTAGGACATGGGCCGGCCGTCCATGGCGTCCCGCATCGCCTGTACGACGGCCGGGGGCGCGCCGAAGTCGGGCTCGCCGAGGCTGAGCTTCACGACGTGGTGGCCCTGGGCCTCCAGAGCGGCGGCGTGCTTGCCGAACTCCATGGCGTAGAACGGGGCGATGGCTGCGGCCCGCTGCGAGATCCGCATGCTGCGACCTCCGGCTCGACGACGGATGGGGACGTACTCGAGCCTAAGTGGTGGCGCGCTGGTGCCGTAATCCAGGCGGACTCAGGCCTGATAACGCGGGCCTGATGCCGAGCCTGACACCGAGGGGGCTACGCGTCGGGCAGGGATGCCGTCAGGTCCTCCCACGCCCGGTGCACCTGCTCGCCGACGATCCCGAACTGGGTGAGGACCGCGACACAGCGCCCGTCCGCGTCGTCGAGCTCCAGCGCCGAGGTCGGGCCGTGCGCCGCAGTGGAACGCACCAGGTGGCACGCCCGTACGTCGGCGAGGTCGATCTCCACCGAGCTGTCGGCGAGCGCGGCGAAGACCCGGCCGCCGACGGTCCGGTCGGTGACATGGACCCGGCCCGCGCACGCCTGCATGGCCGCCGGGGCGAACACCGCGACGCCGATGGGCAGGCCCACGGAACAGACGTGGTCGAGCACGGCGGAGACGAGCCCGGCCTCGACCTCCCGGTGCTCCCCGCGATACCGGCCGAAGGCGGCACGCCGGGCGACCCCGCCGTCCGCCAGCACGGCGTCGAGCTGGGCGAGCTGATCGCCGTACTCCCAGACGGGTGCGCTCCCGCCGACCGGTGTTCCAGTCCCCCGGGCCGGGCTTCCGGCCTCCCCGTCCGATGCCTCGGGCGCGCGGGAAGCCTCCTCGTCCGGTGTCGCGCGAGCCCGGGAAGCCTCCCCCGGCACCGCCCCCGCCTCGACCGTGCGGGCCAGCCCGGCCAGCAGCCGGTCGCCGTCCGAGAGGAGCCGTCCCTCGTGTGCGGTCCGGCCCTCGCCGTCCAGGAGCCGTACGAGGACCGAGCCCTCCTCGCGGGCGACCACGGCCGTGGACACGCGCTCGGCGTCGAGGCGCAGGGTGATCGTGCCCGGGCGGACGGCGAAGGGCTCGCCGCGCAGGGTCGGGACGGCGTAGCTGCCGGCCTGGTCGATCCGTGCGACGGGGCCTCCGGTGACCGCCTGGACGTACCGGAAGAGCGTGAGGCATCGCGCCAGTTCCGGCATGCGGGGGTCGATCAGCCGGACGCCGGTGTTCCGGCGCGGGCAGCAGCCGTCGAAGGCACAGCCGTGCGGGTCGGTCATGCTCAGTACACGTCCCGTACGTAGCGCTTGGCCCGCCGCAGGTCCGCGAGGTACTCCGCCGCGTCGTCCTCGCCGCGTCCGCGCTGCTCGCCGATGATCCCCAGCAGGGCCGCCTCGACGTCCTTCGCCATCCGGGAGGCATCGCCGCAGACGTACACGGACGCGCCCTCCTCCAGCCACGCGTACAGCTCGGCCGACCGCTCCCGCATCCGGGTCTGGACGTAGACCTTCTCGGCCTGGTCGCGTGAGAAGGCGAGGTCCAACTCGCTGAGCACGCCGCTCTTCTGAAGCCGCGTCAGCTCGTCCTCGTACACGAAGTCGGTCTCGCGGTGCTGGTCGCCGAAGAACAGCCAGTTGCGGCCGGAGGCGCCTCGCGCGGCCCGTTCGTGCAGGAAGCCGCGGAAGGGGGCGATGCCCGTGCCGGGGCCGATCATGATCATGGGTGCGTCGTCGTCGGCGGGGATGCTGAAGGCGGCGTTGGGCTGGAGGTAGATGCCCACCGTGGAGTCCTCGCCGACCCGGTCCGCCAGGTACGTCGAGGCCACGCCCTCGTACCGGTCGTACCGCACGGACGCGATGGTGAGGTGGATGCTGCCCGGGTGGGCGAGCGGGCTCGACGAGATCGAGTACTGGCGCGCCTGCAACGGCCGCAGGAACGGCAGGAGTTCGGCGAGGTCCGGCGCCTTGGGCCCGGCGTCCCTGAGCAGGTCGAGCACGTCCCGGCCCCAGAGCCAGGAGTCGAGGTCGTCGCGGTCGCCGTGGGCGACGACGGCGGCCAGCTCGCTCGACGGGGCGCGCTCGACGAGGTCGGCGATCAGTTCCTTCGACGGGGTGCGGATCTCCCGTTCCGTGCGCAGGAGTTCGGCCGTCGCCCGGTCGCCGCTCGCCCCGAGGTGGTCGAGCAACTCGCCCACGAGACGCGGGTCGTTGACCGGTACGACGGCCAGCGCGTCGCCCGCCTCGTAGGTGATGCCGCTGTCGCCGAGGTCGAACTCGTAGTGGCGGATCTCCTTCGCGCTGTGCGGGGCGGAGAGGAGGCGGTTGGTGGTGAGGCGGGACGGGTAGGGGGTGCGCTTGTTCCACTGGGAGCGCTGCTTCTTCGGGGCGGCCTCCGCGGCGGCGCCCGTGCCCTTCGCGCCCGTCTCGGCGACGAGCACGTCAAGGACCGCCGTCGTCCACTCGGCGGCGGGCTCCTCGAAGTCCACGTCGCAGTCGACGCGTTCGTGCAGCCGGGTCGCCCCCAGCTGCTCCAGGCGCGTGTCGATGAGCTTCGCGGCCTGGCAGAAGTCGTCGTAGCCGCGGTCGCCGAGGCCGAGGACCGAGTAGCGCACGCCTTCCAGGCGGGGTGCGGTGTCGGACTGGAGCGCCTCCCAGAACAGCCCGGCGTTGTCGGGCATCTCGCCCTCGCCGTACGTCGAAGTGACCACGACGACATGGGACATGGCCGCGAGCGCCTCGGGCGTGACGTCGTCGAGGGCGGTGGCCCGGCCGCCGAGGCCGCGGGCGCGGGCGCCCGCGACGATGTCCTCGGCCACCAGCTCGGCGTTGCCGGTCTGGGTGCCGATGAGGACGTCGATGGTCGCGGCAGGCGCGTCGGACTTGGTGCCGCGGCGTCCGGCCGCCGCGATGCCGGCGATGAACCCGGCGAGCCAGGACTCCTGCTGGGCGGAGAACGGGGCGTCGGCCGGGATGAGGGTCCCGGTAGGGGGCATGACGGTCATGCGGTCACCGCCTCGGTCGGGGCCTGCGGGATGTGGCGGTTCGCGATGTCGTCGAGCGCGGCGGTGGCGAGCAGCTCGTCGAAGCGGGCGGCCTGGACCCGGCCGGCGTTCTTGATGGTCTGGTGGACGATCCAGCCGTAGGTGCCGGGGGCGTCCACGCTGAGGTTGTTGCGCTGCTTCAGGGCGCGCTTGTAGTCGTCGAGGCGCTTGATCGCGATGAGCGTGGCCAGCTCTCCGTCGTCGAAACGGTCCAGTGTGCCGCGCAGATACTTCACGACCTTCTGCTTCACGAAGAAGTCCTCGGTGAGGACGAGGTTGCGGACCGCCTCGGTGACCCGGGGGTCGTCCGGGCCGGTCGCGCCCGGCACCCGCTGGAGCGCGAGGTCCTGGGCGGCGCCGAGGACGGTGTAGGAGGAGAGCAGCGAGAACATGTCGTCGCTGCCCTGGTCGCCGAAGGCGGGGGCGCGGCCGCCGAGGACGGTACGGCGGTCGCGGTAGTCCACCTTGAACGCGCGGAGCTTGTCCGTGGCGATCGAGGTCGCGAGCTCGTCGAGGAGCTGGCCCCGGGTCGCGGCGGCGAGGATCTCGCCGGCGTCCTGGTAGAGGAGGAGGGCGCGGGGCATTCCGCAGTACACGTGCTCGCGTTCGCTCGGCCAGTTCTCCAGCAGCCGTGCGGCGAGCGGGGATCCGGTCGCCTCGACGTGCCAGGTCAGCAGGAGCCGTACGACTTCTTCGTGGAAGGTGCCGTGCGCGGTGTCCGTCACCGGGAAGACGAGGAGCGAGTCGGCGCTCACCCGGTCCCGGATCTCGCCCGACGGGTCGTACTGGTACAGGAACCCGCCGCTCATGCCGTTGCCGAGGCCCTTGCCGAAGCCGCCCAGGTTGAGGACCGTGCCACCGGTCATGTACTCGCAGCCGAAGTCGCCGACGCCCTCGACGACCGCCGTCGCCCCGGAGTTGCGCACGGCGAACCGGTCGCCGGCCTCGCCCTCCACGAAGGTCCGGCCGCCGGTCGCGCCGAACAGCGCGAAGTTGCCGATGAGGACGTTGCCGCCGCGCTCGGTGCTGCCGCCGCCGGGGGCGCGGACGACGATCCGGCCGCCGCTCTGGCTCTTGCCGACGCCGTCGTTCGCCGTACCGGTGTGCTCCAGCGTGATGCCGTCGTTGCAGAAGACGCCGTACGACTGTCCGGCGGAGCCGGTGGTGCGGATGCGGACGGCGTCGTCGGTGAGGCGGCGACGGCCGCGGTCGTCGGTGGTGACGGCGGGGGCGTCCTCGACGGCCGTGTGGTTGAGCAGCCGCTCGATGTCGATGCTCAGCTGGCCGCCCACCGACTTGTCGCTGTTGCCGAGGCGGATGCCCTCGACGAGCAGCGACGGCTCGCGCCGCTCGAACAGCGCGGCGCGGACGCGCTCGATGAGGGCGTCGTCGGTGGTGAAGTCCTTCTCCAGGTACTCCGGGTTCTCGACGATCTTCTCGGGCACCTGTGCGAGCAGGCGCCGCACGTCGAGGCGGCCCACGCTCGCCGGGTGGTCGAGGAGCTGGAGCAGGTCCGTGCGCCCCCGGGCCTCGCGCAGGGAGCGCAGGCCGAGGCGGGCGAGGATCTGCCGTACGTCGTGGGCGATGTTGAGCAGGTACTGGGCCAGTGCGCGCGGGTCGCCCTCGAAGACCTCGGGGTTGGTGGTGAGGCCCGCCGGGCACTTCACGTTGCAGTTCTTGGCCATCACGCAGCCGAGCATCATCAGCGCGGTGGTGCCGAACTCGAAGCTGTCGCCGCCGAGAAGGGCGGAGGTGACGACGTCGCCGCCGGTCTGGTGGGCGCCGGAGCAGCGCAGGACGACCTTCTGGCGCAGGCCGTTGGCGACGAGCGCCTGGTGGACCTCGGCCACGCCGATCTCCGCCGAACGGCCCGCGTACTTGAGGCTGGTGACGGCCGCCGCACCCGTACCGCCGGTGTTTCCGGCGACGTTGATGACGTCCGCGCCCGCCTTGGCGACGCCGACCGCGATGGTGCCGATGCCCTCGGAGGACACCAGCTTGACGATGACCCGGACCCGCGCCGCCTTGCAGTCGTGGATGAGCTGGGCCAGGTCCTCGATGGAGTAGGTGTCGTGGTGCGGGGGCGGGGAGATCAGCTCGATGCCCGGGGTGCCGCCACGGGCGGCCGCGATGTCGACCGTGACCTTCGGCGCGGGCAGCTGGCCGCCCTCGCCGGGCTTGGCGCCCTGCCCGATCTTGATCTCCAGCTCCTCCAGCATGGGGTCGGCGAGATAGCCCGCCCAGATGCCGAACCGGCCGGACGCGAACTGCTTGATGCGGGAGCCGCGGATGGTGCCGTACCGGGTGTGGTGCTCGCCGCCCTCACCGCTGTTGGACATGCCGCCGACCATGTTGGTGCCGTGCGCGACGGCCTCGTGGGCGGTGGCGACCAGGGCGCCGTGGCTCATCGCGCCGGAGGCGAGGGAGCGGGTGATCTCGTGGGCGGGCTGGACCTCGTCGAGGGGGACGCTGGCGGGGGCGTTGGCGAGGAGGCGGGTGATGGGGCCGGTGACCTCGACGCCGTCCCCGTCGACGCCGAGGATCTCCTCACCCAGGTGCGCGAGGCCTTCGGCGAGGGCGGTGTGGCGCTCCGGGTCGGGGTTCGTCAGACGGAGCCGGAAGGTGTCCCGGTCCGTGCCGGACACGGCGACACCCCGGAGGGTGATGCTCGCGTTCCCGTCCGTCGAGAACCGGCCGAGCTCGCGGGCGAAGTCCTCCGCCGTGCGCAGCCCGGTGACATCGGCGGGCAGCGCGAGCACGTCCCGCAGCGCGGCCGGCCGGCGGGACCGCTCCTCGTGCGTGGTCCGCAGGAAGGCCCGGTACCCCGGGGTGATCCGGAACGCGTCGATCTCGGCGTCGCGGAGGGCGTCGTACCCCGTGTTCCGGTACGCGGCGTCGGTGATGCCGAAGGCGTCGTCGAGCTGGCCGAGGGTGAGGAGGCGCAGCGCGTCGGAGTCCTCGGACTTCCCGAACTCCGGCTTCTCCTCGACCATGTCGCCGAAGCCGCGCACCGCCGTGACACCGAACGAGTGTCCGGCCCCGTCGGACCGCTCCTTGAACAGCCCGAGCAGCGGGATCTGCTGCTCGGTCCCGACCGTGCGGGCCCGCTCGTGCCAGTCGGTGGCGGCCTGCGCGATCCGGGCGAAGCCCACACCGCCGACCGGCGCCTCCATGTGCGGGAAGGCCCGCGCGAAGACGTCGTCGCGGGTGTCGAGGTAGTTCGGCTCGAAGAACTCGCCGCCGATGTAGCTCTCGGCGGTGCACAGGCCGACGCGGCCCATGGTCTTGGCGAGGGACTTCTCGGCGGCCTTGCGGAACTTCTTCAACGCCCGGTCGGTGTCGGTCATCTCACCGGCGGGTGCGGGTGCGCTCGGGTACTTCTCCTCGGCGCGCAGGCGGGCGCTGAGGCTGTAGACGGCGGAGGCGCCGAAGCCGAGCGCGGTCGCCACGTGGTGCGAGGAGGCCAGCTGGCCGCTCTCCGCGACGAGCGAGACGCGCAGCCGCAGCCCGGTCTCGATGAGCCGCTGGCTGACGGCGGCGACGGCGAGGATGACGGGGAGGGGCGCGCGCGTGGAGGACACCGCGCGGTCGGTGAGGAGCGCGATGCCGCCCTGCTCGGCCGCGAACCGCTCGACGTCGTCGCAGAGCCGCTGAAGCGCCGTCCGCAGCGCGTCGGCGTTGGCGGACTCGTCGCCCGCCACCGGCTCGTAGAGCATCGCGAACCGCTCCAGCGGCACGATCCGCTGGTCGCGCAGCCGGACCATGTCGAGATGCCCGAGCACGGGCGAGGACACGACGAGCTGGCGGCCGCTGGTCTGGTGCGTGCCGTCGGGCTTCGGGCCGAGCGCGACCCGCATGCTCATGCCGTCGGCCTCGCGGATGCTGTCCAGCGGCGGGTTGGTGACCTGGGCGAACCGCTGGGAGAAGTACTTCGCCATGCCGCCCTCGGTGTCGCTGAGCGCGTTGATGGCGTTGCCGTAGCCCATCGCGGAGATCCGCTCCGACCCGTCGGCGAGCATCGGGTCGAGCATGAACCGGAAGCTCTCCTGGTTCAGCGAGTAGGCCACGTACCGCCCGGCGAGGGTGAGGTCGCCGTCGTAGCCGAGGGTGGTGGTGCCGCGGTAGTAGTCCGGGGCGGGGAGGTCGTCGAGGTTGACCCGGGCCTCGGTGAGCAGCTCGCTGTACGGGCGGCGCGCGGCGAGGGCGTCGAGGACCTCGCGGGTGCGCATCACGCGGCCCGTGCGGTGGTCGACGACGAGCATGCCGCCGGCCTCGATACGGCCCCGGTGCACGACCTCGTCGTCCGGGAAGGCGACCTGGCCGGCCTCGGAGGCGACCATCAGGTACTCGGCGGTCTCGACGGTCCGCAGCGGGCGCAGGCCGAGCCGGTCGAGGCGGGCGCCGACGACATCGCCGTCGCTGAAGATCAGGGCGGCGGGGCCGTCGTTCTTCTCCTCGTAGAGGGAGAAGTACTCCAGCATGTCGCGGACGCCGTCGGGCAGCGTGCGGTCGTTCTCCCATGCGGGCGGCATGAGCGAGACGACCGCCTCGACGATGTCCAGGCCGTCGTCGAAGACCCGGCTCTGGAGGGTCTGGTCGAGCCGGGAGGAGTCGGACTGGCCGGGCGGGCGCACGATGCTGCGGGTGCGGGCGCGCGCGAGGGCCTCGTCGGAGAGGCGGTTCTTGCGGTCCGTGTTCAGCTCGCCGTTGTGCGCCATGAGGCGGAACGGCTGGGCCATGGTCGGGTGCGGCTCGGTGTTGGTGGAGAACCGGGTGTGGAAGTACAGCGACCGGACCGAGTGCCGGGGGTCCAGGAGGTCGCGGAAGTACGGGATGACCTCGCCGGAGTTCAGCCGCCCCTTGAGGACCTGGGTGCGGGCGCTGAGGGAGAGCGGGTACAGGCCCGCGTACGCGTCGTCGGCGTAGGCGACGGCCTCCACGGCCAGCAGGGCGCGGTGGGCGGCCGCGTCGACGTCGGAGCGCTGCCAGTCCTCGGGGGCCCGGAAGACCCACTGCGCGATGGGCAGCTGGTAGCGCTCGGCGGCGGGGCAGGCGACGGAGTGGTCGACGGGGATGTCCCGGACGAGCAGGATCTCGAATCCCTGTTCGGTGATGCTGCGGCGGACGAGGTCCATCGCGGCGTCCCGGTCCCCCAGCGGCACGAAACAGTTGGCGACGCCGAAGTGCCCGGCGCGCAGTTCCTCGCCGGTGAGCGCGCCGAAGAACTCGACGGAGAGGTCGACGCTCACGCCCGCGCCGTCACCGACGCCCTCGGCGGACTTGCCGCCGCGGTGCGGGATGGTGCGGAGCGCTTCGTCGCCCTTGCGGATGACGTCATGGCTCGGCGTCCCGTCGAGACGGGTCAGGAAGCCGACGCCGCAGTCGCTGTGGTCGAGGGCAGGGTCGTACAGACCGAGGGTGCTGGGATTCAAGTGCGGGTCCTGTGGCAGCGGGTTCCGGCTGGGGGTACCTCCCAGGTCCCTGAGGCACTGGGGGAGGAACGGCCAAGGCTGCGTCGATGGAGCTCTCGCCGCGGGCGCGCCGGTGGATCCGGCCGGGCCCCGAGTGGTGCAAGTGTGAACGGTAAGGCTTACCTAACCTGTATGCAAGGTGCATGGTGCACATACGTCAGGGCGTTCTCAACGATCGTAAGCCAGACGCGCCTGTCGCGGCACCGGGCCGAAGGCACCGGCCTGGAAGTCGGCGAACGCCTTGCCGATCTCCCCCTCCGTGTTCATCACGAACGGACCGCCCAGCGCCACGGGCTCACGCAGCGGGGTGCCGCTGTAGACCATGACCCGGGCGGGCTCCTCGGGGTCGACGGCCGCCAGCTGAAGCGAGGTCGCGGCCGTGCGTCCGGTGACGGGGTCCGGGAGACCGGAAGCCGGGTCCGGGAGGCCGGTGACCGGGTCCGACCAGCCGGTCTGCCCCGCGCGCAGCTCCTGGCCGCCTATCAGCAGGCGTCCGGTCATGACGTAGGCGAAGAGTCGGTGCTCCGCCGGGACTTCGAGCTCATAGGAGGCCTCGGGGTCGAGGGTGGCGATCACGCCCTGGACCGGGTGATGGGTCTCGGCGGCGCCCTCCACCCCGCCGACGGTGCCGGCGTGGACGTCGATCGTCACACCGGGGGCGCGCAGACGGGGCATGCCGGCGTTGGTCAGGTCCTGGTAGCGCGAGGCCGTCAGCTTCTTCCGGGCCGGCAGGTTGAGCCACATCTGGAGCACATGCGCGTGTTCGTCGCGGTAGGCGAGCTCGCGGTGGATGATGCCCCGGCCCGCCGTCATCCACTGCACCTCCCCGGGCTCCAGGGCACCCGCGTGGCCGAGGTTGTCGCCGTGCTCCAGCACCCCGTCGATCACGGTGGTGACGGTCTCCAGGCCACGGTGGGGGTGCCATTCGAAGCCCGGCGTGGAGAACCAGTCCTCGACCAGCACGAGGAACGGGTCCGTCAGCGCCGGGTCGCTGGGGACGAAGACGAGGGCCTTGTCGTCGACCTGGGCGTCGGGGCCCAGCCGCTGCTTGTCGGCGATCCGGGTCAGGGTCCGCTGACCGGTCAACGGTGCGTTCATGACGGCTCCTCGATCGAGGGATCTCAGGCGACGCGCGACAAGTACATCGTCGCGCAGGACGGGCGGCCTGTCGTACCCGACGACGACAAAGCCGCGCGCCGCCGCCCGTCACACCGAGCGCATGCTCTCCCACCGGTCACACCAGGCGCCTGATCTCCCCCCGCACCCGGTAGAACCCCCCGGAGGAGGCATGCAGCGCGTCCACCACGTACCGCACGCCCGGCTGCCGTATCGCACGCGGGAACTGCACGTTCCAGCTCGGCTCATAACCCTCGGAGACCACGTGCACCCGCACTCGGCCGCCCCGCTCGACGCACTCCACGACGACTCCGCTCCCCGCGGGGACGGCGGTGACCGTGGCGACCGAGGCGGCGGCCGTCAGCGGTGCGTACGTCGGCAGGGCCGCCGCCAGCTTGATGTCCGCGGCGACCGGGACGGTGCCCGACTGGGCGGCGTTGATCGCGGCCTCGCTCGCGTCGATGCAGGCGAGCGAGCCGTCCGTGGAGACGATGTACAGCCTCTCGTCGTGGTACTGCATGGACAGCGCCGAGCCGCCTCCCGTGCCGAGCTTCCACAGCCGGGTGCCGTCGGCCGTGAAGCAGTACACGGAGGAAGAGGAGTCCCCCGCGAAGACGTACCGCCCGCCCGGGGACGTGGCGCACGAGTACACCGCGGCGTCGCACACGTAGGAGGCCTCGATCCGCCCGTCGGACTTGGCGAGCCGCTGGACGACCCGGCGTCCCGTGCCGGCGTAGACCGCGTTCTCCTCCTGCCAGCCGAAGAGCACATTGCCGCTGGTCGCGGTGTGCCAGAGCTGGCCGGCGCCGTCCGCCGCGTAGGCCGTCACGCCCTGGCTGTGCCCGTGGTAGACGGCGCGGTCGTCGGCCCGCACCATCCATCCCTGCTCCCCGTAGGAGTTGCGCGACCACTGGAGCTCGTCCTCGTGGTCGATGACCGTCAGACCGCCGTTGCGGTCGGAGACGTTGAGCACGCCCGCGTGGATGTCCAGCCAGAAGATGTCCACCTCGGCGGCGATCTCGTACGCGGCGAACGGCATCTTCGCCGACAGGTCGTACACCCGGCCGTCGTCACAGCCCGCGTAGATCCAGAAGTCGTCCGCGACCAGGCACTTCACTCCGTCGGGCAGGGAGTAGTGCGCCAGCACCTCCCCGTCGTGGCCCAGGTTGTAGACATCGCCGTTCTGGTTGCCGACCCAGCAGCGGTCCTCGTCGACATGGATCCCGAAGGCCGAGGCGCCCGTGCGGAAGCGCCACAGCACGGGGGCGGTCGCCCGTGCCGTGGACGGGGCGGAGGTGACCTGACGCCGGGTCACGGGGCGGGCGGCGCGCTGCCCTTGGACGGCGGGCGCGTACCCCTTCCGTACCTTCTCGGCTATCTTCTTCGCCGCCGCGGCCTGGGCCTTCTCGACGGTCGGGAAGGTGGAGGTCTGGCGCTGCCCGTCCACGCCGATCCGTCCGTACCGCACGGAGACGGTGGTCCCGTCGACCGTCACCTCGTAGAACTTGTGGGCACCGCCGCTCTCCTGGGACAGCTCCAGATACGTCGTGTTCCCCGACTGTCGTGTCTGCGCAGCGGACACAGCACACCCCTCCCCAAAGGCCCGTTCGGCCGGAACTGACGCGGCCGATCTCCGTGATTCCAAGTTAGTGGTCACCACTGACAACGCCGTGTCTCAGCTGTCTGGCGTAGTGACCTGAACACGATCAATCCGTACGCTCCCGGAGATACCGGCCCGAACCGGTAGTTGTGTTCAGCGGTCGATCGATTCGCCGAGAGTGGAGGCCCTCCGTGCGCCGTGGCCCTGCCCGCCTGTTGCTCTGGACCGTCCTGGTCACCCTGGTCATGGCGGTGCTGCCGGGCACCGCGACCGCGACCGCGGCCGTCGACCGAGCGGGCGCCGGCGCCCGCGTGGTCGCCGAGGAGAAGGCCGGGCCCCGCCTGGTCGATCTGACCGTCGAGTCACCCGCCCTGGGCCGTACCGCCAAAGTACGGCTGCTCACCCCCGACGGCTGGAACGAGCAGCGGAAGGGCCGGAGCTGGCCGGTCCTGTTCCTCCTCCACGGCTGCTGCGACACCTACGACAGCTGGACCCGCCAGACCGACGTCGCGAGCCTGCCGCAGCTGCGCCACACGCTCGTCGTGATGCCCGAGGCCGGCGAGTACGGCTGGTACAGCGACTGGTGGAACAACGGCAAGGGCGGCACCCCGGCCTGGGAGACCTTCCACCTCCGCGAACTCCTCCCACTCCTCGGACAGGGCTACGGAGCCGGCCACCGCCGGGTCGTCGCCGGGCTCTCCATGGGCGGCCTCGGCTCCCTCCTCTACGCCGCCCACCACCCCGGCATGTTCCGCGCGGCGGCGAGCTACAGCGGTGTCGTGCACCCCCTGTACGGCGACTTCCCGTACGGCCTGATGGACCTGCTGAAGGACTACGGCGCGGATCCGCTCGGCCTGTGGGGCGACCCGGTGGCCCAGCGCGCCGTCTGGGAGGCGCACGACCCCTACTACCTCGCGAAGCGGCTGCGCTCGACCCCCGTCTTCCTGTCGAGCGGCGACGGCACCGCCGGCCCCTTCGACCCGCCCGGCGCCACCGACGACCTGGAGGCTGTACTGAACGAGATGAACCACGCCGTCGCCGCCCGCCTGAAGGCCGCCGGAGTACACCTCACCACCGACTTCTACGGCCCCGGCACCCACGACTGGCCGTACTGGGAACGCGAGTTGCACCGCTCCCTGCCCCTCCTGCTGGACGCGCTGCGACCGGGTCACTGAACCCGCCGGGAACTCCTCCGCGCCGCCGAAGCCACGGATCAGCCGTCGATGAGCCGCGCCGCCGGCCACCGGCCCTCCCGCACCGCCTCCCGGATGATCCGCACCAGCTCCGCGGCGACCGCCTCGACGGCGGGCGGTGTGCGGCCCGTGCGGGACAGGCCGAGGGCGACGGTCCGGCGGATCTCCGGGTTACGGAGCGGGGCGGCGCTCAGTGTGCCGGCGGTGACGTCCGCGGCGACGCCGGGCGCGGGGAGGACGGTCCAGCCGCACCCCGCCCTGACCAGCAGTTTCTGTAGGTCCATGGAGTTGGCCTCGACGGTCACCCGCGGCTTCACCCGGGCCTCCAGGCGGGCCTGGTCGATCAGGATCCGCAGCCCGTGGCCGGGCACGGGCATCACGAACGGCTGCCGCAGCGCCTCGGCGACATCCACGGGCCGGTCGGGACGGAGTCCCGCCTCGGGCGGCGCGACCGCCCACAGCTGATCACGCAGCAGGGGTACGACGTGCACGGCCGGCGTGCTCTCCAGGTCGTAGACGAGGGACAGGTCCAGGTCGCCCGCGTCGAGCCACTGCTGGAGGTGTCCGGAGTACGCCGTGGACATGCGCAGGTCGACCCCCGGGTACTTCTCGGCGACCGCCTCGACCAGCGGCTGCGCGAGCAGGTCCAGCGCCGCGCCCAGGATGCCGACGTGGACGATGCCGGTGACGTGGCCGTGGGCCGGACGGATCTCCGCCCGCGCCCGTTCGATCTCCACGAGCACCCGCCGGGCGCGCTCGACGAGGGCCGCGCCCGCGTCGGTCGGCACCATGCCCTGGCGTGTGCGCTCGAAGAGGGGCACGCCCAGTTCCTCTTCCAGGCCGATGATCTGGCGCGTCACCGCGGACTGCACCAGGTGCAGCAGCTGGGCCGCCTTGGTGACGCTGCCGGTCTCCGCCACGGTCACGACCGCGGTGAGCTGCTTGATGTCCATAGGGTTCCCTCGCGGTATTCCGCCCCGTCATCGAGCCATGAAAACCAGTCATTCGACAGCATGCAAAATGCGCGCTCATCATGAGGTCATGGACGACTGGCAGGACTGGATCGGCGGCGGCCGCACCACCACGGCCTTCCTGGACCCCGAGCAGGCGAACCGCATGGCCGTCACCCTCGACCGCGACCCGGACTTCAAGGCCGGGGACACCCTCCCGCCCGCCTGGCACTGGCTCTACTTCCACGATCTCGTACGCGCCACGAGCCTCGGCACCGACGGCCACCCCGCACTCGGCGTCACCATGCCACCGGTACCGCTCCCCCGCAGAATGTGGGCCGGCGGCGAACTCACCTTCCACGCCCCCCTCCCCCTGGGAACCACGGCGACCCGCACCACGACCATCCGCTCCGTCACCGAGAAGCAGGGACGCACAGGACGGCTCTACTTCGTCACCGTCGACCACGACATCCAAGTGGCCGGAGCGACAGCGGTGTCGGAGACCCAGACCATCGTCTACCGCGAACTGCCCATGGGCCCCGCCGTGATCGACGGCCAACCAGCGCCCACCGACGCGGAGTTCAGCCGCACCTGGCACCTCGACAGCACCGCCCTGTTCCGGTACTCGGCGCTCACCTTCAACGGCCACCGCATCCACTACGACGCCGACTACTGCCGTACGGTCGAGGGTTACCCCGACCTCGTCATCCACGGCCCGCTGCTGGCAACGCTGTTGCTGGACCTGGCCGCCGAACAGGCCCTCCCGCTCGGCTCGTTCAGCTCGGTCAGCTCGTTCCGCTACAAGGCGCGCTCCCCGCTCTTCCTGCCCGACGCCTTCACCGTCAACGGCCGCCGCGACGGCCGCCGGACCACCCTCTGGGCCGCCTCGCCGGACCGCCGGCCGGCGATGGAAGCGGAAGCCCTCGACCGAAAGAGCACCCCTGATGCCTGAATCCCTGATGCCTGACTCGTCGCTGCCCGGCCGGTCCTGGTCCCTGTCCGAGGACGAAACGGCGATCGTCGAGCTCGTACGGCACTGGGTGGACCAGGAGGTCAGACCGGTGGTGCGGGAACTGGAGCACGCCAACACCTACCCCGGTCAACTCATCGACCAGATGAAGAAGATGGGCGTGTACGGCCTCGCTGTCCCCGAGCCCTGGGGCGAGGCGGCCGTCAGCACCCCCTGCTACGCCGCCGTCACCGCCGAGCTCGCCCGCGGCTGGATGAGCCTGGCGGGTGCCATGGGCGGTCACACCGTGGTCGCCAAACTCCTCCTGGAACACGGCACCCAGGAGCAGAAGGACCGCTATCTGCCCCGGATGGCCACGGGCGAACTCCGCGCCACGATGGCCCTGACCGAACCCGGCGGCGGCTCGGACCTCCAGGCCCTGCGCACCACCGCCCGCCCCGAGGGCGACACCTACGTCGTCAACGGCTCCAAGACGTGGATCTCCAACGCCCGCCACTCCGGCCTGGTCGCCCTGCTGTGCCGCACCGACCCGGCCGCCGAACCCGCCCACCGGGGCATCAGCATCCTGCTCGTCGAGAAGGGACCCGGCTTTACGGTCTCCCGCGACCTGCCCAAGCTCGGCTACAAGGGCGTAGAGGCCTGCGAGTTGGCCTTCGACGACTTCCGCGTCCCCCGGAACTCCCTGCTGGGCACGGCGGAAGGCCGAGGCTTCGCGCAGATGATGCGCGGCCTGGAGGTCGGCCGCATCCAGGTCGCCTCCCGCGCCCTCGGCGTCGGCCGGGCCGCCCTCGACGACGCCCTGCGCTACGCCCAGGAGCGCCACACCTTCGGCAAGCCCATCTGGCAGCACCAGTCCATCGGGAACTACCTGGCCGACATGGCCACCGAACTGGAAGCGGCCCGCCAGCTCGTCCTGCACGCCGCCCGCACCTACGACTCCGGCCGCCGCGCCGACATGGAAGCCGGCATGGCCAAGCTCTTCGCCTCCGAGACCGCCATGAAGATCGCCCTCAACGCCGTCCGCATCCACGGCGGTTACGGCTACTCCACCGAGTTCGACGTCGAACGCTACTTCCGCGACGCCCCGTTGATGATCGTCGGCGAGGGCACCAACGAGATCCTGCGTGGCGTCATCGCCCGCCAGCTCGTCGATCGCGCCAGGAAGACTCCCTGACCTCTCTCCGCCGCACCCGAAGACCCAGCGGCCTCAGGGCGCTGTTAGGCTGCGGCCCCTGTTGTTGAACGCGCAACCAATGCGCACTTCATGGCTTGGAGAGGGCGACCGGGGGATGGTCCTCGAAGACGCGTCCGCGGAGTTCCACGAATTCTTCGAACGCCACTATGCCGAGCTCGCTCGTCTGGCACACCTCCTGACCGGCGAGACCGATGCGGCGGACGACCTCGCGGCGGATGCCCTGCTCGCCCTGTGGCAGCGCTGGGACCGGTTGCGGCAGGCCGACCACCCGCTCGCCTACGCCCGGGGTGTGGTGGCCAACCTGGCGCGCGGACGGATCCGCAACGCGGTGCGGGAGCGACGCCGGATCACGCAGTTCTGGTCCCGCGACCCCGAGACGGTGGAGGGGCCGGACATGGCGGCCGTACTCGACGTCCGCGCCGCGCTCGCCCGGCTGCCCTTCCGCAAGCGCGCCTGCGTGGTGCTGCGGCACGCCTTCGACCTGTCGGAGAAGGACACGGCGGCGGCACTGGGCATATCGGTCGGAACCGTGAAGAGCCAGACCTCGAAGGGAATGGCTGAGCTGGAAAGGATCCTTGGCGCAAGCGCGGTCGGGAACCTGGTGTCAGGGAGGAGGAACCGGTGAACGAGGACATCGACCGTCGGCTGCGCGAGGCCGCCGAGGCTCACCGGCCCGACCGTGCGCGGATGCTGGCCCGGATGGAACGCGGCATGGCCGGCCCCGCCGTCCGTCACCGCGCGCGACCGTTCGCGAGGTCCGGGACCAGGGTCGCCCTCGCCGGGCTCGCCGCCACCGGCATCCTGGCGACCGGCGGCCTCGCCGTCGCCGCCATCGTGGCCACCTCGTCGCCATCGCCGTCGCCCTCCGTGACCACGCCCGCCACCCCGTCCCCGACCGTCGGCTCCCCGCAGCCGGCATCGGCCCGCCCCACCCCTGTCGCACCGGCCCCGGTCACCACCCCGGGCAGCGCGCGCCCGACTCCGTCGGCCACCAGCCCCTCGCCGGCCGCCGACGAGAGCCGGAACGGGCCGCTGTGGTCGGCCGGCTCGCTGGATCCGAAGAGCACCGTCTACTGGACGCAGAGCAACCTCGTCCTCAAGACGACCCAGCCGCTCACCTCGCTCACGGTCGAGATCCGGATCGTCCAGACCGGCGGGGCGAAGAACACCGGCACCTGGCAGACCCTGCCGGGCGGTGACTTCACCGTCACCGTCCAGGAGACCGGCGGCACGCTGGTCTACCGCTGGGTCCTCAAGCCGGGCCTGACCGTGCCGGCCGGGAGCCATGAGTTCGCCGCCCAGTTCAACAACGGCACCGGCGCCCGCAGTGCCACGGGCGACGGCTACCGCGTCGACGCGCGGAGTTCGGGCGGCGCCGCATCGGTCCGGGGAGGATTCGCCGCGACCCGGTGAACGCGGCGTACGTCGGAAGTCCTTCGCCTGGCGACGGCCGTGAAAATTCCACTCTTTATCACGGCAACCTTTGTGTGCGTGGCGGCAACTGACAGGTACCGGGGCCCGATCAAGGCCCGCTGTGCCGTGAAGGACATACCGTTGTCAGATCAGAACCACCCTCATCGCCGCCGTCCGGCGACCCGCCGCGTGATCGCCGCCGCCGTGGTTCTCGCCGCCGCGGGTGCCGCCGTACCGCTGGTCGCCCTGGCCGCACTCTCGCCGGAGACCGCCGCACCGGCCACGGCCGCCGACGCGGCGGCCGGCAGCAGCCGTTACTTCGGCACGGCAGTGGCCGCGAGCAGGCTCGGCGACTCCACGTACTCCGCGATCCTCGACCGGGAATTCAAGATGATCACCCCGGAGAACGAGATGAAGTGGGACGCCATCGAGCCCTCCCGCGGGTCGTTCACCTTCGCCGCCGCCGACTCGATCGTCAGCCACGCCTCCGCGCACGGCCAGCGCCTGCGCGGCCACACCCTGGTCTGGCACTCCCAACTGCCCGGCTGGGTCAAGTCCATCACCGACGCGGGCACCCTGCGCACGGTGATGAAGAACCACATCACCCAGGAGATGACCCACTACAAGGGCAAGATCTACGCCTGGGACGTGGTCAACGAGGCCTTCGCCGACGGCGGCAGCGGCCAGCACCGCAGCTCGGTCTTCCAGGACGTGCTCGGCAACGGCTTCATCGAGGAGGCCTTCCGCACCGCCCGGGACGCCGACCCCGCCGCCAAGCTCTGCTACAACGACTACAACATCGAGAACTGGTCCGACGCCAAGACCCAGGGCGTCTACAAGATGGTCAAGGACTTCAAGGCGCGCGGTGTGCCCATCGACTGCGTCGGCCTCCAGAGCCACTTTGCCAGCAGCGGCCCGCCGGCGAGCTTCCAGACCACCCTGTCCAACTTCGCCGCGCTCGGTGTGGACGTCCAGATCACCGAGCTCGACATCGCCCAGGCGTCCGCCACCGCGTACACCAACGCCGTCCAGGCGTGCATGAACGTCGCTCGCTGCACGGGCATCACGGTGTGGGGCATCCGCGACAGCGACTCCTGGCGCACCGGTGAGAACGCCCTGCTGTTCGACGCGAGCGGCAACAAGAAGCCCGCCTACAACGCCGTACTCACCGCCCTGGGCGGCACCGGCAGCACGGGCGGCGGAGGCAGCACCGGCGGCGGCACACAGGCCGGGGATATTACCTCCGGCACCGTCTACACGCTCTCCAACGCGGCTGCCGGACGCGTGCTCGACGAGCCCGCGGGACAGAACGCCAACGGCACCCCGCTCCAGGTGTGGGACGCCGGCGGCGCCTCCAACCAGCAGTGGAAGGCCACCAAGAACGGCGACGGCTCCTACACCCTGACCAACATCGCCAGCGGCCGGGTGCTGGACGAGCCGGCAGGCCAGACCGCCAACGGGACGAAGTTGACGGTCTGGGACGCCAACGGCGGCGCCCACCAGCACTGGAAGGCCGGCCGGAACAGCGACGGCTCCTACACGCTCACCAACGTCGCCAGCGGCCGGGCGCTGGAGATCCCCGGCGGCAAGACCGCCAACGGCACTCCCGTCCAGATCTGGGACACCAACGGCGGCCGCGCCAACCAGCGCTGGGCCTTCCAGCCGACCGCCGCGCCGAAGAGCGAGACGTGTGCTCTTCCGTCGACGTACCGGTGGACCTCGACGGGCGCGCTGGCGCAGCCCGCGAACGGGTGGGCCTCACTGAAGGACTTCACCACCGCGACCTACAACGGCAAGCACCTGGTCTACGGGACGAACTACTCGGGATCCGCCTACGGTTCGATGGCGTTCAGCCCCCTCACGAACTGGTCGGACATGACGTCCGCCCGCCAGACCGGCATGAGCCAGAAGGCGGTGGCGCCCACGCTGTTCTACTTCGCGCCCAAGAAGATCTGGGTGCTGGCGTCCCAGTGGAGCGGCGGCTGGGCCTTCAACTACCGCACCTCCAGCGACCCCACCGACCCGGGCAGCTGGTCCGCGCCGCAGCAGCTGTTCACCGGCAGCATCCCCAGCGGCGAATCCGGCACCGGCCCGATCGACCAGACCCTGATCGCCGACGACAAGAACATGTACCTGTTCTTCGCCGGTGACAACGGCAAGATCTACAAGTCGACCATGCCGATCGGCAACTTCCCGGGCAGCTTCGGCTCCTCGTACACGACCGTCATGAGCGACACGACGAAGAACCTGTTCGAGGCACCGCAGGTCTACAAGGTCAAGGACCAGAACCAGTACCTCATGATCGTCGAGGCTCGGGGTGCGAGCGAGCAGCGCTACTTCCGCTCCTTCACCGCCACCAGCCTGAACGGTCCGTGGACCCCGCAGGCGGCCACCGAGTCCAACCCGTTCGCGGGCAAGGCCAACAGCGGCGCCACCTGGACCAACGACATCAGCCACGGTGACCTGGTCCGCAGCAACCCCGACCAGACCATGACCATCGACCCCTGCAACCTCCAGTTCCTCTACCAGGGCAAGTCCCCCGACACCCCGCCGAACACCTCGTACGACAACCTGCCGTACCGGCCCGGCATCCTCACCCTGAAGCGCTGACCCGCCCTTCGTCCACGGCAAACGGGGCCGCAGGCGCTTCGCCTGCGGCCCCGTTGCGGGTGGGTGTCCGGGTCAGGACGACGGGTCGCCGTACTGGAGGCCGCGGCCGTTGGTGCCGATGTAGACGCGTCCGTACGTGTCGGGGTCGCCGGTGATGACGCCGAGGCTGCCGATGGCGCCCCACTGGTGGGCGTCGTCGTTGACGCGGGTCCAGGTGGCGCCCTGGTCGGTGGAGCGGAAGACTCCGGTGACGTTCTTGACCGTGCCGATCAGATACAGGGCCTGGTAGCCGGTGCCCGGCTTGGCCTTGCCGAAGCCGAGGGCGGCGGCGGACTGCACCGTGCTGAGCGTGGTGAAGCTGCGGCCGCCGTCGGTGGAGTGCAGCAGTCCCTTGTCACCGCCGGCGATCCACATGTCTCCGGCGATGCCGGGAACGGCCACGAGTCGGCCGGAGGGCAGGCCCGTGGCGCGGGCGGTGAAGGTCGCGCCGCCGTCGGTGCTGGCGAAGAGCTTGCCGTCGGACAGGGAGTAGAAGGTCTTGGCCGAGGAGCGGTCGGCGACGACCACGGCGTCGGTGCCCAGGCCGCTGACCTTCGACCAGTGCGCGCCCTTGTCGGTCGAGCGGTAGGGGGCCTGGCCGGCTTCGGCCCAGACGATGGTGGAGCCGTCCGCGGCGAGGGCGACATGGCCCATGTTCGCGCTGGGGACCGGTTCGGCGGCGAAGCCGTTCCAGGTGCTGCCGCCGTCGGTGGAGTAGGCGCCGTCCTGCGCGCCGCCGGTCCCGACACGGACCATCACCGAGGGGTCGGACTGGGCGAAGTCGATGTCGGTGCTGCTGCTCATCAGCGGGTTCTCCATCCGTCCGCCGGGCACCTCGGTCAGGGAGTCGTGGCGGAAGCCGCCCTGGTCGCCCATGGAGGTGATGACGGTGGCGCCGCCGGGCGGGGCGATCGCGTCCGCCAGCGAGGTCTCCTCAAGGCCGCGGGCCCCGGAGGCGGCCCAGTGGCTGGTGCCACCGCTGTCGGAGGCGCCCGCGTCCTTGCTGCGCCAGATGCCGTTGCCGGTGCCGTACAGCGCGTGCCCGGAGTCGAACGGATCGATGGCCAGCGCGGTCATCCAGTGCCCGGTGTGGGTGCCGACGTACGGAGCGCCGGAGGCGTCCCGCTGCGACTTGTCGGCCAGCGCCTTCCAGGTCGCACCGCCGTCGGTGGTGCGGTAGATCTCGTCCTCGGGCCACCAGCGGTCGAGGGTGGTGACCATCACCGTGGAGGGCTTCTGCGGGTCGACGGCCAGACCGGAGAACCCGTAACTGCCGCTGGACGGCGAGACGTTCTTCCACGCGCCGCCCGACGGCGTGTACTTCCACACCGAGCCCGCCGTCGCGTCCATGGGGCCGATGCTGTTGCTGTAGGTCAGGTACAGCGAGCCGTCACCGGAGACCACACCGTGCTGCGGCATCTGGCCGGTGGGCTGCCCGGAAACCGCCTGCCAGCTGCTGCCGCCGTCGGTCGAACGGTACAGAGACGTGGACTTGTCGTTGACGCCGACGTACACCGTGTTGCTGCCGGCCTTGCCGTACGTCACGAAGGAGATGCCCGCGCCGCTGCTCGCCCCGTCCTTGACGGGGAACGAGGAGACCTGACGCCATGTCACGCCGTAGTCGGTGCTGCGCCACAGGCCGTTCTTGCGAGTGCCCAGCAGCAGGGTGGAGTGGTCCGCGGGGTCGATCACGAGCCGCTCGCCCGCCCCGCGGCCCGGTTCGTTGCCGCCCAGCTTGAACGGCAGATCGGTCCGCTGGAAGGTACGGCCCCGGTCGGTGGACCGCAGGATCGCGCCGTTGCCGGCCCAGTCGTTGGTGTAGGTGCCCGTGCCGAGGTAGAGCCGGTTGGGGTCGACGGGGTCGGTGGCCAGCGAGTCGATGCCCAGCAGGTTCCAGTCCTTCTCACCGAGGAAGTCGGTCAGCGGGATCCACTGCTCGGCCGCGCTGTCCCAGCGGTAGGCGCCGCCCATGTCGGTACGCGCGTACAGCAGACCCTTCTCCTTCGGGTTGAACACCAACCCGGTGACATAACCCCCGCCCGCCACCTGGGCGTTCTTCCACACGTACGGTCCTGCCGCAGCCGTCGTCTGTGCCTCGCCGGCCCCGGAGGTCTGGGCCTCGGCCGTCTTCACCAGCTTCCACTGCTGGTTGGTGCTGCCATGGCCCGGATACTGGATGACGGCCGCGCCCTGGGCCGTGGAACCCCCGGAGACATCCAGGACCTGGCCGCTCCTGCGGGAGGTGAGGGTGACGGCGTCGGAACCGCTCACCTCGTCGATCCGCCACTCCTGGGACGTGGCCGTGCTGTCGGTCTGCTGCTCGGCGGCGGCCCCCTGATCGCTGGAGTCGCCCGCAATGCCCAGCACCTTGCCGCTGTTGCGGTTCACCAGCTCGTAGTAGCCGTCCCCGGCGGCCTTCAGCTTCCACTGCTGGTTGGCGGTGTTCTGGTCGGTCCACTGCTGGATACGGGTGCCGTCGGCGGTGGAGTACGCGTTGACGTCCAGCACCTTGCCGCTGCGCACCGAGACCAGCCGGTAGTAGGCGTTGGAGTCGACCGTCGCGGCCTGCGAGTCCTCCTGTGCGTAGAGGAGGTACGGCACGAGAACGGCGGGCACGCCGAGCATCAGACCGGTCGCGGTCCAGCGGCGGCGGTGACGCCCGCGGCGCCCGCCGTTCGTGGGGTTGTTCATGGGGGAGCTGTTCTCCTTGGACGCTGTTCATCGGAGGAAATCCGGATGCCGGCCACCGGAACTGGCCAGATCTGCTTCCTAGTTGTCACAGCCCACTCAAAGGGTTGCCTTGAGCCGCAAGATATTTTCAAGGCGTCACGGCCCGACGAAGACGACGAAAGGCGCCCCCATCGAAGCGATGGCGGCGCCTTTCGTGTGGAGTGCTGTACAGCTGCTTAAGTGGAGTGCTGTACCGCTACTTAAGCGGTGTACCACCCGAGTTGTGATAGGCGATCGTCCTGTTGAACAGGTTTCCGCCGTCGGTCTCGGGCGTCGTCTGCTCCGTCCACCCCGCACCGAACAGCAGGCCGGCGATGTGCGCGTCCGCCACCTGGTCCATGTGCGAGAAGAACCAGTCCACCTTGTCGTCCTTGAAGTGGCCGGAAGTATTGTTCCCCGCCATGTTGCCCACGGGGATCTGCCACAGGACGACCGGCTTGCCCACGGACTCGGCCATCGTCTTCCAGAACTTCAGCGAGGCGGCGGCCTTCTGGTCGTTCCAGAACTTGTCGAGGCTGCCGTGGGCCGGCTGTGCGTACCAGCCCGCGTCGCGGTCCGACACATCGGTGGCCAGGAAGTCGGCGTTCTTCGCCCCGAGGTCCGCGTAGTCCTTGACGCACTTCTGGACGTCGGTCTCCCAGTCGAAGCAGGAGAGGTGCAGCCCCACGGCGGTGTTCGGCGCGTACTTGTGCGCCATCGAGATCAGGCACTGGGCGAGTCCGGAGGCGCTGTTCTCCTGCGATCCGCAGTCCGTCGGATTCGAGGCCTTCACTTGCGAGGGAACCTGGTGCAGGTTACCGAGCGTCCGGGCGAAGCCCCAGAAGTCGGGCTCCAGGTCGATCGCGTCGTGCGACGTGCCGATCTTCTGGAGGAAGAACCGGTAGTCGTTCAGGTACTTGGTGAGCAGGTCCGTCCGGTTGATGGCCTTGACCTCGCCCGGGCCGTCGCCCTCGCCCGCCGCGTCCCCGAGGTCCCGCAGGGAGTACCAGGTCCACAGATACTTCTGCGGTCGCGACTTGCCCTGGTAGGTCGCCTTGGCCGCCTCGGCGTCCTGCCAGGTCACCTGGTTGCCGGGCGCCGTGCTGGTGCCGCCCCAGCAGCCCCACCAACTCGACCACTCAGCCTTGCACTTCGCCGCCGTATAGGCCTCCGACGAGGGCGCGGGCTGGCTGTGTATGTAGGCGTAGCGCACGTCGAACGGCGCGGCGTTGAACGAGGCCTCGGACATCGAGCCGCCGATGAGCACCTTGTCACTGCCCATGAAACTCTTCGTCGACGTGCCGTTGGTGGCGGCCGGAGACGTCGACGGCGACGTCGGGGCGCTGCTCGGAGCCTGGCTCGCCGGAGCGCCGGCGCCGGCCGTGGGCGTGCTGCCGGAGCCCCCCGGGTTCCCGGTGTTGCCGACGCTGCCGGCCTCGACGAGCTTCCACTGCTGGTTGGCGGCGGCCCGGTCGCGATTCTGGACGATCTTGCGCCCGTTGGCCTTGGCGGCGCCCTTGACGCCGACAGCCATGCCGCTGAAGCGATTGACCAGACGCACGTGGCCGTTCGACGACTTGGCCAGCTTGAACTGCTGGTTGGCGGCGTTCAGGTCGCTCCACTGCACGAGGGCGGAGCCGGCGGTCTTCGACCAGCCGAGGTCGTCCAGCACCTTGCCGGAGCTCCGGTTCTGCAGCCGGTAGTAACCGTCACCCGAGTCGACGAACCGCCACTGCTGGTTGGCCCCGCCGTTACGGCTCCACTGCACCATCGCCGCGCCGTCGTTCTTGGCGGAGCCGTGGTCGTCCAGCACCTTGCCGCTGTTGCGGTTGACCAGGACGTACCACTTCTTCAGATCCGGGGTCTTCTTCTGATCCGCCGAAGCCTGGCTGACCACGACAGCCGAGCCGGCCACGACGACCATGGCGAGACCTCCCCAGAGCCCCCGACGCGCCAGCAACCGACGGCCACGATGCTTCGGGCGACCGCCTCCGGCGTGGGACGCCACCGATGACTCTGGTGATCTGGGCACATGTCTGGGCTCTCGCTCATCAGGTACGTCTGTGCTCTCTTTCAACCGTCGCTCTGACCGGACCACATGGCCGGACAACACTGAGTGGTCCGAGAGAGCGAAAAGGTTGCCGCGAAGACCCACATATTCGTAAAAGGCGGCCGCCAACTGCCAGCGGCGCACCCTTAATGCACCCCTGCCGCGCCGCTCAGCGCGGGCACCGTGTTCTCGGAGCGGGCCAGGGAGCGGGCGCCGACGCGGAACTGGTGGAGCTTGTCCACGATGGTCTGGCCGACGGGGAGATGCCCCCAGACGCTGATGCCCTGGTGGGTGGTGGGTTCCCAGGTGTTCTCGTCGATGACGATCGGGTTCCAGCCCACTTCCCACTCGAAGCCCGACGGGGTGCGGGCGTAGTACGAGAGTTCGCGGTCGTTGGTGTGCTGGCCGACGGACAGGGCCATGTCGAAGCCGAGTTCGTGCACGCGCTGGTAGCTCTGGGCGACGTCGTCGAGGCTCGCGGCCTGGATGTTGAGGTGCTGCACGCGGGTGCGGATCGGGTCGATGGGCAGGCCGCGGGTGGTGGCGACGGCGACGGAGTGGTGGCGTTCGTTGACGCGCAGGAAGCGGATCTTGAGTTTGACGCCGCTGATGGTCTCGTCGATGTAGTCGGTCAGGCGAGCATCGAAGACCGTGTTGAAGTAACCGCGGATCTGCGTGGGCTTCGTCGAGGTCAGCGCGATGTGTCCCATGCCCGAGTCCCCGGTCACGAACCCGGAGGCAAGCATGCGCAGCGGCTCGGCCGACGTCACCGGGGTGGTGTAGATCTCCTGGGTGATGCCCTTGGGACCGGGGAAGCGCAGCAGGCGTTCGACGCCCCGCAGCGCGGCCTCCTCATCCGTACCGACGGTGAGGGGCACGCCGTGGGCGCGGACGCGGGCCTCGATCTGCTCGAAGGCGGTGTGGTCGTCGATGTGCCAGCCGGTGGCGACGACGTCCTCGGCGGGGCCGCGCCGCAGCAGGAAACGGCACTCCTGGTCGTCCAGGCGAAAGCGCATCAGGTCGTGGGAGAGGGCGTCGTGGTGCATGCCGATGGCGTCCGTGCCGAACCGGCGCCAGTCGGTGAAGCGGTTGGTCTCGATGACGATGTAGCCGAGGTGGACGGCTCCGAAGACGGAGGCGCCGGTGGACGCTCCGGTGCTCATCGGCGGCCTGCCAGGAAGTCGCCGCACAGCCTGTTGAACAGCTCGGCGCGCTCGAACTGGACCCAGTGCCCGGTGTTGGCGACCGTATACAGGTCGCAGTTGGGCATGCGCTCGGCCAGCATCCGGCCCCCGGACGGCCGGTTGACCTTGTCCTTCGCTCCCCACAGCACCAGCGTGGGCACGGGCAGCCGGGACAGCCGGGGATCGCGGGTGAAGTCCATCTTCCACACGGTCCGCAGGGCGTTGGGGCCCGAAGGCCGTCGCAGCGGCGGCGCGGCGATCACCTCGGGGTCGATGCTGGCCCGGTAGCGCTCGTCGATCGCGGCTTCCGGGACGTCGGCGGCGTTGAAGACGAGATAGTTGCGGATGAACTTCTCCAGCTTCGCCCGCGAAGGCCCGTCACCGGTGTAGTAGTTCAGCAGGTTGTTGAGGCCGGGGGTGGGCAGGGCCCGAGTGGTGCCGATGCCGCCGGGGCCCATGAGGACCATGCGCTCGACCCGGTCGGGGGTGTCCAGGGCCAGGCGCAGGGCGCAGGCGCCGCCGTAGGAATTGCCGACCAAGTGGGCTTTCTCCAGGCCGAGTTCGTCGAGCAGTCCACGGATGCCGTCGGCCAGGTACCCGAAGGGGTCGGTGCCGTCGACGCCCTTGGTACTGCGTCCGTAGCCGGGCAGGTCGGGCACGATGACCCGGTACTCCTTGGCCAACTCCGCGATGTTGCGGGCGTAGTTGGAGACGCCGGAGGCTCCTGGGCCACCGCCGTGCAGCAGCAGGACGGGCGGGCCGTCTCCGGTCTCCGCGGCGAAGATCTTCCGCCCGCCGATGTCGTACGTCGTCTCCTGCATCGTCGGCAGGCCGGTCGGGGTGGTCGTCATGATGCCGGTGTCCTCACTGGGCGGCGGAGGCGGTCGGGCGGGAGGTCGTGGACGGGGTGAAACCGCGGGGTGGGGGTGGGAGCGGGGTGCCTTCGGGAGCCGCTGCGTAGACGTAGGCGTCGGGGCGCAGGGCGAGCGTGGCGGCGCCGTGCCTGGTCATCCAGGGCAGCAGGACGCCGTCGCTGTCGACGAGCGTGCCCTCGGCCGGCCGGGAGCCGACGGGCGTGACGGTCAGGGAAGGGACTCCCGGCAGGTCCCAGGCCGGCTGGGACGAGGCCGTACCGGCGTGCAGGAGGAGCCATCGGCCGCCGAGTGCGTCGTCGAGGCGGACGCGGGTGCCGTCGGGGCCGGTGACCCAGGGCTGGGGGACCTGGTGGCCGGTCGCCCTGGTGCGCGGGCGGGCCTGAAGGCCGGCGTCGTACTGTGCGACGGGGATCCAGTTCGAGTCCTGCATCCAGTCGCCGAAGCCCGGTATGCGGTCCAGGGCGCGCAGGGCGCCGTTGCGGACGCGCGAGATCGGCAGGCGGCGTTCGGTGATGATCCGGCCGACGAACACCGCCCGCTTGGTGACCTCCTTGACGTGCGGCTTGCGCTCGGCCTCATAGCTGTCGAGCACCGCCTCGGGCAGTTCGCCGCGCAGGACGGCGTCGAGTTTCCAGCACAGGTTGGCCACGTCGCGCACGCCGGCGGCCATGCCCTGGCCGATCCACGGGGGCATGGCGTGGGCGGCGTCGCCGGCGAGGAAGACCCGCCCCATGCGGAAGCGGCCGGCGAAGCGGACATGGTGGCTGTAGACGGTGGCGCGCAGGATCTCGACGCTGTCGCGGGAGATGCCGTACCGGGCGACCAGCCGGTACACGGCCTCGTCGGTAGTCAGCTGCTTCTCGTCGTCGCCGGGCAGGATCGGGAACTCCCACCGGTGGTGGCCGAGCGGGGTCGGACAGTCCACGGCGGGACGGGCCGGGTCGCAGTGGAAGCGCAGCTTGTCGTGGTCCGGCCAGGGCTTGAGCATCTTGGTGTCGATGACCACCCAGCGGTCCTCGTACGTCCTGCCCTCGTAGCCGATGTTGAGCTGGGCGCGGGTGAGGCTGGAGCCGCCGTCGGCCGCGATCACATAGGAAGCACGCAGACGGTGAACGGAGTCGTCGGCCGTGCCGACCACCGTCAGTTCCACCTCGTCCGCGTTCTGGCGCACGCGCAGGCACTCGTGGCGCAGCAGCACCCGCACATGGGGGTACCGGTCGACGCCGTCGCGCAGGACCTGCTCCAGAGCGGGCTGGTAGATGAACAGCTGCGGCGGATGGCCGTGGCCGCGCGGGGTGGGGCGGGCGCTGAGGAACGGGCGGCCCTTCGCGTCGACGAAGTCGACGGGCCGTTCGGTCAGCATGTCCTGCTTGAGCCGCTCGGCCAGACCGATCCGCTGCCAGATGCGGATGACCTCCTCGTCGGTGGAGATGGCTCTGGCGCGGCTGAAGATCTCCGCGTCGCTCTCCAGGACGACGACGCGCAGGCCCATGGCCCCCAGCAGATTCGCGGCAGTCACGCCCGTGGGCCCGTAACCGATCACCGCCACGTCGTAGTCGTTGTTCTGAGTCTCTGTTCCGGCCCTGATCTCACTCACACCAGGCCACCTCACTGTCGTCCATCGTGCACGGCTCAGACCGCAGTGCGCGGCTCGCACTGCACGGCTCTTGCTGTAACGCTTATTCCAATTGGAACGGCTGCTACGGTAGGCTCGTCGTCGGAGACGGTCAAGAGCCGGCGTGAACGGCACGGCGCGAACGGCACAAGGAGGGGCACCTGCCATGACGAGGCCGCAGACGACCCGCAAGAAGCGCGCGAACGGGGTGGAGTCGCGGCAGCGCATCCTCGACGCCACCGTGGAGATCGCGGGCGAGCGGGGCTACGAGGGCACGTCGATCGCGGCGGTCAGCGCCAAGTGCGGACTGCCCGCCAGCTCGATCTACTGGCACTTCAAGGACAAGGACGACCTGATCGCCGCGGTGATCGAACGCAGCTTCGACACCTGGCTGGCCGCGGTCACGCTTCCGGACGAGGAGACGGGTACGCCGCTGGAGCGGATCACCGTCATGGCGGGCAACGTGGCGAAGTCACTGATCGATGCCCCCGACTTCCTCCGTCTGGGTCTGATGCTCGCCCTGGAACGACGTCCCACCGAGCCCCGCGGCCGGACCGTGTTCCTCCAGGTCCGCGCCATCGCGCACGCGAAGGTCGCCGAGGTGACCCAGACGCTGTTCCCCGGCCTCGACGAAGACGCCGTCCACACACTGGCGACCTACGCCGTCGCGGGCGCCGACGGACTGTTCGTCCACCGGGAGATCAACGGCGACGCCGTCGACCTCGTGGCGCTGCTCGAACTGCACGCCCAGCTGGTCTACGACGCGGCGACGCGCATGGCGGCCAGGAGCAAGGCGTGACCCCGCCAGGCAAGACCCCGCCAGGCACGCCACGCACGGAAGCCGCCCGGCTGCTGCGCGAGGCCGAACGCCAGACGACACCGATCGAACCGCTCTCCACGACGCTGCCCGGCCTCGATCTCGCCGACGCCTACGCCGTCCAGCAGGACAACATCACCCGCCGACTGGCCACCGGGGCGACGGTGATCGGCCACAAGGTCGGCCTGACCTCCGCCGCGATGCAGCAGCTCTTCGGCGTGCACGAGCCGGACTTCGGGCACCTGCTCGACGACATGGTCCACCGCGACGGCGGCACCGTACGCGCCGCCCGCTACTGCGCCCCACGCGTCGAACCCGAGATCTGCTTCCGCCTCGCCCGGCCGCTGCACGGCCCCGGCGTGACCACCGAGGACGTACTGGCCGCCACCGAGGCGGTCGCTCCCGCACTGGAGATCGTCGACAGCCGCATCCGCGACTGGCGGATCACCCTGGTCGACACCGTCGCGGACAACGCCAGCTCCGCGGGACTGGTCTGCGGCTCCTGGACACCGATGGAGTACGCGCCCGACCTCGCGGCGGTCACCGTCGACCTGTATGTGAACGGGGACCACATGGTGTCCGGCAGCGGCAAGGAGGTCCTGGGCCACCCGGCCGCCGCGGTCGCCTGGCTGGCCAACACCCTCGCCGCCTTCGGTACCGGACTGGACGCCGGACACGTGATCCTGCCCGGCGCCATGACCACCGCTCCCTTCGTCGGCGCCGGACAGAAGACGGAGGCCCGTTTCGGAGCCCTCGGCTCGGTCTCGGTGTCCTTCGTCTGACCGACCGTCCCACCCGCCAACGCGCCATCCCGCCATCGAGGCGCAGACACCCATAGCCTGCTCGTCGCGCGGTCGGCAGTAGGTGATCGGCAGTGCGTGGTCGGCGGCCGGAATGACGCGACTTCCCCGCCGTACCCCGCAGACCCGCATGAAAGGCCCCGTCGCATGTCCCCTTCAGCACAGCGCATCGACGTCCACCAGCACGTGGTGCCCGACTTCTACCGGGCGGAGCTCGCCAAGGCCGGAATCGCCGACGCCGGCGGCCGGGCCCTGCCGGACTGGACCCCCGAGTCGGCACTGGAACTGATGGACCTGCTGGGCACCACCACCTCGATCCTCTCCGTCTCCACGCCCGGCACCGGCTTCCTCACCGACCCCGGCGAGGCCGCCGACCTGGCCCGACGCCTCAACGACCACTCCGCGGCCCTGACCGCCGACCACCCGGGCCGTTTCGGCTTCTTCGCCACCCTGCCCATGCCCGACGCCGACGCCTCCGCCGCAGAGGCCGCGCGGGCCCTGGACGACCTGCGCGCCGACGGAGTCACCCTGCTCGCCAACAACCGGGGCACCTACCTCGGCGCCGACGGCCAGGACAGGCTGTGGCGCACCCTGAACGACCGCGGTGCGCTGGTCTTCGTGCACCCGGCGGAGCTGCCCGCTCCTCCCGTCGACGGCATTCCCGCCTTCGCCGCCGACTTCCTCCTGGACACCACCCGCGCCGCCTACCTCCTGGTCCGCAACGGCATCCCGCGCCGCTACCCGGACATACGGTTCATCCTCAGCCACGCCGGCGGCTTCGTCCCCTACACCTCGCACCGCATGGCCGTCACCATCGCAGGCGACACCGGGCGCAGCCCGCTCGACGTGCTGGACGACTTCCGCTCCTTCTACTTCGACACCGCCCTGTCCTCCAGCCCCGCCGCCCTGCCCACCCTGCTCGCCTTCGCCCGCCCCGGACACATCCTCTTCGGCAGCGACTGGCCCTTCGCCCCCACTCCCGCGGGCCAGTACTTCGCCAACGGCCTCGACAGCCATGTCGACTCGGGCACGCTCAAGGCCGTCAACCGCACCAACGCCGAGGCACTGTTTCCCCGTCTGGCCGCCACTCCCCCAACGCCGTCCCCAGCCCTTCCGGCACCGGTGCGGCTGCGCCGGGCGGCCCAGCGCACCGCCGCGCGTCTTGTCTTCAAGCTCGTCCAGCCCGGCACCGACTGAGCCAGGTTCCTCATGTCCACAGCCCCGCTCCGCAAGCCCGACGACCAGGCCGAGGCCACACAGGAAGCCGTCGCGATCGGCCGGCATCATCGTCCTGACCGCCGCGATCGGCTGCCTGTTCCGCGCGCCGAAGACACCGCCGACGTCCGACTGACTCCGGCACGGCGGGGACTCAAACCCGAGAACCGCGGGTCACTGCCCCTTTGCAGCGGGTTCCAGAACAGCGACGCACTCCATGTGATGCGTCATCGGAAACAGATCGAACACCCGAAGCGTCCGCACCCGGTACCCCCCGTCCCGGAAGTACCCCAGATCCCGGGCCAGCGCGGCCGGGTCGCAGGCGACGTAGGCGATGCGGCGGGCCCCCAGCGACGTCAGGTGCTCCACCGTCTTGCGTCCCGCGCCCGCCCGCGGCGGGTCCAGGACGATCAGGTCGACCTCGGTGATGCCCGTGCGCGGCAGGACGCTCTCGACCTTGCCCTGCTCGATGCGGACCCGGTCGAAGCCGGCGAGGTTGTGCCGCGCGTCCTCGACGGCCCGCTTGCCGGACTCGATGCCGAGGACCGCGCCCTTCTCGCCGAGGCGGTCGGCGAGGGCGCCCGCGAAGAGGCCCACCCCGCAGTAGAGGTCGAGCGCCATCTCGCCCTTGCGCGGCAGCAGCCCCTGCATGACGGCCTTGACCAGGGTGTCCGCGGCCATCGGATGGACCTGCCAGAAACCGCCACTGCCCACGCGATGCGTACGACCGTCAGCGCGCTCCCGGACGAACGCGCGCCCGTGGACGCGGTGGATGCCGCCGTCCTTCTCCTCGACCCGCATGACGGACACGGGCTTGTCGAGCTCGACGAGCGGGAGGCGGGCACCCGGCCGGGGTTCCAGGATGACCATGCGGTCCTGCGACCCCGTCGCCGCGATCGCCTCCACCGACGCCATCCCGGACCAGTCACGCGCCTCGATGCCCAGCTCGGTCACGCCCGGCGCCGCGATCATGCAGTGGTCGATCGGCTCGACCTCGTGCGAGCGGTGCCGGCGGAGCCCGGCGTTGCCGTCGGCGTCCACCGCGTACTGCACCCGCGTACGCCAGGCGGGCACCTGTCCCGTCGGCAGCTTGTCGCCCTCGGCCGGCAGCACCGTGCCGTCCCAGCCGGCCTCCTCGGGCGTGAGCCCGGCGAGCCGCTTGAGCTGCTCGGCGACGACCTCGCCCTTGAGCCGGCGCTGTGCCCCCGGCTTGGCGTGCTGCCAGTCGCAGCCGCCGCAGCGGCCGGGACCCGCGAACGGACAGGGCGCCTCGACCCGGTCCTTGGACGCCGAGAGCACCGAGACCGCGTCCGCGCGCAGGAACCGCGCGCCCTCCTCGCCCTCGGTCACCCGCGCCACGACCCGCTCACCCGGCAGCGTGTGCCGGACGAACAGCACCTGCCCGTCGGACGTACGGGCGATGCAGTGCCCACCGTGGGCGACGGGGCCGACCTCGACCTCGTACTCCTCCCCCACCAGCGATTTCTTCGGTTCTGCCTGCATGGCGGGGTGACTCCACAACGTCAAGGGGAAAAGGGCGGGACAAGCCAACGAGACAAGCCAACAAGACAAGTCAGCGAGACAGATCGGTGAGACAGGTCAAAGGGAACCGGGCGGGCCGACAGACCGCCCACCCAACAACAGCCCACCAGTCTACGTCCGCTCCGACGACTCCTTCGCCCGCTCCTCCGCCGGCCCCCGCCGCACCGCACCCGGCGCGCTCCACTCCTGCCGCTTGCGGGCGCGGAGCTTCGCCGCCTCCGAGGACTGGAGCTGGTACGGCACCGAGGTCACCATGACCCCCGGCGTGAACAGCAGCCGCCCCTTGAGCCGCAGCGCGCTCTGGTTGTGCAGCAGATGCTCGTACCAGTGGCCGACCACGTACTCGGGGATGATCACGGACACCGCGTCCCGCGGCGACTCCTTGCGCAGGCTCTTCACGTACTCGATGACGGGCCGGGTGATCTCGCGGTACGGCGAGTCGAGGACCTTCAGCGGTACGTCGATCCCGCGCCGCTCCCACTCCTCGCGCAGCGCCTTGGTCTCGACCGGGTCGACGTTGACGCTGAGCGCCTCCAGGGTGTCCGAGCGCAGCAGCTTGGCGTACGCCAGCGCCCTGAGCGTCGGCCGGTGGATCTTGGAGATCAGCACCACCGAATGCACCCGGGACGGGCGGACGCTGTCGTCGCTCGGTCCCTCGGGGGCCGCGATCTCGTCGGCGACGCGGTCGTAGTGCTTACGGATGGCCGACATCGTCGCGTAGAAGATCACCATGCCGAGCAGCGCGACCCAGGCGCCGTGCGTGAACTTGGTGACGAGGACGACGACCAGCACCAGGCCGGTGAAGAAGGCGCCGAACGCGTTGATCGCCCGGGAGCGGATCATGTGGCTGCGCTTCGCCGGGTCCTTCTCGGCGGCCAGGTGGCGGTTCCAGTGCCGGACCATGCCGGTCTGGCTGAGCGTGAAGGACACGAACACGCCGACGATGTACAGCTGGATGAGGCGGGTGGAGTCGGCGCCGTAGATCCAGACCAGCAGGCCCGCCGCGCCCGCCAGCAGCACGATGCCGTTGGAGAACGCGAGACGGTCGCCGCGCGTGTGCAGCTGGCGCGGCAGGTAGCGGTCCTGAGCGAGGATCGAGCCCAGCAGCGGGAAGCCGTTGTAGGCCGTGTTGGCGGCCAGGAACAGCACCAGCGCGGTCGCCGCGGCCAGCACGATGAACAGGAAGCTGCCCTTGCCGAAGACGGCCTCGGCGACCTGCGAGATCACCGGGTTCTGGACGTAGTCGGAGCCGATCGCGGCCCCGTTCTTCAGCAGGTCCACGGCCGGGTTCTCGGCCATACGGACCTTGGTCACCATGGCGAGCGCGATGATGCCGCAGAACATGGTGACGGCCAGCAGGCCCATCGCCGCCAGCGTGGTCGCCGCGTTCTTGGACTTCGGCTTGCGGAACGCCGGAACACCGTTGGAGATCGCCTCGACGCCGGTCAGCGCGGCACAGCCGGAGGAGAAGGCCCGCAGCAGGAGGAAGACCAGCGCGAAACCGGCCAGCCCCTGGTGCTCGGCCTTGATCTCGTATCCGGCCGTCGGCGCCCGCATGGTCTCGTCGAGGACCAGTCCGCGGAACGCACCCCACGCGATCATGATGAAGACGCCCGCGACGAACACGTACGTCGGGATCGCGAACAGCGAGCCGGACTCCTTCACACCGCGCAGGTTCATCAGCGTGAGCAGCACGATCACCGCGATCGCGCAGAGCACCTTGTGCTCGACCACGAACGGGACGGCGGAGCCGAGGTTCTCGATGCCGGAGGCGATGGACACGGCGACGGTGAGGACGTAGTCGACGAGCAGGGCGCTGGCGACCGTGAGCCCGGCCTTCGGGCCGAGGTTGGTGTTGGCGACCTCGTAGTCACCGCCGCCGCTCGGGTAGGCGTGGACGTTCTGCCGGTAGGAGGCGACCACCGTGAACATCAGCACGACGACCGCGACGGCGATCCAGGGGCTGAAGTGGTAGGCCGACACGCCCGCGATAGACAGGACCAGCAGCACCTCGCCGGGTGCGTAGGCCACGGAGGACAGCGGGTCGGAGGCGAAGACGGGGAGGGCGATGCGCTTCGGCAGGAGCGTTTCCCCCAGCCGGTCACTGCGCAGTGCGCGCCCGATCAGAATCCGTTTGGGCACGTCGGTCAGTTTGGACACGACAGACCATCGTAGGCGTTCGAACGGGTGCTCAACCACCTGCCACCCCGCTTCTGCCCTCCGGGTGAAAACACGGGGCGCCCCGGCTGCGGATTCCGCAGGTGGCGCGATGCGCATGCCTATATGACAAAAACCCGCCTGTTCCCCCGCCAGAACCGGCCTGTTGCCGCCCTTGGAGGTTCCATGCACGCGACCGCAGAGCTGATCGGCGCCGCCGCCGCACTCGTCGGCCTCGGAATCCTGACTCTTGCCAGCGTCCGCAGCATCAGCCGCCGCTGATCACACCGGGCCCTGCACAGGGGTGCCCGGCACGGACCGTGCGTGTGTAGCTTGGTGGCCGGTCTGAGTGGACGTTAAGTCCGATCTTCCTCGGTTCGTGATCGCTCGATCGAGGTACTGATCGTCGGACGGGCCATCTGCTGGGCATGTGCATGCTGAGATGCGGGCATGGAGCGAGAGCCGTACCCCAGCGACTTAGCGGACGAGCAGTGGGTGTTGATCGAGCCGATGATCACGGCCTGGAAGCAGGAGAGGGTGGCGCGGTCAGCGACCGGAGATCCTGGATCCTGCGATCTGCGGGAGGTCGTGAACGCGATCTTCTATCAGAACCGGACGGGCTGCCAGTGGCGCTACCTGCCGCATGATCTGCCGTCCTGGTCGGCGGTGTTCTACTACTTCGGCCTGTGGCGCCAGGACGGCCTTGACCAGCGGATTCAGGAACTCCTGCGCTGCCAGGTGAGGGAGAAGGCCCGGCGATTAGAGGACCCGTCCCTCGTGATCCTCGATACCCAGTCCGTGCGCGCGGCCGCGGGTGTCCCGAAGACCACGACGGGGCTGGACGCCAACAAGAAGGTGTCGGGCCGCAAGCGGGGATTGGCCGTCGACGTGCTGGGGCTGATCATCGGCGTCGTCGTGCCGGCCGCATCCGCCCACGACAACATGGCCGGCACCGCCCTGCTCGACCAGGCCGCCGAGCGGTGCGGGATGCGTCTGGAGAAGGCACTGGTGGACCAGGGCTTCAAGGACGAAGTCCTCATCCACGGCGCGTTGTTGGACATCGACGTCGAAGTCGTCCGCCGCAGCCCGGCCGACCAGGGCAAAGGCTTCGTCCCGCAACCGAAGACGTGGATCGTGGAGCAGGTCAACGGCACGTTGATGCTGCACCGCAGACTGGCCCGCGAGTACGATCACCGGCCCGACACGTCCACCTCGCGCGTCTACTGGGCCTCGATCGCGAACATGGCCCGCCGCCTCACCACACCGAGTCCAGCCTGGCGCGACACCCTCGGACTGGCCGCGTGAACGTCCTCGAGCTCCTGGCCGACCTCCAGGCCCAGCACGACAAGACCGCAGCCCGTGCCGACGAACTGCGTGACCAGATCCAGCACTTGACCGCCGCTCTGACCGAGACCGAAGCGCGACTCGCGAACCTGGTCACCACCCGGAAGGTCATCGCCGACCTCGCACCGGCTTCAGGCCAACCCGCACCGCCCGAGACGAACACCGTCTACCAGGCCATCGTGCACACCTTCAACCAGCATCCCAATCAAGAGTTCCGAGCCCGTGAGCTGCACGAACGCCTCGGTATGCCAACCGACGAGGCATCCGTCAACATCACCCGCAGCCGCCTCGGACGCCTCACCCGCCAAGGCTTCCTCACTCAACCCGGACGAGGCCGCTACCAGAAGCGGACTTAACGTCCACTGATCCCGAGCGCGTGGTTATCGAGATCACGATCGAGCGGGCCATGGGCCAAGTGAACATTCCCAAGCCTGCGGCCAAGGACGTCGCGGCCTAGACGGCATGTAGGTGCCGATCGTGCTGGACAACGCTTGAGGCCGTCCAAATGAAGTTCATTGCAACCCCTCCGACCTGCGAACTTCAAGACGGCAAGGCTTCAACGATCTACTCGACCAGTATCTGGGCTCCGTCACCGGGCAGATGTCATGCGGTAGTTGATGACCTCCCCGAGGGTAGAGGAACGCGTCCCCCTGGAGCAGGTGCGGGCCAGAGGGGACGCGCCGCTGCGCCTTCCCGCCGCAGCGGTCTCCGGCAGTCGGCTGAGTGCCCTGCGTTCTGCCGGAAGCGCCGCAGTCTGCTGTCGGCCGCCGCGGTTGCGTCGCGGCTGGTCGCGCAATTCCCCTCACCCCTCCGGGGCACCCGGTGCCGGACGAGGTGGGGCACGTCTCAGGCGGCCCCGCAGAAGGGCTCCCGGCCCATCGCCGACTCGATACCGCCGAGGATCAGTTTCTGGAACTCCCGCGCTCCAGGGAACGAGTCGTCGGTCGAGAAGTCCCTGGCGTCGTGGCCGAGGGTGGTCAGCCAGGCGCGTCCGCCGTCGTAGTACTGGCACCAGGCCACCGGGTGACGCCGGCCGTGGCCGGGGTGTCCCTGGTTGCCGGTGACGCCCTCGGCGAGGGTGGACTCGTCCACGGTCGCGAGGACACGGACCTCGGAGGGCGCGGGGACGAGGTTGTACCACTCGTCGGTGAAGGTCCAGCGCGCTGGGAGGTCCTCGGTGGAGGTGTCGTGGCGGTCGTTCGTGACGACGGTTCCGGGCTGGAGCGGGCCGTGGTCGTAGAAGTTAGCGCCGCCCAACAGGCCCTCGTACCAAGGCCAGTTGTACTCGGTGCCGAAGGCGTTGTGGATGCCGACGAAGCCTCCGCCGCCGCGGATGTACTGGCGCAGTGAGGTCTGTGCGGCGTCGTCGAGGGTGTCCCGGCTGGTGGAGTAGAAGATGACGGCGTTGTAGTTGAACAGCCGTGCCGGTGTGGCCAGTTGGGTGACGTCCTCGGTCCAGTCGACGGCGAAGCCGTTCGCCTGGCCCATCTTGACGACGGCGTTCTGGACGACGTTGGCGTCGGTGAGGGGCGGGTTGAGTCCGGTGGCGAGCGCGGGGCCGAGGTCGGCGTGGCGGGGGCCGGCGGTGCGGGTGTAGAGGAGGACGCGGTAGCCGTCGGTCGCCGGGGTGAAGTTGCCCCAGTCGTGGTAGCAGGCGGGGCTGGTGCCTCGGCAGACGCCGTAGTCGGGGTCGCCGAGCTGCTGGGCTCCGGTGGCCTTGTCCGTGCCGCTCGCGGACGCCTGCCGGTGGGCGCCGAGGAAGGCGGCCAGGGCGGCGATGAGGGTGATCGCCAGTGCCACGGCCAGCGGGGTGCGGGTTCTTGCCGTCATGACGGTCCGTCCTCTCACTGGACGACGATCTTGCCGGTGGACTGCGGGAAGGCCGGGTCGTTGTAGAAGTACTCGCCCGCGGTGTCGAAGGTGTACGTGTAGGACTGGCCCGGCATCAGCAGGCCGGTGTCGAACTCGGCGTCGAAGAACGCCGCGGCGCCGTGCGCCAGTTGGTTGTCGGCGGGGTTGGAGAAGGTGACCGTGGTGCCCACCGGCACGGTGAGGTGCTGGGGTGCCATCGCGGTCTGGGCGACCGTGTTCTCGACCGTGCCGGGGGCTCCGGTGGCGGTGTTCCAGATCCGGCCGAGGGTGACGGTGTTGTTCGCCGCCGCGCCGGTGACGGCGGCGGTGCGGATCTGGTTGCGGCGCGAGGGCGGGGTGGGGGCCGGGGCCTCGGCGACGGTGCCGCCCAGCTTGAACGCCCACAGGTGGTCGCCCTTGGGGATGTCGGGGAAGGGCAGACCGTTGCCGCCGGCGAGTACGGCGACGTACTGCTCGCCGTCGATCTCGTAGCTGACCGGGATGGTGTTGACCCCGGCCCCGCACTGCCAGGTCCACAGGGTCGTGCCGTCGGTGTCGTCCATCGCTTCGAGCACGCCGTCGGGACGGCCCTGGAAGAGGAGGCGGCCCGCGGTGGTGAGGATGCCGTTGCCGTGGGCGAGGGACCAGTCGCCCTCCTTGCGCCAGGCGACGGTGTTGGTGCGCGGGTCCATGGCGACCAGGCCGCCGCCGAACAACTCCCCCAGCGGGCGGGCGGTGTTGACGCGTCCGCCGTGGGTGTTGGAGTAGGAGGAGTTGACGAGGCCGTAGCCGATGTAGACGTAGCCGGTCTTCGGGCTGAACGACGGGAACGCCCAGTCCCCGCCGCCGCCCGCGCCGGGGAAGATGATGGTGGCCCGGTCCCAGAAGACGGAGTACAGGCCGCCGGTGGGGTAGAACGGCACGGGTCTGGTCGTCTTGTCGAGGCGGGGGAACGGATCCGTGAAGGGTTCGCCGCCGGGGAACGGCTGGGTGGGAGAGGTCTTCTGGGCCGCGTGCTGGGGGACCTCGCGCTCCTCCATGCCGTGGACGGGTTCTCCGGTGCGCCGGTCCAGGATGTAGAACCAGCAGGTCTTGGAGCCGTAGACGACGACCTTGCGCTTCTTGCCGTCGATGAGGAGATCGGCCAGCACGGGCGCCATGACGTTGTCGGCGTCCCAGATGTCGTGGTGGACGGACTGGAAGTGCCAGCGCCGTTTCCCGGTCTTGGCGTCGATGGCGACGATCGAGTTGGCGAACAGGTTGTCCCCGGCGCGGGAGGAGCCGTCGGTGCGGGGGTAGGGGTTGCCGAACGTCCAGTAGACCAGGCCGAGTTCGGGGTCCACGGCGGGATGGATCCAGGGCACCGCGCCGCCGGTCTTCCAGGAGTCGCCCTCCCAGGTGTCGTGCCCGAACTCGCCGGGGCCGGGCGGGCCCCAGAAGGTCCACACCACGTCACCGGTGCTCGCGTTCAGCGCGTAGCCGCGGCCCCGCGCCCCGGCGGTGGAGCCCTCGGTGCCGATGTAGATCATGCCGTCGAAGTGGACGACGGCGCCCGCGAGTCCGCCGCTGTTGCCGCCGCACTGGCCGCTGTTGTTGTCGCAGCCGTCGTCGCCGCCGTTGTCCTCGACGATGAGCGGTTTCTGCCAGACGATCGCGCCGGTCCGCCGGTCGAGGGCGTAGACGATGTTGGCGCCCGAGATGGTGAAGACCTTGCCGTCGGCGACGGCGACGCCGCGCATGTTGGTGGTCTCGGTGCCCAGGTTGGTCTTCCAGATGACCTCGCCCGTCCGGCCGTCGACGGCGAAGACGTTCTGCTGGGTGGTCTCCACGTACAGGACGCCGTCCTGGACGACGATCGTGCACTGCTGGTAGCTGCTGGTGGAGCCGCCCTCCAGGTTGACGTGCCAGGCCCCGCCGAGCCGCTTCACGTTCTTCGGGGTGAGGGAGCGCAGCGTGGAGTGGTTCTGGTTGCCGTAGTTGCCACCGACCTTGGGCCAGTCGGCCGCGCTGACGCCGAGGGCGGCGGACTGCGGCGGCACGGGCAGGGCGAGGCCGGGAGCGGAGGAGGACTCGGCCGCGGACGCCGGGGAGGCGAGAGAGGCGACCGTGCCGGCGCCGCCGGCCGCGGCGGAGAGGAGGAAGGTGCGTCGTTCCATGCGTCGTTCCATGCGTCGTTCCATGCGTCTTTCCATCGTTGCCTCGATTCGATCAAGGACCACTAGATGGTTCGCTGATGCCACTCAATGGGTTGGCGTGAACGCGTCGTCACGTTAGGGACGCGTCGCGGCTCCCGCAAGGGATGTGACCGATGGATTTCTCGGAGCTGTGGGTCAACCGCCGTCTAGAGGTGCGGCGTTGACGGGTCCAGATGAACCGGGATCATGCTGGGCGGCATGGGGCTCTTGTTGCGGCGGCCCTGTCCGCTCTCCTCCCAGGCGTGGGCCAGGATGCCCACGCTGCGGCTCAGGACGAAGAGCCCGCGCGCGAGCGGCGCCGCGAAGCCCAGTTCCGCGTAGATGACGGCGGTCGCGCCGTCGATGTTCATGGGTACGGGTTTCTTTCCCTCGCGCCCGCGATTGAGCCGGTCCTCGACCGCACGGGCGGCCCGCAGCTGGTCACCCGCCACCGTTCCGTCCGCCACGGCCCGGTCCACCAGGGCGAGCAGTGGGTCGCGTCGCGGGTCGACCGGGTGGAAGCGATGCCCGAAGCCGGGGAGATAGCGGGAACGCTCCCGCCACCGCCGTACGACCTCGGTCACGGCCGCGTCGAACGGCACGCCCTGCCCATGGTGGTCGGTGATCTCCCGGAGCAGCTGGACGCACTGCTGGCCGGCTCCGCCGTGCACGTCGCCGAGCATGTTCACCCCGGTGGCCATGGCGCTGTTGAGCCCCACCCCGCAGGTCGCCGCCATCCGTGCGGCGGCGATCGAGGGCGCCTGAGGGCCGTGGTCGACGCCGGCCACCAAGGCCGCCTCCAGCAGCCGGGCCTGCGGTGGACGTGGCAGCTCGCCGCGGAGCAGCAGCCAGATCATCTCCACGAAGGTCGTCGTGCCGATCAGGTCCTGGATGGGGTGTTCGCGTAGTTCGACGACGCCGGGTTCGATCCGGCTGACCGCGGTGGCCCACCACCGGGCGACCTGGCCGTCCTGCTCGCCGACGGTCATGAGCCCGTCGCCCCGGATGCCTGGCTCCGCGCCCGCCAGCGGGAGATGAGCCGGCTCCGTTCGGGATCGTGCTCACCGAGCAGCGGTGGCGCGGATGTCGCGGGCAAGGGTGCGCCGTCCACCAGTACACCGTTGCCGCTGACCCGGAGGGTGCGCGGGGAGCCGTCCGGATAGGGGAGGCTGGTGAAGAAGCCGCGGTGGCGCAGTTGTTCCAGTTCCACGGCCTCGGGGACGCTCAGTACACGGGCCGCCGGTACCCCGGCCGCCGACAGCGTCTCCTCCCACTCCTTCGCCGTCCGCTGGACCAGTGCCGCGTTGAGTTCGGCGTTGAGTTCCGCCCGATGGGCCTTGCGGGCCTCGCGCTCCGCGAACCGTGGATCGTCGATGAGCTCCGGTACCCCGGCCAGCCGGCAGAGCGTGACGAACTGCTCCTGCCGGTTGGCGGCGATGTTCAGCCCTCCGTCGGCGGTCTCGAAGGTCCCCGAGGGAGCGGCGGTGGCGTTCTGGTCGCCCATCGGTTCCGGATCCACGCCGCTGACCAGGTAGTTGGAGACGGCCCAGCCCATCGCGGACAGCGACACCTCCAGCATGGACACGTCCAGGCTGACGCCCTGGCCCGTGCGCTCCCGGCCGAGCAGGGCCGCGCTGATGGCCAGGGCCGCGCCGAGACCGCCGAGCGAGTCGCAGACGGGGAAGCCCACCCTCAGCGGTGCGGTGTCGGCTGTGCCGGTGATGCTCATCATTCCCGACAGGCCCTGGATGATCTGGTCGTAGGCGGGTGCGGAACTCATCGGCCCGGACTGCCCGAAACCGGTGATGGCGCAGCTGACGAGACGGGGATTGAGTTCCCGCAGTCGCTCGGTGCCGTATCCGATACGCCTCAGCACTCCGGCCCGGAAGTTCTCCAGGAGAACGTCCGCGCCGCGCACGAGTTCCTCGAAGTCAGCCCGGTCGTCGGGGTCCTTGAGGTCGAGGGTGAGGGATTTCTTGCCCGCGTTCTGGGCCAGGAACGAGGCGCCGATCCCGGCCCGGTTGAGGTCCGGATCGGGGCCGAGCGCGCGGGCGAGATCGCCCTTTCCCGGCTGCTCCACCTTGACGACCTCGGCGCCGAGAAGCATCAGGTGGTAGCTACAGTACGGGCCTGCGAGCACATTGGTGAGATCGAGAACGCGGATGCCACAGAGCGGTCGTTCGGTCATGCACCGGCTCCTTCTGCGGTGGGGTCACTTCATCGGAGTGCGCGGGCTGAGGGGGTGGTCGAAGCCCTGGTCGGACATGCGCCGGGCGACGCCCTGCAACGCGGTGACGAACCCTTGGATCACGGACTCGGGGAAGCGGTGGCTGGGGCCGCTGAGCGAGAGCGACGCGACGACGGTGCCGCTCCGGCCGGTGACCGGCACGGCCACCGCGGTCAGGCCCTCGTCCCGCTCGCCGCGGCTGACGGCGAAGCCGTGTTCGGCGGCCGTGTCCGCCCATACGCGCAGTTGCCTGGCGTGACTCGTCCCGTACGGCGAGGTCACCGCGATCCGGTCGAGCAGGCTGTCCGGCGCGGCGCGCAGCAGGATCTTCGACGAGGCGCCCGCCCACAGGGGCAGTTCGTCGCCGACCCGCACCACGTGCCGCAGCGGCTGCGGGCTCTCCTGCTGGGCGACACAGACGCGTGACGTGCCCCGCAGCATGAAGAGGTTGACGGTCTCCTGCTGTTCCTCGGCCAGTTCCTGGAACAACTTGCGGGTCTCTCGGGGGAGTTCCCAGCTCGTGTGGGCCAGGTGGGCCCAGCGCCACAGGCCGGGACCGGCGGTGTAGCCGGCCGGGGTGTCCCAGAGCAGCCCGCACTGTTCGAGCGTCTGCACCATGCGGACCGCCGTGGTCTTGGCCAGCCCGGTGGCGTCGACGATCTCCCGCAGGGTGACCGTGGGCCGGTCCTCCGTCAGCAGCCCCAGGATGTCCAGCGCCCTGCGCACACTGCGGACACCGGTCGCCTCCGCCGTCTGCTCCTGCTCGCTCCGACTCATGTGATCTCCCCGTCGCCTCGGAAACTTCCTCGAACTTCCCCCTTGTCACCGCGAGTTGGCGCCCGTACGTTACACGCCGAACCACAGAGCAGTCCACCAGTACCACTGAACGGTTTTCTGGGAGCTGGCATGCTGGATTCACTTCTCAAGGCCGGGGCGGACCTGGCGGTCGCCGAGGCGCCGCCGTACGTCGCCGGTGAATGGGGCGGCGCGGGCCCCGAACTGACCCGGACCGGCCCCTATCTGCGGCGCCTCGTCTCCCGGACCACCACGGCCACCGGCGAGGAGGCGGCCCGTGCCCTCCACTACGCCCGGTCGGGGGCCCGGACGGTGGCCGGGCTCGCACCCGCGTTCCGTGCCGACGTCCTGGACCGGGCTTCCGGGGCGGCCCTGGTCCATCGCGAGGAGCTGGCGAGGCTGCTCGCCGTGGAGTTGGGCAAGCCCGTCAAGGACGGGCTCGGGGAGATCGACCGGGTGGCGGACACCTTCGCGGTGTGCGCGGCCGAGGCCCGCCGTATCGGCGGGGAGACGTTGCCGGTCGCGGGCTGGGAGCGTGGCGTCGGGAACAGCGCGTTCACCTATCGGGCGCCGGCCGGAACCGCCCTCGCCATCACGCCTTTCAACGCCCCCGCCAACCTCCTCGCGCACAAACTCGGCGCCTCCTTCGCCGCCGGCAACACCACGCTCGTCAAGGGCCCGCCCCAGGCACCGGCCACCACCGCGGCGGTCGTGGCCCTGCTGCTGGCGGCCGGGATGCCGGCGCAGGCCGTCCAACTCCTGCACGGCGGCGGCGAGGTCGGGGCGCTGCTCTGCGCGGCGGACGAGGTCGCCGTCATCAGTTTCACCGGCAGCGCGGCGACCGGCCGGGAGGTGGCTCGCGTCGCGGGTGCCAAGCGGCTCGTCCTCGAACTCGGCGGCAACGCCGCCACGATCGTCTGCGAGGACGCCGACATCGGGCAGGCGGCCCGCAGTTGTTCGCGCACCGGCTACAGCAACTCAGGGCAGAGCTGTATCTCCGTCCAGCGTGTCTACGTCCACGCCTCGCGCTACGAGGCGTTCCTCGACGCGTTCGCCGCCGCCGTCGACGACCTGCGCGTCGGCGACCCGCTGGACCCGGGCACGGACGTGGGCTCGATGGTCGACGAGGCGGCCGCCGAGCGCGTGGTCCGCTGGTCGGCCGAGGCCGCCGAGGCGGGGGCGCGGGTGGTGCGCGGCGGCACCCGGGACGGCGCCACCGCCGCACCCACGATCGTGGCCGGTCCGCCGCCGGACTCCGCCGTCGTGGCCCGCGAGGTGTTCGGCGCGCTGGTCGCCGTGCTTCCCTACGACGACTTCGACACGGTCCTCGCGACCTGCAACGAGAGCCGTTACGGCCTTCAGGCCGGGCTGTTCACCCATGACATCCGCCGGATCATGACCGCCTGGCGGGTCCTGGACACCGGTGGGCTGATCGTGGGCGGCACCTCCAACTACCGCCTGGACCATGTCCCGTTCGGCGGGGTCAAGGACTCCGGCTTCGGCCGTGAGACCCCTCGCTCGATGATCGAGGACTACACGGTCGTCAAAACACTCCTGCTCCGGGGCCTGTCGATCTGGGGCGACGTCACCGACCCGGGAGCGAGCGCATGACCGTCGTCGCGGCCGAGGCCCTGGTCCGCCAACTTCAGTCGTACGGTGTCGAGTTCGTCTTCGGCACCTGCGGCCACACCAACATCGCCCTGCTCGACGCGCTGGGCCCGAGCTCGATCGAGTTCGTGATCGCGCGGCACGAACAGGCCGCCGCGCACGCCGCCGACGGCTACGCCCGTGCCTCGGGCAAGCCCGGCGTCCTGCTCACCCATGTCGGCCCCGGCATGATGAACGCGGTCACCGGAGTCGCCACGGCCGCGCTCGACTCCGTCCCGCTCGTCGTCATCTCCGGTGACATCCCCTCGTACTACTACGGGCGTCACCCGCACCAGGAGGTCAATCTCCACGCCGACGCGGACCAGACCGCCATCTACCGCCCGTTCACCAAGCGCGCCTGGCACGTCCACCGCGCCGAGGACCTGGCGCGCACCACCGAGCGGGCCTTCTGGACGGCGACCTCCGGACGCCCCGGTGCCGTACTCGTGAACGTACCGATGGACCTGTTCAACCGGCAGGTCGAGCCGTACGAGGACCAGTACCCGTTGCCCGGTGGCTCGCCCCTCCCCGGTCTGGACGGGCCGACCGCCGAGCGCGTCGCCGGGGAGCTGCTGGCCGCCGAGCGCCCCCTCATCTACTTCGGCGGCGGACTGCGCGAACCCGCCGCCCGCCGGGCGGTGCTGGAGCTCGCCGAACACCTCGACATTCCGCTGGCCCATTCCCTGATGGGGAAGGGGGTGCTGCCCGACAACCATCCCCTGCTGCTGGGCATGCCCGGCTTCTGGGGGCTTGCGACCACCCACGAGTACACCAAGGGCGCCGATGTGGTGCTCGCGCTGGGCACCCGGTTCGCGGAGACCGACGCCAGTTCCTGGGATCCCGCGTACACCTGGTCCTTCGGTGGCGGTGACGGCGCGTCGTCGAGCCGGCTCATCCAGATCGACATCGACCCCGCCGAGATCGGCCGCAACTATCCGGCCCACATCGGTGCCGTCGCCGACGTCGGGCACGCGGTCCGGGCCATCGGCGCCGCCGTACGAGCGGCCAGGCCCGAACCACTGGTCCGGGACGGCCTGCGCGCGACGATCGCGGCGGCGCGGCGTGCCGTCTTCGACGCCGCCCTCCAGGACGGCCGCAGTGACGACTTCCCGCTGCGGCCGCAGCGGATCCTCGCCGATCTGCGGGCGGCGCTGCCCGAGGACGCGGTGCTCGTCACGGACGTCGGCTGGAACAAGAACGGTGTCGCCCAGTGCTACGAACTCCCCGCCCAGGGACGGTTCATCACCCCGGGCGGAGCCTCGACGATGGGCTTCGGGCCGGCCGCGGCGGTCGGGGTGCAACTGGCCGAGCCGGACCGTGTGGTGGTCGCCCTGATCGGCGACGGCGGGATGAGCGCGCAACTGCCCGCCCTGCCGATGGCGGTCGAGCGGGGCCTCCCGGTCGTCTTCGTCGTGATGAACAACCGGGCCCACGGCACCATCGCCGACCTCCAGGCCTCGTCCTTCGGCCGCTCCTACGGCTGTGAGTTCACCGACCCCGAAGGGCGCCCGTACAGCCCGGACTTCGCGGCCCTCGGCCGGTCCTGCGGAGCCGACGGCTACGCGATCAGTTCCCCCGCCGACCTCTCCAAGGCCCTGGCCGACGCGCTCGCCCGGCGCCGGCCCGCCGTCCTCGACGTCCCCATGGTCAACGAGCCGGTGCCGACTCCGGGCCACTGGAACATCAAGGACATCTACCGCGGCGACTTCCCCGCCTGACGACGCACCACGGCACGTCCCGCGACTCCCCGCCCCTCCTCTCAGCGAGGTGACCTCATGTCCAGCACGCCACGCCCGCGCACCCTCCGTGCCGCTCTCTGCGCGGCCGCCGCCACCGCCGCCGCACTCACCGCGTGCAGCGCGCCCGGCGAGTCGAGCGACGACGCCGGCTCCGACTCGGGCCCCATCAAGATCGCCGTCGTCGACGCGCAGAGCGGCCAGCTCAGTTCGCTGGGCGACTGGGAGTACAAGGGCGCCAAGCTCGCCGTCGACGAGTGGAACAAGAAGGGCGGCATCGACGGCCGCAAGATCCAGCTCAAGCTCTTCGACGACCAGGGCGACCCGACGACCGGCACCAACCTCGCCCGCAAGATAGTCAACGACAAGTACGTGGCGATGATCGGTACGGCCGAGAGCGCGGTGACCATCGCGATGGCGCCGGTGCTCCAGCAGGCGAAGATCCCCAACATCACCTCGGGCCAGTCCGACGGCCTGGTCGCGCTGAAGAGCCCGTACCTCTTCCTCAACGGGCCGACCAGCACGACGTACGACTCGACGCTGGCGCAGTACCTGGTCAAGGACAAGGGCTACAAGAACATCGCCATGATCACCAACAACGGGTCCTTCGGGAAGGGCGAGCACGACGCCTTCCTGAAGGCCGCGAAGGATCTCGGCGTCACCCCCTCCACCGACCAGGTCGTCACCACCGACCAGAAGGACTTCAGCGCGGCCCTGGGCACCATCCGCTCCAAGAAGCCCGAGGTGATCTTCATCGGGTCGGAGGAGGTGGAGGCCGGGCTCATCGTCAAGCAGGCCAGGGACCTGGGCATCACCGCCCCCTTCGCGGGCGCCGCACCCCAGGGCACGCCCGTCTTCATCGACACCGCCGGCCAGGCCGCGGTCGAGGGCACCATCGTCAGCTCGCCCTATCTGAGCAACGACGTCAGCGCCGCGTCGAAGAAGTTCGCGGCCGCCTACCAGGCGGCGTACGGCAAGGAGGCTGAGTTGCACGGCGCCAAGGCCTACGACGGGGCGAACATCCTGCTGACCGCCCTGAAGACGAGCAAGGGCGCGACCGGCGAGAAGCTCGCGGAGGCCATCCGCGCCACCCGCTACCAGGGGCTCCTGGGCGACTTCCAGTACGACGAGACCGGAGTGGGCATCACACAGACCACCATCGGCGTCATCCGCGACGGCAAGCTCGTCCCCGCCGCCGGGCAGTAAGGGGCGCCCGGTGCAGGAAACACTGCAAACACTCGTCGGAGGGCTGAGCCTCGGAGCGGTCTACGCCCTGGTCGCCATGGGGTTCTCCCTCGTCTACCGCACGATGGGCCTGGTCAACTTCGCGCACGCCGACATCGCGATGATCGGCGCCTATGCGGCCTCCACCTTCTATCTGACGTCGAAACTCCCCTTCGCCGTCGCCATGATCGTGGCGATCGTCGTCACCGGCGCGATCGGTCTGGTCATCGAGCGGGTGCTGCGCCCGCTGGAGAACAAGGACTTCGACCTGATGCTGATCGGCACGATCGGCTTCGGCATCGTCCTCCAGGCCGTCGCCATCCTGATCTGGGGCACCACCGGTCGCGCGGTCCCCTCCCCCGTGCGCGCCGCCCCGCTCGACCTGTTCGGGGTGCGTGTACGGACGTACGACCTGCTCGTCATGGCGGTCGCGGCGCTCGCCGTGGTGGGCCTCGCCTGGTTCCTGGCCCGCACCAAGCGGGGCACCGCCATGCAGGCCGTCGCCATGGACCACGAGGCGGCGACGGCCGTCGGCATCGACGTCGGCCGCAGCAACGCCCTCGCCTTCTCCATCGGCGCGGGCCTCGCCGCCCTGGCCGGCGGCCTGGTCGGCCCGATGCTGTACGTCGACGCCTCGCTCGGTGGCGCCCTCGGCATCAAGGGCTTCGCCGCGGCGATGCTCGGCGGCTTCGGCTCCATCCCCGGCGCGGTCGTCGGCGGGCTCGCGATCGGCGTCCTCGACTCCTACGCCGCCGGCCACTTCCAGGGCTACTCGGTACTGGTGACCTTCCTGGTCTTCACCGTGGCCATCATGATCCGCCCGACGGGCGTCTTCGGGGAGAGGACGGTGAGCCGCGCGTGAGGCTCCCAGGGTTCCGCGGCCCCCGTACGGTCCGCGCCGCCGCGATCGCCGCCGCGGCGCTCGTGCTCTGGCTGCTGCCGTACGGCCTGGACGGGTACGCCATCCATGTCGTCGACATCGCTCTCATCTACGCCCTCCTCGCCATCGGCATGGGCCTCGCCATGGGCGTCTCCGGCCAGATCAACCTGGCCCAGGTCGCCTTCTTCGGAGTCGGCGCGTACGTCGTCGCGATCCTGACCACGCACTCCGGGTACGGGTTCTGGGCGGCGGCCGTCCTCGCGCTCCTCGCGACCATGGCGACCGGGCTCCTGGTGGGCATCCCGGCCCTGCGGATGCAGTCGCACTACCTCGGGATCGTCACCCTCGGCCTGGCCCTCGGCTTCATCAACTGGATCACCAACGCCTCGGTCACCGGCGGCGCCGACGGCATCTCGGCGATCCCCCAGCCGACCCTGCCCGGCATCGACCTCTCCAGCGAATACCTCTACTACTACCTGGAGTTGGCGGTCTGCGCGATCGGCCTCGGCTTCGGGCTCTTCGTCGTCCGCACCTCGCTCGGCCGCCGGCTGCGCGCCATGCGCGACGATCCGCTGGCCGCCGCGGCGGTGGGCGCCGAGATCCCGCTGCTGCGGATGACCGCCTTCGTCCTCGCCAGCCTGTTCGGCGGCCTGGCCGGAGTGCTGTACGCGGGCCTCATCCGGTACGTCGCCCCGGAGACCTTCTCCATCGGCAACATGTTCATCCTGCTCGCCATGGTCATCATCGGCGGCCGGCGCTCCCTGACCGGCTGCGTGGTCGGCGCCGTCGGCCTGACCCTGGTCCGCGAGTGGCTCTCCGACTTCTCCACGTACGCGCAGCTCGGGTACGGCGTGGTGGTCGTCCTCATGGTCGTGTTCGCGCCGACCGGTCTGGCCGGAGTCCCCGGTCGGGTACGCGAGTTCGTGAACCGTCGCATCGGACGCACCGAACGGCGCGCCGAACTGCGCCCCTTCCAGCCCTACGACACCGCCGAGCGCGCCCCGGCCGTCGACGCCGCACCGCTTCTGCAAGTCGCCCATGTGACGAAGGACTTCCGCGGGCTGCGTGCCCTGGACAACGTCTCCCTGACCGTTCCGCCCGGCGAGATCCGCGGCATCGTCGGCCCCAACGGCTCGGGAAAGACCACCCTGTTCAACGTCATCAGCGGGTTCTACCGCGCGACGTCCGGCCAGGTCGCCTTCGCCGGCCACACCACCACGACCTCCCGGCCGTACACCCTCTCCCGGCTCGGCGTCGCCAGGACCTTCCAGAACCTGCGCCTCTTCCAGCTGCTGACGGTGCGTGAGAACATCCTCGTCGCCCTCGACCGTACCCGCACGCACGCCCTGTGGCGGTACGCGGTGTGGCAGCCCGGCGTCATCCGGCAGGAACATCAACTGCGCGCCGAGGCGGCTGAGTTGCTGGACCGTTTCGGACTGACCGACTTCGCCTCGGCCGCGCCCGCGTCCCTTCCGTACGGCATCCAGCGCCGGATCGAGATCGCCCGCGCCATGGCCTCCCGGCCTCGTCTGCTCCTGCTCGACGAACCGGCGGCGGGTCTCAACGGCGAGGAGATGCAGCAGCTCGCCCGGATCGTGCGCTCCATCCGCGACAGCGGCACCACCGTGGTCCTCATCGAGCACAACATGGGCCTGGTCATGTCCCTGTGCGAGCAGATCACCGTCCTCTCCGGAGGCACGGTCATCGCGGAGGGCACCCCGGCCGAGGTGGTGGCGGCTCCCGAGGTGATCGAGGCGTATCTCGGCGACTCGGTGATGGCGGAGGAGGTACCTCTGAAGGCTCCGCTGCCCGCCCCGGCCGAGAACCCGTCCCCGTCCCGGAAGGAGCCGACCCGATGAAACCGGAAGGAACCGACTCAAGGAAACCGGAAGGAGCCGACACGATGAAACCGAAGGAGCCGATCCGATGAAAGCCGTCTCCGTCTCCCCCCGCGCCGAGTCCGTCGGCACGCTCGCCGTCGAGGATCTCTCCGTCCACTACGGCGGGGTCTGCGCGGTCCGTTCCATCGGTTTCACCGTGGCCCCGGGCGACTCGGTCGGCGTCATCGGCGCCAACGGGGCGGGCAAGACCTCCACGCTCAAGGCGCTGATGGGCCTGGTGCCGCGCAGCGGGGGTCGCGTCATGCTCGGCGACCGGGACCTGACGAAGGTGCGGGCCCGGGACATGGTGCGGCACGGCATCGGCTACGTACCGGAGGGCCGCCATGTCTTCCCCGGGCTGCCCGTGGAGAAGAACCTGCTGCTCGGGGCGTACGCCAGGCGCTGGGACGCCGAGACCAGGGCGACCCTGGACGAGGTGTACGAACTCTTCCCGGTGCTGCGGGAGATGAGCGGCCGGCTGGCCGGGGCCCTGTCCGGAGGACAGCAGCAGATGCTGGCGATCGGCCGTGCTCTGATGGCGAGGCCTCGTGTCCTGCTGCTCGACGAGCCGTCGATGGGGCTGTCTCCTCTCCTCGTGGGATTCATCCTCGACACCCTCGTGCGGCTGCGGGAGGAGGGGCTGAGCCTGCTGCTCGTGGAGCAGAACGCCAAGCTCACCTTCGGTGCGACCAGCCACTGTCTGGTCATGGAGAACGGCAGTGTCGCCATGACGGGTACGTCGGAGGAACTCAGCCGGGACAGCAGGGTCCGTCAGATCTACCTGGGCCTGTGAACGGGAGTGGCGATGACCCGGCCCACGGCCCAGGACTCGTATCTCGTCGGCCTGATCGGCTCCGGCATAGGCACCTCGCTCAGCCCCATGCTCCACCAGGCGGAAGCCGACCGGCTGGGCCTGCGCTACCTCTACCGGCTCATCGACCTCGACGCGCTCGGCGGCCCACCCGACCGGGTCGGCGAACTGGTCCACGTCGCGGGCGACATGGGGTTTCGCGGACTCAACATCACCCACCCCTGCAAGCAACTCGTCCTGGACCATCTCGACGCGCTCGCTCCCCAGGCCGAGGCCGTCGGCGCGGTCAACACGGTCGTCTTCGAGGGCCGGGGCCCGGACTGCCGGGCGGTGGGCCACAACACCGACGTCACCGGCTTCGCGGCCTCCTTCGACCAAGGGCTGCCCGAAGCGCGACTGCGCCGGGTGGTGCAGTTGGGCGCCGGCGGAGCAGGAGCGGCCGTCGCCCACGCACTGCTCACCCGGGGCACCCGGCACCTCGCGATCGCCGACCCTGTGCCGGATCGCGCCGCATCCCTGGTCGCACGGCTGAACCTACGATTCGGGGACGGCCGCGCGACCGTGGCCGACTCGTCCGACCTCGGCACAGTGACATCCCGGGCCGACGGTCTCGTCCACACCTCCCCAACCGGCATGACGGGCCACCCCGGCCTCCCGCTCCCCGCCGACCTGGTGCACCCGGGGCTGTGGGTCGCCGATGTCGTCTACCGCCCGCTGGAGACAGAACTCCTGCGCCTCGCGCGGGCCAGGGGCTGTGCCGTCCTCAACGGTCTGGGCATGCTCGCGTTCCAGGCCGCGGACGCCTTCCGGCTCTTCACGGGCAGGGAGCCTGATCGTGCGCGGATGCTGGCCCGGGCCACCGAGCTCGCCACATCGTTCCCAGGACCGGGAGCCCACGCATCAGGCCCTTGAGGTGGAGGCCGGAGTCGCCGGGTCAGCCGAGTGGCGACTCGACGCCGCGGCGAAGCCGGTGCTCGCCGGGCTGGAGATGCGCCTGGGCCAGATGGCACGTGGGTCAGTGCCCGGGTCCGTCCGGGACGCCGCCCACCGCGTTCTCCTCGACGACGGCGTCCGGCAGCAGCCTGGCCGACGTGCGCCGATACGTCAGTATCCCGAAGAAGCCGGCGGTGAAACCGCTGATCAGGCCGCTCATGGCGTGATTGACGGCGTTCGCCGCCGCGGTGTCCGGCAGACCGAGGACGAAGTAGTTGAGGAGTCCGCTCATCAGCGCCCCCATCACTCCGCCCACGATGCCCGCCATCAGCGCGGCACGCCCGGCGGACTGCGGGGCGCCTCCATCGGCTCGCGGGGACGACAGATCGGAACTGGTACGTGGGTTCATGGGCTGATCCCTCCGAGATCGTGCTGGCCCGCAGGTCACAGCTGTAAATAGAGCGTACGCTCCACTTTAGACTGGAGTGTACGCTCTGTTTCGTGACCGACCAACAGTCCCCCCAGCCACACAAGCTCCCGGAAGGTCTGCGCGCACCGGTGCAGTCGCGCAGCCAGCAGTCGACCGACCGCATGCTTGACGCCGCGCTGGCGATCCTCGAGCGAGAGGGAATGGAAGGGCTGAACATCGCCGCCGTCAGCCGGGAGTCAGGCGTGTCCAACGGCGCCCTCTACCACCGGTTCGGGGACCGGCACGGCCTGCTCGTCGCGGCCCAGGACCGGTTTCTGAACGACGTCACCACCTACTGGATGGCGACATCCGAGCCCCTCTGGCACCTGGACGACCCGGACGAGCTGCTGACCGGCCTGGTGGATCTGTTCCTGCGGCTCTTCGCGGAGCGTCGCTCGGTGTTCCACGCCTTCATGGTCACTGGGCGGGCCGACCCCGACCTGCACAGCCAGGGCGCCGCGATGATGCGGCGCGCGGCCGATCACTTCGTATCCCGCTTCGGCGAACGCTTCGGCTGTACGCCGTCGGCCGCGGCCACCGTGCACCAGATCCTGCAAGCCCAGGCGATCCTGCTCGTCTTCTTCGGCGACGCGACGACGGCCGCCGTCAGCGGCACGGAGGAACGCCGCTACCTGGTACGCGCCCTGAGCGCGATCCTGCGCCCCGAATCCGACTGACGCGCACGACGGCGAACTGTCGACCACCGACAGCGCTTTGACACGCGGGACCGCGCCACCTCGCCCCCCGACGGTCCTCATCCGTCTTCTGCTCGGCCGAATCGAGCGTCGTGGCTGTGGTCTTGGAGACGGCCTTGTCGGCGGCGAACGCGGACGTGCCGGTCAGGATGGTCCCGGCGACCGGGGCGGTCACCGCGAGGACGACCGCCCGGCGGCACGCCGGGTTCGGTGCCTTGGCCCTGCGGTGACGACCACCGGCGCGGACGGGTGCAGGGGAGGTTCGAGGGCATGGGGCAAACCTCGGGCACTGTGCTGGGAGGGAACAGGGTGGGGAGAAGCACACACGCGCCCAGCTGAGCCGTCGACACCGGACTTCACTCCATGGGCAGCCGCAGCTCCGCCTCCGCGCCCCGCTCTGGACGGTTGCGGAAGGTCAGCCGGGCACCGAGCAGCCGGGCCTGGCCGGTCGCGATGGTCAGGCCCAGGCCGGTGCCGCCGGTGCGGTCGCCCGTGCGGAAGCGCTGCGGTCCTGAGGTGTGCAGCACGGCCAGGAGGTCGGGCGGGAAGCCGGGGCCGTGGTCGCGGACCCGGATCACCGGACCGTCGACCTCCACCTCGACGGGCGGGGCACCGTGCCGCAGGGCGTTGGCGGCCAGGTTGGTCAGGACGCGCTCGACCCGACGCGGATCGGTCACCACGACCGCGTCCGCCACGACGCGCACCTCCACCCCGTCGAGCCCCGCCACCGCGCGCCGCGCCATCGCACTGACCTCCCGCCGCTCGGTGTCGACCACCGCCGCCTGGGAGTCCAGCCGGGCCACCTCCAGTACGTCCTCCACCAGCTCTCGCAGATTGCGTACGCTGCCCGCCACCAGCTCCGTCGCCCGGCCGGGCGGCAACAGGCCGACCGCGGTGGACATGCCCGCGACCGGCGTGCGCAGTTCGTGCGCGATGTCGGCGGTCACCCGGCGCTCCGCCTCAAGGCGGGCACCGAGCGCGTCCGCCATCGCGTCGACGGAGGCGGCAAGCCGGGCGATCTCGTCCCGGCCCCGGGGCCGCACTCGGGCGTCGAGGTCGCCGTCGGCAATGCGTTCCGCCGTCCGCGCGGCGGCCGCGGCCCGGCGGCCCATCCGCACCCCCAGCAGCAGTCCCGCCCCGGACACCAGCGCGGTGGCGGCCGCGCCCGTGACCACCAGCGTCCGGTCGAGGGAGGCCAGCGCACGCTCCTCCGGGGCGTACGAGCGGTGCAGCGCGAGGACCCTGCGGTCAGAGACGCGGGTCGCCGCCCACAGCACCGGATGCCCGTCCCCGCGCTCCAGGTAGGTCACCCGGACGTCGCGGCGCACGGCGCGGGCCACCGGGCCGGGCAGACCGGCCGGGTCGACCCGGGCGGCCGAGCGGCGTCCGGCGGCGTGGTCGTCGGCCGCGTTCAGCAGCTGCTGGTCCAGTGCGGAGCGGGCGGCGTCCAGCTGGTAGGCGGCGGTGGTCCGGTGCACCAGCACCCCGATGGCACCGGCCACGCACACCGCCGCGACGGCGACCGCGAGGGCGACCTTCGCGCCCACGTTCAGCGGGCGCGGCTTCACGAGCGCGTAGAGGGAGCTCCGCCACCCGGGAACCCGCTGGGATCGCCACCGTACGAACGCACTCCAGGACGGCGGCTGCACGCGCCCGTTCGAGGACGCCGGCTTCACGGGCACAGCTTGTACCCGAAGCCGCGCACCGTCTCGATCCGCTCCCGGCCGATCTTGGCGCGCAGCCGCTGCACATGGACGTCGACCACCCGGGTGTCGCCGGACCAGGCGTAGTCCCAGACGCGTTCCAGGAGCAGGTCCCGGGAGAGGACGGTCCCCGGTGACGCGGCGAACTCACTCAGCAGTCTCAGCTCGGTCGTGGTCAGGGCGAGCAGTTTCCCGGCACGTTCCACGGTCAGGGAGTCCGGGGCGAACACCAGGTCCCCGAAGCGCAGCCGCCGGGCCTGGGCCGACGGCCCGGCGGGGGCCGCGCGGCGCAGCAGGGAACGGATGCGGGCGACGAGGACCGGGCCGTCGAAGGGCTTGGTGACGTAGTCGTCGGCGCCCGCCTCCAGGCCCATCACCACGTCCACCGGGTCGTTGCGGGCCGAGATCAGCAGCACCGGCACCCCCGACTCCTCGCGGATCCGGCCCGCGAGGCTCACCCCGTTGAGACCGGGCAGCATGATGTCGAGCACGGCCACGTCCGGACGGTGTTCCCGGAAGAGCGCGAGCCCGGTCACCCCGTCGGCGGCGGTCCGCACCCGGTAGCCGCGTTGCTCCAGGGTGAGCCGCGTGGCCTCCCGGATCAGTTCGTCGTCCTCGACCAGCAGCACCTCGTGCATCGGCTTCCCTCTCCCACGGTCCTCTCCCGTGCCGTACTCAGGCATCCGGCACGTCCAGATCCGTACTGCGGTAGCCCTCCGACCAGAACGGCGCCGGGGGGTGGACGGGCGTGAGGGTGAGGTGGCCGTAGAACGCCACGTTCCCCCGCTCGACCAGTCCGCTGAGGACGACCTCGACCCGGAAGTTCGGCGGGTCCCCGTCGGGGCAGCCGGACAGACAGGTCGTGTCCGTCGCCACACCGGTGGCCCGCGCCCTGGACGAGCCCCAGTCCCGCCACGTCAGCCGCCCCAGCGAGACGCGGCCTGTCGGGTCGACGGACCTGGGGCGCTGCCAGGCGCGGCCGTACCAGTCCGTCATGTACACCGGCCCCGACCAGGGGACCGAGGTCACCGCCGGGCCCTCGACCCGGACACCGCCGTCCACGCCGCCGCACCCGGCCAGACAGACGGTCACGCAGACAGTCGGAACGGCCCGGCGTACGAACCGGCGAAGCCGCATGCCCGCTGCTCCTTCCGCAGGGCCGTCGGGTCTCACGGAGCAAACACCGTGACCGCGTCGGGCAAACATGTCACGACAAAGTATCGGTGGCGGGCGAGGCGATCCGCGCCGCCCCCAGCCGGTGATTTCGATCACCGGCTCACGGCCGGTCCGACAGCCCCTGTCGTGAGGCCACCGTTACCCGGCCCAGCGCCCTGACCTGGGTTTGTAACAACCGTCCGGCGACGTCCCATCGAAATCGATACGCCGTCGCCGCACAACGGCGAAACAGCTGTGCGGCCGTGTCCCTACCGTCGCTTCCCTCAACGAAAAGCCCAGCCCTGGGGGAACCTTGCGCAGAAGTGTGAAAACGACGGCCGCGGCGGCGGCGACGGCCGTCCTCGCCACGGTGGTGGTGGCCTCGGCACAGGCGACACCCGTGCCCACGGCACCGTCGGCCGCCGCCGCCCGGAACACCACAGCCGCGGGCGGCCACCGGCTCACCCTGGTCACGGGTGACCGGGTCACCGTCGACGCCAAGGGCCGGGTGACCGGCTTCCAGCCCGCCGAGGGCCGTCAGCGGGTGCCGGTGCAGATCCGCAGGGTCGGCGGCCACACCCTCGTGCTGCCGACGGACGCCTCCAGGATGATCGCGAGCGGAAAGCTCGACCAACGGCTCTTCGACGTCACGGAGTTGACCAAGGCGGCCAACCGCAGGAACCAGGGCGACGGCGTGAAGGTCATCGTCGGCTACAAGGGCGGCGCGGCGCGCGCCGTCAAGTCCGGTGTGCGCGACGCGGGCACCGCCCACCGCACCTTCGCGGCCCTCGGCCTGGACTCCGTGCAGACGCCCGCCGAGGACACCCCGGACCTGTGGAAGGCGCTCACCGACGGCGACTCCGTCACCCCGGGCATCTCCCACGTCTGGCTCGACACCGTGCGCAAGGCGAGCCTCGACAAGTCCGTGCCTCAGATCGGCGCACCCGCGGTCTGGGCGAAGGGCTACGACGGCAAGGGCGTCAAGGTCGCCGTCCTCGACACGGGCATCGACACCACCCATCCCGACCTCAAGGGCCAGGTGACGGCCGCCAAGAACTTCACCTCGGCGGCCACCACCGGCGACAAGGTCGGCCACGGCACGCACGTCGCGTCCACGATCGCGGGCACCGGCGCCAAGTCCGGCGGCAAGTACAAGGGGGTCGCGCCGGGCGCGAAGCTCCTCAACGGCAAGGTCCTGGACGACTCGGGCGAGGGCGACGACTCCTCCATCCTCGCGGGCATGGAGTGGGCCGCCGAGCAGGGCGCCGACATCATCAGCCTCAGCCTGGGCGGCACCGACATGCCCGGGGTCGACTCCCTGGAGTCCACGGTCGACAAGCTGTCGGAGGAGAAGGGCATCCTCTTCACCATCGCCGCGGGCAACGAGGGCGACTCCGGCGCCCAGACCATCGACTCCCCCGGCAGCGCGGCCGACGCGCTCACCGTCGGCGCCGTCGACGTCCACGACAAGCTGGCGGACTTCTCCAGCCTCGGCCCGACCGCCGACGGCGCCCTCAAGCCGGACGTGACCGCGCCCGGCGTGGACATCACCGCGGCCTCGGCCAAGGGCAGCGAGATCGCCAAGGAGTACGGCGAGAACCCGCCCGGATACGTGACGATCTCGGGTACGTCGATGGCGACCCCGCATGTCGCGGGTGCCGCGGCCCTGCTCAAGCAGGCCCACCCCGACTGGACGTTCAAGGAGCTGAAGGCCGCGCTGGTCGGCTCGGCCAGGAACGACGGCTACTCGCCGTACGCGCAGGGTTCGGGTCGTATCCAGGTCGACAAGGCGCTCGACCAGAGTGTGATCGCCGAGACGTCCTCGCTGAGCTTCCCGGTCCAGCAGTGGCCGCACACCGACGACACCCCGGTCACACAGCAGTTGACGTACCGCAATCTCGGGACGAAGGACGTCACGCTGACCCTGTCGGACACGACCCGGGCTCCCGGTGGCAAGGCGGCTCCGGCCGGCTTCTTCACCCTGGGCGCGGACAAGGTGACGGTTCCGGCCGGTGGCCGTGCGTCCGTCGCCGTCACCGTAAACGCCAAGCCCGGCGGCTCGGTCAACGGCATGTACTCGGCGTACGTGACCGCCACCGGCGGCGGCCTGAGTGTCCGGACCGCGGTGGGCGTCGAGCGGGAGCCGGAGGCGTACAGCCTCACCGTGAAGTACGTCAACCGCCCCGGCCAGACGCCGGTGCACCTGACGACCCTGTCGACGACCACCCGGGGCGACGGCGGCTACACCAACCAGACCAGCGCCGACACGGTCACCTTCCGCGTCCCCAAGGGCGACTACATGCTGGACTCGCTCAGCATGAAGGACCCCGACTCGACCGAGGGCGGCGTCGACTGGCTGGCCCAGCCGGTGCTGCGGATCGACAGGAACACCACGGTCACGCTGGACCTGAACACGACGAAGGCGCCCGACATCACCGTGCCGGACGCGGCGGCCAAGCCGTTGCAGGCGATGGTGTCGTACGAGTACCAGCCCGCGGCGGTGGCGAACTCCGTCACGATGCCGTCCTTCTCCGACATCCGCCTCGCCCACGTCGGCCCGGCCCGCTCCTCCGGTCTGGTGCAGGTCTGGTCCGGGCAGTGGACCAAGGGCTCCGGCGCCGAGTACGACACCGTCAGCGGCAGCGAGGTGACGAAGCTGGCGGGGACCCACGTCCACCACTACAAGGCGAGCGAACTGGCCACCGTCAAGGCGGGGTTGGGCGCCTCGGCCACCGGCAGGACCGGCGCCCTGGACCTGACCGTCGCGGTGCCCGTCGGCTACGGACTGCACACCCCCGTCCCGCAGCAGCTGCCCACCACGCGCACGCTGTACCTGTCGACCGGCGGGAGCGCCTCCTGGTACTTCGACTTCGAGCAGTACTCGGGGAAGAAGGACGACGACGGGGCCCCGATCTCCGAGGCGTCCTCCAACAGCGGTGACTACGACACGTTCACCGGCGGCAGGACCTACCGCAAGGCGTTCGACACAGCGGTGTTCGCACCCCGGGTCGTCCCGGGCGAGTACGGCGTCTTCCACGGCTCCGACGGCATCTACGGCCGGCTGCCCCTCTTCGCCGACGGCAACGGTCAGGCGGCCTCCTCCGACCTGACCTCGGCGCGCACCACGCTGTACCGCAACGGCAAGAAGGTCGGCACGAGCAGCGACGCGCTCACCGGCCAGAAGACGTTCAAGGTCCCCGGCGCCCGGGCCGCGTACCGGCTCACCGCCACCGCCACCCGCAGCGCCAAGGTGCAGGCCGCGTCCACGCGGGTCGACGCGAGCTGGACGTTCCACTCCAAGTCGCCCTCGACCGGCGTGCCGACCGAACTCCCCGTATCCACCATCCGGTTCAAGGCCCCGACGGGTCTCGACGGCCGGGTCGTGGCGGGCCGGACGCTCACCTACCCGGTCACCGTCGAGGGAGCCGCCAAGGGCGGCAACCTCAAGTCGCTTGCCGTGTACGTCTCGTACGACCACGGCAGGACCTGGAAGAAGACCGCGGTGCACCACGGCAGGGTCAGCGTGAAGAACCCGGCCAAGGGCAAGGGGATCTCCCTGCGCGCCGTCATCACCGACAAGAAGGGCGACACCTCGAAGATCTCGGTCTACGACGCGTACTACGGCAAGTAGGCGCGAGCCGGACGCGTGAGTGAGGCGGTCCGTGGGGTGTACGGCATCCCGCGGGCCGCCGTGTCGTCCCCGTCCGCGGGGCCCGGCCCGCCGGATGGCGCGGGCCGCTCCTCGTCCGCCAGGAACAGCCCCGTTCTGCCGGGCACACGGCTTGCTTCACGGGTGCGCCGGCAGCGGACTCCGCGAGGCACGCGTACCTCGGCGATCTTCCATTGACGCTCGCGAGCAGGGGTGTAAACCTCGGCACGTGCAGGTGACGATTCGAGAAGTTGCGAAGGCGGCCGGGGTCTCCCCGTCCACGGTGTCCCGGGCGCTCGATCCTGATGGGAGGGCCAGTGCGGTCACCCGGGAGCGGGTCCAGGCCGCCGCCGACCGGCTCGGCTACCAGCCGAACCGGGCCGCCCGCGGTCTCATCACCGGCCGTACCGGCCATCTCGGGGTCATCGTCCCTGACCTGCTCAACCCCTTCTTCGCGGACATCTGCAAGGGCGCGCAGGCCCGCGCCCGGGGCCTCGGCCACGCGGTGTTCGTCAGCGACTCCGAACGGGACGAGGGCCTGGAGCTGGACGCGATCCGCACGATGGCACCGGAGGTGGACGGCATCGTGCTGTGCGCCCCGCATCTGAGCAGCGAGGAACTGGGTTCCCTGGACCGGCTCACCCAGAAGCCGATCGTGCTGCTGCACCGCCAGGAGCCCGGCTTCCCGAGCGTCACCGCCGACATGGTCGAGGGAATGACCGACGCCCTCACCCACCTGCACGCCCTCGGCCACCGACGGATCGCGTACGTCGGCGGCCCCCGCAGTACCTGGACCGCGCAGGAACGGGCCGCGGGGATCGAGGCCATGGCGGGCTCCGGGAAGGTCGAGATCATCCACACCGGCAGCGTCGCCCCGCACTTCGACGGCGGCATCACGGGCGCCGCGGACGTGGTGCTGGCCAGCGGCGCCACCGCCGTGGTCGCCTTCAACGACATCGTCGCCTTCGGCCTGATCAGCCGCTTCACCGCGCGCGGGGTACGGGTGCCGGAGGAGATGAGCGTGGTGGGCTGCGACGACATCGCCCTGGCCGGCATGGCCGCACCCCCGCTGACCACCGTCGGCGTACCCAAGGCACAGGCCGCCCGGGCAGCGGTCGACCTGCTGTTCCGCATCCTGGGGACACCGGCGGAAGAGGATGCCCAGCCCTTGCAGCGGGTCCTGCCGACCCATCTCGTGGTACGGGGGTCGACGGCGGCGATCGAGCGGCGCTGAGCCCGCTCGGCGAGGGAACCGCTCCTACCAGCGGGGCATCGTCGGCTCGAACTCCGGTCGCACACTCCGCAGGTAGGCGGTGTCGTTGCGATGCTCACGTCCCAGGGCCAGGTACCTGGCATGGAGCCGGTCCAGTACCGCGCGGTCGAGTTCGACACCCAGACCGGGGCCGGGCGGGACCGGGACCGAGCCGTCGGTGAACGACAGCGCGCCCGGAACGACGACGTCCTCCGCCGCGTTCCACGGGTAGTGCGTGTCGCAGGCGTGTCCGAGTCCGGCCGTGGCCGCCGCCACGTGGGTCATCGCGGCGAGGCTGATCCCGAGGTGGGAGTTGGAGTGCATGGACAGTCCCCAGCCGACGGCCCGGCAGACGTCCCCGAGCGCGACACCGGCCCGCAGACCGCCCCAGATGTGGTGGTCGCCGAGCACGATCCGCACGGCACCGCGCTCCACGGCCGGGCGTATGTGCTCCAGCGAGGTCACGCACATGTTGGTGGCGAGCGGCAGCGTCGTCCGCGCGGCGACGGCGGCCATGTCCTCGACGCCGGCCACCGGGTCCTCCAGGTATTCGAGGACGTCCGCCAGTTCGCCGATCACCGCCAGGGTGGTCGGCAGGGTCCAGGCGGCGTTGGGATCGAGGCGGAGCGGGTGGTCCGGGAACTCGGCGCGCAGCGCGTGCAGCGCGGCGATCTCCTCGTCCGGCGGGAACACCCCGCCCTTCAGCTTGAGCGAGCGGAAGCCGTAGCGGTCCACCATGCGCCTGGCCTGGGCCACGACGCCGTCCGGTGTGAGGGCCTCGCCCCACTCGTCCGCCTCCGCGCCTGGATGCCCGGCCCACTTGTAGAACAGGTAGCCGCTGTACGGCACCGAGTCCCGGACCGGGCCGCCGAGCAGGTCCACGACCGGTACGCCCGCCAGCCGACCCTGCGCGTCCAGGCAGGCCACCTCCAGCGCCGAGTACACCCGCCGTACGTCGAAGGCGGGCGCCGGAACGGGCGCCGGGCCGCGTGACTCGGGCGGGTCGGTGCGATCGGCCCAGCGTCGCCAGGGCGCGTCGGGACCGTAGTCGATGTCGTCGGCCTGCCCGGACAGCAGCTCCCGCACCAGCCGCGACAGGGCTCCGGTGGCGTACACGCTGGTGCCGGGCAGGCGTGAGCCGACCAGCTCCAGCCAGTCCAATTGCCAGGCGTGTCCCGCGCATTCACCGAGCCCGGTGACCGTACCGCCGCGGCCGTCGGCGACGTCGAGTTCGATGACGGCGCGCAGGACATGCGGCTGGTGCACTCCGTCGGCGTTGAGCAGCGGGGGGTCGGCGAAGGCGATCGGGGTGACGCGGAGTTCCTGGATGATCATGTGCGGAAGCCTTCCGGCGGCCTAGCCGTGCGGGGATCAGCCTTTGGGGACGGTGCTGTTGTACTTCTCGAACATCTCGGCCGCCGCCTCCCGCACGGTCTTGTTCCCGAACAGCACGTCCTCGTTGACCCGCCGGAACTCCAGCTTGTCCTCGTCGGAGCCGGACGGGGGGATCGACATCGGGAGGAACCGCTTCTCCAGCGAACTGACGTATTCGTACACCGTCCGGTCGCCCTTGCTCAGCTTCGGGGCGATGCGGTTCAGGGTCTGCCGGTTGGGCGGCAGTCCGCGCACCACGCCGAGGGCGCTGCCCGCCTCGGGGTCGTTGAGCAGGAAGTCGATCAGCTGCGCGGCCTCGCGTTTGTGCGCGCTGCTCTGCCGTACGCACATCATGCCCGGCCCCGCGGTCAGCCCGAGCGGGGCGCTGGAGGACTCGGTGGGGAAGGGGACGAGGTCGATGTCGCCGTAGGCCTCGAAGTAGGGCGCGACCGTGCCGGTGAGGTTGAACTCGGCGGTGGAGATCTTGCGCACCAGCAGGGAGTTGGAGGTGTTGCCGTCGTAGGAGGCGGTGAGATTGGGCGGGGTGAAGACCTTCTTGTCGCGCAGGCGGGCGGTCAGCTCCCAGAACGCGGTGAGGTCGGACTGGGTGAAGCCGAGCGCGCCGTCGGCCTTGTACAGGGACTTGCCGCGCTGGTTGAGCCAGAGGTCGAAGGTCTCGCTGTAGCGGCCGAAGTCGGTGAGCGGATACCGGTCGGGGGCCGCCTTCCGGAGGGCGGGGCCCACGTCGTCGATGAGATCGTCCCAGGTCCAGCCGGGCTTGGGGAGGCCGCCCGCCTGCTGCCAGATCTTCGGGTCCACGAGCAGGGCCTGGGTGGAGATCCCCGTGGGCACCGCCCACAGGTCGCCGTCCAGCCGGTCCGCGTCCACGTAGACCTCGGGGATGCCGCTGACGTCGATGCCGGAGAAGTCGGGTCCGCTGAGGTTGGCGATCAGGCCGTTGGCGGAGTAGTCGCGCAGTTGGTAGTAGTCCATCTGCAGCACGTCCGGGCCGGTGCCCGCGGCCACTTGGGCGGCCAGCCGCTGGAAGTACTTGTCGTACCCGGTGAAGGACACCGAGACCTTGATCTTCGGATGGCTTCGCTCGAAGAGCTCGACCGCCTTCTGGGTCGCCAGGTTGCGCTCGTCGCCGCCCCACCACTGGAAGTTGAGGGTCACCTCGCCGTCGGCCGAGGCGTCCGCGGTGCCGCAGCCGGCGACGGCGGCGCCCAGGCCGAGAGCGCCCAGTGAGGCGAGCACCTGACGGCGTGAGGGCGCGGGCAGGACACGGGGTCGGCGCATCGGGGACATCGGCGGCCCTTCGCTCGGTGGGGCGATCGGTGTTCGGGGAGCGAGTGCAAACGTTCCCACTCTGTTCCCAACTGGCCCGGAAGCTACGCTCGGCAGCCGCCCCGAGTCAATGGCGGATACCGAACAATCACGCAGGTCCTTGACTCTTGCGATCGTCCGCCCCGCGTGCAAACGTTGCCGCCGTCATCCATCCTCGACGTGGAGGAGCAGCCCCCGATGGCCCAGGCGACCGCCCCGCCCCGACCTCTGCCCCGCCCGCGCGGCGGCGCCACCGACGCCAACACCCCAGTACCGCGCCGCCGTTCACAGGGTCTGTCGGCGCATGTCTTCCTCACGCCCTGGCTGATCGGCATGATCGCGCTGACCGTGGGACCGATGCTGGCGTCCCTGTATCTGTCGTTCACGGACTACGGCCTGTTCACCTCGCCGAAGTGGGTGGGCCTCGCCAACTACCGCTACATGCTGGAGGACGACCGCTTCCTCACCTCCATCGGCGTCACCCTCGAATACGTCCTCATCAGCGCCCCGCTCAAACTGGCGGTCGCGCTCGCCGTGGCACTGCTGTTGAACCGGGCCCGGCGCGGAGTCGGTCTGTACCGCGCCGCGTTCTACGCTCCCTCCCTGCTCGGCGCCAGCGTCAGCGTCGCGCTCGTGTGGCGGTCACTGTTCGCCACCGACGGTTTCACCGACAAGACCCTGAGCTCGTTCGGCATCCATCTCGGCGGCTTCACGGACAACCCGGACTACGCGCTGTACCCGCTGATCACGCTGACCGTCTGGCAGTTCGGCGCTCCCATGGTGATCTTCCTCGCCGGGTTGAAGCAGATTCCGAGGGAGCTGTACGAGGCGGCCTCGCTGGACGGGGCGAGCCGGGCGCGCACCTTCCTGTCCATCACCCTGCCGATGCTGTCCCCGGTGCTGTTCTTCAACCTGGTCCTGGAGATCATCAACTCCTTCCAGTCGTTCACCTCCGCGTTCGTCATCAGCGACGGCGCCGGCGGACCGGCCGACTCGACTCTTCTCTACTCCCTCTACCTGTACGAACAGGCCTTCACCAACTTCCACATGGGGTACGCCTCCGCGATGGCGTGGGTGCTGCTGATCGTGATCGCGCTGGTCACCGCGCTCGTCTTCCGCACCTCCCGTATGTGGGTCCACTACGGACAGGAGGACGCGTCGTGACGACCACTACGGCACCCCCGGCCGCGGGCCGGCTGCGTTCGGCGCTCTGGCACCTCGTCTGCGTCGCGATCGGTCTCGTACTGCTCTATCCGGTGCTGTGGCTGTTCACCGCGTCGGTGAAGTCCGGCACCGAGATCATCTCCAACCTGAGCCCGATCCCCCAGGTCTTCACACCGGGCAACTACACCCATGCGATCGACGGGGTCAGCGGCATCTCGCTGTGGCGGATGTTCGGCAACTCGCTGCTGATCTCGGTCGGGACCGTCGTCGGCAACGTGGTCTCCTGCTCACTGGCCGCCTACGCCTTCGCGCGGCTGCGTTTCCGGGGCCGCGGCCTCTACTTCGCGCTGATGATCGGCACGCTCATGCTGCCGCTGCACGTGGTGCTGATCCCGCAGTACATCATCTTCCAGAAGCTCGGCATGGTCGGCACGTATCTGCCGCTGATCCTGCCGAAGTTCCTGGCCACCGAGGCGTTCTTCGTCTTCCTGATCGTGCAGTTCATCCGGTCGCTGCCGCGCGAGCTGGACGAGGCGGCGATCATCGACGGCTGCGGCCCGTACCGCACCTTCTGGCACGTGATCATGCCGCTGCTCAAACCCGCCCTGGTCACCACGACCATCTTCTCGTTCATCTGGAGCTGGAACGACTTCCTGCCCCAGCTGATGTATCTCGCCGACCCGGACACCTACACCCTGCAACTGGGTCTCAACCTGTTCGTCGACCAGTCCGGCAGCGCCGCCTTCGGCCCGATGTTCGCGATGTCCGTGCTGACGCTCGTGCCGGTGATGCTGTTCTTCTTCGCCTTCCAGCGGCTGCTGGTCGAGGGCGTCCAGACCTCCGGACTCAAGGGATAGGGGTACGACGCCATGCGACGCTCCTGGTTCCCCCTCTTCGCCGACTGTCTGCTGCTCGGCGTGTTCCTCGTGGTCTGCTCGCTGCCCGTGGTCACCGCGTTCCCGGCGTTCGTCGCCGGCTGCGCGGTGCTGCGCGAGCAGGCCAGGGGCGGTCCGGGCGTGACGCCGGCGACCCTGCTGGCGGCGCTGCGCGGCGTGCTGCGCTCGGGGCGCGCGGTCTGGCTGGTGCCGACCGGAGTGCTGGCGCTGTTGTGGCTGGACGCGCTGGCGCTGGACGCGCACGGGCCGGGGATGGGTGTCCCGGTGGCTGCGGCGGGCGCGCTGGTGGTGGCCCTCGGTCTGCGGTGTGCGGCGGGCTGGCGGGAGGGGCTCGCGTGGCGCGCGGTGACCGTGTCGGCGTTCCGCTCGATGCCCCGGTGGCCGCTCGTGCCCGTCCTGTTGGCCGGTTCCGCCGTCGCGGCCGCTGCGCTGGTGGCCATGTCCCCCGTCCTGCTGCTCGTCGCCCTCGGCCCGCTCGCCCTCGCCGCCACGGCCGTCGACGCGTGGCGCCCGCTGTCCCCGTCCCCCGAGCTGTCCGCGAACTGAACGGAGACCCCATGCCTTCCGACACCGCACGCCGCCGCTGCGCCGTGGTGGGACTGGGCGCCCGCGCCCGGCTCTTCACCAACGCGCTCGCCGGTCCCTACGCGGACCGGGTCGAAGTGGTCGGCTTCTGCGATGTCAACCCGCACCGAATGGCCGTGCACAACGAGTGGATCGGCGCCTCGGTACCGACGTACGCAGCCGAGGACTTCACGACGATGCTGCGCCGCGAACACGTCGACCTGGTCGTCGTCTGCACGGTCGACCGCACCCACGACCACTACATCGTCGAGGCCCTGGAGGCCGGCTGCGACGTGGTCACCGAGAAGCCGATGACGACGGACGCCGACAAGGCCCGCCGCATTCTCGACGCCCAGCGGCGCACCGGCCGCGAGGTGCGGGTCGCGTTCAACTACCGCTACAACCCGGTGCATTCGGCCGTACGGGAGGTCATCGCCTCCGGAGAGATCGGCGAGGTCGGCTCCGTCCACTTCGAGTGGCTGCTGGACCTGCGCCACGGCGCCGACTACTTCCGCCGCTGGCACCGCGAGAAGGCCAACTCCGGTGGCCTGATGGTGCACAAGGCCACCCACCACTTCGATCTCGTCAACTGGTGGCTGGGCAGCGAACCCGAAACCGTGTACGCGCAGGGCGGGTTGTTCTTCTACGGCGACGAGGCGGGCGCCCGCCGGGGCCTGGCCCGCGACTACCGCCGGGCGCACGGCTCCCCGGCAGCGGAAGACGACCCCTTCGCCGTACGGCTGGCGGACTCGCCCCTGCTCACCGAGCTGTACCTCGACGCGGAGGGCGCGGACGGCTACCACCGCGACCAGAACGTCTTCGGACCGGGCGTGACCATCGAGGACGACATGGCGGTCCTCGTCCGCTACGCGTCCGGCGCCACTCTCACGTACCACCTCACCGCCTACGCCCCCTGGGAGGGATACCGGATCTCCTTCAACGGCAGCGCGGGACGCCTGGAACTGCTGGTCGAGGAGTCCACGTGGACCCGGTCCGAGGTGGTCGTGCCGGGTGACAGCGCCGTTCTGCACGGGGAGGCGGTGGGCGACACCGCGGGACGTACGGAACTGCTGCTGCGCCGGTTCTGGGAACCGCCGCGCGAGCTGAAGGTGCGGACCGGCGAGGGGGGACACGGCGGCGGCGACGTACGGATGCTGGAGGATCTCTTCGGCGAGCCCGTGGCCGACCCGCTGGGGCGGGCCGCGGACGCCGTGGACGGAGCTCGCTCACTGGTCACGGGGCTGGCGGCGAACCGGTCCTTCGAGACGGGCGGCCCGGTACGGACCCGGGAACTGCTCGACGTCTGACCGTGAGATACGTCGGAGGGTTGACGGACCTGACCCGTCAACCCTCCGGCTCGTCCACCCGGCGGCCCTGCTCACTCGGGCCGGAACCGGTGGCGAGCAACCCATTGACCACCAACGTCGCCAACATCTCGGCGGTGGCCGAGAGCTGCTCCGGTGAAGCGCCCTCGGGCCGGCCCAGGCGCCTGGCCAGCGGTACCTCCACCATGCCGCTGATGGGGCCGATGATCGCGAAGAACAGCACGTCCATGGGGACGGGTCCCATGCGTCCGGCGGCCACCAGGCGCTCGATGCCGGGCACGATGGTCTGCAGCGTCGGGGCGATGTAGCGCTCGTACACGTAGTCGAGTCGCTCGGAGTCCCGGGAGAACTCGTCGACGAAGATCCGGCCGAGCTGCGGTCTGATCACGGACGTGCGGTAGAGGCCGGTGATGAACTGCCGCAGCTGCTCGACGTCGTCGGCCGAGGTGTCGACCTCCGGCATGACCTCGAACTGCGCCCCCATGGCGGAGTCGACCACCGCGCGCCAGAAGGCGGCCTTGGACCCGTACCGGTCGTTGATGAAGTTGTGGCTGACACCCAGACGACGGGCGAGTTCACGGGCTGAGGCCCGGTCGTAGCCCAGCTCCGCGAAGGCCTCCAGGCCGCGCAGCAGGATGCTCTCCTCCTCGGGCACCGCGGGAGTGTCCGCCCCCGGCCGTCCGGGCCTGCGAACCGCTACGTCTCGTGCTCCCACGCATACCTCCAAGCTTCCTGCCCGTCTCCGCGAGCCAGCCTACTTGACAGACATCAGATTCCCCTCGGCCCAGGCCTCGCCGGGCGGCCGGCGGGAAGCGCGGACGAGGGTGGGTCCGCCCCGCCCGCACGAGTCCCCGTCGGCCGCGGCACCAGCGGTTTTCCGTCGCTCCCGAGCGGACGGGCTCGTGTCACGTGGACCGGCAGCTCCGCCGCCCTTGCCGAAGGCGACGTGGTCGTGGTCCCGCCGGGCGACATCGAAGTCGTACGGGTCGCCCCGGCAGTACATTGAACTGATCGGAACCCATCCACCTCGGCAGTAGTCATGACGGTCCTCATGAACACCCATGAAGCAGCCTCCGCGCCGCAGTCGCTGTCGTCCGAGAGCGCGACGGGGGTGCTGGACGACGCCCTGCGAGTCATCGGATGGAGCCGGGAAGCCGAGGAACTCTTCGGCCACCGCCCCTCCGAGGTGCTCGGCCGATCCGCCGACGAGATCCTCACCGACACCGGGACGGGTACCGGTCCGTTCGCCACGGCGGGCCGGCCCTCGCAGGACCTCGGGGTGCGTACGGTGCGCCATCGCGACGGCCGTACGGTGTCCGTCTCCCTGAGCCTCGCACCCCTGTCCCACGCCGCCGCCGGAGCGGCCTGGCTGCTCACGGCGACGGACACGGCGCCCTTGCGGCACCGCACCATCGGCCGGGCCATGCTCGCGGGGCTGTACCGCGAGTCACCCGTCCAACTGGTCGTGTACGACCCCGACGGCCGGGTCAGCTGGATCAACACGGCCGTCGAGAAGGAGCTCGACACACCGCTGGAGGAATCCGTCGGCAGGTTCGTGAAGGACATCCTCCCGGAGGGCGGGAAACTGCACGAGGGCGGCCGGCCGACCGACATCGAGGGGATCATCGAACACGTCGTGCGCACCGGTGAACCGGTGACCGGCATCCGCTACCGCAGTCCGGCCCGGGTGGACCCCCGCCGCGACCACGTCTGGACCTGCTCCTACTTCCGGCTGCAGGACGAACACGGACGGACGATCGGGGTCTGCGAGGTCAGCCTCGACACCACCGACAGCCATGTGGCACGGCAGCGAATGGCCCTGCTGAGCAGGGCCGGCGGCAGCATCGGCACCACCCTGGACATCCGGCGCACGGCCGCGGAACTGACGGCACTCGTCGTCCCCGAATTCGCGGACACGGCCACCGTGGACCTCCTGGAACCGGTACTGCGCGGCGAGGAGCCCCAGTCGTGGAGTGAGGGCCCCGGGCTTCCCCCGGCCCTGTGCCGACTCGCGGAGCGACCCTCGACCGCGGCGGCGGGTGACCCGCTGCCCACGGCCTCGGACACCGCGCGGCTGCGGTGCCTGGCCGAGGGCGAACCGTTCGTCGACCCGGTCTCCGGCGAACTCGTCGTACGGCTGGAAGCCCGCGGCGCCGTGTTGGGCGTCGCGGGCTTCCAGCGGTCCCGAAGCCGCTCCCCCTTCGACGGTGAGGAGACCGCGCTCGCCGTCGAACTGGTCTCCCGCACGGCGGTGTGCGTGGACAACGCCCGCATGTACATGCGAGAACACGCCACCGCGCTCATGCTCCAGCACGACCTCCTGCCCCACACCCTGCCCCGCCCCGCCGGCATCGAGGTCGCCCATCGGTATCTCCCCGCCGAGGGACCCGCCGGCGTCGGCGGGGACTGGTACGACGTCATCCCGCTCTCCGGCGCGCGCGTGGGCCTGGTGGTGGGGGACGTGGCGGGGCACGGTATGCGGGCCGCGGCCACCATGGGCCGCCTGCGCACCACGGTGGCCGCCCTGGCGGCCCTCGACCTCGCGCCGGACGAACTGCTCGCCCGCCTGGACGACCTGGTGGCGCGGGTCGGCGTCGCGCAGCCCGCCGACGACACGCACGAGGACCAAGCGCTGGGCGTGACCTGCCTGTACGCGATCTACGACCCGGTCACGCGGCACTGCGTCATGGCCCGCGCCGGTCACATCCCTCCGGTCCTGGTCACCGCCGACGGACGGGCCGACCTGGTGGACCTGCCCGCGGGGCCGCCCCTGGGCGTCGGCGGCCTGCCCTTCGAGAGCATCGACCTCGAACTGCCGGAAGGAGCCATGCTCGCCCTGTTCACCGATGGAGTGGTCGAGAACCGGGAGCGGGACATCGACGTCGGCATCCGCACCCTGTGCGCGCGCCTCACGCGTCCCGGGGGCGCTCCGCTGGAGCAGGCCTGTGACGCCGTCCTGCGGGCACTGCTGGTCCGGCCGCCGCAGGACGACGCGGCACTGCTGCTGGTCCGCGTGCACGCCCTGGCGGAAGACCTGGTCGCGACCTGGGACCTGCCCGTCGAGCCCGGCGAGGTGGCCCGTGCGCGGTCACTGGTCCGCGACCGCCTCGCCGAGTGGGATGTCGACGAGTCCGCCGCCTTCGTCGTCGAACTCGTCGTCAGCGAGCTGGTCACCAACGCCGTCAAGTACGGCGGCGCCCCCGTGCGGCTACGGCTCATCCGGGAGCGCGGACTCATCGTCGAGGTCTCGGACGGCGGCCACACCTCCCCCCACCTGCGGCGGGCCGCGTCGGAGGACGAGGGCGGCCGCGGACTGTTCCTGGTCGCCCAGCTGACACGACGGTGGGGCACCCGTTACACGTCCACGGGCAAGACGATCTGGACCGAGGTGTCACCGACCCTCACCGAGCTCCCGAGCGCTCCGTTGCTGGAGTCGTTCCCGCTCTGAGGGCTCACCGAGCGTCCGGTCCGACGGGAGCGACGCCCACGGCGACGTGGTGCCGGCGGTGCGCCGTCGGGAAGGACCGGTCGGCGCCCCGTGGTCCTCCACCGGGAGCACCACACCACCCAGCGGGACGACGAACGCCGCCCAGCCAGGTCCACGCCGCGCAGCACGGCGTTCCCCGGGTGCTGCCGTACCACCGGTGCCCGCGATCCCGCCAACTGCCGCGGTTTCGCCGTCTGTTCAAGAGGAGAGACCAGGCCTACCCGTCACAGCCCGGGAGTCATCAACCATGCGAATAACGGTCATTCAGAGCCTCAATCATCCAGGGGGTGGGTGCCCAGGGCCACCAGGACCACACTCGACGGCAGGCGTGCCCCCACCCCAAGTCGCCCCAAGTCCATATATAAAGCAACGCTCCACCTATCTTCACTTTCGAAACCTAATGCGATAGAACAACACATGTTTCACCCATATGACATGCTTGTGTCTGTGCGCAGGGGGGAAGCTGCACATGCCGTCCCACGTTCGTGGCCGCACCGCGCGATCAGTGAGTGCGATCCGGGCCGCGCTGAGTTGGCGCACGATCCGCGGACGTACCGCGGTCATCCTGGCGGTCCCCACCTGTCTGCTGCTGGCACTGGTCGGCTCGGCCGTCGCAAAGCAACTGCAGGTGTACCAGGACGCCCGTGACACCAGGTCACGGATCGACGTGGCCCTGCGGATCCAGGCCCTGGTGGACAGTCTGCAGTACGAGCGCACCTTCACCAGCGCCCTGTTGTCGGGCGGTGACAGCTTCCGCGAGAAGGTCACCGACGGGCGCGGGAAAGTCGACTCCTTCCGCGTCGAGCTGCGCGACGAACCAGCGGTGACCGACACACTGGGCGCCCTGAGCCGACTGGCCTCGGTCCGTTCACAAGTGGACTCCGGCACCGCCGACCAGAAGAAGACCAACGCGTTCTACACAGACGCCATCGGCGCCCTCAACAGCGCCAACCCGGCCGAGAGCATGAACGGACTCGGCGACCGGCAGCTGCGTGACGACCTGGCCGCACTGGGAGCGCTCGCCGAGGCGAAGGAAGCAGGCAGTCAGGCCGGCAGCCTGCTCAGCGGAGTTCTCGTCGCCGGAAAGTTCAGCGGCACTAACTACGTCGATTTCATGGAGGGCAGGGCGACCCGGATATCCGCCATCGACCGATTCTTCAGAATCGCCAGTCCCGCGCAACGCGAAGCCGTCCAGAAGATCCTCGGAGGAATGTCCGGCCGCCTGGACTCCGTCGAGGCCAAGGCGGTCGCGGCGTACGACGGCAGGCGGCTCGACGCCCCGGTCTCGGAGTACCTCGGTGACCTGAGCCGCCTCGACAGCACGGTCTACAAGGCCCAGCAGCGGGTCGACGCCGACGCACTGGCCCGCGCCGAGACCCTGAGCGACCAGGCCACACTCGCGCTCCTCGGCTACCTCGGCATCATGCTGCTGGTGGTCGCCGTGCTCGCCGCAGCCGCCGTCCTCGCCAACCGCTCCATCACCAGGCCCCTCGACGCGCTCGCCGGCGAAGCCGACGACGTGGCCCGGCATCGGCTTCCCCGGACCGTCGCCCTCATCCAGGCCGGTCAGCTCGTACCGTCCGAGGAGATCCCGCCGTCGGCCGACGGCGCCCCGGAGGAGATCTCCCGGGTCGTCACAGCGCTGCGCAACGTGGAGAGGACAGCTCTGGACCTGGCGACAGAACAGACGGTGCTGCGCCGCAACAGCGCCGAGTCCCTGGCCAACCTCGGACGGCGCAACCAGGGCCTCGTCCGTCGCCAACTGGCCCTCATCACCGCCCTCGAACGGCAGGAACTCGACCCCGAGGCGCTGGCCGAACTCTTCGAGCTCGACCATCTCGCCACCCGTATGCGCCGCAACGCCGAGAGCCTGCTCGTCCTCGTCGACGAACGCTCACCCCAGGTGCGCAGCGCGACGGCCAGCAGCCTCGAAGTCGTCCAGTCCGCCATCGGAGAGGTGGAGCAGTACCGCCGGGTCGCCATCGCCGCGATCGAACCCCGCCGGATCAGCGGCCGAGCCGTCTCCGAGCTGTCCCATCTGCTGGCCGAACTGGTGGAGAACGCACTCACCTACTCGCCGCCGGACCAGACGGTGGACATCCATGGCTGGGCCGAGGGCGAGGAGTTCAACCTCGCTGTCGTCGATCACGGAATCGGCATGTCCCCCGAGGACCTCGCCCGCGCCAACGCACGCATCGCCGGGGAGGAGGTGTTCCTCGTCGCGCCCACCCGATTCCTCGGGCACTACGTGGTCGGCAGGCTCGCCCGCCGCCTCGGCGTGGAGGTCATGCTCTCGCACAGCCCGGCCGGAGGAGTGTCCGCCCTTGTCACCCTGCCCGCCCGGATCCTCGTTCCCGAGGAGGCGCCGCCGCCGGATCCGCATCGGCAGATCTCGTCCGTCCTCAACAGCTTCCGGGCGGGCGTCGCGCGCGCCGAGGCCGGATGACCAGCAGCCGGCGGCCGTCGTCCGCGAGCTGAACAGCAGGACGGCAAGAAATCCAGATGGCTGGAAAGCCAGTTGACCAGATAGGAATCGTCACCCGTGTCCTCCGCGCATCAGAACCTCGGCTGGCTCGTCTCGGAATTCGTCCGTACCAGCGACGGGGTCAGTCACGCCATCGCCGTCTCCTCGGACGGCCTGCTCATAGCAGCCTCGGACGGCCTCCCCCGGGATCGCGCCGACCATCTGTCCGCCGTGGTGTCCGGCATCGTGTCCCTTGCCGGGAACGCGGCGGAGACACACGGCTACCGCGGTATGAAACTCGTCATGATCGAGATGCTCGACGGGTTCATGTTGGTCAACAACATGCGAGACGGCTCCTGCCTCGGCATCCTCGCCGAGGAGGGCTGCGACATCGGCCTGATCGGCTACGAGATGGCCGTCCTCGCCGACCGTGCGGGCGCGCTCCTCACCCCCCAGGTCGTCGGCCGGCACCGCCAGGCTCCGCTGCCGAACTGAAGTCCGGGATCCGGTACGACGCGCGACATGCGCGTGATCGTAGACGCGATCAGGCTACCTCCGGTCGTCGCGGTCTTGTCGGCTTCCGTCCTGGCCCGCGACGGCGAACGGATCACCGCCACCGTGGACACGAGGGTCACGATGGCGATGATCCGACTGGTGCTCGTCCGTCCTGTGGGGCGGCTGTCGCGCCGAGACCATCACGACAGCCGCGGCCTCAGAAGGGGTAGTGCGGTCGCTCGGTCGAGACGGTGACCCAGCGGGTGTTGGAGAAGAACTCGATGCCCCACCGCCCGCCGAAACGGCCGTAGCCGGAGGCTCCGAATCCGCCGAAGGGGGCCTGCGGCTCGTCCCCGACCGACTGGTCGCCCACGTGGACGATGCCGGTGCGGATACGGCGTGCCACCTTCAGGCCGTGGGTGGCGTTCTCGGTGATGACACCGCAGCTGAGGCCGTGCTCGGTGTCGTTGGCCAGCGTCACCGCTTCGTCGTCGTTCGCGAAGGACGTGATGACGACGACGGGGCCGAAGGCCTCCGTGCGGTGCAGCGCCGCGTCCTCTGGGACGTCGGCCAGGACGGTCGCCGGATGCAGGGCACCTTCAGGTGCGCCGCCACCGGTGAGCACCCGGGCGCCTCTCGCCCGCGCGTCCGCGACAAGGGCGGCGACGCGTTGCGCGGCGGCCTTGTCGACCAGCGGGCCGATGACGGTGGTGGGCAGGGCCGGGTCGCCGCTCGGCAGGGCCGCGACCTTCGCGGTGAACCGCCGCGTGAACTCCTCGACCAGGGATGCGTGGACCAGGATGCGGTCGGCGCACATGCAGATCTGGCCGGCGTTCATGAACGCGGCGATCGTCGCGGCGTTCACCGCGTGGTCGAGGTCGGCGTCCTCCAGCACGACCACGGAGTTCTTGCCGCCCAGTTCGAGCAGGGCCGGCTTGAGGTGGCGGGCGGCAAGGGTGCCGATGATCTGTCCGACGCCGGTCGAGCCGGTGAAGTTGACGGCGCGCACCCGTGGGTCCGCTATCAGCGTCTCGGCGATCTCGGCGGCGTCCGCCTTGTCGTTGGTGATGACGTTGAGGACTCCGTCGGGCAGCCCGACCTCGCGCAGGACGTCGGCGACGAAGAGGGCGCAGGCGATCGGGGCATCCTCGCTGGCCTTGACCACGACGGTGTTGCCCGCGGCGAGCGCGGCGGCGACCGCGCGGGTGCCGAGGATGACCGGCGCGTTCCACGGCGCGAACGCCGCGACGACGCCGAGCGGTTCGCGGACGGCGAGGCTCAGTCCGCCCGGCTCCTGGGTGGAGAGCACGTCTCCGCGCGGAGCGGTGATCGCGGAGGCGGCCTCGCGCAGGAAGTTCGCGGCGACCATGACGTTGAACATCGACCACAGCCGGGTCCCGCCGGCCTCACCGGCCACCAGGTCCACGGCGAGTTCGATGTGCTGCTCCATGAGTGCGGCGGCGTCCAGGAAGATCTTCCGCCGGGCGAAGGGCGCGAGCGCGGCCCACTCCGCGAAGGCGGCGTCCGCCGCGTCCACCGCGGCGCGGACGTCCTCCGGACCGGCGGCGGCGACCGTGGCGTACACCTCGCCGGTCCAGGGGTTGGTGTCGGCGGTGGTCCGGCCGGACGCGGCGGGTATCTCCTTGCCACCGATCAGGAGACTGCGGTTGATGGTCATGGTGTCATCTGCCTTCGTCGGGAAAGGGGTTGTCCGGCGCTCAGGCGCCGATCATGTTGAAGCCGCCGTCGGCGTTCAGGTAGGCGCCGGTCATGTGGGAGGCGTCGTCGGTGGCGAGGAAGAGGGCCGTGCCGGCGAGTTCGGCGGGGCCGGGGATGTGGCCCAGGGGTGTCTTGGCGAGGAGTTCCTCGCGGCGGCCGGACTTCCAGTCCTGGCGGGTGAGGGTGGCCTCGGTCTCGATGAAGCCGGGGGCGAAGGTGTTCACCCGCACCGCGGGGGCGAACGCCTGGGCGTAGGACTTGGTGATGCCGAGCAGCCCGTACTTGGCGGCCGCGTACTGCGGGGCACGCGCGCTGCCGCGGACGATGACGGTGGAGCCGATGTTGACGATGGAACCGTGACCCTGGTCCAGCATGCGGGCGCCGAACTCGTGCACGCACAGCATGGTGCCCTTGATGTCGACCGCGAGGACGTGGTCGATGGACTCCTCGGTGAGGTCCCGCCAGGACATCTGCTCGCGCGCCACGTCACCGACGTTGTTGACCAGGACGTCCAGTCCGCCGAAGCGGGTGAACACCTCCTCGGCCATCCGCCGGATGTCCTGATGGCTGGTGATGTCGGCCTGCACCGTGAAGGCGTCCTCGCCGATCTCCTTGACGCGGGCCACGGTCTTCTCCGCACCGGCTGCGGAGCTGCGGTAGTGGACGGCCACCCGGGCTCCTTCCTGGGCGGCGCGTACGGCGATCTCAGCGCCGAAGCCGGTGCCGGCCCCGGTGACGAGGACGGTGCGGCCCTCGAAGCGGCGGGGGATGTTCTGCTGGGTCATGGGGCGTCCCTTCGGGGTACGGCGGTGAAGTGCTGGCGGATCTCGCCGATGCCCTCGATCCGGGTGACCAGTTCGTCGCCCGGCGTCAGATAGCGGGGCGGGTTCATCCGGTTGCCGACCCCCGCCGGGGTACCGGCGAAGACGAGGTCGCCGGGGAGCAGGGGTACGACGGCGGACAGCCGCGCGACGAGTTCGGGGACCGGGAAGATCATGGACTTGGTCCGGTCGTGCTGGACGACCTCGCCGTTGAGCAGTCCGGTGATCTCCAGGTCGTCGGGGTCGTCGAACTCGTCCGGGGTGACGACGACCGGGCCGGTCGGACCGAAGCCGGGGAAGGACTTGCCGAGACTGAACTGGGCTGGTTTCCCCTGGAGTTGGGAGACCCGCTCGGACAGGTCCTGGCCGACGGTGAGCCCGGCGACGGCTTCCCAGGCCCGTTCCTCGCTCGCCCTGTGGGTGTGCCGGCCGATCACCGCGACCAGCTCGGCCTCCCAGTCGACCTTGCCCTCGGGCAGTTCGACGGTGGTGCGCGGACCCGCCAGACAGGTCGGGAACTTGGTGAACACCAGCGGCTCTTCGGGCGGTGTGAAGCCCGCCTCTGCGGCATGCGGCGGGTAGTTGAGGGCGACCGCGAAGACCTGCCGGGGGCGCGGCACCGGGGCGCCGAGGGCATCGGGGTCGACCTCGATGTCGTACGCCTCGTCGGGCAGGCTCGCCTCCAGCACCCGCAGCCGGTCCCACTGCTCCAGCAGGGCCATCGGGTCGGCGGGCAGCCGACCGTTCGAGGCAACGCGGACACCGGCGGCGCGGTCGCCCCGGATCAGGACCGCGTGACCGTAGAGAACCGCGAGCCTCACCAGTCCACCTTCTCCGGTACGGGCGTGCCGTGGCCCTCGGTCCAGCTGACGATGCGGTTGCGCAGCACGCCGAGGCGCTCTACCTCGGCCTCGATGACGTCGCCGGGCTTGAGGTACATCTCCGGGTCGCCGCTGAAGCCGGCCACGCCCTGGACGGTGCCGGTGGTGATCAGGTCGCCCGCGCTGTAGCCCTGCGGAGAGTGGTAGGCGACGAGGTGCGGGATGGAGACCGACATCCGGTTGGTGTTGGACTTCTGCCGGACCACACCGTTGACCCGTAGTTCCATGTCGAGGTTCTGGGGGTCGGGGATCTCGTCGGCCGTGACGATGTAGGGGCCGACGGGGCAGAAGGTGTCGATGGCCTTGCAGAAGGAGAAGACCCCGGACTCCATCTCGCGGCGCTGGATGTCGCGGGCGGTGATGTCGTTGAAGACGACGTATCCGGCGATGTGGTCGGGGGCGTCGTCCACGCCGAAGAACTTTCCGGGCTTGCCGATGACGACGGCGATCTCCAGCTCGTAGTCCAGCTCGGTGGTGAGGTGTTCGGGGTAGATGACGGGCTCGTCGGGGCCGACGATCGCGTCGACGTTCTGGAAGAAGACGATGCCCTTGTGCATGGGGTGCGACCAGTCGACGTTCTTCGACTCGTCCTCGTGCTCGCGGAAGTTGCCGGATGTGTGGAAGAACTTCTTCGGCACGATGGGAGCGCGCAGCGTCACGTCGTCGAGTGAGTGACGCTCCCGGGTCTCCTTCACCCTGCCGTCCAGCTCGAAGTACTCACGCGTCGAGCTGACCTCGAGAGGGAGGACGACTCGGTCCTCCAGCTCCAGCCTGCCGACGCGTCCTTCGTCGAAGGTGACCAGCTTCATGTGTCCCGCCTGTCCGATGATGAGGGGTGAATGAGTTTGTGCCAGGGGTGCGGCCGCTCAGCCGGCTGACGGCCCCTCGCCTGCGAAGACGCGGAGTTGGAGGGCGAGCATGCTGTAGTACCCGACCAGCGTCGTGAGTTCGAAGAGGGCGCGGTGCCCGAGCGTCCGTACGGCGTCGTCGTACTCGTCGTCGGAGAGCTCACCGGCCAGGAGGAGCGTTTGCGCGATGTGCAGCGCGGCCCGCTCGAACGGGTCCGTGAGGTGGGGGACGGCTCCGACCCTGAGCGCATCCATGACCCGCTCGCTGAGTCCGCAGGCACGCCCCACCGCCTGATGAGCCTCCCACTCGAAGGCGCTGCCCCAATGAGCGGCGACGGCAAGGATGGCCGTCTCTCGCGCTCGGTCGGTCAGGACACTGTCGTAGCGCACCGCGCTGCCGACCGCCTGCACCGCGTAGCCGACCGGCGGGCTCAGCAGCATCGCGTTGAACGGGCCGCGCAGCCGCCCCTCCTCGTCGGCCAGGGCGAACGACTGCGGCCCCGCCGCACGGCGTCCACCGGTGATGGCCCGATAGACCTCTGCCTGCTGTTCATTCAGGTCCGCGGGCGACAGCCCGGCCAATCTCGAGGTCATGCGCACTTCCTTCCGTGGAGTCGGGCATCAGACGAGCGTGCGGCCGCCGTCGACGTAGAGGACCTGCCCGGTGACGAAGGACGCCCGGTCCGAAGCGAGGAACAGCACGGCACCCGCCACGTCCTCCGGGGCGCCGAGACGCCCCGCGGGAACGAGGCCGGTCATCTGCTCGCGCATGCCGGGCTTCTCCAGGTAGGCGCGGGTCAGCTCGGTCTCCGTGTAGCCGGGGGCCACGGCGTTGACGGTGACTCCGTCGGGGGCCCACTCGCGGGCCATGACCTTCATCATCTGGTCCAGGCCTCCCTTGGACGCCGCGTAGGGAGCGTGGTGGAGGTGGGCGAGCCGGGAGGAGACGGAGGAGAAGAACACCATGCGGCCACGGCCGGACGCACGCATCAGGCGGCCCGCGGCCCGCCCGGTCCAGAACGCGCTGGACAGGTTCAGGGTGACGATCCGCTCCCAGACCTCGTCCGGCGTGTCCACCACGGGGCGGCGGTCGTTGGTGCCCACCGCGTGCACCAGCACGTCGAGACCGCCGAGTTCGGCGGCGGCCGTGGTGACCGCCCGCTCGCACTCCTCGGAGGTGGTCAGGTCCGCGGTGAGGGTCCGTATGCCGGCGTCCGCGAGGGCCGGGTCCTCGCGCAGTTCCTTCAGCCGCGCCTCGTCCGCGTCGACGACCACGAGCCGTGCTCCGGCCTCCACCAGCGCCTGGACGCAGGCGGTACCCAGACCACCCGCTCCCATGACGAGGGTGCGACGTCCTTCAAGCCCGAGCCATCCCATGGCGGGCCTCCGTTCCTTGGCATATGTGTGAAAGGTGCATCAGGGGATCTCGATCCCGGCTCCGGTGGCCGGGCGCGTGTAGCCGGCGGCCGAGTCCCGCAGGCCCAGGCCGAGCAACATGTCGACCTGCTTGTTTCCCGCCTCGTTGAGCGTTGCGTCGTGAATGGACAACGCCTGGCGGGGTTCGACCTCGCGGACGTAGTCGATGAGTTCGCCGATCTTGGACCACGGTCCGTGGACGGGCAGCAGAAGTGTGTCCACCGGACGGGCGGGCACGGTGAACGCGTCGCCCGGGTGGAAGACGGTCCCGTCCACAAGGAATCCGACGTTGGTGACCTGCGGGAGGTCAGGGTGGGTGGGCGCGTGGAGTTCGCCGTGCGCCTCGACGGCGACGCCCTCGATGTCGAAGGTGTCCCCGTCGCCGACCACGGTCACCCGTCCGCCGAGCCCGTCGAGCTTGCCCGCCACGGATCGGTTGGCCCAGATCCGCAGCTTGGGGTCCGTGTCGAGCGCCGCACGCAGGGCGGGCTCGTAGAAGTGATCGACGTGCTCATGGGTCACGAGGACGGCGTGGGCGCCGTCGAACACGTCGGGATCGGTGTAGTTGCCGGGGTCCACGACGATGACAACGCCGTCCCGCTCCAGCCGTACACACGCGTGGCCGTGTCTGGTGAGTCGCATGGCGGGTCTCACTTCCGCAGTTCGCTGTCGGGGACCCAGGTGCCGTGGAAGCCGTACCGGAGCCGGAAGGGGATCTTCACCGTCGCGACGGGGCCTGCGGCGATGTCGAGGCCGTCGAGGACGACCAAGTCGTGGCGGGACTGGTCGCGTCGGCCGACCAGCACCAGCAGGTAGCCCTCGCCCTCGTCGGAGTCGCCCGCCTTCGGCACGAACACCGGCTCCTCGGGAGCCGCGTGCTCGCTGGGCGCCCAGTAGGCCGTCTCACCCGTGTGATCGTCCCGGTGGATGACGGAGTTGAAGGGCGGGCCCATCGGCCCGAGTTCGCCCTTGGGCAGATCGGGGTGGAAACCGCCGACCCAGGCGTGCCGGTTCTTCTCCATCAGTACGCGTGGATCGACCCGGGGCATGTCACCGGGCGAGGCGAGGAGTTGCTCGCTGCGGTAGGTGTCGACGGCGTCGTCCCAGTGTGCCGCGCCCCGGGTGAGGTCGAACGTCCAGCGGTGCAGGAACGGCGGCTGTTCGGGCAGCGGGCCGACGGTCGTCTTCGGGAACTGGGAGAACCAGCCCGACTTGGTGGTGAAGTGGTCGGCCACCAGGGTGTCGCCGTCGGTCCAGGCGTTGAGGGAGTGCGTCTCCATCAGCTGCTCGCTGCGGAACCACCTGATGCCGCTCACGCCCTGGTCGCGGGGGATGATCGCGACGTAGGTCTCCTTGTTCGGGTCCCAGACGAAGTACTGGGCCTCGGTGCGCAGTTGCTCCGGGTCGGCGACCATCGGCGAGATGGTGAAGACGAAGTGGTCCCGGGTGACCAGCCAGTCGTGCACCATCGAGGAGTACGGCACCTCGAAGGTCTGGGAGCGGGTGACCTTGCCGTCGGCGGAGATCTCGTGGATGTGGATCTGCTTGTCCGGCAGGCCGCTGGCGTTGTAAGCGAAGGCGATCAGTTCGCCGGTGCGCGGGTCGTGCTTGGGGTGCGCGGTGAACGTACGCCCGGGTATCTGGCCGGAGAAGTCGTAGATGCCCCGCGTCTGAAGCGTCACCGGGTCCAGCTCGTACGGGAGCGCCGCCTCCTTGAGCGCGAGCAGCTTGCCCGCATGCCAGATGATCGAGGTGTTGGCGTTGCCGTCGTCGATGCCGGCGACGGACGGGTCGTCGGTGTAGGGGTTGCGGTAGGCGCCGAACAGGGCCTGGCGGGCCCGGCGTTCGAGCTCGAAGCGCTGGGTGCGGACGTACCTGGTCTTCAGGTCGACGTGGCCGTTCTCGAACCGCACCATGTGGATCATGCCGTCGCCGTTGATGTACACGTCGTTCGGGAAGCGCGGCGGGTACTGGGTGTCGGCGGCGGCACGGTAGAAGGCGCCGGACAGCTCCGGAGGTATACGGCCCTCCACCTCCAGGTCGTACACGTCCGCCTCGATCCGTGACGGGGCGAAGAACGCGCGGAACTTGGGCGTGTCCGGGAACTGCATGGTCTGAGGCGGCGGCTGGGTACCCACGGGCTCCCGGCCAGGTGTGCCGCCGGGCTGCGTCATTGCAGTGGCCATGGTTCTCTCCCATATGGCAAGGTTGGATCTAACGGAGAACGTGATTGATAAGAAGTCTGCTCTGCCATCAGTCACGGCGTCCAACACTGAAAAATGCATGAAATGATCGGAGTCTTCGATGGATCTGCGGCAGATGGAGTACGCGGTGGCCATCGCGGACGAGCTCAACTTCACCCGCGCCGCGGCGCGCTGCCGCATCGGCCAGTCAGGGCTCAGTCACCAGATCTCCCAGCTGGAACGCGAGGTCGGGGCCCTGCTGTTCGAGCGCACCAGCCGTAGCGTGCGGCTGACACCGGCCGGCCAGACGTTCGTCGCGTGCGCCCGGCGGGTGATCACGGCGGTGCAGGAGATGCACGCCGAGATCGCCTCGTTCGACGGACCTGTACGGGGGCGGCTGCGCTTCGGCGCGGTGACCCTCACGGCGAGCAACCTCGACCAGCTCGGCCTGCTGCGCGAGTACCAGGAGTCGTTCCCCGCCGTCGAGTTCACGCTCTTCGATGTCGACGGCGCGGAGGCGGGCACCCAGCTGCTGACCGGCGACCTCGACGTCGCCCTCGTCGCCCTGCACGAGCACCAGCTGCCGCCGGGGATCGCGTACCACCTGCTGCGCCTGGTGCCGCTCGTGGCCGTCGTGGGGCGGCGGCACCGGCTGCGCGGCACCGGCACCGCGCACCTGGGACAGCTGGCGGACGAGCGCTTCCTGGAGTGCTTCCCGGACACCGGCCTGCGCACGCAGGTCGACGCCGCCTTCAAGCGGGCGCGGGCCCGCCGCCGGAGCGTGTGCGCGTTGCGCAGCGCCGGAGATCTCGCCTCGCTGGCCCTTGAGGGGATCGGGGTGACCGTCGTACCCCGCCCGGTGGCGGACGCCGTCGTTCCCGCCGACCACGCCGACTGTGTCGTACGCCTCGAAGACCCGCAGGCACTCGCACCACTCGCACTGGCCCACCGCGACCCGGCACCGGCATCACCCGCGGCCCAGGCCTTTCTCCGGCTGGCCCTCGCCCGGCTTCCGGGGAGCGGACCGCAAGCCTCCGAGTGACCGGGGCGGGCCCGGTCAGCAGTGAGCGGTGAGCGCATCGGCGGACACGTTGGCGTCGGTGCGGGCACGGATCTCCTCCATCGTGACACCGGGGGCCGTCTCCACCAGCGCGAGCCCGTCAGGTGTGACGTCGAGGACACCCAGGTCGGTGATGATCCGCTGGACGCAGGCCTCGCCGGTGAGGGGAAGGGTGCACTCCTTGAGGATCTTGGGGGTGCCGTCCTTGGCGGTGTGCTCCATCAGCACGATCACCCGGCGGGCGCCGTGGACCAGGTCCATCGCCCCGCCCATGCCCTTGACCATCTTCCCGGGGATCATCCAGTTGGCCAGGTCGCCATGCTCGGAGACCTGCATGGCGCCCAGCACGGCGGTGTCGATGTGGCCGCCCCGGATCATCCCGAACGACAGAGCCGAGTCGAAGAAGGACGCCCCCGGCAGGACGGTCACCGTCTCCTTGCCCGCGTTGATGAGATCGGGGTCCACCTCGTCCTCGTCCGGGTAGGGGCCGGTGCCGAGGATGCCGTTCTCGGAGTGCAGGACGACGTGCACGTCCGGTGGGAGATGGCCGGGGATCAGGGTGGGCAGGCCGATGCCGAGGTTGACGTAGGAGCCGTCGGTGAGTTCGGCGGCGGCGCGGGCCGCCATCTGCTCGCGGGTCCAGCTCATGCGCGTACAGTCCTCTTCTCGATCTGCTTGTCCGCCGCCTGAGCGGCTGTCAGCTCTATGACCCGCTGCACGTAGACGCCGGGCAGGTGCACCTCGTCCGGGCTCAACTCGCCTGGTTCCACGAGCTGTTCGACCTCGGCGACCGTGATGCGCCCGGCCATGGCGGCGAGCGGGTTGAAGTTCGCGGCCGCCTTGCGGAAGACGAGGTTGCCGTGGCGGTCACCGCGCCAGGCCCGGACGAGCGCGAAGTCGGTGGTGATGCCCTCCTCCAGGACATGGGTACGCCCCTGGAAGTCGCGGGTCTCCTTGGCCGGCGAGGCGACGGCCACCGCGCCGTCCGCCGCGTACCGCCATGGCAGCCCGCCTTTGGCGACCTGCGTGCCCACACCCGCCGGGGTGTAGAAGGCCGGGATGCCCGCGCCGCCGGCACGCAGGCGCTCGGCCAACGTGCCCTGCGGCACCAGCTCCACCTCCAGTTCGCCGGACAGGTACTGACGGGCGAACTCCTTGTTCTCACCGACGTACGAGCCGGTCACCCGGGCGATCCGCCCGTCGGTGAGCAGCACGCCGAGCCCGCGCCCGTCCACACCGCAGTTGTTCGACACCACCCGCAGACCGGCTGCGCCCTGCTTGTGCAGCGCACGGATCAGCACCTCGGGCACGCCGCTGAGACCGAAGCCTCCGACGGCCAGCGACGCGCCGTCGGGGATGTCGGCGACCGCCTTCGCCGCGCTCAGGCTGACCTTGTCCACGAATTCGGTCCTTTCTACCGGAGAGCCGTGACTCGAAAAGTGCCGCGGAATTCACGGGCTTGCCCTCTCGAATCGCGATGTGTCTAATCTGGCCCACCTTCCGCAATCCGGGAAATGAATTCTCTGCATGGCAGGAATTCATCGCCTGAATAAGGCCGCGAAGGCCCTGTCACTCGCTCTGGAGGCGTTGTGTACCTGTCCGGCCTGGACCTCAATCTCGTCCTTTCCCTGCGTGCCCTGCTGGAGGAGCGCAACGTCACCCGCGCGGGCCGCCGCGTCGGTCTCAGCCAGCCCGCGATGAGCGCGGCGCTGGGCCGCCTGCGCCGTCACTTCGACGACGATCTCCTGGTCCGTGCCGGCGGGCAGTACGAACTGACCGCCCTCGGCCGGGTTCTGGTCGGCCGCACGGCCGCCGCCTGCGACGTGCTGGAGCGGGTCTTCACCAGCAGGGCCGATTTCGTTGCGGACCGCGAGGAACGCGAGTTCACGCTGCTCGCCTCCGACTACGCCGTCGCCGTGTTCGGCGCCGCCCTCGCCCGTGCGGCACATACGGAGGCACCGGGCGTACGGCTGCGCTTCTGTCGGCCTCCCGCCGATCCCGCGGACCTGACCGAGACAGCACTGAGCACGGTGGACGGACTGTTGCTGCCGCACGGACTGATACACGGCTTCCCGTTCGTCGACCTGTTCTCCGACCGCTGGGCCGTCCTGGTCGCCGAGACGAACGACGAGGTCACCGACCGGCTGACTCTCAACCACCTGGAGCGCCTGCCCTGGGCTACCTACCGGCGATCACACGACACCCTGGCCGCCCGGCAACTGGGCGCGCTCGGCGTCGTCCCGCGCGTCGAGGTCTGCGCCGACAGTTTCCAGTCGCTCCCCCTGCTGGTGTCGGGCACCCGTCGTGTCGCGCTGGTGCAGCACGGCCTGGCCGCCCTGAGCGGTCTGCCGGGCGTACGTGTCATGGAGCCCCCCTACGAGACGCCACCGCTGCGGGAGGCGATGTGGTGGCATCCCGTCCACACTCACGACGCGGGCCACATCTGGCTGCGCGAGACGGCCGCCCGCGTGGGCATGGGACTCGACACAGCCGCCTGCGGCCGCGTCGCCGACGCGGAGCGCGGGACGGCGGACGACGCCGCGGGGCATGTCACCGCCGGCGGTGACGACACGTACGAGATCCATCCGGGGCCTGCCCATCACCGCCTCCGGTAGGCTCGCCGGGCGGTGGTCCCGGAGCCGAGTGCGGACCCCGCCGTTCCGTCTGCCGTCGAGGGGTGCTCCGGCGAGGCGACGGGCCGTCCGGCTGAAGGGAGTGGCTTGGAGGACTCACGCTTCGACCTGCGGCGGTTCGATCTGAACCTGCTCGTGGTCCTCGACGCCCTGCTGACCGAGCGTCATGTGACGCGCGCGGGACAGCAGTTGCATCTGACCCAGTCCGCGACCAGTGCCGCGCTGCGCCGGCTGCGACGGGCGTTCGACGATCCGCTGCTCGTCGCGCACGGACGTGAACTGCAGCTGACGCCCCTGGGGTTGAGCCTGGTCCGGCCGGTGCGGGAGGTACTGGCCGACATCCAACAGCTCATCAGGGAGCCGGTCCTGCCGGACTCCGGACTGCGCGACCGCACCTTCGTCATCCAGGCCAGCGAGTACGTCGGCATGGTGCTGCTGCGCCCCCTGCTGGAGGTCCTCGCCGAACGGGCCCCCGGGGTCAGCCTGCGGATCGAGACGATGGACGACAGCTACGCGGACCATCTCCAGCACAACGACATCGACCTGCTCATCGCACCGATGCACACGGTCATCGCGCACCGGATCCGAGAGTTCCCCCACGAAGGGCTCTTCCCCGACGAGTTGGTCGCCGCCGTGTGGAAGGACCACCCGACGGTCGGTGACCGGATCACCAAGGAGGACCTGCGGACCCTGCCCCATCTGCAGCACGCGATCCGCAGCGGTGACCAGATCGGTTCCATGCTCGCCCAGGAACTGGCCGCCCACGACATCGCGCACACCGTGCAGGCCACGACGTCCAGCTACACGCTGCTGCCGCTCCTGCTCCAGGAGACCAGGATGGTCGCGTTCCTTCCGCGGCTGCTCGCCGAGTCGCTGAAGGAGTCGGCGCAACTGCGGATTCTGCCCTCTCCCGTGCCGCTGCCCGCTCCCATGGAGACCATGTACTGGCACCCGGACCGGGACCGCGCCGATCCGGCACATGTCTGGCTGCGCCGCCAACTGCGTACGCTCGCCGCCACGTTCGCCCGGGAACCCGGCGACCGGCTCTGAGCACCGGGTCCAGCGCCTTCAGCCGGCACGGGGCCTTCCCCCGAACGTCCGGGACCCGCTGCGAGTTCCCCGTCCGACCGGTCATCCACCACGTTCATGCATGGGATCGACAACCTTTGTTTCCCTGCCCGGCCGCCTTCTTCCTAAAGTGACGAGAACGGGGCGTCCAAGTCCGCCGGAGCCCTCCGACCGGCTCACGCCCTTTCGCCGAATGGCGCAGTCCAGCATTCCCTTTTCGTGGTCATCGGCTGGGACGGCCGGTGACTCGTCGTTGCTGAAGGCGGTTCGCGTGACAACCACTCCCGACCGGGCCACCGGTGCCCCGGTCCGCTTCCCGGAATCCATCATCTACCGGGGTTACTTCGCTCCCTCCCGGATCGAGGCCGACGTCTACGACCTGGAGGTCGAGGGCGAGATCCCCCCGGACCTGGATGGCGCGTTCCTGCGCAACGCGGCCGACGCCCAGTACCCGCCGAATCATCCGTTCGACGTCTTCCTCAACGGCGACGGCATGGTCACCAAGATCCGCATCAAGGACGGTCACGCCGACCTGCGGACCCGGTTCGTCCGTACCGAGCGGTTTCTCGCCGAGCGCAAGGCCCGGCGCGGACTCGTCGGGGCCTACCGCAACTGGTACACCGACGACCCGTCAGTGCCCGACCTGGACCTGGCCAACAACGCCAACACCGCGGTGGTCTGGCACGCCGGCAAGCTGCTGGCCCTGAAGGAGGCCGGGCTCCCCTACGAGCTCGACCCCCACACGCTGGAGACCAAGGGCATCTACGACTTCAACGGCCAGATCACCGGGAAGACCTTCACGGCCCACCCCAAGATCGACCCCCGTACGGGGCAGATGATCGCCTTCTCCTACTTCCCCAGCCGCAAGCCGGACAACGACATCATGTTGTTCGAGATGGACGCCAAGGGCGCGGTCACCCGGACCGAACGGTTCGTCGCCCCCTACGCGTCGGCCGTGCACGACTGGATCGTCACCCGCGACCACCTGATCTTCACCTTCGCCCCGTTCATCGCCGACGGCGAGCGGCTGAAGACCGAACCGCAGTACTTCATGTGGGACCCGCGGGAGCGCTCGCACATCGCGGTCATCCCCCGGGACGAGGGCGTCGCCGGCATGAAGTGGTTCTCGACCGACCTCCTGATGGAGACGCACACCGTCAACGGCTGGTCCGAGGGCGACATCATCACCCTCGAACACTTCGTCACCAAGACCGGATGGCTGTCGCAGTTCCCGAAGCTGGCCACGGGTGAAGAGATGCCCGAGGCCCCGCCGATCCTGCAGCGCTGGGTCCTCGACATGAAGCAGGGCAGCGACAGCCCGGTCATGGAGGGCGGCAACCAGTACACCTCCACCCAGCTGTGGGACTTCCCCGGTGACTTCCCCCGGGTCGACCCGCGGGCCCTGATGGAGAAGCACCGCCACACCTGGCTCGGCACGTTCAACCCGACGCTCGGCCCGCTGCCCGAGTTCGGCCCGATGGGCCCGCCGTTCAACAGCATCGTCCACCTGGACGCCGAGACCGGGGTGCGCACCAGCTACTACCCGGGGGAGAACGCGGCCCCCGAGGAGTCGGTGTTCGTGCCCAAGAGCGAGGACGCCGACGAGGGCGAGGGCTACCTCGTCGCCCTCGTGGAACGCCGGGAGGAGAGCCGCACCGACTTCGTGATCCTGGACGCCCTGGACATCGGTGCGGGGCCGATCGCCACCGTCAAGATCCCCTTCCGGCTCCGGTACGGCTTCCACGGCACCTGGATCCCGGGCAACGAGCTCGAGCCGAGCTGACCGGACCGCGCCCAGCACTCGGGGCGTCCGTTCTGGCCGACGCCCAACCTCCCCCTCACCTTGCCCACATCCGGAAAGGCACCCATGAACGACGTCAAGGCCACCGCCCTCAAGGCCTGGGGCGAACTGATCGGCGACAAGGACCCGTCCGCCGTCGACCGCTGGGTCTCACCCGACTACATCCAGCACAGCCCCACCGCCGGCCCCGGCCGCGAGCCCCTGCGTCAGCTCATCGCCGGCATCCCCGACGGCTTCCACCACGAGACCCACCGTGTTCTCGCCGACGGCGACCTCGTCGCCCTGCACGGCACCTACCACGGTGCCGGCCCGACGCCCCTCGTCGCCTTCGACGTCTTCCGCTACGACACCGACGGCCAGGCGGCCGAGCACTGGGACGCCCTCGCTCCCCAGGCGGCCACCACCGTCTCCGGCCGCACCCAGACCGATGGTCCTACCGAGATCACCGACCTCGACCGGACCGAGGCCAACCGCGCCCTCGTCACGGCCTTCGTCGAGACCGTCCTCGTCGGCGACGACCCCACCACCGTCGCCGACTACGTCTCCGCCGACACCTTCCACCAGCACAGCCCCGAGATCGCCGACGGTCTCGACGGCCTCACCGCCGCCGTCGCGCAGTGGAAGTCGGAGGGCAGGACGGCCCGCTACCTCAAGCTCCACCTGGTCGTCGCCGAGGGCAACTTCGTCCTCACCCAGTCCGAGGTCGACTTCGGCGGCCCCGCCGCCTGCTACGACCTCTTCCGCGTGGCCGACGGAAAGATCGTGGAGCACTGGGACGTCGTCATGCCCGTCCCCGACCGACTCCCGCACGACAACGGCCTGTTCTGACGATCCGCCCGGGCCACCCCCCGGATCTCCCGGTACCCCGGATCTCCCGCACGGCCGGGCGATCCGGGGTGCCGGTCGTGCCGAGCAGCTCCGGGGCGGTGAGTCCGCTCCGTCTCCCGCCCCCTCCCCCGCACATGGTCATCCCTGGAGGCAGCAATGATCGACTTCTCGCTCTCCGACGAGGAGCGTGCCGTACGCGACACGATCCGGCGGTTCGTCGACCGCGAGTTGAGGCCGCTGGAGGAGACCGTCCTGCGCAACGAGCGGTCGGGGCTTCCCTCGCTCGAACCGGGCGTCCTGACCGCTCTCCAGCAGAAGGCCCGTGCCGCGGGCTACTGGGGACCGGCCACGCCCGAGGAGTACGGCGGCATGGACCTGGGCGCCGTCATGCACGCGATCGTGGAGATGGAACTCGGGCGCACCTTCGTACCCTTCGAGTTCGGCGGCGGCGCGGACAACGTCCTCTTCGCCTGTACTCCGGAGCAGAAGGAGACCTATCTGCTGCCGACCATCGCGGGGGAACGCCGCTCGTGCTTCGCCCTCACCGAGCCGGGGGCGGGCTCCGACGCGCGCAACATCCGCACCTCCGCCCGGCGGGACGGCGGCGACTGGGTGGTCAACGGTGAGAAGACCTTCATCACCGACGGTTCGGAGGCCGACTTCTGCATCCTGTTCGCCCGTACCGGGGAGGGCGTCACCGCCTTCCTGGTGGACCGGGAGATGGGCTGGAAGTCCTCGCCGATCGCACTGATGGGCGACTGGCCCGCCGCGTCGCTGTCCTTCGAGGAGGTGCGGGTGCCCGGTGAGAACGTCCTGGGAGAGGTCGGGGGCGGCCTCGATCTGGCGTTGTCGTGGATCGGGCAGAAGCGGTACCTCATTCCCGCCCGTGCCGTGGGCGCGTCCGAGCGGCTTCTCGGGATGGCCCTGGAGCACGCGCGGGTCCGCGAGTCGATGGGCCGGCCCATCGCCGACTACCAGGCCATCCAGTGGCAGATCGCCGACAGCCAGGTGGAGATCGAGTCCGCGAAATGGCTGACCCTGTACGCCGCGTGGCGGGCTCAGCAGGGTCTGGACGCCCGGCACGCGACCGCCGTCGCCAAGCTCCACGGCTCTGTGATCGCCAATCAGGTGGTGGACCGGGTCCTGCAGATCCACGGCGGCATGGGCTACACGCGGGAGCTGCCCGTCGAGCGCTGGTACCGCAACCTGCGCGTCATGCGGATCTTCGAGGGCACCGACGAGATCCAGCGCCGCACGATCGCCCGCAACCTGCTCAAGGGGCATGTTGCTCTGGGGACCATCGGCGAGTGAGGCCGGTTTCCCCGCGCGCACGGCTGCAGCCGGGCGTCTCCCCTCACGGGAGCGCCCGGCTTTTCGTCATCAGTGGCCGGTCTCCGTCACCGGTTGCCCGCCGGTCCGCGCCTCGCGGCGGACAACCGTCTTGAGGATCTTCCCGGCGCCGGACTTCGGGAGGAGCTCGGTGCGCACGTCCACGGACTTGGGCACCTTGTAGCGGGCGATGTGCTCGCGGCAGTGGTCGATCAGAGCGGCCTCCGTGAGGCCGGACCCGGCGTCGGTGACGACCACCGCGTGCACACGCTCGCCCCATCGTTCGTCGGGGACACCGACGACGGCTACTTCCCGCACCAGCGGGTGACTGTCCAGGACCCGCTCCACCTCCAGGGAGTACACGTTCTCCCCGCCCGTGATGATCATGTCCTTGATCCGGTCGACGAGGAACACATAGCCGTCCTCGTCGCAGTAGCCGCCGTCACCGGTGCGGTACCAGCCGTCGACCAGGACACGGGCGGTCTCCTCAGGGTGGTTGAGGTAGCCGAGCATGACGTTCGGCCCCCGGACCCAGACCTCACCGACCGTGCCGTCCGGGACCGGACGCCCGTCGAGGTCCCGGATCTCCAGCTGTACACCGGGCAGCGCGTACCCCACGGACCCCAGCCGCTCCGGGTGGTCGCCCTCCAGCGCCCTGCGGTGGTCCTGGGGGGAGAGGATGGTGAGTCCCGGGCTGGTCTCCGACGTGCCGTACCCCTGCACGAGTTCGCAGCCCAGGGCGGCGGTCGCCCGGCGCAGCTGCTTCTCCGACATGGGGGAGGCACCGTAGTGCAGCAGGCGCAGGCTGCCGAGGTCCGCGGGATGGGTGTCGAGATGGTCGAGCACCATGTTGATCATGGTGGGGACCAGGAACGCGACGGTGGCCCGGTGCTTGGCCACGTCCCGCACATAGCCCTCAGGGGTGAACCGGGGTGTCAGGACATGGGTGCCGCCGACCCAGGTGACCGCGTGGATCATCTGCGCGCCGGCCGAGTGGAAGAACGGCGGGGCGTGCAGCACGACGTCCTCACGGGTGAACCCGTCCTGGTGCCAGAGCGCCTTGCAGTTGGCCAGGATGTTGGCGTGGCTGAGCATCACGCCCTTGGAGCGTCCGGTCGTACCTCCCGTGTACAGGAGGACGGCGAGCGCGTCGGAATCGAGTTCGGGCGGCGCCACTCCCTCGGCGGCCATGAGCGACTCGTAGGGCTCGCAGTCCTCCGGGCAGGCGACGCCGACGAACAGCAGCCGCTTGAGACCCGGGACACGTTCGCGGACGGAGCGGCCCGCATCGAGATTCGGCGCGTCCACGATCAGGGTCTCGGCGCCGCTGTCCTCCAGCGTGGCCGCCAACTCGGGTACGGCCAGGCGGGTGTTGAGGCTGGTGAAGACCCTTCCGTACGCCGGTACGGCCAGCCATGCCTCCAGGTGTTCCAGGGTGTTGGCGAGCAGCACCGCGACGACCGCGCCCGGTGCGATGCCCGCCTCGTCGAGTCCGGCCCCGATGCGCCGGACGCGCTCGTGCAGCTCCCGGTAGGTGAGGCGCCGCTCCCCCTCGATGACGGCCGTGCGTGCGCCGTGCGAGCGGGCCGCGCTCTCCAGCGGCCAGGCCAGTGTTCCCTGCATTGCGCGATCTCCTTAGACGGCAGATGTGCCCAGTGGGCTGGGCCTTTCGAGGTGTTGCCCCTTCACGCGGATGAGCCGGTGAGGGGGTCTGGCGCTCAGGCCCGCTTCTCCGCGACGTAGCGGTTGCGCAGGGCTCCGATGCCCTCGACGCGCGCCTCGAACTCGTCGCCGTCGCACAGCAGCCGGGGCGGGCGCCGGACGAAGCCGACGCCGGACGGGGTGCCGGTGAGGATCAAGTCGCCGGGCTCCAGGGTGAGGAACGTCGAGAGGTAGGTGACCAGTTCGGTGATCCCGAAGACCATGCCGCCGGTGCGGTCGTCCTGCATGACCTCGCCGTTGAGTAGCCCGGTGATCCGCAGGTCGGGCCGGACCCCGCCGAGCCTTTGGGCAGGGACGACGACCGGCCCGAGCGGGGTGAGGCAGTCCCACGCCTTCCCCGCCGTACGGCCCTTGGTGTGCATCTGGTAGTCGCGCACGGAGCCGTCGTTGGCGACGGTGTAGCCGAACACGACGTCGGCCACGTCCTCGACGGGCACCCGACGGCAGCGCCGGCCGATCACGACGGCGAGTTCGGTCTCGAAGTCGACCTGGTCCGACTCCGGGGGCAGGGCCAGCTCGTCGAGGGGACCTGCCAGCGCGTTGTCCCACTTGGGGAACAGGTCCGGATGGGGCGGGGCGGCTGCGTTGCCCGTCTCGCCGATGTGCGCCGGGTAGTTCTGACCGACACAGATGATCTTGCGCGGCCGGCCGACGGGACTCAGCAGGCGGGCCTCGTCCAGCGCGACCGTCTCGCCCGGTTCGATGCGGACGGCGTCCCCCGCGGCCGCCTCCAGCAGCGGGGGCAGATCGGCGAATCCCGCGCCGTCCACCGTGGCGAGGTGCGCCGTGTCGGCCCCCGGCCGGTACAGCACCATGGCGGCGCCGTCCGGCAGGTCCGCGCGCCCCAGTCCGACGCCTTCGGCCCATGTCAGTTCCGTCATACCAGTCCTCCTCGGCCCGGCCGGCGTCCCGCCGGCGACACCGTCCACGAGCACCGGGCGCCCGGCCCGAGCCCTGAGCACGCCGCGCCTCGCATCCCCGCCTCAGCCCCGCAGGACGTTCATGGCGTGGGCGAGGGCAGCGATCTGGTCGTCGGGAGTGCCTCCGACGATGCGGTTGCCCAGGCCGAGATAGGTCGCGCCGGCCTTGGACCATTCCTCCAGGACATCCCGCCACTTCTCCTCGGGCACGACCTGGGTGAGCAACCTGGCCTCGATCCCGACGGCCTCCTCGGGCCGTCCCGCCTCCCGCACGTACGCGCGCAGCCGTTCCGCGGTGTCGCGCGCCTTCTCCGGGTGCAGGCCGAGCGGCGCCATCATCTTGTAACCGTCGGCGAACCGCGCGATGCGGCGTAGCGCCCTGTCGGTGGGAGCACCGTCCGTGGGAACACCGCGGGCGAATCCGCCCGCGCCCATCCACAGCGGAATACGACGGTTCGGCCGGGGGTGGATGGCGACCCCCGTGAGGTCGTGGAACCGGCCCTCGTAGTTCACCTCGGACTCGGTCCACAGCAGGCGCATCACCTCGACCTGCTCCTCCAGACGCGCGCCGCGCTCCCGGGGGTTCTGGCCGAGAGCGGCGACCTCGGGCTCGTTCCAGCCGACCGACACCCCCAGCCGCAGTCGTCCGCCGGAGAGCAGATCGATCTCGGCGGCCTGTTTGGCGGCGAGCACGGTGGGGCGCAGGGGCAGCAGCATCATCGAGGTGGTGATCTCGATGCGGCTGGTGACGGCCGCGACATAGGCGGCGAACGTCATGGACTCGTGCCAGGGGTCGTCGCGGGAGAAACCTGGGGGCAGCGGAGTGTCGGTGGTCACGGCCACGTGCTCGGAAAAGCACAGACTGTCGTAGCCCAGGTCCTCCGCCGCCTGGGCGACGTCGCGGATGGCCTCCGGTGCGCCGAAGTACGCCAGGTCGCAGCTGAGTTTGAGGGTCAAGGGGACCTCCTGGACAGGTCGTGGTGCGCGGCAGGGCGTCGCGTCAGAGGCCGGCGGCCCGCACGGTGTGGGTGCCGAACGCCCGGCGGTGGTAAGTCAGGGGTGCGGTGTCGCGGCAGGACGCGGAACTGACCGTGCCGAGGACCACGAGGTGGTCGCCGCCGTCGACGAAGCGGGTCACCTCGCAGGCGAGCCAGCCGATGACGCCGTCCAGCCGGGGCAGTGCGCAGTCCTCCCGCCAGGCGACCCCGGCGAACCTGTCGGCGCTCTTGCCGGCGAAGTTCAGCGCCAGGTCGCCCTGGTCGGCGCTGAGGACGTTGAGCCCGAACCTGCGGGTGTGCTCCAGGATCGAGAGCAGTGCGGAACCGCGGTCCAGCGCGACCATCACCATCGGCGGGTCGAGGGACAGCGCCGAGAAGGCGTTGACCGTGGTGCCGTGCGGCCGGCCCTCGGTGACGGCCGTCGCCACGGCGACAGGTGTGCAGACCGATCCCATGACGCGTCGGAAGAGCTCGGCCGGCACACCGCCCCGAGAGGGAGGCGCGGACTGCGAAGGAGCGCTGCTTTTCACGGAGATACCGCCTTCTCGAACGTGGCATGAGCGGATCGTCGGCGACTCCTACAGCCTGCTTGTGATGTGTCACTCTGGTCAAGGTGATGTTTCAAGTTTTCTCGCACCAGCAAATCAAGGTGCGGCAAACGCGCCGCATCGCACCTGTTGACGCGGCTGACACCTCAAACCTAGCTTGTGATGTCTCAGATTGGATTTCCTGCCACAGCAGAAGTCTCCTCCGAAGGAGTTCCCGCATGCAGGTCGAGCTCTTCTCTCCTGTCAAGTACTACGGCAAGCTCGAAACACCGGAGGCCTGGCCCCTGCGGCCCCGGTGGTACGACAGCGAACAGGGCACGAAGTCCATCCGGCAGGGCTTCGAACAGATGGAGGCCGCCCACGAGGCCGGCTTCGACCAGCTCAACGTGGCCGAGCACCACTACACGGCACAACTCACCGCCGTTCCGCACCTGTTCGCCGCCGTGATCGGCGAGCGGCTGCCGGACGCGAGGATCGGTGTCATGGGCACGGACCTTCCCCTGCACAACCCGATCCTGGTCGCCGAGCAGTACGCCACGCTCGACAACATGCTGGAGGGCCGGCTGCGCTTCGCCCTGCTGCGCGGCACGCCGAACGAGTACATGACGTACGGCACCAACCCCTGGGAGTCCCGCGAGCAGTTCGAGGAAGCCGTCGAACTGGTCATCCGGGCCCTGACCGAGCCCGAGCCGTTCGGCTGGGAGGGCAGGTACTACCGCTACCGGAGCATCGCCCTGTTCCCCCAGCCGATGCAGAAGCCGCACCCGAGGATCCTGCTGTCCGCCAACAGTCTCGCGTCGGCCCGGTTCGCCGGACGGATGCGCTGCGACGCCGGTTTCAGCTTCATGGCGGCCGAGAAGGTCGTCCCTCTTGTGGCCGCGTACCGCGAGGCCGCGGAGGAGGCCGGCTGGACGCCGACCGCGGACAACATCCTGTACCGGCAGGGCGCCTACGTCGCCGAGACCGACGAGCAGGCACGGCTGGACACCGGCGACCGGTGGCCGTGGGGCGACGGAATAGCGTCGACCGACAACTTCGAGGTCTTCCTCACGGTGGCCACGGCGGGCGCGGCGATGGCCGGGGCGCCCAAGGGAGCGCCGCTGGACCCCTCCATGGCACCTCAGTTCGGCCCGTCCTTCCTGGGCAGCCCGGAGACCGTGCTCGAACAGATCCGGGAGGTCGAGCGGCACGTCGGGATGGGGCGCGTGGAGCTCGTCCTCGTGGATCCCAGCGGCGCGCTCGACCACGAGCAGGTCATGCGCTCCATCAAGCTCATCGGCCGGGAACTGATCCCCGCCCTGCACGACGACGCCCCCGCCTCCGTCTGACCGAACAGGAGCCGCAGATGACAACCGCGACCACCACCGAGCCCGGGACCGGCTTCACCGCGCACGCGGTCGAGGCCGACGGCTTCACCGTCCGCTACCACGAGTCGGGGGAGGGCGTTCCGCTGGTCGTGCTGCACGGCGCGGGCGGCCCGGCGTTCTCCTTCGCACTGGATCTGCTCGCCGAGCGCTTCCGGGTGATCCTCGTCGAGATGCCAGGTTTCGGCGAACAGCCCAACGACCGGCACCAGTCGCTCGCCGAGCTGGCCGGGGCCGTCGACGCGATCACCACGGCCCTGGGACTGGACTCGTACCATCTGCTGGGCACCTCCTTCGGGGGCGCCGTCGCCACCTTCGTCGCGCTGGAACACCCTCAGCGGCTGCTCTCCCTGGTGCTGGAGGCCCCGGCGACCTTCCGGGAGGGCGAGACCCGGCCCTCCCCCGACATGCCGCCGCAGGAGATGCTCCGCAGGTTCCGCCGGCACCCCGAGCGCGCCCCGGCCTGGCAGCCGCCGGACCCCGCCGTCATGGCCCGCGCGTGGCCCCTGGTCGGACGGCTGCTGGGGCCGCTGCCGCACCGTGACGAGGATCTGGTGGCCCGCCTCGCGGACTGCAAGGTGCGCACGCTCGTCGTGTACGGGGACTGCGACGGGGTGATCCCGCCGGAGAACGGGCGCACGTTCAAGGGCGCCATGCCGAACTGCAACTACGTCCTCATCCACCAGGCGGCGCACGACGCCCAGGCGGACCGGCCCGAGGCCTTCGCGGATCTGGTCGGCGACTTCCTGGCCCGCGGCTGGGCGTTCCTGCTGCCCGAGGAGTCCACCCTCGTCAACCCGTGATCCGGGGCAATCCCGTGGCGGGCGGGCCGGGACCTTGGCCCGCCCGCCTTCACGCATCTGCCTTCACTCGTCGGCGACGCTGGACCGCAGTCGCGTGGCCAGGTGGTGCCCCGTGGTGCGCTCCCGCTCGTAGTGGTCGGCGAGGAGGTCGTGGCCGAGGTCGTTGCGGTAGTCCCGCCACATGGAGTGGACGTGGTTGCCGTCGTCGATGGCGTTGTCGAACTCGACGAGCAGGGACGCCCCTTGGATGCGGAAGTAGTGGGGCGTGCCGGGCTCCTGTCCCCCGGCCCAGCAGAAGTACAGGTTGTCCAGGCCCTCCCGCTCGACCCGGGCGAGCTGCTTGAGGGCCAGTTCGTCGGGCATGCGGCGCAGGAAGGTCTCGACGAGCGCCATGAGCGCGTCGCCCTGCCCGCCGCCGAGTTCGCTGCCGCGGACGCCCTTCGGATCGTCCTTGACGAACTTCAGGGCCTCACGGTCCTCGTCGGTGATGCGGTACCAGGGGATGCCCAGGTCCTCGTGGTCGGGGTACTCGACCTTGCCGATGAACGGCACCTGCCGGGTGACGTAGTCGGCGGGTGCCACCGTGTGGATGACCGTTCGCTCCCGCTGTGCCGGCGTGAGCGAACGCAGCAGGGCGAACGCCTGGTCCTCCTCGGGGGCCAGCGGGGCGAGGACTCCGGCCCTGGCGGGCTGGGCGCCCAGGTTGCAGGGGGTGACGGTGAGCCAGCGCTGGCCGACGACGGTGTAGCTCAGCGAGACGTGGTGCCCCAGGAAGCGCCAGCCCCAGGTGTCCTCGAAGCCGGGCCGGCCGTAGAAGGCCAGGAAGTACTGGTCGCTGTTGCGGAAGTCGCCCGTGGGCGCGCCGAGCACCTGCTGCTCGCGCTCCCGCAGGATGTTCTCCATCGCCATGATCTGCAGCACCTGCGTGTAGCCCTGTTCGCTCAGCGAGGCCGCCAGGAGGCTGTGCACGAGGGTGCGCTGATGAGAGTTCAGGCGGGCGAGCGGTATCCCCTGACGGTCCGGCTTGGGGATGAAGTCCCAGTCGGTACGGCCGGGATGGTCCATCGGGAACTCGCACTCGCGGCGCTGGGAGCCGTCCAGGCTGTACAGCAGCGCCCACGTGGTCACGAGCATCCGGCGGATGGTCTCCGGGGCTTCGTACGTCTGCGTCGCGGCGTTGGCGTCGATCGTCATGTCAGACCGTTCCTGGCCGGCCGCCCCGGTGGACGTGCGGGAAACAGTGCGGCGGCGGCTCGTGTCAGGGCCGCGGACAGGCTCCGGCGGCCATGGTGAATGCCTCCTGACGACGCGGGGGAGTGAGCGATCGTCAGGAGGCCGTCCCGGCACCAGGTGGTCGCATGTCTCGTTCCGGGTGCCCGACCGGTTCATCGGGCTCCACGACGGTTTCGACGTGCGCCCGGAGGCGGCCCTGCCCGTCGGTCCACCCCTGACGCCGCGCGTAGGCGGTCATCGCCGCGAGCCGCTCCCGCCAGGCGTCGTCCCGGGCACGTCCCGCCAGGCGCGTGAGCGCCTCCGGCTCCACCCACGTGTGCGTGGAGGGAACGAGTACGACCTTGAAGGAGGTGAAGTCCTCCGGCTCGTGCACCTCGACGAGGGGAGGAACCTCCTGGAGGTCCACACGGAGGTACACGAGCCACCCCTTCCCTTGTGATATGCCAGACACTAGATCTGACATATCACGGTGTCAAGAGTCGTTCCCGACCGACGTCCGGCCGAGCGGCACGACCTCGGTCGCGATCACGGAGGGCCAGCGAGCGAGAGTGCGCAGGACCCGGTTGTGGGCCTGCTCGATGTAGTGCCGCATGGACTCCGCGATCCGGTCTCCGTCCCGGCGCAGGAAGATGTCCTTCCACTTGTCCGCGTGGATGAGCGGCTCGCCGTAGTCCAGGAGTTCCGAGTCGATGACCAGGGTCCACACCCGCGACAGCTCTCCGGACAGCCGGGCGCCCGTGGCGGTCAGGTACTCGTTGTCGGTCGCCGCGGCTAAAACGGTGAACATCTCGTCGGTGAGCTCGACCGAGCGCCGGACCACCTCGCGTGTGCGGCCCTGCTCCCTGGCGAGAGCCACCATCTCCTCGCTGATGGCGATCATCCGGTCGAGCTGAGCGGCGGTGGCCCCGGCCACGCCCCGGCGGCCCACCTCGGGCCCGATGACGGACCAGAAGTCGAAGAGGTCGTCGACCGCCTTGATGGTGAGGGGCTTGACCTGGTACCCCTTCCTCGGCAGCGTGCGCACCAGCCCTTCGTGATCGAGGCGGGTCAGCGCGTCCCGGACCGGCGAGATCCCGAATCCCGTGTCGGCGGCGAGCCGCCGCTCGGTGAGCCGCGCGCCCGGAGCGAGCCGGCAGCTGATGATGTCGGCCCGGATCCGCAGATAGGCAGATTCCCCGAGGGGTACGGCATCGGGTTGGGGTTCACTCACAGGGTCCGGTCCCTCCTCATGTCCTGCACCGGCTGCAGCGCTCACTGACGCGCAGTCTATCGGATGCATTGCACAAGGAACTCTGTGAAATGTCAGCGGGCGGGGCTCCCCGCGGCGCCCCTCCGGCCACGGGCGGCGAAGGCGTCGACCAGGGCCTTGGCCTCGTCCCCGTCGACCGCCTCGGAGATCACCCTGGCCTCCTCCCGGCCCGTCTCCTCCCGGGTCAGGTGCTGGGAGCGCAGTAGGCGCCTGGTCTCCCCGAGGGCATGTGCCGGTCCCGCCGCGAGCAGTTCGCCGAGCGCGACGGCCCGCGCGTCGACGGACGCCTCGTCCACGACCTCGGTGACCAGCCCCCACTCCCTGGCCTCCACCGCGGTGAGCACACGGCCGGTGAGGGCGAGTTCGAGCGCGCGCTGCTGGCCTATCGCCCGCGGCAGCAGATAGGAGACGCCGCAGTCGGGCGTCAGCCCGATGTCCCCGTACGCCATGACGAACTTCGTCGAGACGGCCGACACGATCACATCGCAGCTGAGCATCAGTGCCAGGCCCGCGCCCGCCGCGGCTCCCCGCACGCCCGCCACGACCGGTTTCGGCAGCGCGGCCAGCCTGCGCAGGACCTCGTCGAACTCCGTGGCCAGCTGTTCCAGGTACGCGGGCCGGTCAGGTGCGGCGGCCATCGCCGCCACGTCGCCGCCGGCGCAGAACCTCCTGCCCTCCCCGAGCACGACGACGGCGCGCACGTCGTCCGCGCCCGCCCGGTCGACCGCCGCACCGAGGGCGCGTGCGGTCGCCAGGTCGACGGCGTTGGCCCGGTCCGGCCTGGCGAGAACGATCCGGGCCACTCCGTCCTCGTAGTCGCAACGGACGGGATCGGTCATGTGGTGCCCACTCTTTCCTGAGAGGTGCGGGGGGAGCGTCACACGCGGCGGAACAGGGCCGCGAGGGCCTGTCCGCCGCCGATGCACATGGTGACCACGCCCAGTTCGAGGTCGCGGCGGACCAGGTCCTTGGCGACGCGCAGGGTGAGGATCGCCCCGGTGGCGCCCACCGGGTGGCCCAGGGCGATGGCGCCGCCGTACGGGTTGACCTTCTCCGGATCGAGCCCGGCGTCCCGGATGACGGCGACGGCCTGCGCGGCGAAGGCCTCGTTCAGCTCGACGGTGTCGATGTCGGAGGGCGAGGTGCCGGTCTGCTCGAACAGCTTGCGCAGCGCGGGCACCGGCGCGTAGCCCATCAGTTCGGGCTCCATCGCGGCGGTCGCCACCGCTTCCAGTGACACCAGCGCGGGCAGGTCCCGCTCGGCCGCCACGGACTCCCTGGCCAGCACCAGGGCTGCGCCCGCGTCGTTGATGCCGGAGGAGTTGCCGGCCGTCACCGTGCCACCGGACTGGAACGCCGGGCGCAGCCCGGCCAGCGTCTCAACCGTGGTGCCGGGACGCGGGTGTTCGTCCGTGTCCACCGTGCGCGGCTTGCGGCCGCCGGTCCCGACCGGGGTGATCTCCTCGGCGAAGGCGGCGTGGGCCGCCTCGGACGCCGCGCGCTGCTGGGACAGCGCCGCGAACTCGTCCTGGTCCCGGCGGGAGACGCCGTACTTGGCGGCGACGTTCTCCGCGGTGACGCCCATGTGGATGCCGTGGAACGGGTCGGTCAGCATCAGCACCGTGCCGTCGTGGAGCGTGCGGTCGCCGAGGCGGTAGCCGGAGCGGGCGCCGAAGTCGTAGAACGGCATGCGGCTCATGTTCTCGTCGCCGCCGGCGAGCGCGATGTCCACACCGCCCCAACGCATCTGCATCGCCGCCGACCAGACGGCCTGCAGTCCGCTGCCGCACAGCCGGTTGACGGTGTACGCCGGGGTGGCGATGTCCAGACCGGCAGCGAGGGCGACGCGGCGGGCGTTGTACGCGTCCGGCCCGACCTGGCCGATGCACCCCATGACGACCTCGTCGACCTCGCCGGGCGCCACGCCCGCCCGGGTCAGCGCCTCGCGGGCCGCGGCGCCGCCGAGTTCGTGTGCGGGAACATCGGCGAACGCGCCCCCGAAACCCCCTATGGGCGTGCGTGCCCCGTCGAGGACGAGGACCTTCTCCTGCTCCATCACGGGTGTCCTTCCGTTGTCTACGGTTGTGCGGCCCGTCGTGTCGCAGGGGACGACGGGCCGTTTCAGGTACTGCGATGCCCCATGCCCGCCCGGGCTCCGACATCCGTGCTCTCGCGGTGGTCGTGGACGCTCTTCAGGAACCGGGCCCTGCTGCGGGCGGCCAGCGCCTTGACGATGCGCTCGTGCTGCGCGACCGTCCGCCGCCGGTGCTCCCGTGTCGCGTAGTCGATCGCGATGAACGCGTCCGCCAGCATCCACAGCCGTCGCACCTCGTCGAGCACCAGCCGGAGTGGGGAGAGACCGAAGATGCGTAGGTGGAACTCGTGGTTGAGGTCCACCATCTCGACCCACTCGGACTGGTCGACCAGACGCTCCATCGCCTCGTTGAGCGACCGCAGTTCCGCGATCACCTCGTCCGAGGGCCATACGACGGTGCGCGCCAGCTCGTTCTCCAGGAGACCCAGCATCAGGCCGATCTGGGCGAGTTCCTCCGCGGAACGCTTGGTGACGAAGTACCCCTGGTGGGGGCGGTGCGTCAGCAGTCCTTCACTGCTGAGGACGCTGAGCGCCTCGCGCACCGGGACCCGGCTGATCCGCAGCTGCTCCGCGATCTCCTCCTGCCGGATCTGCTCACCCGGCAGAAGCCGGCCCTGCAGGATCTGGTTCCGCAGTTCGCGCACCGCCCGCTCGGCGCTGGCGCCTTCCTTGACCAAAGTGCGCCGATGGGTTGCCGTCACGCGATCACTCCTGGAGGTTGAATCCAATTTTGCAGGCAGTATAAGGATCGTCACCTCCCCGGCCCCGGCTACGGCAGCAGTGCGCTCGCGTTGTCCTTCAGCCACTCCCGCAGGGTGAGCGGCTTGCGCCCGATGGTGCGCTCGACGAAGTCGTTGCGGGCCCAGACGACTTCGTTCTCTTCTTCATAGGTGAAGAAGTCCCAGAGTTCCGATGCCGGGCGCACCCCGAACCTGTCGTACGCCCGCAGAAAGCCCTCCTTGCTACCGTCGTGAGTGATCTCCTCACCGAAGACCTCGCTCATGAGCTCGGCGACATCGCTGTAGCGCTTGAGGTCATGGCCGTTGTTCAGGGTGTGGAACTGGCCAATGTGCCGGTGGTTGTCGGAGAGGAACAGGCGTCCGGCGACCTCGGCCACGTCTGCGGGATGGATCCATGGGATGAGTCGGTCGTGCCAGACCAGCTTGCGCTCGCGGCGCAGACCGTCCTTCGTGCGCATGAGGTTGTCCATGAAGGTGGCGCCGACGTTCAGGTACGTCACCGGCAGGTCGCTCTCGTCGAGGAGCCGCTTGGCGAGGGGGTGCTGGGTGGGCAGCCCGGTCCCCAGGTCGCGTATGTGCTGCGGGAGGCGGCGCGGGTTGGCCTCCGGCTGCATGCCGAGGACGCGCAGGACGTGCACGGCCGTGCCCGCTCCCTTGAGGGCGGTGACCAGGTTCGTCATGGCGCTCTGTTCGTCCGTCCCGGTCGGGGCGATGACGAAGACGCCCTCCATCCCCTGTACGGCGACCTCCAGTGAGGGCAGGTCGAAGTAGTCGGCGCGGACCACTTCGGCGTACGGGAAGGCGCTGCGGAGTCCGTCGACGCGCTCCGGGTCGCTGGTCGCCACGCGCAGCCGGATCCGCGGTGCCTCCCGGTGCAGGAACTCCGTCAGTGGCCTGCCGATCCGGCCGGTCGCCCCGAAGACGAGGACGCTGCCCGGAACGGGTTTCCTGATGGTGTCGCGGGACATCGGAAGTCCTCTCTCAGGGGGCGTGCCGTCAGTGGCCGGAGCGGTCCCGGGTCTGGAGCGTGTGGTAGCCCGCCGCGGCGCGGGCCTCCGTCAGCGAGGTGCCCTGTTCCACCTCGGCCCGGATCCGGTTCTCCGCGTCGCGGATCCGCTCGGCCGCGGCGATGACCTCCTCGGCCCTGGACATCGGGACGGCCACGACGCCGTCGGCGTCGCCGAGCAGCAGGTCGCCCGGTTCCACGCGGACGCCACCGATGCTCACCGGCACCTGGTAGCCGTCGACTCGGACCCGGTCCTTGCCGGTGCGCATCCAGCGCCCCCGGCTGTAGACGGGGTAACCGAGTTCGAAGGCGCGGTCGGAGTCGCGGCAGACGCCGTCGATGACGGTGCCGCCGATGTCCCGCCGCGCGGCGGTGGCGGTCAGCAGGTCGCCCCAGACCGTGACGTCCAGGCGCCCCGCGTTGTCCAGGACGACGACGGTGCCCGGGTCCAGGTCGTCGATGTAGTCGCCGACGGTGCCGGGGTCGGTGCCCACCGGCACGTACCGCACGGTGAAAGCCGGTCCGGCGAGGCGGAAGGAGCGGTCCAGGGGCAGCACGCCCAGGCACTGCCCGTTGATGCCCAGGCGGTCCAGGGCGTCGCTGACATGACTGGTGTCGAGGTCGTTCAGCGCTTTCACCAGGTTCTGCGCCGATTCCGTCATCGTCGCGCTCCTCCGTCCAGCATGGTCTCGTAGTCGGCGGACATCACCTCGGCCATCGGATGGCCGGCCCGTACCCGTTCGACCATGGCCCGCTCCTTCGTGACGATCGCCTCGGCGGTGGCGAGCACCTCCTCGGCGTGTGCGGCCGGGACGAAGACGACACCGCTGGCGTCGGCGATGACCAGGTCGCCGGGGTACACCGGTACGTCGGCGATGTCGACGGGGACGTTCCAGGCGCGTTCGACCACCCGGCCCCGAGCGGTGACGGGCACGCCCGTCGTCGCGTACAGGGGCAGGTCGAGTTCGCGGGCCTCGTCCACGTCCCGGCAGGCGCCGTGCACGACGACACCCTCCACGCCGTTGCGCCTGGCACCCGCGGAGAGCACGCCTCCCCAGCCGGCCACATGTCGTCTGCCGTGGTGGGCCACGACGATGACGTCACCGGGCCCCGACGCGTCGACCGCCGCCGTGCCGAGGTGGCGCCCGCCGGGTGCCGCGCCCGGCCGGTCGTCGACCAGGTGCACGGTGACGGCGCGTCCGGCGATCCGACGCGGCGCGGCCAACGCGGTCAGGCCCAGGGCCGCGCCGGGCAGGCCGAGCCTGTCGAGCGCGTCGGAGACGGCACAGGCGTCCAGCGCGGCCAGCCGCACCACCAGCTCGTCCGCCACCTTCTCCTCGGCCGGGGCTGGATGTGCCCGGCCGGTCATGCCCACAGTCCGAAGGCCAGGCCGACGCCGGTGCCGGCGGGCGTACGGTAGGCGGGCAGGTAGTCGACCCACTTGGTGGCCAGGTGGCCGCCCGCGCCCGCCACCGTTATCCAGTTGCGGATCTCGGAGGTTCCCGAGTCCAGCCGGTGGGCGGGCAGGGATCGCAGGGTGGCGGCGTCGTGCTCGCCCATGGCGTCGAGAAGCGTGCGGTCCAGTTCGGCGTCCACCACGAAGTGGCTGAGCCCGCCGGAGGCCACGACGGCCACCCGGGCGTCGCCCGGAAGGGCCTCCACAGCCTTGCGCAGCCCCACTCCGAGGTCGTAACACCGGGCGGGCGTCGGCTGGTTGGGCTTGAAGTAGGTGTTGAGGAGGATCGGCACGGACGGGATCGTGTGCCCCTTCAGGAGCCGTCCCGCGACCCAGGCGAAGGCGTGCCCGAAGCCGGTGTCCGGGGCGGTGGAGTCGCTGGAGGAGATGTCGAAGCCCTGGTCGACCAGGCTCTCGATGATGTGGCGGCCCAGCTTGGCGTCGGCGGGGTAGGTCTCGCCGTCCATGCCGAGGTGGCGCTGCACCTCGATGATCTGGGGGCCCAGGCCCATCTCGACGGGATGGTGGGTGGTCATCTCCTCGCCGTGGTAGACGGCGATGGAGGGCAGGTTCCGGTGGTTGAAGAGTTCGTCCTGGTCGTCGCCGACGATGACGACGGCGTCCAGGTCGAGAGAGACGAGATCCGCGGCGAGCCGCTTGATGTCGGCGTGCGCCTGGTTGAACTTACGGTCCCAGACATCGGGCGCCAGTTCGTCCAGGTAGCGGTCTCCCGCACGTTCGGCGATCTCCGCGTAGGGACGGATCACCCCGTCGGTGTCGTACAACTCGGTGTTGGACTTATCGTGTTCGGCCCGCAGCGCCCACATCTTCGCGGGCTCCATGCCGAGCATGGGGCTGTGCGAAGTGCCTGCCACGGCAACGATGTTCGCCATCTGAGACTTATCCCTTCAGCTGTTCAGCCGCGTGTAGACATGACGGGCGTTGCCCTCGAACACCGCGCGCCGCTCGTCGTCGGAGAGCGTCGGGATCTTCTCGATCACCGGCTTGAGGTCCTCCAGACTGCCGCCGCTGCCGGGCCGTTCGGTGCCGAACAGGACGCGATCCGCGCCGACCACGGCGATCAGCAGCTCCAAGGCCTCCTGCGTGTAGAGGCAGGTGTCGAACCAGAACCGCTTCAGGGTCTCCACGAAGGTCTCGCGGTCGCCCGTACGGTCGCTGAGGATGCCGCGGTCGTGGGCGATCCAGCGGCCCAGCTGGTAGGGGACCGAGCCGCCGCCGTGCGGGACGACGATCTTCAGGTCGGGGAAATCGCGGAACACCCCGGCGCGGATCATGCTGTTGATCGCGAGGCTCTCCTCGGTGATGAAGTGCTCGCTGTAGCTCTCGCGGCCGTAGCAGGCGGCGGGGTGCAGCAGCGCCGGCGCGTCACGCTCGACCAGCCGCTCGTACAGCGGGTACCAGTACTCGTCACCCATGACCGGTGTGGTCCCGGCGCCCTCGCTGGGGTCGGGGTTGAGCAGCACGCCGACGAAGCCGCGCTCCAGGTTGCGGTCCAGTTCGTCGAAGACCGTGGTGATCGGCTCGCCGGCGACCTGCGGCAGGGCACACACACCGCGCAGCCGGTCGGGGAAGGCCTCGACCTGGGTCGCGATGGCGTCGTTGTTCGCCTCGATCCACCAGTGCACCGTCTGCGCGGACCGGGCGGAGTGCTTCAGCAGGAACGGACGCGGCGAGGTCAGCTGGATGTCGGTGCCGACCTCGTCCATCAGCGAGATCTGCCGGCGCGCGGAGGTGAGCAGCTCCTCCTCCGTGGCCTTGGAGGGGAGCCGCCCGTGGTAGGTGCCGGCCGCCTCCAGGAAGGTCCACAGACCGTAGAAGGAGTCGGGCGCCACCAGGTGGGCGTGGCTGTCGATGATCACTAGGGCTCCTCGGGGGATCGGGTGGGCAGTACGGCGGTGAACTCGCACTGGATCAGCAGCGGGGGCTGGAGCGTAGAGGGCACGGTGTGGCGCACCGGCCGGTCCGCCGGGTCGGGGAACATCTCCAGCCACTGGGTGTTCAGCGGCTCGCGGGACTGCCCCTCGCCGAGGAAGACGGTGACCTTGGCGATGTCGCCGGTGCCGGCACCGGCGGAGGCCAGAATCCGGCGGACGTTGGCGAACACCCCGGCGGTCTGCGCCTCCAGGCCGTCGGGGACCTTCCCGGTGTCGGGGTCCATGCCGTGCACGGCGCTGGAGACCAGGAGGTTGTCGATCCGGACGGCGAGCGGGAAGGGGGCTCCGCCGTGGTGCACTCCGGGTACTTCGATCGGCTGTCTGCGGGTTGCGGTCATCGGTCGTCGCTCCTGTCTCAGTGCCAGCCGTAGAGGTCGAGGGTCCGCTCCCCCGCGCGGATACGACGCATCAGCTCGGTCTCCTTGGCATCGCGCTCGGCGCCGGCCTTCCGTACGGCCTCGGCGTCCGCCTTCGGGATCACCACCACGCCGTCCGCGTCGCCGACCACCAGGTCGCCGCGCTCGACGAACACGTCACCGATGCGCACCGGCGTACCCAGCGAGCCGGTGGCGTCGAAGTCCTTGCCGGTGCCGCGGATGCACAGCCCGGCGGAGAACACCGGCAGACCGAGATCCGCCAGTGCGTCCCTGTCGCGCACCCTGCCGTTGATGACGAGGCCGGCCAGGTCCTGGGCCAGGGCGGCGGTGCTCAGGATCTCGCCCCAGTAGCCGAACTCGGTTCCGCCGCCGACGTCCACGACGAGCACGTCACCCGGCTCGGCGGCGTACACGGCACGGTGGATCCAGAGGTTGTCGCCCGGCGGGGACGCGACCGGGAAGGCCGGGCCCACGACCCGCGCTCCAGTGAAGGCGGGGCCGATGGCGGACGGCAGCGCTCCGATCCGGCCCGCCGCCTCGTGCAGCGTCGCCGAGGACAGCGTGGCGGCTGTGATGCTCCCCGTGCTCCCCATGGTCATGGTGTCCCGTCCTTCCTTGGTCGGCGGATGCACTCCACCGTAGATGGATGCAAGATTGAATTCAATCCTTCGCCCGATTTTGAGTTCACTATTGCATTCAATCTCTCCACGGCTCTACGGTTTGTGAGACGCACCAGTCCGCTTGGCAAGGAGCCGACGTGATGAGCAGTCACCCCCACCGTGAACCGGATGTCCTGATCGTCGGCGGCGGCCCCGCCGGACTCTGCGCGGCCGTCCTGCTCTCCCTCAGAGGTGTGGACGTCCTGCTGGTGGAACGCCATCGGGAGGCGTCGAAGCTGCCCCGCGCGCATCTGCTGAACCAGCGCACGATGGAGGTCTTCACCGAGATGGGCGTGGCCGACGCCGTCTACGACATCTGCCCTCCGGAGGACCGCTGGCACCAGGTGGCCTGGCACACCACCCTCGCCGGGGACGCTCCCGCCGGACAGCTGATCGGGTCGCTGCCCGCCTGGGGCGGCGGCCCGGACGCCGAGCGCTACGCACGGGCCAGTCCCTGCCGGTACGCCAACGTGCCCCAGATGCGTCTCGACAGGCTGCTGCGGGTCCGTACCGAGGAGGTCTGCGGGGTGGAGAACATCCGCTTCCACCACGAGCTGGTCCACCTCGCCCCGGACGAGGACGGCGGCGGGCAAGGGGCGACGGCCACCGTGCGGGACCGGGACAGCGGCGAGCAGTACGAGGTGCGCGCCCGGTACGTCGTCGCGGCGGACGGCGGACGCACCTGCGCGGATCTGCTCGGCATCGAGATGGACGGCCCCACCGGGCTGCTCGACATGGTCACCGCACACGCCACCATCGACCTGTCGCAGTGGATCGAGGACGACGAGACGCTGCTCTACTACTTCCTGAACCCGGACGGCCGCGGCTCCTTCTCAGGCGTCCTGTGCGCGATGGGCCCCGACACCTGGGGACGTGACTCCGCCGAGTGGGCCGTGCACGCCTCCTTCCGCACCGACGATCCGGCGCGCCACGACCATGAGGCGGTCCTCGCCGGCTTCCGCCGGATGCTCGGCATCCCGGATCTGGACATCGAGGTGCACACCGTCAGCCACTGGGAGCTCGAGGGCGTCACGGCCCGCCACCAGCGGCTCGGCCCCGTCTTCCTGGTGGGCAACGCGGCCCACCGGCACCCGCCGACCGGAGGACTCGGACTCAACACCGCGGTCCAGGACGTGCACAACCTCGCCTGGAAGCTCGACGCCGTCCTGTCCGGTGAGGCCACCGACGCGCTCCTCGACAGCTACGAGACGGAGCGGCGACCGGTCGGCGCGTTCAACGTCGGCCACTCCCTCACCAACGTCGGTGGACACGGCCGGATCGCGGCGGCCCTGGGCCTGCGGGCCGACCAGTCCGAGGAGGAGGGCTGGGAGGCGGTCCGCTCCTGGCTCGCCGAGGGACCGGACGGCGAGAGGCGGCGCGCGGTCGCCGAGGCCGTGGCGAGCAACGTGGACAACTACAGCCAGCTCGGGGTGGAGCTGGGCTACCACTACGAGTCGGGCGCGCTGGTCCCCGACGGCACCCCGCCGCCCGTGACCAAGGACCCGCTCCGTGACTACGCGCCCAGCACCCGCCCCGGCCACCACCTCCCCCATGTGTGGCTCGACCGGGACGGTGTCCGGGAGTCGGTGCACGCCACGGTCGCCCCGCGGGGCCTGACCCTGATCGTCGACCCTGCGCACGCCGACGGCTGGGCCGCGGCCGTCGCCGGCCTCGAAGCCACCGTCCATCTGCGCGTCGTCGGCGACGGCGCCGAGTGGACCGACCCGCACGGAGAGTGGGCCGAGGCCCGCGAGGTCGGCGCGGGGGGCGCCCTGCTCGTACGCCCGGACCTGCACGTGGCCTGGCGGGCGGCCGACTGGTCCGCCGACCGCCCCGCCGAACTCCGCGACGCCGTGTCCGCGGTGCTGAGCGCTCCGCTGGAAGTGCGGCGATGAGCCGTCGGTCGTCCGCGGCGCCGTCGTGGCTGGTCGCGCCCACGCGGCGGTAGCCGCATGTCCACTACAGCCCCGCGCCCCTTGGGGGCGAACCCCCACAAGAGCCCAACAGGAGCGACATGTTCAACGACGAACTCACGCAACGGATCGCACGGGTCCGCAGCGCCTCGCTCGGCGACCTGCTGAGCCGCTCGACGGCCCGGGTACCGGACCGCACCGCTGTCGTCTACCGCGATCTGCGGCAGACGTACGCCGAACTGGACGAGACCGTCAACCGCACGGCGAACGCGCTCGCCGCCCGCGGTGTCGGCAGGGGTGACCGGGTCGCCCTGCTCAGCCACAACAACCACGCCTACGTGGTCCTCTACTTCGCCCTCGCGCGGCTGGGCGCGGTGTCCGTGCCGGTCAACTTCATGCTGACGGCGGGCGAGGTCGGCTACGTCCTCGGCCACTCCGGCGCGACGGGGCTGGTCGTCGAGGACGCCCTGCTCCCGGTGGCGGAACAGGCTCTGGAGGACGCCGACTTGGCCGCCGCGGTCACGGTTCGCGGCGTGATCCCCGACAGCGGGGCGGCGGCGCCGGCGGGCTGGGAGTCCGTAGAGGACTGGATGGCGCACGACGACCCCACTGCGCCGGACGTCTTCGTGGCCGACGACGACCTCGCCCAGCTGATCTACACCAGCGGCACCGAGTCCCGCCCCAAGGGCGCGATGCTGTCCGCGCGGAGCCTGATGTCCCAGTACGTCACCTGCGCCGTGGACGGCGAGATGAGCGGGGACGACATCGAGATCCACGCCCTGCCGCTGTTCCACTGCGCCCAACTGCACTGCTTCCTCACGCCGGGCATCTACCTCGGCGCCACCAACATCGTGCTGCCGGGGGCGGACGCCGAGGCGATCCTGCGGACGGTGGAGAAGGAGCGGGCGACCAAGCTGTTCTGTCCGCCCACCGTGTGGATCGCGCTGCTGCGCCACCCCGACTTCGACAAGCGGGATTTGTCCTCGCTGCGCAAGGGCTACTACGGCGCCTCGATCATGCCGGTGGAGGTGCTGAAGGAGATCGGCGAACGGCTGCCCGGCGTCCGGCTGTTCAACTTCTACGGCCAGACCGAGATGTCACCGGTGGCCACGATCCTGAAGCCGGAGGACCAGGTCCGCAAGGCCGGCTCTGCCGGCCGCCCCGGGCTGAACGTCGAGACGCTCGTCGTCGACGACGACAACCGGCCGGTGCCGCCCGGAGAGATCGGGGAGATCGTGCACCGCAGCCCGCACGCCATGCTCGGCTACTGGAACGACCCGGAACGCACCGACGACGCCTTCGCCGACGGCTGGTTCCACAGCGGCGACCTCGGCGTGCTGGACTCGGAGGGCTACCTCACGGTCGTCGACCGGAAGAAGGACATGATCAAGAGCGGCGGCGAGAATGTCGCGAGCCGCGAGGTCGAGGAAGTCCTCTACCAGCACCAGGCAGTGGCCGAGACCGCGGTCTTCGGCCTCCCCCACCCCGAGTGGATCGAGGCCGTCACGGCGGTCGTCGTCCTGCGCGAGGGCGCCTCGGCGACCGCTGAGGAACTCATCGCCCACTGCCGAGCGAGCCTGGCCGGCTTCAAGTCGCCCAAGCACATCGAGTTCGCCGCCCAATTGCCGAAGAACGCCAGCGGCAAGATCCTCAAGCGGGAGCTGCGCGCCGACGCGCGGGCTCCCTGGATGTCCGGGGCCTGATACCGCGCCGGGTACACGAAGAGACGGAGTACGCCGGTGCGGCGCACGGCCGGTACCGGGCGCCGCCCTGGTCAGGCTGCCCCGACCACGGGGACTTCGTTCACGTAGCTGCCCGGGGTCGCGGGATCCGGCATGCCGAGAACCCCGGCCGTCGAGCGGACCGGGGTTCTCGTCTCGCGTGTCCAAACCGATGCGGCGGACCCGCCCGGCCTGACGCGGAGCGGGCGTCACCGCAGACCGGAGCGGTCAGCCGGGGAAGACCGCTGGCGGCCCCTTGCCCTGCCTGCTGTCAGGCGGACGGCGGGAAGGTCGGCTCGGGCGGGGTCTGTCCGGGGATGACACCGGTCGTGATCGACGCGAGGTAGCCGAGTTCCGGACGGTGCGGACGGAACGGCCGGACGTCCAGGGTGGACTTCTCGCCGCCGTAGTTGAGGTAGCCGATGTCCTCCTCGTTGGGGATCCGCCTGGTCCCGGTGTGCCGCACGTACGGCTCCATGAGCGCGACCTTCTTGTTGATCTCCTCGGGGAAGTAGAGCTGGCCCGTGTGCACTTCCAGCCCGTCGACATGCACGGTGATGTGGATGTGGACCGCCCGCCCGTAGTACCAGCCCGGGTAGATGGAGCGGAAGCGCACCTCGCCGCGCCGGTCGGCGATCTGCATACCCCGCTGGAACCTGGAGGAGTCGGTGGGCTCCAGGTGTTCCGAGCCCTTCGGCGGAACGTCCGGAGAGACGTCCAGGTGTCCCGAGTAGTAGCCACCCGCGTCGCACATCCACACCTCCACCTCCGCCCCGGGGATGGGGGTGCACTCGGTGCCGTGCACGACGATGATCCGCGTCTCCAGCGGCAGTCCCTCGCAGTCCTCGGCGATGTTCCGCCGGATCAGCTCCTCGTCGATGTAGTACGGCCCCGCCGTCACCTCGGGCGCCAGGACACAGGCGGGTTGTGTGCCCGCCGCCGTCTTGGCGCGCGCGGACCGGACGGCGCTCGCCTGGGACGGGGAGGCGGCGCCCACCAGCCCCAGGCCGGCGGCGCCGATGCCGAGTGCCGCAAGGACCGTACGGCGTTCCACTTTCCTGTTGGGCTCCCTGTGTGCGGCGGGCGCTGTGGCCTCGGACGCCGGGGCACCGGTCTTCTGTGCGTGCGGTGACGTGTTGTCAGAAGTCATGGCCGGAGCCTAGGAGGATCTGTTTGACCGTCTCTTGACGTCTGGACCAGAAGTAAGTGGAGCTCGAGGTACCGGGTCGGGCCAGTCGGCTCGCTCCCAGATGAACGGGTCGGCTCCACGCCCGCACCGCCACGCGCGCAGCTCCGTCTCGATCTCCGCCTGGGCCTCCCGCGCCCCGGAACCCGGAGCCTGCGGCTCCATCCCGGCCAGCACGTCCTGCACCACCCACAACCAGGCTTTGCGGGTCGGTGTCAGATGTACGGCCAGCCGGGGCTGCTCGAACTGCCAGCGGTGCAGCGCCAGTAAGGCGGCAGGGTTGCCCGCGTAACAGATCACGTGCAGTTCGGTGTCCGCCTGCCTGGTCATCGCCAAGCGCTGCAGCAACGCCGTGAACCCGGGAGTCGGGCGCCCCCCGACGGTCGGCTCTCGTTCGGCCGCGGAGGCAAGGAGGGCGAGAGCGGCGGCGAAATGCCCGGCGCCGCCTCCCGCTCCTTCGGAGGGCTCCGCGGGGCCGCTCCCGGAAGGAGAAGCGACAAGGCCTGCGACGGCCTTCGGGCCGGCGGTGCTCCGGAGCGCGAGAACGGAGAGTGCCCCGTTCGTATAGATGGCTCTCGGCACGATGGGCGGCTGCTCGCTGTACGCAGCGTAGCCGGGCACGGGTGCGACCGGCCTTGCGTCGACACCCGGCGTGATTCCATGGGCACGCCAGATGCGCGCCACCGTCGAAGCCGACACCCCGGCCCGCTGGGCCAGCGTGCGTTTGGACCAGTTCCCGCCGAACGGTGGCGGCTCGTGGCGGGTGATGTGCAACACCTCGGCGACCGCCGCGTCCTCGATCCTGCGCGGCGCCCCTGGCCTGGGGCGATCCCGCAACCCCGCGAGCCCCTCCACCGCGTACCGCCTGAGCCACTTGTCCACCGTCTGCGCGGAGACCCCGAATCTGCGGGCGACCTCGGCCCGCGTCGCCCCGGTCGCCGCGGCCAACACGATGCGGCAGCGCAGCACTTGTGCCTGCGGCGTCGACGTGCCGTTGCTCAGCCGAACCAACTGGGCGTGCTGCGCGGCGGTGAGTTCTCGCACGGGGTCGGGAGTCATCAAGGCCACTCACAATCGCTGCTAAGGGACTTCTGGTCCACCCTCGCCGGCGGCCCCTGAGACATACAGCACACGCCGCAGCGCGCGTCCGGTGACGGCTGCGGCTTCCTGCGCATGGGACAGGCCACCGAGCAGATCTCCCTGGCGAACGGCCAGTTCACCCCTGAAGACGCCCGATGGCCTCGTCCCACATCCTTGGCGGTGGGAGGTCAGTCCGCCCACGGCAGCAGGACCACCTTGCCCGTGGTCTGCCGGTTCTCGATCAACCGGTGGGCTTCGGCCGCTGCCGACAGCGGCATTCGGCGACCGGTGTCGAGCCGCAGCCGTCCCATGCGGACGTGTTCGGTCAGCTCGTGGAGTGCCTGCCTCATCTCGTCACGGGCGTGGGCCTGGTAGTAGTACAGGCTGAACAGGCCCAGCGACTGGTTCATCAGGAGCCGGCCGGCCGCGGTCTCGGCGACCAGGTCGACGGCCGGCATCTCCCCGTTCGCCGTCCCGTACATCGCCACGCGTGCACGGGGCGCCAGAGCGGCGAACGTCTCGCTGACCGAGTCACCGCCGGAGCTGACCAGCGCCCCGTCAACGCCCCGGCCGTCGGTGGCACGCAACACGTCGGCGCTCCACCCCGGTTGGGTGTAGTCGATGGCTTCGTCGGCGCCCAGATCGAGGACCAGACGCCGCTTCTCCGGTGTGCTGGCCGCGCCGACGATCCGGCCCGCCCCCATGATCCGGGCCAGCTGCACGGCGAGTGAGCCGACCCCTCCGGCGGCGGCCAGCACCAGAATGGACTCGCCCTTGTCGAGCCGGACTCCGTCACGGACGAGGAAGTAGGCCGTGAGTCCCTGGATCAGCAGCGCGGGCGCGTCAACGTACGCGATGTCGTCGGGCAGCGGGTACACGTCGTCGGCCGACGCTGCGACGTACTGGGCGTAACAGCCGGACGCCTGGGTCGGAACGATCCCGAAGACCCTGTCCCCGACGCTCACATCGGTGACCCCCTCGCCCACCTCGACGACCTCCCCCGCGTATTCGCCGCCCAGGATGTGCGGCAGCTCGGTCACCGGAACCGGGTAGTAGCCGGCGCGGCGGCGCTCGATGTCGGCGAAGTTGACGCCTGCGGCTTCGTTGCGCACGAGTACCTCACCCGGACGGACCGAGGGGACCGGCACGTCTTCATGAACAAGCACCTCCGGCGAGCCCTGCCGGTGGATCCGAGCCGCCTTCATTGTCGTCGGGGTCATCATGAGTTCCTTTCACAGAAGCGCCTGACAGGTGTCAGATTACTTGGAATCTGACACCTGTCAAGCGACGCCACGAACCCCTCACGAGGCCGGCCCGGATCTGAAGCCCCGCCCTTGACATTGATCAGGCGGGAGATAATCTGACGCACGTCAGGAATCGCTTCAGGTTCCCGAACCGCCTGCTCCTGCGGCACGGAGCAGACCCCCACATGACGCCTCTCTTGTCAGGACCCCCCATGCACAAGTCGACCACTCATGCAGAAACCCCGGACTTCAGGAAGAACAGGACCGTGACCAGTCGTCGTCGCACCCGGTGGGCGCTGTCCGCGGTCACCTTCACCCTCCTCGGGCTCCAAGTCGCGGGCGCCGGCTCCGCCTTCGCCGGGCGGGAGGATGTCTGGCAGGACCGGATCGGGACGCAGGACGCCCTCACGCAGCAATGCGCCAAGGACGGCGGCACCAAGCTGACGAACATTCGTCCCTACGACTCGACCCGGGTCATCGCGGACTGTAAGCGGCAGGTGAAGTAGTACCGGGCAGCGGGTGCAGCGCCCCCGGCTGCGTTCGCGGCCGGAGTGTCGGCGACGGCTCGGGTCCGGTGTGTCTGTCGAACCGACGGACGGGGTGATGGCCGAGACACCTCTCGCAGAGCCGCGGGGATCTCCCTGCCGGTGTGAGAGCAAGGCCGGTCACCGGGCAACGAGTCGGCCCTGCGGCCTGCGGTCACAACCGCCGCCCGGCTCGGTCACGCCTCCACGCGGGGTCCGTCGTATGCCTGACGGACCCCGTTCCGCTGCCCGGGCCCGAGAGGGCGTCACGACCATCCGCCGTAGGCGACCAGGACGAGGGGCGGAACGGCAACACGCGTCTTTCCAGGACTCATGCCCCGGTCAACGCCCGGCCCTGGAGCACACGTTGTCCGAGCCCGTCATCCGCCGTCGGCCGGGCTCATCACGTACGGGCGGCTTCCGCGCCCCGTGGATCGGGCACCCCGAACGCGTCCTCCTTCGCGGCGGGCCCGGTCGGGCGCAGACCCGACAGCGGGTGGACAGCGTGGGCGGCGCGATCCAGGGATCGGCACGGGCGAGTGACCGGGCGAGGCAGTGATGGAGGCCGTGGCCATCGGCCTCCCGCTCAGCGGCGTACTCACCGAAATACATCGGCCGATGCTGGACACGCCCCGACCCGGTTGCCCGCCCTCACCGATACGGACCGCCGGTCAGAGTCCCATGGCCCGGCTGCCCTGGGCCATGTCGAAGTAGTCGCGCCAGGCGGTGATGAGGCCGTTGTCGACCTCAAAGACACCCGTGACGCGGAGCGGGGTCGCGCGCCCGCCGACGTGAAACGTGTCCGTGCGTTCGTTCATGACGACGTTGCCGGACGCGAGCTGGTGGTGAATCTCGAACTCGATGCGATCCACCATGGTCAGGAAGCCCGCGATGGTGTCGCGGATGGCTGTGCGGCCGACCGCGGGTTCCACGGGAATGTTGTGGTAGACGGCGTCTTCGGCGAAGAACTCACTGATCCGGCCGGGGTCGGGGGCCGAGGCGTTCCAGCATTCGCACATCGAACGGACTACGGCATCGGGGCTTGGCATGTGCTTGGCTCACTTTCCGGACGGTGAAGGCGGACACTCGAGGGATCGCGCGGTGGGCTTGGCCACCGGTCGGCGTGGCTGGGGTGCGCGGGCTACGAACTCTGGCGCATCTCGTGGCCGGCCGGTGGCGCGGCGGCTTCTCGGCGCGTGAGCCGTCGGGATCGTATGGCGGCCGGAATGGCAGCCGCGGTCACCACAGCTGCCACGCCGACCCCGGCCGCGATGCCGAACCCGAGTCGGAAGCCGGTCATGGACGGGACCGAGCCGTCTCCGAAAGGCTGGTTCGTCCGGACGAGCACAGTGCCGATGACAGCACTGGACGTCGACGTGCCGATCGCCCGCATCAGCGCGTTGACGCCGTTCGCTCCGGCCGTCTCGGACGGCGGCACGGTCTCCATGATGAGCACGGGCATCGCGGCGTACGCGAGCGAGATGCCACTGGCGATCACGGTGGTGGCCAGAATGACCTGCCAGACGTTGTCCATCAGCCCGATGCCGATGGCGTAGCCGCAGGTGGCGACCGCTGATCCGCAGACGAGCGAGGCCTTCGGGCCGCGGGCCGCCGAGAGGCGGGCACCCGCCGTGGACGCGGCCATCATGACGATGCCCGACGGGATCATGCACAGTCCGGCGGCGACCACCGACAGACCCAGTCCGTAGCCGGTCGCCTCAGGCAACTGCAGGAGCTGAGGAGACACCAGAGACTGCGCGAAGAGAAGGAAACCGACCATGACCGAAGCGATGTTGGTGAGCAGGACCTGAGAGTTCGCGTTGGTGCGCAGGTCCACCAGGGGCTCGGCGGTCCGCAGCTCCAGGACGCTCCAGCCGACGAGGAGGAGGACGGCGGCGACGAAGAGTCCGAGTGTGACCACGCTGCCCCACCCCCAGTCGTCCCCCTTCGAGACGGCGAGGAGCAGGCACACCAGACCCGCTGTCAGCCCGACCGCGCCGGGCAGGTCGAATCGCCCGGAGCGGTGATCGGACGACGCGGGTACGAAACGCCGGACCAGCACGATCGCCACGGCGCCGAGGCAGCCCGAGAACACGAACAGGGCGCGCCAGTCGAGGTATTGGACGATCGCGGAGGAGGCGGGCAGGCCGAACGAGGCGCCGACGCCCAGGGAAGTGCTCATCAGTGCCGTCCCCGACCCCAGCCGCTCGGCGGGCAGTGCATCGCGCATGACGCTGATGCCCAGCGGGATGACGCCCAGGGAACAGCCCTGCAAGGCCCTGCCGGCCATCACCGGGACCAGCGATGCGTCGAGCAGAGCGATCAGCGACCCGGCGACCAGCAGCCCCAGGCTGCCCAGAAGGACGCGTCTCTTGCCGTACAGGTCGCCGAGGCGGCCCGCGATCGGGGTGGAGACGGCCCCGGTGAGCAGGGTGGCGGTGATGACCCACGAGGCGTCCGAGGCGGAGGTCCGCAACAGCGACGGGAGTGTGGGCAGCAGCGGCACCATGAGGGTGTACACGAACGCGACGATGACGCCCGAGTACGCCAGTGCGTAGACGACCGCACGATCGTGTCGGAGGGCTGGGCCGGATTCAGAGGTACGGGCCACGCGTATGTCCCATTCGAGTAGTCGTCTCCGAGGGAAAGTGATTCCGGCGGAGCGCCGGGCAGGCCTTCCCCTCCGGCCGGCGGCAGGTGCCGGGTGGGGAGCGGAGGTGTGCCGAGCGGTTCGGTCAGACCGACCGCGCAGCGGCGCTTCCTCGCCCGCGCGCCGTGGCCCCGTCAGCGGGCCCCGGGGCCGCTCCGAGAGATTTTCAGACGATTTCCGTCCGATGTAGAGACAGTAAGTCATCGCATACACCGCACGTCAAGGCCTGCCACCACCCCGACGGAACACGCGCGGTGGATCGACACAGTTGACGCGCGACCCATCCTGTGTCGTACTCTGATTTTCAGCAGACGATTTTCGTCCGAAATAATTTGGGCGGCCCGACCGAGCCGTTGCCGCCCTGTGATCGCCTCACGCGGTTCCCCAGCGATCTGTGACCCCCACTGAACTTCACCAGCGCCAAACGGAGGCGGGATGCCCTCGCGCGCTTCTTCCACCACGACCCCCCACGACCGATCCGCCGAGCAGATCGAAGGGTTCTATCGCCTCGCGGCGCTGCACCCCGATCGGCCGGCGCTCCTACTTCCCACCGGCCCGCAGCTCACCTTCGGGGATCTCGGCGCCCGGACCAACCGCCTGTCGCACGCCCTGCGGTCGCTCGGCCTGACCGCCGGAGACACGGTGGTGGCCATCGTGCGCAACGGCTCCGAGTACTTCGAACTCGCGCTGTCCACCGGCCAGATCGGGATGACGCTGGTCCCGGTCAACCATCATCTGAGCCCGCACGAGATGGCGTACATCATCAGTGACAGCGGCGCGAGCGTCGTCGTCGCGAACGCCGACATCGCCCGCTCCCTCACCACCCACACAGAGCCGGCCGAAGTGCTACCGCGCCACCGGTTCGTCGTGGGCGACGCCCCCTCCGCCGACGACCTTCATGGGTGGCGCGCCTACCACCGGCTCGGCAACGGCGAACCCAGCACCCCACCGGATCACCGCAGGACAGGCGTGACCATGGGCTACACCTCCGGCACCACGGGGCGGCCCAAGGGCGTCAAACGCAGGATGCCGGCCGTCGAACCGGAAGAGTTCCTCCCCGCCATTCACCGCGACTCGCTGGGGAAATACGGCATCACTCCGGGAAACGGCGTGCACCTGGTCTGCTCTCCGCTCTACCACTCCGCCCCCGGGTTCCACGCGCTCAGCTTCCTGCACGCCGGACACACGCTGGTCGTCCACGACCGTTTCGACGCCGAGGCCACGTTGCGGGACGTCGAACGGTATCGGGTGACCAGCAGCCACATGGTGCCCACCCACTTCCACCGTCTGCTCCGTCTCCCCGACGAGGTGAGGCAGCGTCACGACCTGTCCAGCCTGCGGCTGTTGATCCACGCCGGCGCGCCCTGCCCGGTCGAGACCAAGCGGCGCATGCTCGACTGGGTCGGCCCCATCGTGTGGGAGTACCTGGGCTCCACCGAGGGCCATGTGACCACGGTCGGCCCGGACGAATGGCTGGCCAGACCGGGCACCCTGGGCAGGCCGAAGCCCGGCATGACGGTGAAGATCCTCGACGGGACCGGTGCCGAGGTGCCCCAGGGCGAGGCCGGGATCATCTACTTCGAGGTGGGCATGGCCGACTTCGAGTACCACCACGACGCGGAGAAGACCGCGGCGAACCGCGTCGGCGGCCTCGTGACCGTCGGTGACATGGGGTACTTCGACGAGGACGGCTATCTCTTCCTGCTCGACCGCCGTACCGACCTCGTAGTCTCCGGCGGGGTCAACATCTACCCGGCGGAGATCGAGCAGCACCTGATCACCCATCCGTCCGTGGCGGACGTCGCGGTGATCGGCCGGCCCGATCCGGAGTGGGGCCAGAGCCTCCTCGCGGTGGTCCAGCCCGCGCCGGAGGCCGTCCCCGGGGACTCGCTCGCCGAAGACCTGCGCGACTTCTGCCGTCAGGGCCTCGCGTCGTTCAAGTGCCCGCGCCAGTTCGAGTTCCTGTCCGAGTTCCCCCGGACCGAGTCCGGAAAGTTGCAGCGCCGCGTGCTGCGCGACGCCTATGTCAAGGAGACCGAATGATGCGCGTGACCATCGAGCCCGACCGCTGTGTCGCCTCGGGACAGTGCGTGATGATCTCTCCCGCCGTGTTCGACCAGGACGACGACGGCGTCGTCGTCCTGGTCAAGGAACAAGCCGACGCTCCCGAGGCGGAGTCCGTGCGCGAGGCGGTCCGCGTGTGTCCGGCCGCCGCCATCGCAGCCACCGACTGAACCAAGGGACGAAGCGCGATGAAGACACATGCCGTCGTACTCCGGGACGGTGCCGGACCGTTCACCCTCGAAGAGGTGGAACTGGCGCCTCCCGGCCCCGGCGAGGCGCTGGTCCGGATCGTCGGCACGGGACTGTGCCACACCGACCTGCTGACCCGTCATGGATTTCCGCTGCCGCGACCGACGGTGATGGGACATGAGGGATCGGGAGTCGTCGAGGAGGTCGGTCCCGGCGTCACCCGGTTCGCCGTCGGGGACCACGTGGTGCTCAGCTACGACTCCTGCGGCTGGTGCGCTCACTGTCTGGACGGGGAGCCGTCCTACTGCGCCGAATTCGCCCCCCGCAATCTGTTCGGTGTCCGCCCGGACGGTTCGACGCCGATGACCGACCGGGACGGCGAACCCGTCGCCGCACGCTGGTTCGGGCAGTCCTCGCTGGCCACCCATGCGATCGCGACCGAGCGCAACATGGTCCGCGTCGACCCGGAGCTTCCGCTGGAACTGCTCGGTCCTCTGGGCTGCGGGATACAGACAGGTGCGGGTTCCGTCCTGCTCGCTCTGGAGGTGAGGGCCGGATCGAGCATCGCGGTCTTCGGGGCCGGCGCCGTGGGACTCGCCGCCGTCATGGCGGCCAAGGTCGCCGGAGCGAGCGAGATCATCGCCGTCGACCTGAACGCCAAGCGCAGGGAGCTGGCGCTGGAACTGGGCGCCACACGGGTCGTCGACGGCGCCGATCCGGACGTGGCCGCGCGGATCACCGGCTGGACCGGCGGCGTCGACCGGGCGCTCGACACGACCGCCGTGCCGTCGGTGGTGGTCTCCGCGCTGGACTCGCTGCGCGCCCGCGGCGTGTGCGGCCTGGTCGGAGCGGGCGGCGACCTCACGCTGCCGGGACGGCTCATGGCGGCGGGCGTGACGGTGAGGTACCTGATGGAGGGCGACGCCGTCCCCCAGCGGCTCATTCCCCGGCTCATCGACCTGTGGCAGCGGGGCCGGTTCCCGTTCGACCGGCTGATCCGCACCTACGCGCTCGACGCGGTCAACGACGCGGAGCGCGACGCGGCCGGTGGGGACACCGTCAAGCCCGTGCTGCTGCCCGGGGAGTTGAGCACCGTATGAACACCATCGCCGTGATCGGCGCGGGTGCCGCCGGGCTCAGCGCGGCCGAGACTCTCCGCCGGGAGGGTTTCACCGGTCGGCTGGCCCTGGTGGGCGAGGAGCCGACCCCGCCGTACGACCGGCCGCCCCTGTCCAAGCAAGTCCTGGCCGGGACCTGGGACCTCGACCGCACCATGCTGCGGAAGCACGACCACTACCAGGAAGCAGGCATCGAACTGCTCACCGGCCGCCGCGCGGTGGGGCTCGACCTGCCGAAGCGGGCACTGCTCCTCGACCGGGACGAACGGCTGCCGTTCGACGGCCTGATCATCGCCACCGGCGTCACCGCGCGCAGGCTGCCGTTCGGTCATCACCTGGACGGAGTGCACGTACTGCGCGGCGCACAAGACGCCGTCGGCCTGCGCGTCGCGCTGGCCGGGCAGCCGCGCGTGGTCGTGGTCGGGGCCGGGTTCCTGGGGATGGAGGTCGCCGCCGTGGCCCGTTCCCTGGGCCTGGACGTCACGGTCGTGGACCCGCTGCCCACGCCCATGGTCCGGCAGTTCGGCACGACGATCGGCGAGCTGATCGCCGATCGGCACAGAGATCAGGGCGTACGGCTGCGTACCGGCGTCGGCGTCACGGACCTGCTGGGCTCCGACGGGAGGGTGACCGGCGTCCAGCTGGACGACGGCACCGTGCAGCCCGCCGACTGCGTGCTGGTCGCCATCGGAGCCGTCCCCGCCGTGGGATGGCTGAGCTCCTCGGGCCTCGCGCTCGGTGACGGCATCCGGTGTGACGAGTACTGCCAGGCCGCACCCGGCGTCTACGCCGCCGGTGACGTGGCCTCCTGGCCCAGCCCGCGCTACGGACGCCGGCTGCGCCTGGAACACCGGCTGAACGCCACCGAGCAGGGCACCACCGCGGCCCGCAATCTCCTGCGCGGCAATACCGAGGTGTTCGACCCGGTCCCCTACTTCTGGACCGACCAGTACGAGGTCAAGATCCAGGCCCACGGCGTCTTCCCGACCGGCCACGAGCCGGAGGTGGTCGAGGGAAGTCCCGCCGAAAACAAGTTCGTGGCGCTCTGGCGCGAGGACGGCCGGACCGTCGGCGTCCTCGGCTGGAACAGCGCCAAACAGGCCCGCCAGTACCGACAGCAGCTCATCGACGAACCCGTATCCGGAGGCACGGCATGACCGACACCACCACCATCACCGCGGAGGCCGCGGAAGCCACAGTCGCCGGCCGCTTCCCGTGGCCCCGCCCGCGCATCGACCCGCCGGAGGTGTACCAATGGCTGCGTGAGGAGCGCCCGGTCACCCGGGTGATCACCCACGCCGGTGACCCCGCCTGGCTGGTCACCCGCTACGACGACGTCCGGGCCATCCTGTCCGACCCCAGGGTGAGCGCCGACATGCAGAACCCTGGTCTGCCCGCCCTCGTGGCAGGGACGAAGACCGAGGAGTTCGGCAGCGGCGCCCTGCTGCGCCAGGACCCGCCCATGCACACCGTGTACCGGCGGATGCTGTCGAAGAACTTCATGGTCAAGCGGGTGGAGGCGATGCGCCCGGCCATCCAGAAGCTGGTCGACGAGAAGATCGACGCCATGCTCGCCGCCCCCGAGCACCCCGTCGACTTCGTCCAGTCCCTCGCGCTGCCGGTGCCTTCGACGGTGCTCAGCTGGATCCTCGGCGTACGGGAGAAGGACATTCCGTTCTTCAACGGCGCGGCCGAGGAGTTGCTGACCGGGGACCCCACCGACCCCGAGTCGGCCCGGCAGTTCCAGCGGAACCAGATGGCCCTGGTCAACTACGTCACCGAACTGGCCCAGGAGCGGGCGGCGGCCGACGATCCCGGTGACGACATCCTGGGCCAGCTGGTGAAGGCCGCCCTGGAGGGGACCATCACCTTCGACGACGTGGCCGAAGTGGGGTTCGTGCTCACCGTCGCGGGCCACGACACCACGGCGAGCATGTCCGCGATGGGCCTGCTGACCCTGCTCCAGCACCCCGAACAGCTCGCCGAGTTGCAGGCCGAACCCGAACTGATCCCGGACGCCGTCGAGGAGATGCTGCGCTACCTGACCGTGGTCAACCTGATCATCGTGCGGGTCGCGACCGAGGACATCGAGATCGGTGGCGTGGTCATTCCCGCCGGGGAGGGGATCATCCCGCTCAACTTCTCCGCCAACCGCGACGACGCCCACTACCCGGACGCCGCCAAGTTCGACATCCACCGCAAGGCCCGGGACCACTTCGCCTTCGGGTACGGCATGCACCAGTGCCTCGGCCAGCCCCTGGCCCGGGTGGAACTGCAGGTGATCTTCGAGACGCTGCTGCGCCGCATCCCGGACCTGAAGCTCGCCGTACCGGTCGAGGAACTGCCGTTCAAGGTCTTCTCGCCCATCAACGGCGTGTTCAAGCTTCCCGTCACCTGGTGACACCCGGACGACCTGGAGCCGATATGTCCGACTTCACCATGACGATCGACGGGGCGGCGGCGTCGGCGGCCGACACCTTCGACGTCGTCAACCCCGCCACCGCCGAGGTCTTCGCCCAGGCACCGGTCTGCGACCGGGCCGGGCTGGACGCGGCGATGGCCGCCGCCGCGACCGCGTACCGGGCCTGGCAGACCGACGACAAGGCCCGCCGGGTGGTCCTGCGGGAGATGGCCGACGCCCTGCAGGCCGCCACCGACCGGCTCGCCCCGGTCCTCACGGCCGAACAGGGCAAGCCGCTCGGAGACGCCCGCACCGAGATCTTCATGTCGGTGCTCTGGTTGCGGTACTACGCCGACCTGGACCTGCCGCGTGAGGTGGTCCAGGACGACGAGCAGGGCTTCGCCGAGGTGGTGCGCCGCCCGCTGGGCGTGGTGGCCGCCATCACCCCGTGGAACTTCCCGCTCCTGCTGGCGATGTGGAAGATCGCTCCGGCGCTGCGGGCCGGCAACACCATGGTTCTCAAGCCCTCCCCGTACACCCCACTCTCCGCGCTGGTCCTCGGCGAGGTGTGGCGGAACGTCGTACCGCCCGGGGTGTTCAACGTCGTCACCGGACCGGAACCGCTCGGCACCTGGCTGACCGGGCATCCGGCGGTCAGGAAGGTCAGCTTCACCGGCTCGACGTCGGTCGGGAAGAAGGTGGCCGCCGCCACCGCAGAGGACCTCAAGCGCGTCACCCTCGAACTCGGCGGGAACGACCCGGCGATCGTGCTGGAGGACGCCGACCCGCGGCAGATCGCCGAGAGCCTGTTCTGGGGCGCCTTCCGCAACAACGGACAGGTCTGTCTCGCTGTCAAGCGGGTCTACGTCCACGAACGGCACCACGCCGACCTCGTCGAGGCACTCGCCGAGCAGGCCCGCTCGGTACGGGTCGGCGACGGCACCACGGAGGGCGTCCAGCTCGGGCCGGTCAACAACAGGCCCCAGTTCGACCGGGTCCGTGAGCTGGTCGACGACGCGCTCGGCAACGGCGCCGTGGCCGTGGCGGGCGGCGCCCCGCTGGACGGACCCGGGTACTTCTACGCGCCCACGATCCTGACCGGGGTGACGGACGACTCCCGGATCGTCGCCGAGGAGCAGTTCGGCCCGGCTCTTCCCGTGCTGCCGTACCGCGACCTCGACGACGTGGTCGGGCGGGCGAACGCCACGGAGTACGGCCTGACCGCCTCCGTCTGGTCGCCGGACCTCGACCGTGCCTCGTCCGTGGCGTCCCGGCTGGACTGCGGTCAGGTCTCGGTCAACGCCCACGGCGGCGCCGTACGGCCCAACCTGCCCTTCGGCGGCCACAAGTGGAGCGGTCTCGGCGTCGAGAACGGCCCCTGGGGCCTGTACGGCTTCACCGACCTCCAGGTTCTGGCCCGCCCCGCGCGCCGGAGCCCCTCCGACACCGCCAACGACAACAACTGAGGAGAAAACCCGACATGACTGGAATCTGCGAAGGCAGGGTGGCCGTCGTCACCGGCGCCGGCCGTGGCATCGGCCGGGAGTACGCCCTGGAACTCGCCCGCCAGGGGGCCAGCGTGGTCGTCAACGACCTGGGCGGGAGCCCGGACGGGTCCGGCGCCGACACCGGTCCGGCCCAGACGGTAGTCGACGAGATCGTCGAGGCCGGCGGAAAGGCCGTGGCCAACACCGACGACGTCGCCGACTGGGAGGGCGCCGAGCGTCTCGTGCGGCAGGCGATCAGCGAGTTCGGCAGGCTCGACATCCTCGTCAACAACGCGGGCATCCTGCGGGACCGGGCACTGGTCTCCATGAGCTCCGAGGAGTGGGACTCGGTGATCCGGGTGCATCTGCGGGGCACCGCCGGGCCCTCGCACTTCGCCGCCGCGTACTGGCGGGCCCAGGCGAAGAAGTCAGGCGGGCCGACGGGCGGGCGGATCATCAACACCACCTCCGCCTCCGGCATCTACGGCAACTTCGGCCAGAGCAACTACGGTGCCGCGAAGGCCGGTATCGCCTCGTTCACCCTCATCGCGGCCATCGAGCTGAAGTCGTACGGCGTGACCGTCAACGCGATCGCGCCGGTCGCCGCCACCCGGCTCACCGCGGGACTGGGGCCGAAGCCGGGCAGCAAGCCGGACGGGAAGTCACAGGGAATGCCGGACACCTTCGGGCCGCAGCACATCGCGCCGCTGGTGGCCTGGCTCGCCAGCCCCGAGAGCACTAAGGTGACCGGCCGCGTCTTCGACGTCGGTGGCGGCCGGATCGGGGTGGCCGAGGCCTGGCGGCTGGGCCCCGTCGCGACGTCGGACGGCGTCTGGAACGCCGCCGAACTCGGCTCGGTCGTGCCCGAGTTGGTCGCCAAGGCCGCCCCGAACGTGACCATGCGCGGGGTCCCGGCGCAGGGGGAGCACTGAGATGGCGCTGAACCCGGACGCCGTCGGCCTGGAATGGGACGGCGGGACACGGACCTGGACGTCCACCGACGCCATCCTCTACGCCCTCGGCGTCGGCGCGGGCGCCGAGGACCCCCTCGCGGAGCTGGCGTTCACCACCGAGAACACGCACGACGTGCGCCAGCAGGTGCTGCCGACCTTCGCCGTCACGCTCGGCGGCGGCCGACCACCGGCGAGCCTCGGAGAGATCAACCTGGCGCGCATGCTGCACGCCGAGCAGTCGGTCACGCTGCACCGTCCGCTGCCCGTCGCCGGCACCGTCCGCGTGACCTCGCGCCTCGCCGGCCTCTACGACAAGGGGTCCGGCGCCCTGGCCGTCATGGAGTCGTCCAGCACCGACGAGAGCACCGGAGAGCTGCTGGCCGAGTCCCGTACCGGTCTGTTCTTCCGGAGCGAGGGCGGCTTCGGCGGCGACCGCGGCACCAGCGAGCCCTGGGCCGTACCCGACCGGCCGGCCGACCATGTCGTGGTCAGCCGCCCCCGCGAGGACCAGGCGCTGCTGTACCGGCTCTCCGGTGACCGCAACCCGCTGCACTCCGACCCCTGGCTCGCCGCCCGCGCCGGATTCGACCGGCCCATCCTGCACGGCCTGTGCACCTACGGCTTCACCGGCCGCGTCCTGCTGCACGCCGTCTGCGACTCCGACCCCGCGTCGTTCGGCGGCATGTCCGTGCGGTTCGCCGCCCCCGTCCTGCCCGGCCAGGAACTGAGCGTCCACATCTGGGACGAGGGCGACACCTGCCTGTTCCGGACGATGGTGGGCGACACGGTGGTGCTGGACCGCGGCACGTTCACGAGGAAGGCCCGATGACAGCGACCGCGCGTCCCGCGCCCCCGCCCCCGCTCCCCCAGCCGACCCCCGAGACCGAGCCCTACTGGGCAGGCGCGCGTGAGGGCGTGCTCCGCATCCAGCGCTGCAACAGCTGCCGCCGGCACTACTTCTACCCCCGGTCGTTCTGCCGCTACTGCGCGTCGTCCGACGTGGAGTGGACGGCCGTCTCCGGGCGGGCACGGCTCGTCTCATACACCATCAACCACCGGCCGCTGCCGCCCTTCGCCTCGCTCCCACCGGTGATCGCCCTGGTGGAACTCGACGAGGGGCCGCGCCTGATGACCAACATCATCGGAGTGCCGCCGCTCCCGGACCACCTGCCCCTCGACATGCCGCTGGAGGTCGCGTTCGAGGAACGCGGGGACATGGTGCTCCCGGTCTTCCGCCCCGCGGGCGCGGCCGGACAGAAGGAGGAACCGACAGCATGACCAGCATGCACGGCGGCGACATCGCCGTCATCGGAGCCGCGGAGACCGACGAGATCGGACGTCTGCCCGGCATGTCGGTCCTGGAACTGCACGCGCAGGCGGGCCTGAACGCCCTGCGCGACGCGGGACTCACTCCCGCCGACGTCGACGGCCTGGCGACTGCCGGGCCCATGGCCATCGAGGTCTCCCACCACCTCGGCATCACCCCGCGCTGGCTCGACGGCACCATGATCGGCGGCGGCAGCTTCATGCTGCACGTCCGCCATGCCGCCGCCGCCATCGCGGCCGGCGCCGCCGATGTCGTCCTCATCACCCACGGCGAGTCCGGCCGGTCCGGGGTGGGCGCGGCTCCGTTCCGCCCGAGCCCCTCCGGCCCGGGGGGCCAGTTCCAGACGCCCTACGGTGCCGTCACCCCGTACTCGACGTTCACCGTGCCGGCGCTGCGCTTTCTGCACGACCGCGGTATGGGACCCGAGGATCTCGCCCGGGTCGTCGTCGCCCAGCGGGAGTGGGCCGCCAAGAACCCCCGTGCACTGCGCCGGGACATGGTGACCGTCGACGAGGTCCTCCAAGGGCCCATGGTCTCCTACCCGTTCACCAAGGACATGTGCTGTGTGGTCACCGACGGCGGCGGGGCGCTGGTGCTCACCAGCAGCGAGCGCGCCGCCGACCTGCCCTCCGGGGCACGCGCCGTCCACCTGCTCGGCTCCGGCGAGTCCGCGGAGTCCACGCTGGTCTCGCAGATGGAGGAGGTGGGGTCGTTCCAGGCGTTCCGCCGCGCGAGCGCCGAGGCGTTCGCCACCGCCGGAGTCGGCCACGCGGACATCGACCACCTGATGGCGTACGACGCCTTCGCCCATCTGCCCCTGTACATGCTGGAGGACATCGGCTTCGTCGGGCACGGGGAGTCCGGGGCGTTCGTGGCCGAGGGGCACACCGGGCCGGGCGGCAGCCTGCCGACGAACACCAACGGCGGAGGGCTGTCCTACACCCACACCGGCATGTACGGCATGTTCGCCATCCAGGAGGCCGTCCGCCAGCTCCGCGGCGAGGCCGCCGCGCAGGTTCCCGGGGTGCGTACGAGTTTCGTCCAGGGCGTCGGTCTGTTCTTCGCCGCCGCCGCGAGCCTGATCCTCACCAACCAACGGCCGTGACGTGCCCGCCTCGTCGCATGGCAGACTCACGGACATGTCCCATGCCGTCCCCGCCAGACCGGGCAGAGGCCGCCGCGCCGATCCCGACATCGAGCCCCGTGTGCTCAGTACGACCATCGAGGTGTACGCGGAGGTCGGCTGGGCCGGCTTCACCATGGACATGGTGGCGCGCCGCTCCGGCGTGGGAAAGGCCGCGCTCTACCGGCGGTGGCCCACCAAGGAGAAGCTCATTCTCGCCGCCCTGGCCTCCCGGCTGCGGAAGGAGCCGAAGTTCTTCGACACCGGATCGCTGCGGGGCGACCTTCTGCTGGTGGCGACCATGATGCTCGAAGAGTATTTCGGCTCGGAAGGACTGCTCCAGGTCCGCGCGATGATCGAGGCGAAGCTCTACCCCGATCTGTTCGGCCATGCGGTGGAGGACCTGGACCGGCAGGGGACACAGGTGGGTCGCGAGATCGTGCTCCGCGCTGTCGAGCGCGGCGAGCTTCCTCGCGACACCTCCCCCGCCCTGATCCTCGACGCCGTGGCGGGCACGATCATCCACCATGTCCTCATGACCCCGGTGGCCAGACTGCCCGAGCTCAAGGCGAACAGCGCGAACTACGCCGAGCGGGTCGTCGACTTCGTGCTGAGCGCGGCCGGATACGAGCCCGATGCCGACCACCGGCCTGCCGAGGGCGGCGGCGCTGACGGAACCGGCGGCTGACGACAACAGCTGGACGTCGCTCTCCATGGCGACGGAAGGTCGTCATTGACCTCGTTCATGTGTGGCATCGACAGGTTTCGTTTCCCCGACAGCCATCGGCTTCCTACGGTGGCACGAACGGACGCGGTCCAGTTCGCGGTACTCCGCCGAGCAGCCACAGGACCCCCTCCGGACGGCGCACCCATCTCCGTAACCTGATCATCGGCCGGGACGGCCGGTGACTCGTCGTTGCTGAAGGCGGTTCACGTGACAACCACTCCCGACCGGGCCACCGCTGCCCCGGTCCGCTTCCCCGACACGATCGTCTACCGGGGTTACTTCGCCCCCTCCCGGATCGAGGCCGACGTCTACGACCTGGAGGTCGAGGGCGAGATCCCCCGGGACCTGGACGGCGCGTTCCTGCGCAACGCGGCCGACGCCCAGTACCCGCCGAACCACCCTCTCGACATCTTCCTCAACGGTGACGGCATGGTCACCAAGATCCGCATCAAGGACGGCCACGCGGACCTCCAGACCCGGTTCGTCCGTACCGAGAGGTTCCTCGCCGAGCGCAAGGCCCGGCGGTCCCTGGTCGGCGCCTACCGCAACTGGTACACCGACGACCCGCTGGTCGCCGGCATCCAGGCGGACAACAACGCCAACACCTCCATCGTCTGGCACGCCGGCAAGATGCTCGCTCTGAAGGAGGCCGGGCTCCCCTACGAGCTCGACCCCCACACACTGGAGACCAAGGGCATCTACGACTTCAACGGCCAGATCACCGGGAAGACCTTCACGGCCCACCCCAAGATCGACCCCCGGACCGGGCAGATGCTCGCCTACTCCTACTTCCCCAGCGGGAAGCCGGACAACGAGATCAACCTGTTCGAGATCGACCCCAAGGGCGTGTTCACCCGGACCGAGAAGTTCCTCGCCCCGTACGCCTCGTCCGTGCACGACTGGATCGTCACCCGCGACCACCTCGTCTTCACCTTCGGGCCCTTCATCGCCGACGCCGAGCGGCTGAAGACCGAACCGCAGTACTTCATGTGGGACCCCCGGGAACGCTCACACATCGCGGTCATCCCCCGGGACGAGGGCGTCGCCGGCATGAAGTGGTTCGGGGTGGACGAGGTCATCATGGAGGGCCACACCATCAACGGCTGGTCCAACGACGACGGCACCGTCACCCTGGAGCACTCCGTCTCGGCCAGCGGATGGTTCTCGCAGTTCCCCAAGACCGCGACGGGCGAGGAGATCCCGGAGGCCCCGCCCTTCATGGAGCACTGGGTCCTCGACCTGACGCACGGCAGTGACAGCCCGGTCATGGACGGCGGCAACCAGCACACCTCCACCCGGCTCTGGCAGTTCCCCGCCGACTTCCCCCGTATCGACCCCCGGGCCATGATGGCGAAGCACCGGCACACCTGGCTCGGTACGTTCAACCCGACGCTGGGTCCGCTGCCCGAGTTCGGCCCGATGGGCCCGCCGTTCAACAGCATCGTCCACCTGGACGCCGAGACCGGCAAGCAGTCCAGCTACTACCCGGGCGAGAACTCGGCGCCCGAGGAGTCGGTGTTCGCCCCCAAGAACGACGACGCGGACGAGGGCGAGGGCTACCTCATGGCGCTCGTCAGCCGCCGGAACGAGATGCGCACCGACTTCGTGATCCTGGACGCCCAGGACGTGAGTGCGGGGCCGATCGCCACCGTCCGGATCCCCTTCCGGCTCCGCTACGGCTTCCACGGCACCTGGATCCCGGGCAACGAACTCGAACCCAGCTGACGGATGGAGTGAGACCCACCGTGCTCACGTGCGGTGACAGACCCTCACACCCACTGTCCCTGAGGCTGTCCTGTCCGGCGGATGCCGCACAGGACAGCCTCAGGGCCCGGTTCGGCGGGCTCCTCGCCCACCCACTCAGACCTCGTGTCGCGTCCCCGCAGGCACAACCCCATCGAAGGTGGAGTCAATGACGACACACCCCCACGTTGCTCGCTTCCCGCAGGCCGCATGCGGCACGGCCTCCGGCCGGTCGCGCGCCGAGCGCCTCACGAGGGGTGGACGACGATGACCGAACGGAACGCCACGGGCCGCGCCCGCGAGGAGCCATCCGCCGTGCGTATCGCGTTGAGGCCAGGTCTGGTGGGGGGAGCGGTCGGGGCTGTGCTGAGCGGTCTGATCAACTACCTTCTCGTCGGCGAGCCGAGCAGCGCGGTCGGCAACGCGATCAACCACTCCGTGAGCGGCCTGATCAGCGGCTTCACCGCGGCGTTCTTCGGCCTTCTGGGCCACCAGCGCAAGGCGTCCGCCGCGGCAGCAAACGCCGACGCCGGCCACACGGACGGGGCGCCGGCCCGGCCCGGCCGAGTCGACACCCCCGGCGCCTCCGACGCGGTCGAGCTGTTCTGAGGCCCCGCCCCCTCTCATCCACGGCCTCGCAGCCATCTCCAGAGGAACACCCACATGTCTGAGTACGCGAACACCAAGCCCATCCCCCGCAGCATCCTCGTCTTCGGTGCGAACGGAAAAACCGGAAGGTTGCTGACCGATTTCCTGCACCGCGAGGCGCCGCAGATCGAGCTGCGTCTGTCGAGCACCAAACCGGACGGCGTCGACGCGCTGCGCAAGGACTTCCCGTACGCCGAGGCGGTCGAGGCCAACTACTTCGACCTTCCCTCGCTGGAGGCCGCGGTGGAGGGAATGGAGGGAGTGTTCGTCATCGCCACCGGCGGCACGGACGAACGGACAGCCATGACGAACCTGGTGTCCGCCCTCAAGAAGGCGGACAGCGCGGTGCACGTCCTGCGCCTGCTGGGCATGCAGCCGGAGGCCAATCCGCGGCGCATTCCGAAGGCCATGCGAGAAGCGGGGGTGGGCCTTCCCGTTCAGCATCCGATAGCCAAGCGGATCCTCGACGAGAGCGATCTGCCGGTCACCTATCTCAACATCGGCGCCGCCTTCACGGACAACTTCCTGTGGATGCAGGGAGGCCTGCGCAGCGAGCGCAAGCTCATCTGGAACGACCGGAAGGTTCCGTTCATCGATCGTCGTGACATCGCCGAGGTCGCCGGTCGCCTGTTCCTCTCGGACAACCATCGGCACATCGGCCAGTTCCACACGCTGAACAACGGCCATGACTTCATGCGTCACAGCGATGTCGCCGAGCTGATGACCGAGGTGTTCGGCGAGAAGATCACACACGACGGCAGCGAGGAGGGTTTCTACGAGGCGTATCCCCCGCTGAAGGCCTTCAGGCTCTGGGACTTCTTCGAGTACGAGCGGGAGAACGAGGTCGTCTGGGCCCTCAACGACTTCGTCGAGCGCACCCTCGGACGCAAGCCGATCACCGTGCGGGAGTGGCTGGAGGAGAACAGGGAAGCACTGCTGGGGTGAACCCCGGGGCCCGGCGCACTGAGAGCGGCGCCGGGCCTCACCTGTCGGTCTCTGTATCCCCGTGGGCCACGCCTACGACAGCGGCATGACCTTGCGGTAGGTGAACACCGCGACCACCGCGACCACGACATGCATCATCAGCAGCGCAGCAACACCGGTCACGCCGCCGTCACCGAAGAGCAGGAAGTCGGGCACGAAGGACACCACGACGAGGACCGGCGCCAGCCACCGCACCAGCGCGGCGGGGTCCTTCGACACCTTGCGCACGACGGACCAGCCGATGGCACCCCCGGTCACACCGACCGCCGTCAGAAAAACGTACGAGGAGACCATCAGCGGCTGGAAGTCGTCCGGCGCCCCGGCGGCGAGGGCGAGCACAGCGATCAGGGCGTCCGCCGCGGCGGCCACCACGATCGCGGCGACGACACCTCCCGCCACCACGAGTGGCCCACGGCGGACCGCGACGTCGTCAGAGGCAAGGGACATGGCGACTCCATGGCGGTGACGAGAGCGAGCACAGAGAGTGCTTGAAGAATCAAGCACAAGCATGGTCGACCTTGCTTGAATATTCAAGCTCTAGTGCGTCGCACGGCTGACCCGCGTCAGAAGACGGCGATCGGGTTGACCGGCGAGCCGGCGCCTCCCGTGATGGTCAACGGTGACGCCGTCAGGAAGAACTCGTACCGCCCGTGCTCCGCACACTCGGTGGCGAGTTCCTCCAGCCACCACACCTCGCCGAGAGTCAGACCGAGGTCCCGGATGAGCCGTACATGCAGGGGGTATACCGGCTGTTCAGGATCCTCACCGGGTTCCACCTCGACGGCGATGTTGTCGACCGCCAGTGCCGCGATCTCCTTGCCGTGGATCCACTCGACGGTGTCGAGAGCGAGTCCCGGCGCGCCGACGGACCAGAACTCCCGCTTGTCCTCAAGCCGGTAGAACCAGGGGACGTGTCCGGTGCGGACCAGCAGGATGTCCCCGGTGCGGATCCCCACTCCCTGCGCATCGGCGCAGGCGTCGAGCAGGTCGGCGGTGATGGGCACCCCGGGCTCACAGCGGTCGACTCCCAGATGCCGGGCGACGTCGAGCAGGACACCCCGGCTGGTGAGGCTGTCCTTGAGCAGCTGGATCGAGCACTTGCGTGCGCCGGCGAACCCCTCGACGTTGCCCATCCAGAAGCCGTTGTACATCGCGTCCCGGTGGAAGATGTGCGCCAGGCCGTCCCATTGCGTACTCCCCTGGAGCGGCATGAAGAGGTAGTCGTCGGCTCCCTGAAACCCCGGGGCGATGCGACCGAGGTCGCTTCCCACCACGTGGTCCGCGCCGCTGTAGCCGAAGAGGTGCACCACGCCCGGCCGGGTGGGATGCACGGGGCCGGTGGCGTCCAGCGGCACCGCGAGACTGACCGTCCGCCCGGTCCTGATCAGCGCCGCCGCCGCGGCGACCACCTCGGGCGTGATGAAGTTGACCGTGCCACGCTGGTCGTCCTCGCCCCAACGTCCCCAGTTGTTGGGCACGTTGTCGTTGACGAGGCCGACAACCTTGCCTCTGCCGTCGACGCTGAACCCGGGTGCCGTCCACGCGCCTTCGACGTATTCCCCGCCGGCTGTCCTGCCCATGGTTCTTCCCTTCTCAAGAGGTTGCCTGTCACCAGGTCGATCTCAGCCCTGGCCGGTGCCGAGGCGCTCGCGCAGCAGGTACTTCTGAACCTTGCCGGTCGCGTTGCGCGGCAGCGAGCGGATGACGATCACGCGGGTGGGCTTCTTGTACGACGCCAGGCGTTCCCGGCAGTGGGCGATGATCTCCTGCTCGGTGGGCGGGTCGTCGGGGTCGGCCGGCACCACGAAGGCGACGGGGGTCTCCACCCACTTCGGGTGCGCGGCACCGACTACGGCGGCCTCGGAGACCTTGGGGTGGGCGTCGACGGCCGCTTCCACCTCGGCGCAGTAGATGTTCTCCCCGCCCGAGATGATCATGTCCTTGGCCCGGTCGACCACCCGGTAGAAGCCGTCCTCGTCGACTGTGCAGAGATCACCGGAGTGGAACCATCCGTCGCGGAATGCCTCCCGGGTGGCTTCCGGGTCGTTCCAGTAACCGAGCATGACGGTCGGCCCGCGGTAGACGATCTCCCCGACCTCGCCCGGGCCCGCTTCGGTGCCGTCCCGGCCCACCAGCCTGACCTCGAGATTCGGCACGGGCCTGCCGACCGATCCCATCTTGCGGATGGCGTCGTCACCGCGCAGCACGCACGTCACCGAGCTCATCTCGGTCTGCCCGAACATGTTGAAGTTCGGCACACCGGGGAAGGTCTTCGCCATCGCCTCCAGCACGGAAGGCGGTGCCGCGGAGGCCCCCCAGGAGATGCGACGCAGGGCGAGGCCTCGGTCGGCCATGCCGGGGAGCGCGCAGATCTCCTTCCACTGCGTCGGAACGAAGTAGCACGCGGTGACTCCTTCGCGCTCCATCTCCGCCACGGCGCCGGCGGCGCTGAAGTCCCCTGACGGGGTGATGACGGAGTGCCCACCGACGGTGAGGTAGATCAGGACGCCGTTCAGCCCGCCGATGTGGAAGAGGGGCAGCCCCGAGTACCAGACCTCGGAGTCGTCCGCGACGCCTTGCAGGATCAGGCAGTTGATCGAGTTCATCGCGAGGTTGAGGTGCGTGAGCACCGCGCCCTTGGGCCGGCCAGTGGTCCCCGAGGTGTACATGATGAAGGCCGGGTCGTGGTCGTCGACCACGACGTCCAGGGGTGCCGTGTCCGGGTCGAGGGCGTCGTCGTAGGGGGTCGCCTCCGGCCCGACGGCCGACGGGTCACCACCGGCCAGCAGGACCGACGACACCTCCACGGGCAGCCCGTCTCCGGTCAGGCACTCCCGTACGGTCCCCGTCGCCTCGCCATCGGCGATCAGCACCTTCGCCCCGCTGTCGGACAGGATGTGGCGTACCTCGGCCGCGACCATCCGGAAGTTGACCGGAACGGCGATCGCCCCGAGGCGCATCACCGCGAAGTAGGACTCCACCACCTCAAGGCGGTTGCGCATCAGGACCGCGACGCGGTCGCCCGCGTCGACACCCAGGTTCCTCAGGGTCCTGGCCAACTGGTTGACCCGACGGTCGAGTTCGGCGTAGGTGAGCGTGCGGCCGCCGAAGCTCAGAGCGGGCCGACCGGGTCGCTGCCTCGCGTGCCGCGCCAGCTGCTCGCCGTGGGCCAGAGAGCGGTACCGGGACATGTCGGCGAGGGGTTCGTCGGCCGCCTGCTCGCCGCGCACTTCACTTCCCCCCGCCGGTGAGACCGAACAGGTGGCCCGCCACCTTGCGGATCTGGATCTCCTCGGCGCCTTCGGTGATCCGGTAGCGCCGGTGATGACGGTAGATGTGCTCGAACGGGAGATGCCGGCTGTATCCCATCCCACCGTGCACCTGCATGGCGCGGTCGGCGGCCTCGCACACCAGCCGGTTCGCCCGGTAGTTGCACATCGAGACCAGGTGAGAGACCTCCGCGTGCGCCCCCTGGTCGAGGTCCTGCGCGGTCGTACGCACCAGCAGGCGCAGCGCCGTGGCATCCGTGTGCAGTTCGGTCAGCGGCCACTGCACGGCCTGGCGCATCGCCAGCGGCTCGCCGAAGGTGACCCGTTCGCGGGCGTGGGCGACCGAGCGGTCGATGCAGTACTGCGCGGCCCCCAGGCTGGACGCCGCCTGCCGGATGCGGTTCTCGTGCACGAAGGCCTGCGCCACCTCCAGCCCCCGCCCCTCCTCGCCGAGGATCGCTGCGTCGGGCACCCGTACGTCCCGCAGGGTGACGTCGGCGTGGTCGGTGGGCATGTTGAACGTCCAGCGGAACAGGCCCACTTCGACGCCGGGCGCGTCGATGGGAACGATGAAGGCGCTGATGCCGAGGGCGTCTCCGGGCTTGCCGGACGTACGGGCGAAGACCAGGTCGTGGGTGGCTGTGTCGACGCCGGTGTTCCAGCGTTTCTCCCCGCTGATGATCCAGTCGCCGCCCGACTTCTGCGCCGTGGTTTCCATCCAGGTGGCGTCGGAGCCGTGGTCGGGCTCGGTCAGGGCGAAGCCCAGCGCGCGCTCCCCCGTGATCAGGGACTCCCCGAAGCTCTCGCGCTGCTCGTCGCTGCCGAAGCGCAGGATCAGATGCGCGAACGGGAAGTTGCCCACGACTGAGGACTCGTCCTGGAGGTCGTTGTGCAGGCCGAGCCCCCGGTGCGCGAGGTGCTCGCGCACCACGGCCATCTCCAGGTTGCTCGCCTGCGCGCCACCGAGCGTGGCGGGCAGGTCACGGCGCAGGAACCCCGCTTTGTCGGCCCGCCGGCGCATCTCCCTCAGAAGCACTCGCCACTCCGGACGGGGCAGGCCGCCGGCCTCGAAGTCGGTGCGCGCCCACTCGCGCCGGTGGTCGAAGAAGCGTTGGTTGTCGTCCTCCGCCTGCAGGGGAACGATCTCCGACTCGATGAAGCGGTCCAGCTCCGTCAGCAGTGTCCGCAGGTCTTGGGTGATGCCGAAATCCATGGCTCCCGCCCTCTCCAGTGAGGTGCGATGAACGAACGTTCATCGAAGCTAACGCTCGATAGACCCTCTGGCAAGGCGCAGTTCGAAGCATTAGGCTGAGCTATGAACGTTCATTCACCGGTCAATGAGAGGTGCGCGTGCCTGCATCAGTCACATCGGCGTCGTCGGCACCGGCGGCCAGCGCGTTGGTCGAGGACGACGACGACCCCATGGCAGCGGCTCTGATCAGCGCGGCCGTCCACGTCATCGCCGCCAAGGGCTACCACGGCACTTCGGTCCGCGACATCGCCACGGCGGCCGGGCTCAGTGTGGGCTCCGTCTACAACAGCTTCGGATCGAAGTACGACCTGCTGGTCGTCATCATGAACCGCGCCATGGACCATCTGGTGAAGGCCACCGAGGACGCCCTCTTCCATGCCGGTACCGATCCGGCGGACCGGCTGCGCGCGATCGTCGGCGCCCATGTCGGCGCGCACACGGCCGGCCCGCTGGAGAGCCTCATCGGCAACTCCGAACTGCGCAGCCTGGAGCCCGCGGAACTGCGGCTGGTGACCGCGAAGCGGGATGTCCAGCAGCGGATGTTCGATCGCGTGACGACGGACGGGGTGGAGCGGGGCGTCTTCACCACCGCGTCCCCCAAGGAGGCCGCCCTGTTCGTGGTGACGGCCTGCACCGCCGTGGCCACGTGGTTCCGTCCCGACGGGGCACTCTCCGCACAGGACGTGGTGCGGCGGTACCAGGAGATCGCGCTCTCGGCGGTCGGCCATGTCGGAGAAGGAGCCACGGCTTGACGCCCCCTCAGGAGCAGGAGACCTCCCGGGCACGGTCCTTGACGACCGCGCTGTCCACCCGGCTCTCCCAGCTGCGCGACGCCCCCTGCACAATCAGCGGACTGCGGCGGCTGACCGGCGGCGCCAGCGCCGAGACCTGGTCCCTGACGGCCGCCACCGCGGATGATCCGGCGGCCGAGCTCATCCTCCGACGTGACGCGCCGGGCGCCGAGGACCCCGCGCGCATGGCCCGCGAGGCGGACGCGCTCGACGAGGCGGCGCGAGTGGGTGTACCGGTACCTCGGCTGCTTGACCGAAGCCCCCGGGTACCGTCTGCGGAAGGGGCTGGTCTCGGTCCGTCCTACCTCCTCATGACGAGGGTTCCGGGTGAGGCGCTGCCCCGCAAGCTGCTGCGCGACGAGGAGTTCGCGGACGTCCGACTACGGCTGCCGTACGAGCTGGGACGGGTTCTCGCCCGCATCCACCACCGGATGGACCCCGCCCGGATCCCCGGGCTGACCGCCGGAGACCAGCTGGAACAACTCCGTGACACATACGACTCCATCGGCGACCCTCTCCCCGTCCTGGAGCTCGCCTTCCGCCGGCTGTCCGAACGCCGCCCCATGGCCGACCGCGACGCGGTGGTGCACGGCGACTTCCGCAATGGCAACGTCATCGTCGACAGGGACGGCATCCGTGCGGTGCTGGACTGGGAACTGGTCCACCGGGGCGACCCCATGGAGGACCTGGGCTGGCTCTGCGTCCGGGCCTGGCGCTTCGGAGCCGAGGCGCCGGTCGGCGGGTTCGGTCCGCGCTCGGAGCTCTTCCGGGGCTATGCGGAGGAGAGCGGCACGACGCCCGATCCGGAGGCGGTCCACTGGTGGGAGGTGTACGGCACCCTGCGCTGGGCCGTGCTCTGCGGGCTCCAGGCTCGGCGCGCGCGGCAGCGGGGCGCCGAGGACGCCCTGGAGTTGCTGGCCGTCGGGCGTCGCGTGGCCGAATGCGAGTACGACCTCCTGCGCCTCCTCGGCATTCTGGACCCGGCCCCCGTACCTATTGCCGAGGCGGTGAGCACCGCCGACGCCGACCTGTTCGGGAATCCGTCCGCGCCCGAACTCCTCACTCCCGTCCGGGAATTGCTGACCGCCTTGAGTCGGGAGGCGGATCCTCGTTCCCGGCACCTCGGCCGGATCGCCGCGAACGTCCTCGACACGGTGTCACGCGAACTCTCCCTGGGCCCGGCCGCCCGCGCGCGGCACGTGGCCGCGCTCCACCGCCTCGGTTTCGACACCGAGCGGGATCTGGCGCTGGCGATCCGCCATGGCTCGGTCTGCCCGCACACCGATGCCGCGGTCGCCGACGTCATGCGCTTCGCCGCCGTCGCGCGGCTGAGCGTCGCCAACCCCCGCTACTTCGACGAGACCACCGAGTAGCCCCTCACGGGTGCCGGCGGAACCTCCTCAAGCACGCCACAGAGCAGACCCGGTACGCACGACCGGCAGGTACGGAACGACGGCCCGCGACGACAGGCGAGTCACCGCGATGACCAGCTCCGCGATATCACTGCTGGTGATCATCTCGCTCGGCGGAACACTCTCGTGGTTCCAGGCGCTCATGTCGGTGTCCACGTAACCGGGACAGATCGCGGTGGCCGCCACTCCGTCCGCCGACGCCTCCGTGTTGACGGCTTCGCACAGGGCGGTCAGCGCGGCCTTGCTCGCCCCGTAGGCGGCGAGGCCGGGCTCGGGAGCCCGGCCGGTGATGGAGGAGACCGCCACGACGCGCGCCGGCGCGGTGCTTCTCAGGAGTTCCATGCAGGCGTCGATGAGCAGGAACGGGGCTCGGACGTTCACCGCGAACTGCTTGTCGAACCGGTGCACCGGATAGCTGCCGAGTGGCGCGGCCGATCCCACGCCCGCGCTCAGGACCAGCAGATCCAGACGGCCGTACGCCGTGCGATGTGCCTCGGCGACCTGGCGGACATCGTCCTCGACGGCCATGTCGGCCGACACCGTCCGCACCTGGGTGGCACCCCGCTTCGCGCACTCCGCCGCCGCCTCGCGCAGCGCGTCGGTGCCCCTGGCGCTGAGGGTGAGGTCGAAGCCCTCCTCCGCGAGGCGGCCGGCGATCTCCCGGCCGATGCCGCGCGAGGCACCGGTCACGAGCGCGGCCCGTCCTGGCCGGGTCACCGCCTGCGTCCCATAAGGGCGAGCCCGGCCTTCACCAGACGGGGGACGGATTCGCCTGCTCCGGCGAAGCCCTCGCCGACCGTGACGCCCTCCAGATGGCGGGCGTGCACACCCTCCGCGATCACGGCGATCTTGAAGTAGGCCAGGGCCTGGTAGAACGGCAGCAGTGAGATGTCCCGGCCGCTCAACAGGGCATACTGCTCGGCGAGTTGGAGTGGGTCAGGGAATCTCGGGTCGGTCGCGGCCGGTGAGTCGAGCAAGGCGTCGACCGCGGGATCGCGGTAGGCGAGGAAGGTGCCGAGATCCGCGAGGGGATCTCCGATGGTGGACAGTTCCCAGTCCACGACGGCGCGTACCCGGCTCAGGTCCGCCGGATCCAGGATGGTGTTGTCGACCCGGAAGTCGCCGTGCACGATCGACGCGCCGCTCTCCCTCGGCAGCGCGGCCTCCAACAGCGCGTGAAGGCGGGGCAGTTCGGGCAGCGGGCGGGTCGCGACCAGGTTCCACTGGGCACGCCAGCGGTCGAGCTGCCGCCGCAGGTAGCCGTCCGGCCGTCCCCAGCCGTTGAGTCCCGCTTCGGCGTACGGAACGGCGTGCAGTGCGGCCAACTGATCGACCAGGCCGTCCGCGCAGCGGAGCAGTTCGTGCGGGGTGAGGCCGGCGGTGTCGGCGCGGGTGCGCAGGACGCGCCCCTCGACGTGGGCGACCACCGTGAAGGGCGCACCAGTCACCGACTGGTCCGTGCAGTGGGCGACGGTGCCCGGCACGGCGACGCCTCTGGCCCTGAGGGCGGACATCACTCGGAACTCCCGCCCGACGTCGTGCGCCGACGGGGTGAGTCCGCCGAGCGGAGGCCTGCGGACCACCCATCGCGTATGGCCGTCGGTGACGAGGTAGGTCAGATTGGAACGTCCGCCGTGCAGCAGCGTCGCGGACAACGGTCCCTGACAACCCGGCACGTTCGCGTCGAACCAGCGGTTCAGGGCGCCTAGTTCGAGGCCTGGTGGATCGCTGGTGACGGCGACGGGGCTCGCCTGCGTCATCGAGCGGTCTCCGTCCTGGCGGCCAGGTCCCGGCCGATGATCTCCTTCATGATCTCGGTGGTCCCGCCGTACACGGTCTGGATACGGGAGTCCAGGAAGGCGCGCGCGATGGGGTACTCCTTCATGTAGCCGTACCCGCCGTGGAGTTGGAGGCAGCGGTCCACTGTCCTCGTCTGGAGTTCGGTGGCCCACCACTTCGCCTTGGCGGCGTCGACGGCGGTGAGCGTGCCGTCGTTGAGGGCTTCGATGGCCCGGTCGAGGTAGACGCGGGTGATGTCGGCCTGCGTCGTCAGCTCCGCCAGCAGGAAACGGCTGTGCTGGAAGTCGGCGACCGGACGGCCGAACGCGGTGCGGTCGGCGCAGTACTCCAGGGTCTGTGCCAGCACGGTCTCGGTGACGGCCTGGGCCGACACCGCGATGGCCATCCGCTCGCGTGGCAGTCGTTCCATCAGATGCATGAAGCCCCGCCCCTCCGCTCCCAGCAGGTTGGCCGCCGGGACCCGCACCGAGTCGAAGAACAGCTCGGCGGTGTCCTGCGCGTGCAGCCCGATCTTGTCCAGTTTGCGGCCGCGGGTGAAGCCGGGCATGCCGCGTTCGACGACGAACAGGCTCATGCCGCGCGCTCCGGCCGCCGGGTCGGTGCGGGCGAGCACGATGACCAGATCGGACAGGATGCCGCTGGTGATGAAGGTCTTGGCCCCGTCGAGTACCCACTCGTCGCCGTCACGGACGGCGGTGGTGCGGATGCCCTGAAGATCGCTGCCGGCGCCGGGCTCGGTCATCGCGATCGCCGTGATGGTCTCGCCCGCGCACACACCGGGCAGCCAGCGCCGCTGCTGCTCCTCGGTGGCCAGGTCGAGGAGGTAGGGCAGCACGATGTCGTCCTGGACGCTGAACCCCGAGCCGAGGGACGCCGCGCCGACCTTGGCGAACTCCTCCATCATCACGGTGCGGTAGCGGAAGTCGTCCTGTCCCCCGCCGCCGTACTCCTCGGGCGCGGCGAGCCCCAGCAGCCCCTGCTTCCCGGCGGCGGTCCACACGCCCCTGTCGATGAGGTGGTCGTCGTCCCAGCGCTCCAGATGCGGGACGACCTCGCGGGCGACGAACTCCCGCACGATGTCCCGGAAGTCCTCGTGATCCTGGTCGTAAAGTGTGCGTTCCACTGTGTGTCTCCTCAGATGTTCGCGCGGTTCAGGGCCTCGGCGACGGTGGCCAGACAGGCCGCCTTCTCCTCGTAGGAGTCGCCGTGGGGAATGACGGACAGGGTGGTGACACCGCTCGCGGCGAAGGCGGCGAGCCGGTCGGCGATCCGGTCCACGGGTCCGAGCAGACTCGTCTCGTCGATCAGACCGAACGGCACCTCGCCGGCCGCGGCGTCGGCCTCGCCCGTGAGGTAGAGGTCCTGCACCACCCGCGCCTCCTTCTCGTAACCGAGCGCGCGGGCCTGGGCGTTGTAGAAGTTCCGCTCCCGGCTGCCCATACCTCCGACGTACAGCGCCGTGTAGGCACGGACGCGGTCGGCGCAGGCGTCCAGGTCCTCCCCGACCGACACCGGCACACTCGCCACGATGTCGAAGCCGGCAAGGCCCCGCTCACCGCGTCCTTCGCGGAGCTGGGTGAGGTTCTCGTCCGTGTGGGAGGGGGCGTGGAAGAGGGCGAGCCAGCCGTCCGCGATCTCGCCGGCCAGACGGATGTTGCGCGGGCCCACGGCCGCCAGGTAGACGGGGATCTCCTGGCGCACGGGATGGATGATCAGGCGCAGCGGCTTGCCCGGGGCGCCGCCCGGTCCCGGCAGGGGCAGCGGGTAGTGCTCGCCCTCGTGGCGGACGAGTTCACGCCGTACGACACTGCGTACGACGTCGATGTACTCGCGGGTGCGGGCCAGCGGCTTGCCGAACTCGACGCCGTGCCAGCCCGCCGACACCTGCGGCCCGGAGACTCCCAGGCCGAGCTGGAACCGGCCGTCCGACAGGGCGTCCAGGGTGGCGGCCGTCATGCCGGTCATCGCCGGGGTGCGGGCCGGGATCCGCATCACCGCGGAGCCGAGTCCGATCCGCGTGGTCCGGCCGGCCAGCCAGGACAGTACGGTGACGGCGTCGGAGCCGTAGGCCTCGGCGGCCCAGACGACGTCGTAGCCGAGGCGCTCGGCCTCCAGGGCGAGCGCCAGTGGCTCGGCGCCTCCGTCCCGGCCCCAGTGGCCCATGCTCAGGCCCAGTCTCATCGGTTCTCTCCTGTGTGCGGGTGCTGGACGACGACCGTCGCGGCGAGCAGCCGGTCGGTCTCGGGGGCGTCGACGCCCCAGTCGGCCAGGGCGGTTCGGGTGTCCCGGCCGACCACGGGCGGGGGTCCCTGGACGGCGCCCGGGGTGCGGTCGAAGCGGGGTGCGGGGGCGGGCTGCCGTACGCCGTCCGTCTCGGTGAAGACCGAGCGTGCCGTGTTGTGCGGGTGGAGGTGTGCTTCCCAGGGGCTGAGCACGGGGGCCACACAGGCGTCGGTCGGTTCGAACAGGGCGGTCCACTCGTCGCGGGTGCGCTCCTTGAACGCGGCGGCCAGGCGCTGCCTCAGCTCGGGCCAGCGTGCGCGGTCGTACTGCGCGGGCAGGTCCGGGTCGTCCGACAGTCCGAGGCCGGTGAGCAGCTCGGCGTAGAACCGCTCCTCGATCGGTCCGACGGCCATGTGTCCGCCGTCGGCGGTCTCGTACGTCGTGTAGAACGGCGCTCCCCCGTCGAGCAGGTTCTCGCCCCGGTCGCCCTGCCAGTCGCCCGTGGCCCGCAGACCGTGCAGGGCGGTGGTGAGCAGGGCGGCGCCGTCGACCATGGCCGCGTCGACGACCTGGCCGAGGCCCGAGCGCTCCCGTTCGAGCAGAGCGGCCAGGATGCCGAGGGCCAGGAGCATGCCACCGCCGCCGAAGTCCCCGACCAGGTTGACCGGCGGCACCGGAGGCCGGTCGGGCGGGCCGATGAGGCCGAGGGCGCCGGAGACGGCGAGGTAGGTGATGTCGTGCCCGGCACGCGGCGCGAGCGGACCGCTCTGCCCCCAGCCGGTCATTCGCCCGTACACCAGGCGGGGGTTGACGGCCCGGCAGTCCTCGGGTCCGATGCCCAGACGCTCGGCGACCCCGGGCCGGAAGCCCTCCACCAGGACGTCGGCCCGGGCGGCGAGATGCCGGACGAGCGCGGCGCCGTCGGGATGCTTGAGATCGACGGCGACGGAGCGGCGGCCCCGGGCGAGCGGGTCCTGCGAGTCGTGTGTGCGGGGGTCGACGTCCGAGGCGCGGTCGACGCGGAGAACCTCCGCGCCCAGATCGGCCAGGACGGTGCAGGCGAAGGGGCCCGGGGCCATGCTGGCTATCTCCAGGACTCGCAGGCCCGTCAGAGGGCCGCGTGCGGCCGGGTTCGCGCGTTCACTTCCGTCGTGGTTCACGTGTCCTTGCCGCCGATCTCGATGGTCATCTCGCCGTCCCGGTACAACCGCCGCACGGCACGTTTGTCGTACTTGCCGACGCTGGTCTTCGGGATGGCCTCCAGAAATGTCCAGCGCTCGGGGATCCACCAGCCGGCGACCCGGCCCTTGAGGAAGTCCCGCAGCTCGGCGGTGGAGGCGGCAGCGCCCTCGGCGAGCGTGACGCAGGCAAGGGGGCGCTCGTCCCACTTCGGGTCGGGCACTCCGACCACCGTGGCCTCGACGACGGCGGGATGCTCGGCGATGGCGTTCTCCAGCTCGACGGTGGAGATCCACTCGCCGCCGCTCTTGATGCCGTCCTTGAGGCGGTCGCGTACGACGATCCAGCCGCCCGGCGCGACGGTGCCGAGGTCGCCGGTGCGCAGCCAGCCGTCGTCGAACTTCTCGGCGGTGTTCTCGGTGTGCAGGTAGGAGCCGGTCACCCACGGCCCACGCAGCTGGAGTTCGCCGGCGGACTCGCCGTCCCAGGGCTGTTCGGTGCCGTCCATGCCCATGACGCGGACCTCGACCAGCGGCATCACCCGGCCGCTCTTGACCAGCCAGTCGACGTCCTCCTCCGGCGCGGTGCCGCGCGGCGGTCCCGACCAGCTGGCCAGCGGACTGGTCTCGGTCATCCCCCAGCCCTGGGCGAGCTGGATGCCGTAGCGCTCCTTGAACCCGGCGACCAGAGCACGCGAGGGGCTGGAGCCGCCGCAGCCGGCGAGCCGGACGGAGGAGAGGTTCAGCGGGTGCTGCCGGCCGTGGTGCAGCAGGCCGTTCCAGAGGACGGGGACGGCGGCGACCCCGGTGGGCCGCTCCTCGTCGATGATGCGGGCGAGGTCGGGGACGGTGAGGTGCCGACCGTTCATGATGAGGTCGGCGCCCGCCAACCAGCCGGCGTACGGCCAGCCCCAGGCGTTGGCGTGGAACATCGGCACGATCGGCAGCAGCCGGTCCCGGTCTGACATGGCCGCGGCGTTGCCGCTGGAGATGCCCAGGGTGTGGAGCAGGATCGAGCGGTGGCTGTACGCCACGCCCTTGGGGTCGCCGGTGGTACCGGTGGTGTAGCAGAGCGCGGCGGCGGAGCGTTCGTCGACGTCGGGCCAGACGAAGCCGGGCTCCTCCGCGTCGAGCAGGGCGTCGAAATCGTGGACCTCGATGTGGGCGGGCAGGTCCAGAGGTGCGCCCTCGCCGACGACGATGACGTGGCGCACGGTGGACAGCCGGTCGCGCACCTGGCCGAGCAGGCCCAGCAGGGTGGAGTCGACCACGATGACCTGGTCCTCGGCGTGCTCGATGATGTAGCCGAGCTGGTCGGGGTGGAGCCGCAGGTTCAGGGTGTGCAGTACGGCGCCCATGGACGGCACCGCCAGATATGCCGCCATGTGTTCGAGCGTGTTCCAGCTCAGGGTGGCGACGCGGTCGCCCCGTTCGACGCCCAGCCTGCTCAGGGCGGCGGCGAGACGCTCCGCGCGCTCGGCGGTCTCGGCGAAGGTCCAGGACCCGCCGCCGTCCTGGGAACAGCGCACCACACGACTGTGCGCGTGCACCCGCTGTCCGTGCCGGAGCAGATCGCTGACCTGTAGGTCCCGGTCCATCATGGTGCTCTTCATCGGTTCGACTCCTTTGTCGCGATGGCTCTGAGTGCTCGGCGGGCGATCGACCAGCGGTGGGTCTCGGACGGACCGTCGTAGATGCGGAAGGGGCGCACCTCCCGCAGATACGCCGACAGAGGCAGATCCGCCGAGATTCCGAGAGCGCCGCACACCTGCACGGCGCGGTCGACGATCCGGCCGACGGCCTCGGCGGTGAAGGTCTTGGCGACGGAGGACTCGTGCTTCCCGGGACGGCCCTGGTCGAGGATCCACGCGGTCTCGCGGACCAGCGCTCGGGCGGCGGCGAGATCGATCTCGTTGTCCGCCAACTGCTGCTGCACCATGCCGAGTTCACCGAGCCGACTGCCGAACGCGGTGCGCTCGGCCGCGTAGCCGAGAGCCAGCTCATGGGCCCGGCGGGCCAGGCCCAGCCAGCGCATGCAGTGGGTGAGCCGGGCCGGGGCCAGACGCACCTGGGCGTAGGCGAAGCCCTTGCCGACCTCGCCGAGGACGGCGTCGTCCCCGACCTCGCAGCCGTCCAGTTCGATCTCGCAGTGCCCGCCGGTGAAACCCTGGTCGAGGCTCGGTATGTGCCGGACGAGGCGGAAGCCGGGCGTGTCGGTCGGCACGAGGAACATGGTCGCCGCCGGATCGGGACCCGTGCCGGTACGCGCCATGACGATGGCGAAGGCGGCGCCGTCCGCACCGGTGATGAACCACTTGCGGCCGTCCAGCACCCAGCCCCGGTCCGTCCGACGGGCGGCCGTGGCCAGCTGGGAGGGGTCCGAACCCGCGCCGGGGGCGGGTTCGGTCATCGCGAAGCAGGACCGCACATCCCCGGCGGCCAGCGGTTTCAGGAAGCGGTCGCGCTGCGCGGGGTCGGCAACCCGCTCCAGCAGGAGCATGTTGCCCTCGTCGGGCGCCGCGCAGTGCAGGGCGAGCGGCCCCAGCAGGCTGCGGCCGGCTTCCTCAAGGACCACGGACTGTCCGCGCAGGTCGAGGCCGAGGCCGCCGAGGTCCTCCGGAACGGTCGGGGCGAAGACCCCGGCCTGGCGGGCTGCCCGCTGAAGTGTGCGACGCAGGGTGTCGTCCGGCGCGCCCGGCCCGCCGAGCATCTCCGCCTCGGCGGGAAGCGCCGTCGTCCGGACGAACTCCGCGGTGCGGTCTCTCAGTTCGATGAGTTCGGGCTCAAGGGTGAAATCGATCGCCATGGGGTCCTCGCGGCTCTCGGAGTGGCGATTACTTAACGTTCGTTCGAACGCTAGGAGCAGACAACAGCAAAGGTCAAGCTCTCGACAGGGAAACGCGCCTGTCCTGGCGCCGAAACCTTGACGTCACCGATCGACCCAACCTAGCGTCTCTAACGAGCGTTAAATATACCTCCACCGAAACCGAAGGAGCCCGGGACCATGCCGCCAGCCGAGACGGACGCACCCGCACCAGTGGTCACACTGGAGCGACGCGGTGCCGTCGCTCTGATCACCCTCAACCGACCCCGCGCCCTCAACGCCGTGAACGCGGACCTCTCGGCGGCCCTGGGCGCGGCCCTGGAGGAGTTCGACGCCGACGCCGGCCTGCGGGTCGCGGTGGTGACGGGCTCGGGGCGCGCGTTCTGTGCGGGCATGGACCTCAAGGAAGCGGCGGCGGGCCGCTCCGTGAACGATCCCCTGCACCCCGAATGGGGCTTCGCCGGCATCGTTCGGCACCCGGTCGGCAAACCCCTTGTCGCCGCCGTCAACGGCCCCGCGCTGGGCGGTGGCGCCGAGATCGTCCTGGCCTGCGACCTGGTGGTCGCCGACGAGAACGCCACGTTCGGGATGCCCGAGGTACATCACGGGTTGTTCCCGGCCGCGGGCGGGGTGCTGCGGCTGCAGCACCGGGTGCCGCGAAACATCGCCCGGGAGATCGCGCTCACCGGAACCCCGGTGGACGCCGTGACGGCCGCGCGATGGGGCCTGTTCAACCAGGTCGCCCCGGCGGGCAAGTCGGTCGACGCCGCCCTGGAGCTGGCCGAGCGGGTGGCGTCCGCCGCACCCCTGTCCGTGCACGTCGTGAAGCGGCTCATGTCCTGGGGCGAAGACCGGAGCGAAGCCGAGGCCTGGATCGAGAACGACCGCGCTTTCCAGGAGGTCCTGGTCAGCGACGACGCGAAGGAAGGTCCACGCGCCTTCGCCGAGAAGCGCGCACCCCGATGGACCGGGCGCTGACCTCCGGCCCCCTGCCGCACCCACCAGTCAGCCTGTAGCAGTGAAGGATCTCTGATGCCCAACAGCAACGACGCCGTCATCGTCGACGTGGTCCGTACCGCGTCCGGCAAGGGGAAGCCGGGCGGTGCCCTGTCCGGCCACCACCCCGCCGACCTCCTGGCCACCGTTCTCACCGCCCTCGTCGAGCGCAACAGTCTCGACCCGGCCCTCGTCGACGACGTCATCGGCGGCTGCGTCTCCCAGTCCGGCGAGCAGGCCTTCAATATCACCCGCACCGCACTGCTGGCGGCCGGCTTCCCCGACTCGGTTCCGGCCACGACCGTCGACCGGCAGTGCGGCTCCAGCCAGCAGGCCGGGCACTTCGCGGCTCAGGGGGTGCTCGCCGGGGCGTACGACATCGTGATCGCGTGCGGCGTGGAGTCGATGAGCCGCGTGCCGATGGGCTCCAGCTCGGCCGGTGCCGACACCTCTGGCGACGGGCTGTCCCGACGCTACCCCGAGGGGCTGATATCCCAGGGCCTGTCCGCGGAACTCCTCGCCGTGCGCTGGAAGCTGGAGCGCGAGGAGCTCGACGCCTTCGCGGCCCGTTCCCATCAGCGCGCCTGGGAGGCCACGGAGACCGGCGGCTTCGGGAAGGAGATCGTTCCCGTCGACGGTCACACCGTGGACGAGACGATCCGTGCGGCGACCGCCGCGGAGGGTCTGGCCGGACTCAAGCCCGCATTCGCCGGAGCCCCCGGTGCCGAGCGCTTCCCCGAGATCGACTGGCGCATCACGCCCGGCAACTCCTCCCCGCTCACCGACGGCGCCTCCGCCGCCCTCATCATGAGCGCCGCCACAGCCGAGCGACTCGGCCTGCGCCCCCGCGCCCGCTACCACTCCTTCGCGGTCTCCGGCTCCGACCCGCTGCTGATGCTCGACGGAGTGATCCCTGCGACCCGCAAGGTCCTCGACCGTTCCGGTCTGTCCCTCGACGCAATCGACGCCTACGAGGTCAACGAGGCCTTCGCGCCCGTTCCGCTGCTGTGGCAGCGCGAGTTCGACGCCGACCCCGAGCGGCTCAACCCGCGCGGCGGCGCCATCGCGCTCGGCCATCCGCTCGGCGCCTCCGGCACCCGGCTGCTGGCCACCCTGGTCAACCACCTGGAGGCGACCGGCGGCCGCTACGGGCTACAAACCATGTGCGAGGGCGGCGGCATGGCCAACGCCACCATCATCGAACGCCTCTGACCACCACTCACACCCCACGCCGCACGGGAGCACAGACCATGAACATCGCAGACAGCGTCGCCCTCATCACCGGCGGAGCCTCGGGCCTCGGCCTCGCCACCGCCAAGCGGCTGCTCCACGCCGGAGCCTCGGTCGTTCTGGCCGACCTCCCCTCCTCCGAAGGCAAGGCGGTCGCCGCCACACTCGGCGACCGGGCCGTCTTCGTCTCCACCGACGTCACCGACGAGGCCGACGTGAACGCCGCGCTCGACGCGGCCGCCGAGCTCGGTGCGCCACGGATCGCCGTCAACTGCGCCGGCATCGGTACCGCCGCCCGGACACTCTCGAAGAACGGCCCCTTCCCGCTCGCCGACTTCGCGCGCACCGTGCAGGTCAACCTGGTCGGCACTTTCAACGTGATCCGGCTGGCGGCCGAGAGGATGGCCGCGCTGGAACCGGCCGACGGCGGCGAGGAACGAGGCGTGATCGTCAACACCGCCTCCGTGGCCGCCTACGACGGTCAGATCGGACAGGCCGCCTACTCCGCCTCCAAAGGAGGCGTGGTCGGCCTCACGCTGCCCGTCGCCCGGGACCTGGCGAGCCACCGCATCCGCGTCATGACCATCGCCCCGGGGCTGTTCGAGACGCCGATGCTCGCGGGGCTCCCCGAAGACGCCAAGGCATCGCTCGGCGCCCAGGTCCCCCACCCCAGCCGCCTCGGCCACCCCTCCGAGTACGCCGCGCTGGTCCAGCACATCGCCGAGAACCCGATGCTGAACGGCGAGGTCATCCGACTGGACGGAGCGATTCGCATGGCTCCTCGCTGACACACCCACCCCTAGCACGTATATTCACATATGAATAGTCGTTTAGGAGGCTGTCCGGGCACGCGGACGTGGCCCGGCAGCCTGCGGACCCCCACGCAGGGAACATGCACATGGACAGCTTCACGGAGCACACCTCCTTCTATATCGACGGCGACTGGCGGCAGCCGCTCGGCTCGGAGACCTACACCGTCATCGGCGCGTCCACCGAGGAACCGATCGGACGAGTCCCCGTCGCGGGCGGCAAGGACATCGACGCCGCGGTGACCGCGGCCCGGCGTGCGCTGGACGCACCCGGTTCCCCCTGGCCCGCGGCGAGCCCCGCCGAACGCGCGGACGCGATGGAGCGGTTCGCCGACGCCATCCAGGCGCGGGCCGACCAGTTCGGCCGACTGGTCTCCCGCGAGAACGGCATGCCGATCGCCATGTCCCCGCAGGCCAACGCGCACAGCACGGCGGCGATCCTCAGGTACTACGCGGGGCTCGCCCGCACCTTCGAGTGGGAGGAACGGCGCCCCTCCTTCACCGGCACCACCACCCTGGTCCGACGGGAACCGGTCGGGGTCGTCGGGGCGATCGTGCCGTGGAACTACCCCCAGACGCTCGCGATCATGAAGGTCGCACCCGCGCTCGCGGCGGGCTGCGCGATCGTCCTCAAGCCCGCGCTGGAGACCTCGCTGGACGCGTACCTGCTGGCCGAGGCCGCCGCCGAGGCGGGCCTGCCGGCCGGCGTACTGAACATCGTGCCCGGCGCCCTCGAAGCGGGTGAGTCCCTCGTCGCCCACCCCGGCGTCGACAAGATCGGCTTCACCGGTTCCACGCCGGCCGGCCGGTCGATCGCCGAGGTCTGCGGGCGGCTGCTGCGCCCGGTCACCCTGGAGCTCGGCGGCAAATCGGCCGCGATCGTCCTCGACGACGCCGATCTCGACGCCACCATCAAGGGGCTTCCCGGCGTCTCGTTCTTCAACAACGGCCAGACCTGCTACGGCAGTACCCGGCTCCTCGCACCCGCGAGCCGCTACGACGAGGTGCTCGACGCCGTCTCCGCCATGGCCACCGGTCTGCGGGTCGGCGATCCCCTGGACCCGGCCACCGCCGTGGGTCCCGTGGTCTCCGCCGCGCAGCGCGAGCGCATCGAGGGGTACATCGCGTCCGGCCGCTCCGAGGGAGCCCGGCTCACGGCCGGCGGCGGACGCCCGGCCGGACTCGACCGCGGTTGGTACGTCGAGCCGACGGTCTTCGCCGACGTACGTCCCGACATGACCATCTTCCGCGAGGAGATCTTCGGCCCCGTTCTCGTCGTCACGCCCTACGGCTCGGACGACGAGGCGGTGGCTCTCGCCAACGACTCCGAGTACGGGCTCGGCGGCACGGTCTGGACCACCGACGTGGAGCGCGGCGCCGCCATCGCCCGCCGGGTGCGCACCGGCAGCATCGGTATCAACGGCTACCGCCTGGACTTCAACTCCCCCTTCGGCGGCCGCCGCGCCAGCGGTCTGGGGCGTGAGCTGGGCCCCGAAGGCCTCAACGCATACCTGGAGTTGCAGTCGGTGTTCCTGCCGGCCTGAGCCGACATACGGATGGCGCCCAGGAGTCCCCCATACTCCTGGGCGCCATCCGCATATGGCCGGTCAGCCCTGCTGACGGCTCGGGATCACCCAGTACCCTTTGTGCACGTCGCGGACCTCTTCACGCACCGGCAGCTTCGGGTCGACGTACGCCCTTATCCACTCGACAGGGGCGTCGTTCTCGTCGAGCAGTGTCAGCACGCACACGGACACCGGGGTGTCGAGGTACAGACCCAGGTGGCGCGAGACGATCGGCGGCGGGGTACCGGCGTGCAGCCGTCTGCGGATCGTGGTGACGTCGATGCCCTCCCCGGCCAGGATCGACATCATGGGCTTGGTCCTGAGGTCTTCGAGGCTGTGCCGCTCGCCCAGTTCGGGCAGCTGCACATTGTGCGAGACGACGTGCGGAAGGCCCTGGTAGATCCGCAGGCGGACGCACTGCCACAGCTTGCTTCCCGGCGGCAGCCCGAACACCCGGCAGGCCTCTGCGGGGGCGACATCGACGCCGACCTGCAGCAGCTCGTACCCGTACTCCGACGACTCCTCCTCCGGATAGAAGACCGGCAGGTCGTTGTCGTCGCCCGGGCTCGGCGGTATGTAGACGGCCCGTGGGCGCTTGCCGCGACCGCGCTCGACCAGACCCTCTTCGCCGAGGCGCTCCAGCGGAGTCCGGGCCGTCACCACACTGACCTTGAAGCGCTCGGCCAGCTCGCGCTCGCCGGGAAAGTCCGTGCGGCCCACCCACAGCCCGTCGAGGATCTCCGCGCGTAGTTGCCGATAGATCTGCTGCTGCATCGGCACGTCCGGATTGAGGACGTCCCCGTCGTCCGTCGCGGGACACGGGATCCCGTCGACACAGGACTCGTTCGACATGTACACGGCCTCTCCTGACCAAACTGCGTGAGCGTCTCCGGCCCATTATGACCGACCCTCGCTTGACATTCCATCTTTCCCATATGAATATGTGATTACGAGGTTTCCCTTTCTGTCGCCCTTGTGAGGACCCGACATGACTGCACAGAGCAGGTACCGACTCCCCGACACCCCCCTTCCCGAACTGTTCGTCACTCCCGAGCGCCGGGCGCGAGGCAGCGTCAACGCCTACCGGATGGACCAGCTTCCGGCGGGGACGCAGCGGGAGTTCATCGACATCACGGCTTCCGACGGTGCCTTCTCGTTCGGCCTGCTGCACCTGCCGCCGGGCCCGAGGCCCAGGACGGTCGCGGTGTTCATGCACCCGCGGGAGAACCAGTCCCGGCAGTACCTGAGCCCGTATCTGCTGGCGGCGGGGTACGCGGTGTGGGGACAGACCAGCCGCGCACTGAACAACGACAGCGACATGGTCCACGAGGAGGTCGTCCTCGACACCGCTGCGGGTATCCGGATGCTCAAGGAGCGCGGCTTCGAGAAGATCGTGCTCATCGGCAGCAGCGGCGGCACCTCACTGCTGTCGTACTACCAGTGGCAGGCCGCGCTCCCGCCCGAGGAGCGCCACACGCACGGCCCGCACGGCACGCCGACCCGGTTCGCCGCGGAGGACATGCCTGCGGCCGACTTCTATGTCGCCCTGGCCCCGCACGCCGGCGAGGGCATCATCATGCTCAACATGCTCGACCCGGCGATCGTCGACGAGTCCAACCCGACGGCGATCGACCCGGCGCTGGACATGTTCAACCCCGACAACGGCTACCAGCCGTTCCCGGAGCCGAGCAAGTACGACACCGAGTGGCTCGCCGCCTACCGCGAAGGCCAGCGCGCCCGCGCCCGTCGCCTGGACGTCATCGCCCGCTCCCTCATCGCCGACTACGAGGAAGCCCGCCAGGCCGTCGACCGGGAGAAGCTCGGCTCGCCGACAGCACGCCGGGCACTGATGTCACCGTTCATGAGCATCTACGGAACGGTCGCCAACCCGGCGCACACCGACCCGAGCATCCACCCCAACCACCGCGTCCCCGGCAGCATCTTCTCGGGCGGCCACCCGCTCCGCGGCTCCTACGGCCCCAACGCGCTGGGCCGGATCCTCACCGCACGCGCCTGGCTGTCGACCTGGAGCGGCCTGTCGGCCCAGGCGGAGTGGACCCACGCGGCCGAGCACATCGACGTGCCCACGCTCGTCGTCGCACCGCTGGGCGACACCGACGCCTACCCGGAGGAGCAGGAGGAGATCTTCTCCCGCATCCCGGCGACCGACAAGACGTTCATGACGCTCGCCCACGCCCACCACTACCTCTTCCTGCTGCCGAACGCGCCTCTCGACTACAACCCGCGCGAGGCCGCCGGAGAGATCGTCACCAAGTGGCTGGGCGAGCGCCTCGACGCGTCCTGACGCCGTCATCGCCCGAGCCACAGCACCACCCAACCCCCCTGGAGGCAGCAATGCCGTTCTACCGTTCCGTGGGACAGGTGCCCCACAAGCGACACGTCCAGTTCCGCAAGCCCGACGGCGGGCTGTACCGCGAGGAACTGATGGGCACCGAGGGCTTCTCGTCCGACTCCGCCCTGCTCTACCACACCTACGCGCCCACCGACGTGGTCGCGGTCGACGCCTGGGACATCACGGGGCAGGACACCACACCCAACCACCCCCTCAAGCCCCGTCTGGTCCGCACCCACAAAGTGGACGAGGGAGGCGACGCGGTCACCGGCCGCCGCCTACTGGCCGCCAACCCGGACGTGCGGGTTAGCTACGTCGTCGCCGACCGCCCCAGCCCGCTGTACCGCAACGCCATGGGCGACGAGATGTACTTCGTCGAGTCCGGCACCGCCCGCGTCGAGACCGTCTTCGGCTCACTGGACGTCGGCCCGCGCGACTTCGTCATCATGCCGACCTCCGCGACGCACCGGTGGGTCCCGACGGGTGACGAGCCGGTACGGCTCCTCATCGCGGAATCGACCGGCGGCATCCGACCGCCCAAGCGCTATCTGTCCGCCCGCGGCCAGTTCCTGGAACACTCCCCGTACTGCGAGCGGGATCTGCGCGGGCCGTCGGAGCCCCTCGTCGTGGAGGGCGACAACGTCGACGTGTACGTGCGTCACCGGGCCGGCGGCACGCGCTACACCTACGCCCACCACCCGTTCGACGTCGTGGGCTGGGACGGACAGCTCTACCCGTACGCGTTCAGCATGGACGACTACGAGCCGATCATCGGCCGGATCCACCAGCCGCCGCCCACCTTCCAGACCTTCGAGGCGCCGGGCTTCGTCATCTGCTCGTTCGTGCCGCACAAGGTCGAGTACCACCCGGACGCGGTGATCGTCCCCTACAACCACGCCAACGTCGACTCCGACGAGCTGATGTTCTACGTGGAGGCGGCGGGCGGCGCCCGCGCAGGGCACGGCATCGAGACAGGGGCCATCACCTGGCACCCCGCCGGCTTCATCCACGGCCCGCACACCGACGAGCTGGAGAAGTCCGTCGACGCCTACAACGCGGGCCGCATCGAGATCAAGAACCTGCGCGCCGTCATGATCGACACCTTCCGCCCGCTCGACATCGGCGAAGCCGCCCTGGCCAGCGAGGACTCCGACTACCTCGCCAGCTGGCGCAACGCCTGATCGGAGACCTGCCATGCACGCCGATCAGGTCATCAGAAGCCTCAACACGCCGCTGACCGCGCCCGCCTACCCGACGCCGTCCGGCACCCGGTTCATCGACCGGGAGTACCTCAACATCGTCTACCGCACCGACCCGGAGGCGCTGCGGGCGGTCGTTCCGGAACCGCTGGCAGTCGGCGAACCCCTCGTGCGCTTCGAGATCATGCACATGGGCGACGTCGGGGGCTTCGGCCCCTACACGGAGGCCGGCGTCGCGATCCCGGTGGACTTCGAGGGCGAGCAGGGCGAGTACCTGCACGCCATGTACCTGGACAACTTCCCGGCCACCGCCGGCGGCCGGGAACTGTCCGCCTATCCCAAGGTGCTGGGCACGCCGCGCCTCTACGTCGACCACGGCACGCTCGTGGGCACCCTCGACTTCGGGACCCTGCGCGTGGCCACGGCGACGATGGGCTACAAGCACCGGCGGCTGGATCCGGACGAGGCCCTGCAGCAGATCACGGTGCCGACCTACATGGTGAAGATCGTGCCCGGCTACGACTTCAAACCGCGGGTCGCCGATCTCGTCCGCACCCAGATCACGGACATAGTCGTGAAGGAGGCCTGGAGCGGTCCCGCCCGCCTCCAGCTCTTCCAGCACGTGCTCGCCCCGCTCGCGGACCTGCCGGTCGTCGAGGTCGTGTCGGCAAGCCACATCGTCACCGACCTGTCGCTGGCCCCCGCCAAGCCGGTCTTCGACTACCTCGACCGGGCTCCGCGCGCGTAGGAGGCTCCACCATGTCAACCCGCACCTCTCTGCAAGACCGGACCGTGTCCACGGGCGGCATGTACGTGCGCCGAGGAGGCAACCCCGACGGACCCGTACTGGTGCTGCTCCACGGCGCGTTGGCCAATGGCGACGTCTGGCACGGCGTCGAGCGGATCCTGGAGGAGCGCTGGTCAGGCGGCTGGATCGTTCCCGACCTGCCCGGCCACGGCCGCTCTCCGCGGTTGAGCCGCTACAGCCACGGACGGCTGGCCGCACAGGTCGCCGACGCCGTCCTGGAGACCGCGCCCCGGGGCGTGCCCGTCCACGTCCTCGGTCACTCGCTCGGCGGCGCGGTTGCTCTGACGCTGGCCACGGGCTGGTTCGGCCTCAAGGTCTCCACGGTGTGCGCCATCGGTGTCAAACCTGCCTGGTCCGACCACGAGAAGATGGTAGTGGCCGCAGTCGCGGGTGCGCCCGCCAAAGTGTTCGCCTCCCGGGACGAAGCCGTGCGCCATGTACTCACGGTCGCCGCGATGGACGACGTGGTGGACCCCGACTCGGCGCTGTGCGACTCCCTCGTCATCGGAGACGGCAATCAGTGGGAAGCCGTGGCGGATCCCGCCGTTCTCTCCGTCGGCGCGCCGGATCTGCGAGGGCTGATGGCCTCGTGCCGGGCTCAGGAGATCGCGCTCGTCGCCGGCGAACGTGATCCGCTGTGCCCACCGGCCGAGCTCGTACGGCTGTACCCCGAGGCGACCGTGCTGGCCGGCGCCGGCCACTGCCCCCATCTCCAGAATCCCGAGTTCGTGTGGCCTCTGCTGGACCACCTGCTCCTGTCGGCGCTCCACCATTCCCCGAGCGCCCAGACCCTCTCCCATTCCTGATCACACCTGAGGAAAACCATGTCCAGTCATCGGATCGGCCTGCTCGTACCGAGTTCCAACACCACCATGGAGACCGAGATCCCGGAGATCCTCCGTCGGCAGAGCGCGCTGACGGGTGATCAGTTCACCTTCCACGCCAGCCGTATGCGGATGAAGACCGTGGAGAAGAGCGAGCTGGCCGCCATGAACGCCGACGCCGGCCGGGCGGCGATCGAACTCGCCGACGCCCAGGTCGAAGTGATGGCCTACGCCTGCCTGGTCGCGATCATGTCCCAGGGCAACGGCGTGCACCGCGGCATCGAAGCCGATCTCACCCGCACCGCCGCCGACAACGGCTGCGCCGTGGACGTGCTCTCCAGCGCGGGAGCGCTTGTGGAGGGGCTGCACCACCTCGGCGCCCGCAAGGTGTCCATCGTCACCCCGTACATGAAGCCGCTCACCGCCCTGGTGGCCGACTACATCGAGTCCGAGGGCATCGAGGTACAGGACTCCATCAGCCTGGAGGTCGACGACAACCTCGCCGTCGGCCGCCTGGACCCGTCCCGGCTGCCGGACATCGCGGCCGGCCTCGACACCCGCGGCGTGGACGCCGTCGTACTCTCCGCCTGCGTCCAGATGCCCTCCCTTCCCGCCATCCCGGACGCCGAGAAGCGCCTCGGCCTGCCCGTCGTCACGGCGGCCGCGGCCACGTCCTGGAAGGTGCTGCGCACTCTCGGCCTGGAGACCGTCGCCGACGGCGCCGGCGCGCTCTTCAAGCAGAACTGACCACCGGGCGGGGCGCATCTGCGCCCCGCCCAGCAGCCCCCCACATCAAGCACCAAGCGAAGGAGCACGTCCATGGCCCCCATTCCCATGGAAACCACGATCAACGGCTCTCCCGAGCAGGTCTTCGACATCATCACGCAGGCCCGCTTCTGGCCGCAGTGGCACATCCTCACCCGCGCCGTCACGGGCACGGTCCAGCGGCCGTTCCTCCCGGGCGACGAGTTCACCGAGTTCATCCGCACCGCCGAGGGGTCCAGGGAACTGACCTGGCGGGTCGCTGAGTACGAGCGGGCCAAGCACGTGACCATCGAGCTCGTGCCCGGCCCCGGGTCCATCTCGTACACGTTCGAGCAGGTCCCTGAGGGCACCCTGTTCCGTCGCGTCGTCAACGGCAGCGGTTCGCAGGAGTCGAGGACGGCGACGCCCGAGACCGAGGCGCAGTCCGTGGCGAACCTGAAGGCGCTGGTCGAGGACGTTCTCGCGCACGAGAAGAAGGGGCCCATCTTCCCCTGACCCGGGAACGGTGGCCGGCGGCGTCGCGACCGACGTCGTCGGCCACGGTCTCCTCAACTGTCCGTAACCCCTGGGAATCCGTGATGCCCGACAACCACTCGCACGCCGAACACCGCGGCACCGCCGTCCTCGCCGACCCCCTCCTCAACAAGGGGACAGCGTTCAGCCCGCACGAACGCGCCCGGCTCGGCCTCGACGGTCTGCTGCCGCCTGCCGTGGAGACTCTCAAGCAGCAAGTCGCCCGGGCCTACGATGCCTTCCGCAACTATGCCAGGCCCCTCAACCAGCACATCTACCTGCGACAGCTGCAGGACACCAACGAGGTCCTCTTCTACCGCCTGGTGACCGAGCACCTCGAAGAGATGCTCCCGATCGTCTACACACCGACCGTCGGGGATGCCTGCCGACTGTTCAACTCGATATACCGCCGACCGCGGGGAATGTTCCTGGGCTGGGAGGACCGGCACAGGTTTCGGGAGATCCTGCGCAACCGGCCGCACGGCGACGAGGACGTGGACGTCATCGTGGTCACCGACGGACAGCGCATCCTCGGCCTGGGCGACCTCGGCGTGGGCGGCATGGCCATCCCGATCGGCAAGCTGAGTCTGTACACGGCGATCGGCGGTATCGACCCGGCGCGCACGCTGCCGATCCTGCTGGACGTCGGCACGGACAACGAGCAGTTGCTGGCCGATCCGCGCTACCTGGGCCGCCGCAGCCACCGCCTCACGGGCGCGAAGTACGACGAGATGATCGAGGCCTTCGTCTCGGCCGTCGAGGCGGAGCTGCCGAACACCCTGCTCCAGTGGGAGGACTTCGCCACCCACCACGCGCGTCCCATCCTCACCCGCTACCGCGACCGTCTGCTCACCTTCAACGACGACATCCAGGGCACCGCCGCCGTGGCGCTCGCCGCCCTGTCCACCGCAGCGGACATAGCCGGCACACCCCTGGCACAGCAGCGTCTCGTGGTGCTCGGCGCGGGTTCGGCCGCCATCGGTGTCTCGGACATGATCCGCGCGGCGATGACCGAGGAGGGGCTCACGACGACCGAGGCCGCCGCCCGCTTCTGGGTCGTCGATGCCGAAGGCCTGCTGGTGCGCTCACGCACCGACCTGACCGAGGAGCAGCGGCTCTACGCGCGCGACGACGAAGAAGTGGCCGACTGGGACGGCCTCGGTCTCGCCGAGGTGGTGCGCCGCACCGCCCCGACAGCGTTGATCGGGCTGTCGACGGCCCGGGGCGCGTTCACCGAGGACATCGTGCGGCAGATGGCCTCCACCTGCGAACGGCCCGTCATCTTCCCCCTCTCCAACCCCACCTCGAACGCCGAGGCGGACCCGGCGGACCTGTACCGCTGGACCGACGGCACGGCCCTGATCGCCACCGGCTCGCCCTTCGCGCCATTGAAGGCCGACGGGCACGAGGTGACGGTGGCCCAGGCGAACAACGTGTATGTCTTCCCCGCCATCGGACTCGCGGTGACCGCGAGCCGGGCCGACCGCGTCACCGACCGCATGCTGGTCGCCGCCGCCCGGGCCATCGCACGCTGTGCCGCGGAGGCCCAGGACGACGACGGTCCGGCGCGACTGCTCCCGCCGCTCGGCGGGATGAGAGCGGCCGCCCGGGATGTCGCCCTGGCCGCCGCACTGGCCGCGGTCGAGGACGGTGTGGCGCCGAAGGCGACCGAGAGGCAACTGCGCAAGGCGATCGCCTCGGCGCAATGGACACCGGGCTACAGCGACACGGACGTCTCGCGCTGACCGAGCGGCCCTGCCCGGCCCACTGACACACAGGAGATTCCCATGCCCGCGATATCCGTTCCGGACCTGCTGGTCCTGCCCCGCGTTCCCGACCTTCCCGGGGCCACCGTCGACCGACCCGTCGCCCATCTCAAGACCGGAGTGGACGAGGAACCCACGGAGGGCTTCGGTGTCCGTCGGGTGTTCCCGGCCCCCGGTGCCGGGATGCGCATGTCCGACCCGTTCCTCCTGCTCGACCACCGCGCCGACACCGTCCTCGAGCCTCGGACGGCGAAAGGACGCCCCTGGCATCCGCACCGGGGCTTCGAAACCGTCACGTATCTGATCGACGGTGAGATCGAGCACGAGGACACGCACGGGGGCGGCGGGATCATCCGGGGCGGAGACACTCAGTGGATGACCGCGGGCTCCGGTGTGCAGCACCACGAGAGCCCGTCGGAACGTCTGGTCATGGAGGGCGGTGTCGTCCAGGGCGTGCAGCTGTGGGTGAACCTCCCGAGCGAACTGAAAATGGCGCCGCCGCGCTACCAGGACATCGCCGGCTCCCGGCTGGCGTTGCTGGCCTCGCATGACGGCGGGGCACTGCTTCGTGTCATCGCCGGGGAGATCGCAGGACAACACGGCCCTGGGGTCACGCACACCCCGATCACGCTCGCGCACGCCTCGATCGCGCCGGGTGCCCGGCTGCGGCTCCCCTGGCGGCCCGAGTTCTCCGCCATGGCGTACGTGCTGTCCGGCCAGGGTTCCGTGGGAACCGAGCGGCGTCCTGTGACCGAGGGACAGATCGCCTACTTCGGCGCGGGCGGAGCGCTTACCGTGACGGCGGACGACCGTCAGTCGAATCGAACCGGCGAGATGGAGGTCCTGCTGCTTGGCGGACTTCCCATCGGTGAACCCCTCGCGGCGTACGGCCCGTTCGTGATGAACACGCACGACGAGATCGTCCAGGCCATCGCGGACTATCGCAGCGGGCGGATGGGCGTGGTCCCCGCAACGTAGCTCAACCTTCCACTTGACCGGTCATTGTCTTGAGTAGCAGGAGATCTCATGAGCAGCAGCTTCAACACGTCCGCAGGCACCCGTGGCGCCCGCCAACCCGGCCGAGCGGCCAAGTGGTTCAACAAGTGGATGATGAAGCGGATACGCCGCAAGGGCGGTGCCAAGCTGAGGGGCCTCAACGCCCTCGTCCTCACGACCACCGGTCGCAAGAGTGGTGAGCCGCGTTCGACGCCCGTGGGCTGGTTTCCTGGCAAGAGCGGCGGCTGGCTGATCGTGGCATCGGCAGCCGGAGCGCCCAAGAACCCGGCCTGGTACCTCAACCTCGCCGCTCACCCCGACCAGGTACAGGTGGAGTTGGGGGGCCGCAAGGTGTACGTCGACGCCGAGCAACTCCAAGGTGCGGAACGAGAGGAGGCATGGCGGCAGATCACGACTGCCGCACCGCGGTTCGCGCAGTACCAGGTGAACACCGATCGGGAGATTCCGGTCATCCGGCTGACACCCCGTTCCGCCCGCTGACCTCGCCTTTTCGCAAGGCGGCCACTCCGAGGAGCGATCAAGTCCATTCGGCTGCGAGGAAAGGAGCATGCCCCAGGTGAGGAGACGTGTCGGGCCGGGCCGGGAGCGTCCGGCCGTAAGCTGTCGGCTTCGCGAGCCCCGAGGAACAGGTGGCCGAGCTGATCAGGGCGAGCCCAGCCGCGGGCTTTCTTGAAGGCGGACCTCGGCGTCAACGGCGTGGAGGTGCATTTGATGGGCTGGATTCGGGGCGTGAACGGGCGTCGACTGGCCGAAGTTGCGTCGGCCTTCGTCGTCAGCGTGGTCTTCTTCGTCAGCGTGGCGGCGGCGGTCCCGTTCCGGGACCAGATCGTGCTGATCGTGGTCTGGGGCATGGCCTATCTGTGCGCGGTGGTCGTGGTGGCCAGGCGCCGTGGTCCGCTGTACGGCATCCCGCTGGCGATTGCGGCGGCCCTGGCCTTCGACTCGTTCTACATCCCGCCGTTGCGCCCCTTCAATTCTGAGAACTGGCAGAACTTCCTGGCCGTCGCCATGTACCTCGGCCTCGGTGTCCTGGTCGGGGCGCTCGCCGAAGCGACCAGCCGACGAGCTCTGGCAGCGGAACAGGAGCGCGGCAAGCTCGCCTACGAGCAGGCTGAACTCTCGCGCGAGTTCGAGACGGTACGCGCGCTCGCCAACTCGTTGCAGGCACAGGTGCACGAATCGGCCAACCAACTGCACACCATCGTCGTTCTGGTCGAGCTGGGACGCTACGAGGAGGCAGTGCGCTTCGCCACCGAGCAGGTGGAGGTTGCCCAGGACCTGCTCAGCGGGTTGCAGGAACAGATCGAACAGCCGGCGCTGGTCGCGCTGTTGCTCGGCAAGACGGCCGTCGCGCGCGAGCGCGGCATCGACCTGGTGATCGCTCCGGATCCGAGTTTCACCAGCGCGGTTCTGCCCGCTGCGGAGCTGGTGACGATCGTCGGGAACCTCATCGACAACGCGATGGACGCTCTGGCGGAGGTGGTGCACCCGCGAGTGGAGGTCGGCCTGTGCGTCGACGGCGCCGAAGCGGTGATCGAGGTACGTGACAACGGACCGGGAATCGCGCCTGAGCACCTGCCACGCGTGTTCGAGTCGGGATGGTCGACAAAGCCGACCGCCGTCCAGGGACATCGCGGACTCGGGCTTGCGCTGGTCCGGCAGGCGGCGATGCGCCTCGGCGGTCATGCGGCCGCGCATTGCGACGACGGCGCCGTCTTCACTGTGCGGCTACCGCGGCGGGTACCGGATGACTGATTCCGCGAAGATCACGCCCGACGGGCATGGCGGCGGCCCGCCCCGGGTCGGCGAGATCCTGGTTCCGGCGGTCGAGACCGAACAAGAGGTCAGTGGATGGATACGGTGCCGGCGAATGTGGGGAGCCGCGGTCGAAGGCGAGGCTCCGGGCGGCCCGTGGCCGGCTCGCCGAGTGACAGCGGGGCGGGTGCGCATCAGGGGGCTTTAAAGCTTGTCCCGTAACTGCGAGCTGGGCCTAGGCTGGACCAGCTCTACCTGGGTACCGATCTTCTGGAGAGTGAGACTGCGCCTATGGGCATATTCCTGCGCGAGCTTGACGACAGCGACCTGCCGATCTTCTGGCAGCAGCTGACGGATCCCGAGGTGCAGCGGATGGCAGCGGTGACCAGGAAGTATCACTATGATCGCGGCCACTTCGACCAGCACTGGTCGAAGGTGCGCTCGGATCCGTCCGTGATCTTGCGAACCGTTCTCGCCGACGGTGCTGTAGCAGGGCACGCCGCTGTCTTCGGCTCGCCGTCGGAACGTGAGGTCACGTACGTCATTGGGCGAGTGCATTGGGGCCAGGGCATTGCCACCGCGGCCCTGGCTGAACTGATCAAGCTGGAGCCCGCGCGGCCGCTGCATGCTGACGCCGCCGCTGACAACGCCGGCTCCATCCGCGTGCTGGAGAAGTGCGGCTTCATCGTCACGGGGAAGAGCCGGTGCTTCGCCCGGGCTCGTGACCAGGACATCGACCTGGTGCACTTGACGCTGCGCTGAGCACCCCCGCCGCTGCCAGAACTGCTCCACCAGCCGATGCCAAGTCGTGCAGGCGGGCGATATCGAGCATGACCTGGAGAACGCCATTGCCCTTGAGTTGCCTGCCCTCGTGGTTCGCGATGTGGGATGAGCAGTCCGGTGCCCCAACATCCGCCGTCGGCGATGGTCGGCGTGCCGCGGCAGACCCGGTCGACGCCGGACTCCGTGAACGTCCGGCAGTCGTTGCGGCTGCCGGACAGTGGCAGGCCGATCACCACCGCCAGGCTGCCACTCTGCGGTCGCGGAGGTGCACCAGGTGAGGTCGGCGGCCGCACGGTGGGCACGTCCTGGCCGGCGACAGCACCTACATCAACACCGGGCTGATCGTCCCGCACCGCAAACGGCCCGGCCGACCGCAACTCAAGGGCGAGGAGGAGGACAACGCCATGCACCGCAAGGTCCGCGCCCGCGTCGAGCACGTAATCGCCGGATGAAGAACTACAAGATCCTCCGCGACTGCCAGCAACATGGCGCCGGCCTCCATCAGGCTGCCCAGGCCGTCGCCCGCATGCACAACCTCGCCCTCACCGCGTGACCGGACGCGCAAAACGCCCAGTTCCGCCTGCCTGATCGAGGCGTTCTGCAACGCGCTTCAGGCGGTCCCCTGCGGCCCTCGCACACTGTCCATATACACGCGAAGGTCCACGACCTCGTCCGCTTCCCAGCGGAACACACTCACGACCGGTGCAGCCGGAGTCACCTCGGTCTCGTACTGGTACGTCACGGTGGCCTCAGCGATCACCACTCCGGGTTCGGGTTCCCAGAGGCCACTGACGTCGTGCCGGATGGCGAGAAGGCCGGCGGCTCGCATCCTCTCGACGGCGTCCCGAATCTCGTCCCGTCCCACGATGACCGCAGCTCCGCGGCTCATCCGGACGTTCTTGCCCAGACCCTCGACAAAGGCGTCGGGGTCCAGTGCGACAGCCGACTCCGCATAGTGCCTGCGAACCCACTCCAGACGGTCCATCGCCCCTCCATATCTTGGAAAACGGACTGCCGCCGGCCCATGTGCCCTGGGGCCCACGGGCCGGCGGTCGGTCACTGCGTACCGCCCCCCGGCGCATTGCCCAAGTCAGGCGGTCGCTGCCCGAAGCACGACGTACACCACGGCGATCAGTCCGAACACGGCGGCCGGGGCCATCGCCTTGCCCGGATCCTTGGCCCGAGCGTGCGCCGCAAGGGCGCCGACCATCAGCAGAGCGAGCCCGGCGCCGGCCGCGACGCCGAGCCAGGCCAGCCACAGGCCGACCAGAGCACCTACGGCGCCGAGGACTTCGAGGACCCCGATGACACGGTTGACACCGTGGGGCACGCGCAGGTGGTCCGCCTGCGTCACGGCCTTGGCCTGAGCAGCGACCTTGGGTACGCCTGCGGCCAGGAAGGCCAGGGCCAGCAGGACGGCGACTATCGCGGCGGTGATGAACATGACTGAACTCCGGGGGTGCTTGAAAGAATCAGGCGCGCGAACGCATCAGAAGCCGATGGCTTCGCGCACGAGGACGACGGTGGCGCGGCCGGGGACGACTTCCCGGCTGCTGATCAGGATCTTGGCGACGACACTGCGCTGGCCGTAGGCCTGCTGAGCACGGGTGTCTTCCTTGGGATACGAGTAGTTGTCGATCCGGAGCAGGGCGGTCTCCAGATCGGGGACGATCTTCTGGGCCCCGACGACCCACACGGCGCTCGCCGCACCGGAGGCGTAGGGAGCGAGCTGGCTCCCGCTGGCCGACGCGGTGACCAGGCGCCCGTCCTCGGTGACGGCGTGGACGCTGCCGACCACGACGTCGGGGGCGGATCGCGACCGGCGGACCTCGTCGTAGCGTGCCCGAAGGTCCCAGTCCGCCTGGCTCGCCCGGACGCTCATGAACCGTCCGGAGCCGTCGATGTCCTCGGTGATGCCGGTGAGCCGCAGCGTCTCGCTGGTGGAGGTGAAGACGGTCTTGTCCGTCGGCAGGATCTCGTTCACGAGCCGGCGTGCGTCCGCGGCCGTGTCGACGATCCGTACGGTGAAGCCGTGCGCGCTCAACGCGTCCGCCGCTCGGTCGATGCTCGCCGCCGACACCGGGACGCCGAAGGACTCGTCCACGGGCAGCAGTTCGCTGGTGATGCTCTCAGTCATGGGGGGATTCCTTGTCTTGCGGCTCAGGCAGCCAGGTTCTTCTCGTACACGGTGGCGCCCTCGGTGAGGCTGACCAGGAACCGCCGGGCCTCGATGGTCTCCTGCAGTGCCTGCTGCCAGGCTTCGGGGGACGAGCGCTGCCAGCGTCGGGTCTGCTGGTTGGTCCGGGCGAACAGGTCGACCAGGGGACCGAGTTCGGAGTGGCCCACACCCAGCTGGTCGCACAGTTCGTCGCCCAGGATGCGGCGGGCGAAGGCCGAGACGAGTTGTTCGGTCAGGGGCAGCGGGGTCTTGAGCGTCATCTGCGACAGCATCGCGATCAGCACTTCCAGGGTGGCGGAGGTGAGAGCGATGGAGTTCTCGTCCGGCTCGCCGTTAACCTTCTCGATCGCGGCGTACCACTCGCCTGCCTGCTCGTGGTCGTTGATGCTCTGGTACAGCGCGGGGTCGACACCCAGGAGGTAGGCGACGTAGTGCCAATAGCGGTAGATGCTCGCCAGTTCCTCGTCGGTGAACGTGATCCCCAGCGTCTTCAGGGCGTTCAACGGGCTGTAAGTGAAGTCCAGCCAGGTGCGCACCAGGTCGACCTGGTTGATCGGGGTACCGAGGGTCTCCACGTCCCAGCCGTGCTTCTGCTGGGTCGCGCGCACTCGCGCGTGCATCAGCCGCACCTGGACCGTGTCGAGGTATCCGGGCCCGCCCAGGAGCATGCCTCCGGGCAACGCGACGCTGTTGAGCCACTTGCCCGTCTCCTGCAGCCGGCGCTGGGTGATGGTCACCAGCCGCCCCGTACCGGCGAGAACACCCGCGATGCGGGGCGCGCTGTACTCAGGCAGAAGGGAACCGAGCGCGAGCGCGATCTGGGTCCACTGCACTTCGACGGACAGGTACGCGGTCTCGCCCTCGGCGAGTTTCTCGGTGTCCACCCACTCGGGTACGGCCTGGACCTCGCGCAACAGGGCAGCGATCGCCGGGGGCGCGTCGTCCAGCGACGCGAGCCCGTTCTTCAGACCTTCGTTGAAGAGACGCCGGGCGGGTGCCCCCAGCTCGTCCATCTCCGCGATCACGGCGTCGGCCAGCGGGTCCCCGGCCTTGAGAGACCGTTCGATGAGGGCCATGCGCTCGTCTGCGGCGGCTTGCGTTGTCATGCCTGACCTCCAAGGAGGCTTGGATTCCTTGACCGGTCGTGCACTACGCGGGTGTGGTCACCGAGCACCGCCGATCACTTAATCACCTAAGTTACTGTGATTTAGCGAAAGGTCAAGTCGCCGCACCGCCCGGGCCCCCGCAGAGAAGGCCGCGGACCCCACCCAACCAGCCGAAGCTAACGTTCGCTAGAATCGTGCAACCGGCCTGTCGGCCACAACACGAGGAGCAGTGGATGTCGGCCACGAAGCCCGGCGGGAGCGCCCCTTCGGACATGGACGCGCGCATCGACGACTGGCGAGCCTTCGCCCCGCTCGAACTGCACCCCATCCTGGCGGCGGCACTGGAAGAGTTCCGCGAACACGGCTACCACGGCACCTCAGTGAGAGACGTCGCACGCCGGGCCGAAGTCAGCCTGCCGATGATCTATTACCGCTTCGAGAACAAACAGGGGCTGCTCGTGGCGCTCCTGGAGGACGCGATCAGCGAAGTGCTCCATCGGGCCCGACTTGCCGACGCGGCGGCTGAAGGCCGGGTGCTGGAGCGGTTCGCCAACGTCGTCGAGTGCATCGTGCTCCACATGACCCACCGGGCGGCGACGGCCGGCCTGGACTCGGAGCTGCGCTATCTGGAGCCCGCGAACCGGAAGAAGTACGCGGCTTTGCGCAAGGAGCTGGAGGAGCTTCTCCTCGGAATCATCGAAGAGGGCGTGACACAGGGCTTGTTCGAGGTGGACCGCGCCCCCGACACCGGTCGCGCACTCCTCGGCATGTGCCAGGCGGTGGCCGCGTGGTTCCACCCCGGAGGCCCGTTGACGCCGGAGGAGATCGCCGACCGGTACGTGGCGATCTCGCTGCGCACAGTAGGCGCACGAGTGCGGCCGGTACCCCGCAGTCAGGCGTGACGACCTCACCCATCGGGCGTACCACCCACACCAGGCCACACCCTCAGGTATGTGCTCATAATTGAGTACGCTCAGTTTCCCTGGGAGGTGCGGAGCCCGTGACTGGTCGCAGAGAGCGCAACAAGCAGGAGAAACTGGCTCGCATCAAGGCCGCGGCGGCCACACTGCTCGACACCAAGGGGTACGAGCAGATGACCACCCGGGAGGTCGCGGAGGCGGCCGACGTGGGCACCGGAACGCTCTTCCTGTACGTCAAGGACAAGTCCGAACTCCTGATGCTGGTCTACGGTGAGCGGATCCAGCAGCGCCTTGACCAGCGGCTGACTTCACTGGAGACCGACAGCACACTGCTCGAGCAATTGGGGCGGCTGTACGGCGAGGCGCTGGACGACGTGGCCGACGACCGGAACCTGCGCATCTTCCTCGCCGAAGCACGGCGGCGGGGCACCGGCGAGTACGCCGCCCAGGCCGCCGCCATCCGAAGCCACACCCTGGAAGCCACGGTCGATCTCATCCATGCAGCACAGCGGCACGGCGAGGTGCACCCAAACGCCGACCCCGCGCAGGCGGCATGGAACTTCTACGCCCTGTGGCAGGCCGCCCTGGATGGTTTGCGCCTGGACAGCGACCTCAATCGCGCCCGCGCACTGCTGCAGCGCGCCTTCGCCATGCAGTTCGCCGGACTCGCGAGCCGTATCGGCCTCCACTGAATCAGGGCCGCACATGCCACTGCCAGTCACCCGGCTGTTGCCCTACGGAGCATCTCGCCATCCCCTTGACAGCCGATAATTCACGTATGAATATGTGATTACCGCTTTTGTGGTGGGATCGAATGCGACCACGCTCAGAAATGAGTACAGTCCGAAATATTCACATATGCCGGATCAAGGAGGGTGCCACCCTCCGGAGAGGGAAATTCATGGCCGGCAATCCCCGAGCCGTCGTCGTCACCGGAGCCTCCGAGGGCCTCGGCAGGGCCACCGCGATCCTGCTGGCCGAAGAGGGCTATCGCGTCTTCGGTACCACCCTCAGTGAGGCCGAGTCCGACGACCTCTCCTCCGCCACCGGCGGCGGGGTCACTCCGATCGTCATGGACATCACCGACGACGCCCAGGTCGAGGAGATGGCGCGCACCGTCGATGAACAAGTGGGCGACCAGGGACTGTTCGCCCTGATCAGCAACGCCGGCATCCTCGTTCCCGGGCCGATGGAGATCGTCTCCATAGAAGGGATTCGCCGGCAGTTCGATGTGAACGTCTTCGGACACGTGGCCACCATCAAAGCGTTGCTGCCGGCCCTCCGGCGCGGCCGCGGCCGCATCGTCGAGATCGGCTCGCTCACCGGACACGTCGCCCTGCCGTACAAGGGCATCCTGGCCGGCTCCAAGTTCGCCATGGAAGGCCTGATGGACCTGCTGCGTCGCGAACTGCTGCCCTGGTCCATCCCCGTCACCATCGTCCGGGCGGGGAAGATGCGCACCAACGCGCTCCCCAAGGCGGCACGCAATCAGCAGGCTCTCATCGACGGTCTCACGCCCGAGCAGGAGGCCTTGTACGGGGAGTCGTTGCGTCGGTTCGCCAAGGCGGATCTCGAAGCGGCCGACGGTGGCGTCGATCCCAAGGACGTGGCCGCCCAGATCGCCGGCCTGCTGGCCGACCCGAACCCGCCCACACGGGTGCTCACCGACCCGGAGGACCAGAAGATCCTCGACCTCGTCGACTCCCTGTCCGACCAGGACGCCGACCAGAAGATCGCTCGCATGATGGGCGTCCTCTGACCGACCAGCCGGAGGGGGGCTCCAACAACCTGGCTCAGCACGAAAGGCACCACCATGAGTCTGATCCCTGCCACCAGCCTCGACGGGTTCCACCTCACATGGGAGAACCAGCAGGCAGACGTCCTCGTCCGAGAGTATTTCCAGGCCCTCAACGAGGGAACGGACGACGATGTCGACCGGCTTCTGGCCCCGACCTTCGAGAGTCACCGACGCACCGGAACCACCGGCCGCAACGGCGAGAAGAACCGTCTGCTCACCTTGCGCACCGCCTTCCCGGACCTGACCTACGAGGTCCATGAGAACGTCGGTGTCGTCGTGGAAGGCGACCTGCTCGCCCTGCGCACCTACGTCTCCGGTACCCACGAGGGGCCGTACGCCGGTCACGACCCGACGGGCAAGAGCTTCCGCATCGGCAACCACCACTTCTTCCGTCACCGCAACGGCCGCCTCGTCGAACACTGGGAGGTCGAGGACAGCTACCGCATCCTCGCCGAGCTGGGCCTGATCCCCGCGAGCATTCCGCTCTTCGACGAGAAGCCGGGCTCCCCCTTCGGCATCGCCGTCAACCAGCAGACCACCAGGCCCGATTGGCACAAGTCCCAGGTACGAGCCATGTACGAAGGAGTCGTGGCGACCGGCAACGCCGAGGACGCCTACGGGATGGCCGACTCCTACATCCAGAACACCGGCCGCGCTCCCGACGGCGCCTCCCACTTCAACCAGGAGTTCGTCGGATTCCGCCAGGTCTTCCAGAAGGGCCGCTCGTATCCGGTGCAGATCGTGGCCGAGCGGGACCGTGTGATCACGCGCAGCCGCTGGGACGGTTACCACCTCGGGGACCTGGGCCCGCTGCCGGCCACCGGACGCGCCGTCGACTTCACCACGGCCGACACCTTCCGCTTCGAGGAAGGCGTGATCGTCGAGCACTGGGACACCACGGACTTCCTGGCGATGCTCGGCTCCCTCGGGGTTCTGGGCGACCACTGATCAACCGCGGGCCGGGAACGGCGTACGGATCAACACCTGCGCACTCCCGGCCCGCGTTCACCGCGACTCCTGAGAGCACTCATGACGACCACCGATCGACCGCAGACCGCACCCTCCACCGTCGTTCCGGCAGCCATGACGCAGCGCCAGGTGATGCAGGCGCTGTCCGGACTTCTGCTTGGCATGTTCGTGGCAATTCTGTCGTCCACGATCGTCTCCAACGCGCTCCCGCATATCGTGGCGGATCTGGGCGGCTCCCAGTCCTCCTACACCTGGGTCGTCACCTCGACCCTGCTCGCGATGACGGCGTCGACCCCCCTGTGGGGCAAACTCGCGGACCTCTACGACAAGAAGCGGCTGATCCAGACCGCCCTGGTGATCTTCGTGACGGGTTCGGTCCTCGCCGGACTCTCCCACGGCACGGCACTCCTGATCGCCATGCGCGCCGTGCAGGGCATCGGCACCGGTGGCATGGTCGCGCTCTCCCAGATCGTCCTCGCCTCGATGATCCCGCCACGGGAACGAGGACGCTACAACGGCTATCTCGGTGCGGTGTTCGCCGTGGCCACCGTCGCCGGCCCGCTCATCGGAGGCGTCGTCACCGACACGTCATGGCTCGGCTGGCGCTGGTGCTTCTACGTCGGCGTACCGTTCGCCGTGGTGGCCCTGGCCGTGCTGCAGCAAACGCTGCGCCTGCCGGTCGGCGACGGCGGCAAGCGGGTGGACTGGTCGGGTGCGGCACTGCTCACCTCCACGGTCAGCCTGCTACTGGTCTGGGTGACGCTGGCCGGGGACTCGTTCGCCTGGAACTCCTGGCAGACCTACGCGATGGTCGGCGGCGCCCTCGTTCTGGCGGCCCTGTTCATCCTGGCCGAGAACCGCGCGGCCGATCCGGTGATCCCGTTGCGGCTGTTCCGCAACCGCACCATCGCCCTGGCCGGCACCGTCTCGCTGTTCGTCGGTTCCGCCATGTTCGCCGCCACGGTCTACCTCAGTCAGTACTTCCAGCTCGCCCGGGGCGACTCCGCGACCAAGGCCGGGCTCATGACCATCCCGATGATCACCGGGCTGTTCCTCGCCTCCACCGTCTCCGGCCGGTTCATCACCCGTACCGGGCGCTGGAAGGGATGGCTGGTGGCGGGCGGCACGCTGCTCACCGCCGGTGTGGCCCTGCTGGGCGGCCTCCACTACGACACTCCGTACTGGCAGGTCGGCGTCGCGATGGCGCTCACGGGACTCGGCCTCGGCATGAGCATGCAGAACCTGGTGCTCGCGGCACAGAACCAGGCCGACGGCACCGATCTCGGCGCCACGAGCTCCCTGGTGGCGTTCACCCGGTCCCTGGGCGGCACCATCGGCGTCTCGGCGCTCGGCGCGGTTCTCTCCAACCGGGTGACCCACTATGTCGCCGACGGGCTGGCTCGGATCGACGCCCCGGCAGGAGCGTCCGACACGCAGGGAGCCGTGCCGAACGTGTCCGAGCTGCGCGAGCCTCTGCGCACCGTGGTCAAGAGCGCGTACGGAGACGGCATCGCCGACGTGTTCATGTTCGCCGCCCCCGCAGCCCTGCTCGGTCTGCTGCTCACCCTGTTCATCCGGGAGACGGCACTCAGGGACCGGACCCCCGAATCCGAACGTCCCGCTTCCACGTCGGGCGACACCCCCACCACCGGCGCGGACGCGGTGCCCGGGGCCAGCGCGTAGAGCCGCCCCGGTTCAGCGGGACCGGCCGATCGAATCGGGCCTCACTCCTCCGGCCGCCACAGGGAGAGCGCGGCCTCGACGGTAGGCACGACGGTGTCGTCGTCGAGCCACGCGCCCAGCATGAGACGCCGGAACAGCAGGGGGCCGAGAATGCCTGCGTGAGATCACTTCCCTGACGTCGTCCTCGATACCGGGCCGGAACTCACCACGTTCGACCGCTGCGTCCGCCAGGTGCTCGTCGGCACGGCCGAACCTCTCGTCGCGGATGCGCCGCACCCCGTCATCCCGTTCGGCCCGGTCGATGACGGAGGCGGAGACCGGCTGGTTGAACCACTGCGACTGCTGCTTGAGATACCCGACAAGTTGCTCACGCACGGGACCGTCCTCAGCGTGAGCAGCAAACGGGCGGCACCGGCCAGGGTGTCGAGCAGCAGCGACTCCAGATCGGGCCAGTGCCGGTAGACGGTGGCCCGGCCGACGCCCGCACGTGCGGCAACGGACGCGTGGGTGACGCTCTCCGGGCTGCCCTCCAGAAGGAGTTCGGTGGCGGCTGCCAGTGCGGCCACACCACTGCGGCGGGCCCGGAGGTCGTCACTGGTCCGCGACATCGACGCACCTCGTCCACACGAGAACTGCGAGACGGGAAGTGACTCTCCTCTTCTGTTACGCACAGTCTCACAGTCGTTGTGCGCCCGGGATCACCAGGCCACGGGCAGCTCCCGCACCCCATGGATGGCGCGCCCCTCGAACGCGAATTCCTCCGCCTCGGGCCCCGTCAGCCGCAGCCCCGGAAGCCGTTCGAACAGCATCGGCAGGGCTATCTGGAGTTCGGCGCGGGCGAGTGACTGGCCGAGGCAGTGGTGGAGGCCGTGGCCGAAGGCGAGGTGGCGGTCGGCGTCGCGGGTGAGGTCGAGGCGGTCCGGGTCGGGGAAGACCGCGGGGTCCCGGTTGGCGGCCTGGAGGGCGACCACCACGCCTTCGCCGGCCTTGATGGTGACGCCGCCGACCTCGACGTCCTCGGTGGCGATGCGGCGCAGGCCGATGTGGACGACGGTGAGATAGCGCAGCAGCTCCTCCACCGCGCCCGGCACGAGTTCTTCGTCGGCGCGCAGCGCGGCCAGCTGCTCGGGGTGGCGCAGCAGGGCGATGACGCCGAGGGAGAGCATGCTCGCGGTCGTCTCGTGCCCGGCGATGAGGAGCTGGACGAGCATCCCGGCCGCTTCCGCCGAGGTGGCCTCGCTGGTGGCTACCCGTTCGGTCGCGAGCTTGCTCATCAGGTCGTCGGCGGGCTCGCGCGACTTGGCGGCGAGGAGCTCCTGGAGGTAGCCGAAGAGCGCTCCCCAGCCGGCCCGCATGGCCTCCGGTCCGGCGGAGACGGTGGCGAATGCGGCGGCGTGGGTGTTGATGAAGTCGCGGTCCGCGTACGGCACTCCGAGCAGTTCACAGATGACGAGGAGGGGCAGCGGGAGGGTGAAGTGCTCGACCAGGTCGGCCGGTTGCTCCTGTTTGGCGAGGCCGTCGAGGAGGTCGGCGGTGATGTTCCGGATGGCGGGCCGCAGTTGCTCGACCCGGCGGAAGGTGAACTCCGGGATGAGCATGCGGCGCAGCCGGGTGTGGTCCGGCGGGTCCATGGCGAACAGCTGTCCCGGCGTGACCGGCGGCGGGGTCGGCTGCAGGCCAGGAAAGCCGGGCCTGGTGTTCCGCGAGCTGAACCGGGGGTCGCTGAGGACGGCGCGGGCGTCCTCGTGCCGGGTGACGAGCCAGGGGTGGGTGTCGCCCCAGAGCGAGATGCGGGCGAGGGGGCGTTCCTCGATCCAGCGACGGTACTCGGCGGCGGGGTCGAGGAGAGGGCGGCGGCCAGGCAGGGACGGGGTGTTCATGAGGGTGGCTCCAGTGGTCAGTCGGAGGTGAGGCCGGCCAGGGTCAGCAGCAGGTCCTTGACGTCGGTCGCGTGGATCTCCTCGGACGCCGGACCGGGCCGCGAGCACAGCAGGACGGGGCTGTCCTGCGGGTCGTCCGGGAGCCGGCCGTGGCTGCCGCGGATGCCGGAGGGGTCGAGGGGGACGGTCTGGATGCGGTAGCGCATGCCGAGCTTCTTGCGGGCGACCTGGGCGGCGGCGCGGGCCTTCACACCGGGCACGGCGGGGTCGTAGAAGAGTTCGGCGGGGTCGTATCCGGGCTTGCGGTGGATCTCGACCTGACGGGCGAAGTCCGGGGCGCGGTCGTCGTCCAGCCAGTAGTAGTACGTGAACCAGGCGTCGGAGTCCGCCACGGCGACCAGCTCTCCGGAACGGTCGTGGTCGAGGCCGTGGGCCGCCTTGCCCTCAGCGTCCAACACCTGGTCCACACCCGGGAGTTCGGCGACGATCTTCGCCACTGCCTCGGTGTCGGCGGATTCGCGGACATAGACATGGGCGATCTGGTGGTCGGCGACGGCGAAGGCGCGGGAGGTCCACGGGTCGAGGTACTCCATGCCGTCCTGCGTGTAGACGTCGAGGAGTCCGGCCCGGCGCAGGGCGCGGTTGATGTCGACCGGACGGGCGGCCGGGGCTATCCCGTACTCGCTGAGAATGACGACCGTGGCATCCTCCCGCCGGAAGTGCTCCAGGAGGGGCCGCAGGGCGTCGTCCAGGCGGCGGGCCTCGCGGGCGGACTGCGGGGAGCCGGGGCCGGAGCGCTGGGGCTCGTAGTCCAGGTGCGGGACGTAGACCAAGGTCAGGTCGGGCTGCTTCTCGTCGAAGATCTGGCGGGCGGCGGCCAGGATCCACTGGCTGGAGGGCAGGTCCGCGTTGGGGCCCCAGTAGGTGAACATGGGGAACGTGCCGAGGCGGTCGGTGAGTTCGTCGTGCAGGGCGGGCGGGCGCGTGTAGCAGTCGGGTTCCTTGCGGCCGTCGGAGTAGTAGACGGGTCGCGGGGTGACCGTCCAGTCGACGTCGGCGCCCATGGCGTACCACCAGCAGACGTTGGCGACCTTGTAGTCGGGGTTCTGGGCGCGCGCCGCGTCCCAGATCTTCTCGCCGCCGACGAGGGCGTTGTGCTGCCTCCACAGGAAGACCTCGCCGAGGTCGCGGAAGTACCAGCCGTTGCCGACGATGCCGTGTTCGGAGGGCAGTGCGCCGGTGAGGAGCGTGGACTGCACGGAGCAGGTCACGGCGGGCAGCACGGTGTTGAGGCGGGCCTGGAAGCCTTGTTCGGCGACGGCTGAGACGGCGGGCATGTGCCGGAGCATGCGGGGGGTGAGGCCGACGATGTCGAGGACGACCAGTCGGGTCATGAGACGGGCTCCTTTTCGTGGTGGGGGGTGTGGCCGGAGTCCTCAGCGGGGCTTGAGGCCGAGCTCCTCGAACCGGTCGCGGGTCCAGGCCAGTTCAGCAGCCAGGCCCGCGACGAGGCCTTTCCGGTCGTGCGGCCGCAGGTGTTCGGGCAGGACCGACCAGGTGTAGGTCTCGACCTCGATGTGGTCGCAGAGGGCCTGCGGTCCACCCAGCAACTCCCGCAGGGCACCGGTCAGTTCGGTGGCCGTGGTGCGCAGCGGCGGTTCGGGATCGGCGTGCAGGGGTGCGTGGAAGTGCACCCGCCAGGCGGAGCCGGCGTCCAGTCCACCGGAGAGGGCCTCCGGGAGGTCGTCCACCCCGATGACGGCGCCATCGGGGGCCGTACGGGTCTGGTGCAGGAAGCGAGGTTCCGCGAACCGGGCGAGCGCTCGGCGCGCCTCCGGGTCGGCGGGGTCGTCGGCCTGGAGGGCGCTGGACGCCTGGACCTTGACGACCGGGAGCCCGGCGTCGGCGAGGCGGCGCAGCGCGGCGGCGGGTTCCTCGAACTGCACGGCGAGGTGGCAGGTGTCCAGGCAGATGCCGAGCCGCTCGGGGTCCACTCCCCCCAGTTCCCGGGCGGCCTGGACGGTGTTCTCGACCACGCAGCCGGGCTCGGGTTCGAAGCCGACCCGGATCGTACGGCCCGTCTCGCGCTCCAACTCAGCCAGTTCTACGGCGAGTTGATCCAATGCGCGGCGGGCGGTGTCACGCGCCTCGGTGGGCCAGGGTGTGCGCCAGGCGAGCGGCAGGGTCGAGACACTGCCGCGCCGCGCGTCCTCGGGGAGCAGTCCGGCGAGCACCCGGGTGCAGTCCACGGTGTAGCGCAGGCGGGCGGGGTCGGCCCAGTCGGGCAGGTAGACGTCCTTCTTGACGACCTCGCGGTGGAAGCCGCCGTAGGGGAAGGCGTTGAGCGTGACGGTCTCCAGGCCGCGCGCGCTCAATTCGGCACGCAGGCGGTGTACGGCGTCGGGCCGTTCGCGCAGCTCGGTCACGACGTCGTTGGCCAGCCATAGGCCGATACCGAGCAGGTCGGCGCCGAGGGTTTCGCGTACGGGCTCGGCGTAGGCGGCGAGTTGGTCCACCACTCCGTCGAGGTCCTCGGCCTGGTGGACGTTGCTGCAGTAGGCGAGGTGGACGGTCGTGCCGTCGGGGTGCAGGAAGCGCACGGCGGGTCACTCCCCGCCGCGTTTGATCGAGTTGCCCTGGAAGAGGGCCGTGTCGTCGGGCTTGACGTCCTCCAGGTCGAGCCGGCCGCTCTGTCCGTAGAAAGCGACCGGGTTGTGCCACATGACCTGGTCGACAGCGTTGTCGTCGAACCCGGCGGTGAGCATCGCGTCGGCGGTCTTGCGGGTCTTGAGGGGGTCGCTGCGGCCCCAGTCGGCGGCCGAGTTGACGAGCATCCGGTCGGTGCC